>NZ_JHXY01000006.1 GCF_000621585.1 [Eubacterium] cellulosolvens LD2006 | reverse complement strand
CCGAGTAGCCAAGTCCGGAAGGGATAAACGCTGAAGGCATCTAAGCGTGAAGCCCCCCTTAAGATGAGAACTCCCATTCGAAAGAAGTAAGACCCCTTGAAGACGACAAGGTTGATAGGGCAGAGGTGGAAGCACCGTAAGGTGTGGAGCTGACTGTTACTAATCGGTCGAGGGTTTGACCTATAACAAAGAATCGGTCGACTCCGACCAGGCGCAGACCGCAAGTGCGAAGCATTTGCAGGGCTGTGGATGGTTGGAGACGAAAGTTTGCTTTGCAAACTTCATGAAGAAAGCACGAAGTGCTTTCGAATGACCGATTCTGTAAAAAGAATCGCCATAAAAAACGCGAAGCGTTTTTGAATGACCGATTCTTTAAAGTGAATAAATGCAGAAAGATAAGTTCGTGTGTTCAGTTTTGAAGGTATGTTGTACATATCTCAAATGGCCCGGTGGCTCAGTTGGTTAGAGCGCCGCCCTGTCACGGCGGAGGTCGACGGTTCGAATCCGTTCCGGGTCGCTGTATTGATGAAAGTCAATACATAATTAAATAATATGGGATCTTAGCTCAGCTGGGAGAGCATCTGCCTTACAAGCAGAGGGTCATAGGTTCGAGCCCTATAGGTCCCATTTATTATGGGTGGTTTCCCGAGTGGCCAAAGGGGACAGACTGTAAATCTGCTGCGATTGCTTCGGTGGTTCGAATCCACCACCACCCAGTTTCCTTTTTAGGAAATGCCGATGTGGCTCAATTGGCAGAGCAGCTGATTTGTAATCAGCAGGTTATCGGTTCGAGTCCGATCATCGGCTTTTAGCTAGAATTAAATAATGTCGCGGGATGGAGCAGTCAGGAAGCTCGTCGGGCTCATAACCCGAAGGTCGAAGGTTCAAATCCTTCTCCCGCAATTTTGTGCCTAGTTAGCTCAGTTGGTAGAGCAGTAGACTGAAAATCTACGTGTCTCTGGTTCGATTCCGGAACTAGGCACTTTTAATTTAACATGGAGCATTAGCTCAGGTGGTAGAGCACTTGACTTTTAATCAAGTTGTCCGGGGTTCGAGTCCCCGATGCTTCATTTATCAAAGCACTTCAGTTATTGAAGTGCTTTTTTATGTTATAAGAAATTGCTCTTGTCGAAACAGTCTGGAATCGAATTTGTAAAAAAATACTGATACCATCAAACGCACTGCGGGATGTGCAGTTGATTTTCAGAAGATTACACGATATACTAAATTATTGATGTAAAAAATACAATTTAGGAAAGAGGAGATTTATGGCTAAGAATAATAATGAGCCGGAGAACGATGAGATCGACGCAGAGGCTGGCGATTACCTCGAGTTGAACATTGATCTGGATCTTCCTGCACTTGATCATAAAGCAAAGACAATGGATTTATCGGCGTTGGAGGCAGCCATCAACGGTGTAACCAATACAGTTGTTGAACAACAGGAAAAAGCGGAGAAAGCCGCGCAGTCCCTGAATGATGATCTGCCTGAGAATGAGGATGAGGTAGCCGAAGATCCTATACCGGAGACGGAAGAGGAGCAGGAGAGCATCGAAACAGAAGATACCGGATCTACGAAGATCTTTGATCTAAATGCCCTGAAAGAAATTCAGGGAAAAGACAAGGAAAACAACCCGGAGGAGACACTGGAAGAGAAAGAGGCAGAAGCAGACAAAACATTGGATACGGATGGAAAGGATGCAGCTGCCGAAGGATCCGAGAAGGAGCCTTCTCAACAGAAGAAGTATCCTGTTCCGAAGAAAAAGCCGGTAAAGAAGAAAAAGAAAAAACTCTCCGCCAAGCAGAGACGGGCGAAGGAGAGAGAAGCGAAGAAAAAGGCATTGAAGATTATCAGTATTGCGGTTCTTGTACTCTCCCTGCTTCTTGTATTTATTCTTGCGACACTTCTGAGAGCCAGAATTAACGCGGAAAAAAACACCGTGGCATCCGAATCGGTAAAGAGTTTTTCAATCAGCTACGCCGGGGAGAAAACAGTCTTTGAACCGCTGGTGACGTCATCGGAGGAGACGGCGCAGCAGAAGCAGGAGCTGACCTTCGACACATCGGGGCTTTACAGTCCGAACGCCTGCATGATGCGACTCAGTGACAACAAAGTCATTCTGGATATGAACAGTACGCAGAGAATATATCCTGCCTCCATGACGAAGATCATGACGACGCTTGTCGCGATTGAACATATTACGAATCTCGAGGATACGGTTACATTTACCGGTGGTGAGTATGACAGAGCCTACACAGAGGGAGCGACGACTGCGAACTTCATGGCCGGAGACGTTGTAAGCTACAATGATGTGCTCTACGGTATCATGCTTCCGTCCGGAGCTGACGCCTGCTATGCGATTGCGGACGCAATCGGAGGATCCGAATCGGGATTTGTAAATATGATGAATGAAAAGGCACAACAGCTGGGAATGACGGATACGCATTTTACCAATTGTACGGGTCTTACAAACGAGGAGCATTACACAACCTGCGCGGATATGATCAAACTCCTTCAGGCTGCTCTTCAGAATGAAACCTTCAAGACTGTATTCTGCACACATGTGCACACTACAGGTCCCCTCGGTCTGAATCCGGATGGTCTTCAGCTGAGTAGTACGGCGTTCACCTATCTCGGTTCGCCGCTTCTTCGTAATGGCACAGAGATCACAGGAGCGAAAACGGGATTTACCGATGAGGCCGGCCACTGTCTGGCCAGCTCCGCAAAAGCCGGGGACGGCACGGAGTATATTCTGGTCACTGCCGGTGCGAATACAGAGGATGATCCGAATCCGCATCTGGCCGATGCGAAATATCTCTACGGACAGCTGCCGAGTTATGATGACTAAACCGAATGATCAGGAAGAGAAAACGTACGCATACATCTATATACTCAGATGTTGCGACGGTTCTCTTTATACGGGATGGACCAATGATCTTCTGGGAAGGCTGAAGGCTCATAAGTCCGGGAAGGGCTGTAAATATACACACAGTCACCTTCCGGTCTCGCTTGTTTACTATGAGACATTTGAGAACAGGCGTGAGGCTATGAGCAGAGAAGCCAGGATCAAGCGATTAACCAAAAAAGAAAAGGAGGAGCTTTTGAAGAAAGCGCCTCCGGATATTGGTGAATATGAAAAAGCAGCCGGATAAATGATTGACTGGATCATTTATCCGGCTGTTTTTTTTGTAAGAAGTATAATTCTGAAGTCTTTGAATCCCATTGAGACTTTGAATTATCCTGAGAATTTATTAGTTCAGCTTGATGTCCTTCAGAAGAGATCCGAGGTTTGTGCTGATGTTCTCTGCCTTCGGAAGCTTGAAGTCCGGTGTGCGCTCGCGGCGCTCAGAAGCTGTATCTTCTGCTCCTTCTTCCAGAGCTTTCATGGAGAGGCTGAGTTTTCCGTCTTTGACACGGATTACTTTGACTTTAACGTCCTGTCCTGCTTTGAGAACATCCTCTACAGATTTCACTCTCTTGTTGGAAATCTGGGAGATATGAACAAGACCGGAAAGGCCGTCTCCGAGATCGATGAATGCTCCGTAAGACTGAATGCTCTCTACTTTACCATCCATAACAGCACCGATTTCGATCGCTTCGATCTTTGCCTTTTTCTCCTCATCTGCCTTTGCGCGAAGAAGCTCTACTGCGGAAAGAATCAGACGGCCTTTCTGCTCATCGACTTCACGGATGACGATCTGGAGTTCTTTGCCGAGGTAGGCATTCAGATCATCGACATGACCGATCGCAAGACGGGAAGCCGGGATAAATCCGCGAACGCCCTCTACGTTGGAGATCACGCCTTTGTTTACCACACCGTCAACTGTTACTGTGAGCGGAGTTTTGTTTGCCTGATATTCTTTTAATTTTTCCCAGTTTGCTTCGCCTTCATCCTTGAAAGATGTGAAGGATTCATCAACAGCTTTGGAAAAATCATCCATTGTCATTTCATCTGCCATAGTAATCACCTCATCGATTATTAAAAATTTACTTTATAGTATACCATAGAACAGATAGTGACGAAAGTTAAAACTTTACCTTCTATGAAAAGAATGTTATATTTAGGAAAACATGGAGAGATTTAGTAAGAAAGGAAAGTGCAATGACTGAGAAATCCGGGATGAAGCAGGAAGAAGTATATGTTGTCGGCCACAGAAATCCCGATACGGATTCGATCTGTTCCGCGATTGCATATGCAGATCTGAAAAACAGAACGGAAAAAGACGGCAGGGTCTACTGTTCCAGACGCGCGGGACAGATTAATGAAGAGACGGAATTCGTATTAAAATATTTCGGTATCGAGACGCCGAAGTATCTTCCTGATGTAGCGACACAGGTCGAGGAAATCGATATTCACGAGGTTCCGGGAGTGACCGGTGACATCTCTGTCAAAAAGGCATGGAAGATGATGAGAGAACAGAACATCGTAACTCTTCCTATTACAACTACAGAGAGGGAACTGGAGGGATTGATCACTGTCACGGATATCGCAAAGTCCTATATGGACGTGTATGACAGCGACATTCTTTCTCAGGCGAAAGCCAGATACGATTCGATCGCGGAGACTCTGGACGGAACGATTCTTGTCGGTGACGGAAGCAGATGTCTCGACAAGGGACGCGTTGTCATCGGTGCTTTTCATCCGGACACGATGGAGCAGTACATTCAGCAGAATGATCTTGTCGTTGTCGGAAACAGGGCAGAGGATCAGCTCTGCTGTCTGGATCTGAAGGCCGGCTGTATTGTCGTCGGACTCGGGGCGAAGGTCAGCGGTTCGATTCTGAAGCTTGCGGAGGAAGCAAAGTGTGTGGTGATCAGCAGTCCGCATGATACCTATACGATCGCCAGACTGATCAACCAGGCGATTCCGATCCGGCATCTTATGATGAAAGACAATCTGATTACTTTCCGTGTCACGGATAAGATTGACGATATCGAGAATGTTATGAAGAACAGCCGCCACAGAGATTATCCGATTCTCGACAAAAAAGGACTCTATGTGGGGACGATCTCCAGACGTAATCTGATCGGCCGCCATGGAAAGAGACTGATTCTTGTCGATCACAATGAGAAATCACAGGCAGTTCTCAATGTCGACGAGGCAGAGATTCTCGAAATTCTGGATCATCACAGACTCGGTTCTCTGGAGACAATGGCGCCCATCATGTTTCGGAACGAGCCGGTAGGCTGTACGGCGACAATCATCTACGAGACGTATCATGAGAAACGTCTGGAGATTCCGAAAAAGATCGCGGGACTTCTGATGTCGGCGATCATCTCCGATACCCTGCTCTTCCGCTCGCCGACCTGTACACCGCTGGATCGCAAGGCGGCAATGGAACTGGCAGCCACAGCCGGAATTGAGGATATCGAGAAATACGCGTCGGCTATGTTCCGCGCGGGAAGTAATCTCGAGGACAAGACTCCGCAGGAGATTTTCTTCCAGGATTACAAGAAGTTTAATATAGAAGATACGAACTTCGGTGTAGGACAGATCAGTTCGATGTCCAAAGAAGAACTTGAATTTATTAAGAGCGCGCTGATCCCGCAGCTGAAAGCAGAGTGCGGCAAGCATGACATTGAGATGGTATTCTTTATGCTGACGAATATCATCGACGAGTCGACGGAGCTTCTCTACTACAGCAACGACAACGGGGAGAGGGCAAAGAATCTCATTGAAGGAGCCTTCCATATTGAGGCTGAACCGGAGAGCTGTGTGCTGCGGGGCGTGATCTCCAGAAAGAAACAGCTGATTCCTTCCTTTATGACAGCGCTTCAGCAGGGACGATAAGGGTGAGATCCGCGGACACTGTATAAGGAAATGATTGATAATCCGACAGATGCGGCCGTCGGAATGAGTCGGATTTCGAAAGAAGAAAGGGCCGTTTAGGAAAGTACTCCGTTACTTTCACAACAAAGAAGGCAGATGCTTTCCATTGATTAGACATAATACACATGAATGCAGGATGACAGCCGTCATTCTGCATTTTTTGAATTCAAACTTGCAAAATATACTGAATTTTAAGTATAAATCAGCAAAAGCAATACTTTTTTTGAATAATCGGAAAAAACTTCTTGCATGAGAAAATAGCACATGCTATAATTTGGCACAGGTAGTTTATTAGTTTAAACTATTAAAATGTAAAAAATTATGAATATGAAAGTAATTGTGAGGAGGAAACATCAATGTCTTACGTAGATGAGGTCTATGAGAAAGTTGTAGCAAAGAATGCTGGTGAACCGGAGTTCCATCAGGCAGTTAAGGAGTTCCTGGAGACCGTTCGCCCGGTAGCTGAGAAACACGAGGAGCAGTACAGAAAGCTCGCTCTTCTTGAGAGACTTTGTGAGCCGGAGCGTCAGATCCGCTTCCGCGTACCGTGGGTAGATGACAACGGTCAGGTACAGGTTAACACAGGATACCGTGTACAGTTCAACAGTGCAATCGGACCTTACAAAGGAGGACTTCGTCTCCATCCTTCCGTATATTTCGGAATCATCAAATTCCTTGGTTTCGAGCAGATCTTCAAGAACTCTCTGACAGGCCTTCCGATCGGCGGAGGTAAGGGTGGTTCTGACTTCGACCCGAAGGGAAAATCTGACAACGAGGTTATGAGATTCTGCCAGAGCTTCATGACAGAGCTCTACAAACACATCGGCGCTGACACAGACGTTCCGGCAGGTGATATCGGAACAGGCGCACGTGAGATCGGTTTCATGTACGGACAGTACAAGAGAATTACAGGTCTCTACGAGGGAGTTCTTACAGGAAAGGGTCTTACATACGGCGGATCTCTTGCAAGAACTGAGGCTACAGGTTATGGTCTTCTCTACTTCACAGAGGAGCTTCTTAAGATCAACAACATCGATATCGCAGGCAAGACAGCAGTAGTATCCGGTTCCGGAAACGTTGCTATCTACGCTATTCAGAAAGCTAACCAGCTTGGTGTTAAGGTTCTTACATGTTCTGATTCTACAGGCTGGATCTATGATCCGGACGGAGTAGATGTAGCTACTCTTCAGCTTGTAAAAGAGCAGCACAGAGCACGTCTTACTGAGTACAAAGAGCTTCGTCCGAACTCTGTATATCATGAGGGCAGAGCTGACGGCGGCGTATGGGGCGTTAAAGCTGATATCGCTCTTCCTTGCGCTACACAGAACGAGCTCAACCTTGATGATGCAAAGGCACTGGTTGCAAACGGCGTAATCGCTGTATGTGAGGGTGCAAATATGCCTACTACTCTGGATGCTACAGAGTACCTCAAAGAGCAGGGCGTTATCTTCGGACCGGCAAAAGCTGCAAACGCAGGTGGTGTTGCTACATCCGCTCTTGAGATGTCCCAGAACAGCGAGCGTCTCTCCTGGACATTCGAGGAGGTTGATGCTAAGCTGAAACAGATCATGATCAACATCGTTCACAACATCGATGCTGCTGCAAAAGAGTACGGCAAAGAGGGTGATTACGCAGCAGGTGCAAACATTGCAGGTTTCCTGAAAGTTGCAGATGCTATGATCGCTCAGGGAGTAGTCTAAGCATTACGTGCTGATCACAGTATAATTTAGAAATTTCGGAGGCTGCTGCACTACATACAGTGTGGCAGCCTTTTTGGGCAGAAATGTCACCCGGACAGGCCCGTCGTCTGTCCGCAGCGTGTCCTTCCCGAAGGAGGCGCGGACTTTGTGTTAATAAGGAAAATACGCAAGAGGAAAAAATGAAAAGCAATATAGTATTAATCGGTATGCCGGGCGTAGGAAAAAGTACGATCGGAGTTATACTCGCAAAGGAACTGGGCTACGAATTCATGGATTCGGATCTTCTGATCCAGAAACGGGAGAAGCGCCTTCTGAAAGAGATCATCGAGCAGGAGGGAACGGATGGATTCCTGAGGATCGAGGATCAGGTAAACGCATCGATCGACGCCGAAAAGGCGGTCATTGCCACCGGAGGAAGCGCCGTCTACGGGGAGAACGCGATGGCTCATCTGAAAGAAATCGCTACGGTCATCTATCTGAAGCTTCCTTTTGATGAGCTGGAAAAGAGACTTGGTAATCTTCACAACAGGGGAGTTGTTCTCCGCGCAGGTCAGACACTCCGGGATATCTTCGAAGAAAGAAGTGTGCTCTACGAGAAATATGCGGACATTATCATCGATGAGACCGGAAAGGATATCGAAGATACACTCAGTCTGATCGAAAAATCACTGTAAAAAATCTTTAACTATTATCAAAAATAGTCACGAAAATAGGAAAAAATATCTGAAAAAACAAGGGGGAAACGCATGAAAAGCTGACGCTTTTTTCGCGAAAGCGAACAGTGACGCGGCCTGGCGGCGATTCTGGTTTACAAATGCGAGTTCATAGGTTATTATTATAAGACGAATCTTGAGACGCCGTTTTTTTCGGCACATGATTTGAATCATCGGCTGCCGACTGGGGAGAAAGCAGCTGATAGAATTTGAGGTAAATATGGATAAGTATGTAATCAAGGGAGGGAATCCTCTCGTTGGTGAAGTGGAAATTGGGGGAGCCAAAAACGCTGCACTTGCTATCCTGACTGCTGCAATAATGACAAATGAGCCGGTACTTGTGGAAAACATTCCGGATGTCAGTGATATAAATGTTCTGCTCGAGGCCATCGGCGAGATCGGAGCAGAGGTAGATAGAATTGATCGCCATTCCGTCAAGATCAACGGATCATCGATCGGTTCTGTCAGCGTTGATTATGAGTTTATTAAGAAGATCCGCGCATCCTACTATCTTCTGGGTGCTCTTCTTGGAAAATACAAACATGCAGAGGTTCCGCTTCCGGGCGGATGCAACATCGGAAGCAGACCGATCGATCAGCATTTGAAAGGCTTTCGCGCGCTTGGCGCAACAGTCAACATCAAGCATGGCGTAATCATGGCTTCCGCTGAGGATCTCCACGGAGCGCATATCTTCCTGGATATGGTATCCGTAGGAGCTACCATCAATATCATGATGGCTGCGGCACTGGCCCGCGGCAATACAATTATTGAGAATGCAGCCAAGGAGCCGCATGTCGTAGACGTGGCGAACTTCCTGAATAGCATGGGAGCGAATATCAAGGGCGCCGGTACCGATGTCATCCGTATCCGCGGCGTTGAGAGTCTGCACAAGACGGCATACGCTGTAGTTCCGGACATGATCGAGGCCGGTACGTATATGATGGCAGCGGCAGCTACCAGAGGCGATGTTCTGATTAAGGACGTCATCCCGAAGCATCTTGAGGCAATGACGGCAAAGATGCAGGAGATCGGCTGTGAAGTGGAGGAGTTCGATGACGCTGTGCGCGTATGCGCGAAGCGCAGACTCACCAGGACACATGTGAAGACCCTTCCTTATCCGGGATTCCCGACAGATATGCAGCCGCAGATGGCAGTTACGCTGACCCTTGCTGAGGGAACGAGTATTGTCACGGAGAGTATCTTCGAGAACCGCTTTAAATACGCAGACGAGCTGACACGCATGGGAGCTACCATTAAGGTTGAGGGAAATTCCGCGATCATCGATGGTACGGATTCTCTCACAGGCGCAAGAGTCAGCGCACCGGATCTTAGAGCAGGCGCAGCACTTGTCATCGCCGGACTGGCAGCGGAAGGAATCACCGTTGTGGACGATATTATCTACATTCTGCGCGGGTATGAGGATTTCGATCGAAAGTTCCGCGACCTTGGAGCTGAGATCGAGAGAGTCAGCGATGAGAGGGAAATTCAGAAATTCCGTCTCCGCGTGGGTTGATTACGGAAGATCATGAGAGGGCACACGCGATCGGCGGAGGTTTTTCTCTGCGCACGGCGCGGGAATGTCGCAAGTGATAGATTATATGAAGAATGCGCACCGGACATCACGAATGGCCGGTGCGCGTCCTGCGTTTACGGAAGAATGCTTTGCCGGGATTCGCACTTGAGCGGTGGGAGATCTTTCGCATCTGCGATCTTTGTGAGCATGTCGTGAGCGACATGCTTTTAAAAACAAAAAAATCTGACAAAACGTGTCGAATAATTCTTGACGCTGTCAGATAAATGCGTTAAGGTTAGTTTGTATAAAAAACTGCATAATGCTTTCTCTTATTCAGAGTGGCGGAGGTACATAGGACCTGTGAAACCACGGCAACCCCGTTTACGGAAGGTGCCTGCCTGAGCGAGATTTTCGAACAATAAGGGAGTTGGTAGCGGATCCAATTCATGTTTATTGGACCGCTTTTTTTTGACTCAATGTGCGACCACTGTTTGAGATAGATCCGGAAGATTAGAAGATTCCGGGATCGCGCGATCCGGGCCGTCTTTTTTTTCCGGAAAGCAGGAATAGCAGTTCATCTATTAGGAGGAAAAAATGGAAAAAAGATTATTTACATCTGAGTCAGTAACCGAAGGACATCCGGACAAAGTCTGCGATGCTGTCAGCGACGCCATCCTCGATGCCTGCTTCGAGCAGGATCCGATGAGCCGAGTAGCATGTGAGACGGCTTCCTGTACAGGATTCATCCTTGTAACAGGTGAGATTACAACGAACGCAAAACTGGATATTCCGTCGATTGTCCGCAAGACGGTCAATGAGATCGGATATGATGACGCGAAGACAGGTTTCGACGGACACACCTGCGCGGTTATGGTTGCTCTGGATCAGCAGTCTGCGGATATCGCGATGGGCGTTGACAAGGCTCTTGAGGCAAAAGAAGGTTCCCTCACCGACGATCTGGATACAGGTGCCGGCGACCAGGGAATGATGTTCGGTTATGCCTGCAACGAGACACCGGAGCTTATGCCTTATCCGATCGAGCTTGCGCATAAACTTGCTCTGAAGCTGACAGAGGTTCGCAAGAACGGAACACTGACATACCTTCGTCCGGACGGAAAGACACAGGTTTCTGTAGAGTATGATGAGAATGGTAAACCGTCCAGACTGGAGGCTGTTGTTCTCTCCACACAGCATGACGAGGGAGTGACACAGGAGCAGATCCACGAGGATATCAGAAAATATGTCTTTGATCCGGTTCTCGACAAGAATATGATCGACGAGAAGACAAAGATCTTCATCAATCCGACCGGCCGATTTGTAATCGGAGGACCTCACGGTGACGCCGGCCTCACAGGACGTAAGATCATCGTAGATACCTACGGCGGATATGCCCGTCACGGCGGCGGAGCTTTCTCCGGTAAGGACTGCACAAAGGTTGACCGTTCTGCTGCATACGCCGCACGTTACGTTGCAAAGAATATCGTTGCCGCAGGTCTGGCAGACAAGTGCGAGATTCAGCTCTCCTACGCCATCGGCGTTGCCGAGCCGACATCCGTCATGGTTGATACTTTCGGAACAGGAAAGGTTTCTGATGAGAAGCTGGTAGAGATCGTCCGCAAAAACTTCGATCTTCGTCCGGCCGGCATCATCAAGATGCTTGACCTTCGCCGTCCGATCTACAAAGCGACGGCTGCTTACGGTCACTTCGGCCGCACAGACGTAGATCTTCCGTGGGAGAGAACAGACAAGGCAGAGGCTCTGAAGGCTGCTCTCTGAGGGTGTTTCCACCGGGCAGAGATGTGCGGTGCACGGGATATCTGTAATAGCCTTCGAGAAGAATCTGAATAAAAAACTACGAAATGAACAGAATGATCCGCCAGGCGGATCGGAGCTTGGACTGTCCGGAGTGTTTACAGAAAATGTGAACCTCCGGGCAGTCCTCTTATGTTACGGGAAATTCTTTCGGAATCTCTATGACACACAGCGGATGGCCGGGGGCTTCCTGTTTTACAAATCTTTAAGAAACGGCAGAAAAGCACTATGCTATAATTGCTGTGTAATAAAGAAATCGAGAGGTTTTTCCAAAAAGGATGAAAAATAGAACAAATATGGATCTCCGGACCCGAATCGGCGTGGCGTTTCTCGCGGTGATTGTTATTCCGGTAATTCTCTGCAGTCTTGTCTTTTTTCTGCTGGTCAATTACAGGATCCATTCGATCGGAAAGCACTATGGCATTGACAAACCAGGCATGGACAGTCTCTACAACAACGCCATTTTTATTTCGAAGGCGATGGACGAGAAACAGACGGAGATACAGTCTCTGATCGAGAAAAAACCGGAAGAGATCCGCAATACGGAAGTTCTGGACAGGATCAACGAAGAGCTGAATGAAAACGGGGCGTTTCTTCTTGTGCGTGAAGAGGAGAAAGTTACGTACAACGGGAGCAGCGATGCGCCAGATCAGAAGCTTTTTTCGACACTGCCGGCCTATGCGGGCGGGGGGAATACCGGCGCTGACCCCGGAGACGGAATCCGCGGAACGGTGACTGCTTCTTCGGTACAGATCCGGGATCAGATTATGCTGAATCAGCTGGATTTTCAGTTGCCGGACGGCACGCGCTGCAGCGTTTTTCTGATGAGCATACTGACCAATACAGCGCCTCAGCTGAAGAATGCGATGATCGAAACGGTTGTACTGATTCTCATTATTCTGTCCGTGACCTGTATGTTTATCGGTTTCTGGATCTACCGGGGAGTCATGAATCCGATCCGCGAGCTGCAGACGGCGGCGCAGAATATTCGAGACGGAAATCTCAATTACAGTGTCTCCGGCACGGGCGTCCGTGAGATCAATGATCTCTGCGACGACTTTGAAGAGATGCGGATCCGCCTGAAGGAGTCCGCGGAAGAAAAAGTCAGCAGTGACAGCAAGAGCAAAGAACTGATCAGCAATATCTCCCATGACCTGAAGACACCTGTCACAGCGATCAAGGGATACGCGGAGGGAATTATTGACGGCGTTGCCGCGACGCCGGAGAAACAGAAGAAGTATATCCGGACGATCTACAGCAAGGCTGTGGAGATCGAGAGACTGATCGATGAGTTGACGACCTATTCGAAAATCGAGGCAAACCGCATACCGTATAATTTTCAGAAGATCCATGTGCGGGATTACTTTATCGATTGTGTGGATGAGCTCAGTCTCGAGCTGGAGAGCCAGAACATCCAGCTGAATTATTTCAATTATCTGACCGGGGAACCGCTGATTATCGCGGATCCGGAGCAGATGCGCCGCGTGATCAACAACATCGTCGGTAACTCCGTCAAGTATATGGACAAGACGGACGGCATCATCAACATCCGCCTGCGCGATGTGGGTGAGTTTATACAGGTGGAGATTGAAGATAACGGAAAGGGAATCGCACAGAAAGATATATCCAGGATCTTCGACCGCTTCTACAGGAGCGATACAGCGAGAAGTTCAAGGGGAGGCAGCGGCATCGGGCTGTCCATCGTGAAAAAGATCGTGGAGGATCACGAGGGAAAAGTGTGGGCCACCAGCAGAGAGGGGCTCGGCACGGTAATCTATTTTGTGCTTCGAAAATATCAGGAGGTTGAAGATGAGCAGAATACTGATCATTGAAGATGAAGAATCGATTGCGGAACTTGAGAAAGATTATCTTGAACTGTCCGGCTTCGAAGTGATGATTGAAACAGACGGAGAGAGAGGAAGAGACCGGGCGCTCGCGGAAGACTTCGATATGTTTATTCTCGATCTCATGCTTCCGGGGATCGACGGTTTTGCGATCTGCCGTCAGATCCGCGAGAAGAAGAATACTCCGATTATCATCGTGTCCGCGAAAAAAGATGACATCGACAAGATCCACGGCCTCGGCCTCGGGGCGGACGACTATATGACAAAGCCGTTTTCGCCGAGCGAGCTGGTGGCCAGGGTGAAGGCGCATCTCGCGAGATATGAGCGTCTGGTCAGCAGCGGCCAGTCGAAGAACGATGTTATCGAAATCCGCGGAATCCGCATTGACAAGACGGCGAGAAGGGTGTGGGTGAACAAAGAGGAGAAGAACTTCACGAACAAGGAATTTGACCTTCTGACCTTCCTTGCGGAGAACCCGAATCATGTCTTTACAAAGGAAGAACTCTTCCAGAAAATCTGGAACATGGATTCGGTCGGCGACATCGCGACGGTCACGGTACATATCAAAAAGATCCGGGAAAAGATCGAGTACAACACGGCCAAGCCGCAGTACATCGAGACGATCTGGGGCGTGGGATACCGATTCAAGATCTGAGCGGTATCTGCAGAAAAGACAGAGAACAACGTTCACAGGCGGAGTTTGCTTTTTCCGAAACAAAAAGAGGCGGTTACACAGGGCACATGGTTCGGTATGTGCGCTGTGCAACTGCCTCTTTTTCGTGTTATAAGAAATTCCTCTGGAATTTCTATAACACAAAACGCTCCGCTTAGATGCGCAGCTCGCAGATGAGAAGATCGCTTACGCGATTCTGCTCGCGCGCCGCAGGACTTTGTTCTGAGTTACATTCTTTTTATGAACGGACAGAGGCAAGTGTTTCCTCGAGTTCCTTCATATTCTCATCCCAGACATTCGCAAAGAGTTCTTCGAAGATCGGGCCTGCGGCTTTGATCTCCGCGCGGGTCTGATCGTTGTTCAGAGCGGTCACGGTGCTCATAATGGTGCGAAGAGACGCGGAGAACATTGTGTAGACGGTATCGACTCTACCCGTCATCTGCGCTAGGATGCACAGTTTGTGCGTGAAATCACGGGAGATTCTCTGCGTAACCTCTGTGATCAGTTCGCGGAACTGACGGCGGTGTTTGCTGTCAAAGGTTCCGTTTACGTACTCAAAGTTGTCCCAGGTAACCGGGAAGGACATCTCGTTTCCGAGAAGAACAAGAAAATCACCGGAGCGCGTAAAGGTACGGATGAACTGCAGCTTGTTCGGCGCCGGATCGTTATCGGCAAGAATTGTGCGGAACAACAGTCCCTGAATCATTATATCGAGTTCCACCTTCAGCATTGCCGGCTGGGTTTCCAGATGATCCCGGACAGCATCCGTGAGAGACTCGATCTCAACGATCATGCCCGCGTAGGCGGCGTGACTGTTTGAAATCTGTGTTTGTATATCCATGTAAAAACTCCTCCAAATTGCATTTTGAGACGGCCCCATCCGTTCTCTATAATCCATTATATTCTGCCGGAGGGATTTATGCTATAATAATTATTCAATATTCTCATTTTTTACAGCTTTATATCAGACATTTTAGGCATAATGGCGATCCGGATACAGAAGGAGTTGGATATGAGTCATATTTTTTACATAATGGGAAAGAGCGCCAGCGGAAAAGACCACATTTATTCCGCAATCCTGGAAAACGAGACACTTCAGGGAAAAGTAGAGCCGCTGATCATATACACCACACGGCCGATGCGGGAAGGCGAACAGGACGGCAGAGAATATTTTTTTGCTGACGCGGAAAAACTCGAAAAGCTCCGGAGAGAAGGAAGGATCATTGAGGAGAGAGTCTACCATACGGTTTTCGGTCCGTGGCATTACTTCACGGCGGACGAGGGGCAGATTGATCTGAAAAAGCACAGCTATCTGGGTATCGGAACGCTGGAGTCTTACCGGAAGATGGTGGAATACTTTGGCGAATCCGTGATGGTTCCGCTTTACATTGAGGTGGATGACGGGCTCCGGCTGGAGAGGGCGCTGAAGAGAGAGCGGAAGCAGGAGGTGCCGAAGTACAGGGAGATGTGCCGCAGGTTTCTTGCGGACTGCGAGGATTTCTCGGAGGAAAAGATCGCCGGGGAGGGAATCCGGCGAAGGTTTGAGAACAACGGGGAAATCCGGGACTGCATACAGGCGTGCATCGATTACATGGAAAGCGTGGATTTTGGGTCTGTATAAGTTTTCGCTAATATGTTAAAATTATATGATGATTCATTGGACTTTTTGACGAAATGTTCGGGTATGGAGGGAAACGGATATGCGTGAACCAGATGAGGCAAAAGGATTCGCCGGCATTGTCGGACACAAAGATGTCGTAGCACACATGCAGAGTGCCGTGAAGCAGGGAAAGGTTTCTCACGCTTATATCATTGGCGGTGAGAAAGGTTCCGGGAAACGTCTGATGGCGACGATTTTTGCGATGACTCTTCAGTGCGAACAGAAAGGAATCGAGCCGTGCGGACAGTGTGAATCCTGCCGGAAGGCACTGAGCGGAAGCCAGCCGGACATCATTTATGTTCATCATGAGAAACCCAATTCTGTCGGAATCGATGAGATCCGGGAACAGGTGGTGAATGATGTCGCCATACGTCCATACGAGAGCGCATACAAGATCTATATTGTTGATGACGCCGCGCTCATGACGCCGCAGGCGCAGAACGCTCTTCTGAAAACGATCGAAGAGCCGCCGGAGTACGCGGTGATCATCCTTCTTGCCGACAACCCGGAAGCTCTGCTTCCGACAATCCGGTCCCGCTGCGTAACGCTTCGGATCAAGCCGGTGACGGATGAGGAAATGAAAGAGTATCTGATGCGCCAGCTGCACGTGCCGGATTACAAGGCGGAAGTCATGGCGTCGTTCGCTCAGGGGAATATCGGACGCGCGAAGCGGATTGCCGAATCTCCGGAATTTATGGAGTCTGTTGAGAATGCGGTTCGTCTGATGAAGAGGTCAAAATCCCTTGCGGTCTACGAGATGATCGAGGCTGTGAAGGAGCTCGCGGGACAGAGACAGGGCGTATACGATTTTATGGATGTATTTCTGCTCTGGTTCCACGATGTACTGATGTTTAAAGCAACCAGAGAAGTTGATAATCTGGTATTCAAAGATGAAATAAACGCGATTCAGGAGAGGGCAAGTGTCAGCTCCTATGAGGGGATAGAGAAGATTGAAGAGTCGATACAGACGGCGAAAGACAGACTGCGTGCCAATGTAAACTTTGATCTGTCTCTGGAATTAATGTTTCTGACGATCAGGGAGAATTAAACGTATGGTAAAAATAATCGGTGTGCGGTTCCGGAATGCCGGGAAGGTCTATTATTTCGATCCGAAAGAGATGGATCTGAAACGAGGGGATCGCGTCATTGTTGAAACTTCAAGGGGCGTTGAGTGCGGCAAGATCGTACTCTCTCCGAGAGAGATTGAAGATGACAAAGTGGTATCACCGCTTCGTCCCGTCATCCGGATCGCTTCCGAGGAGGATCTGGAGAGAGAACGGGTCAATATCGAGAAGGAAAAAGAGGCTTACCGGATCTGCCGGCAGAAGATCCGCGAGCACAATCTGGATATGAAGCTCGTGATGGCCGAGTATACATTCGATAATAAAAAGGTACTCTTTTACTTCACAGCGGACGGAAGGGTGGACTTCCGGGAACTGGTCAAGGATCTCGCTTCTGTATTCAAAACCAGAATCGAGCTCCGTCAGATCGGTGTCCGCGACGAGACAAAACTTCTGGGAGGAATCGGTATCTGCGGACGGCCGTTGTGCTGCGCGTCCTATCTGTCCGATTTTGCGCCGGTGTCGATCAAAATGGCGAAGGAGCAGAATCTTTCTCTGAACCCGACAAAGATCTCCGGTGTCTGCGGAAGACTGATGTGCTGTCTCAAAAACGAAGAGGAAACCTACGAGTACCTCAACAAGAAACTTCCGGGGCTCGGTGATCTTGTGGAGACGCCGGATGGACAGAGCGGAGAGGTACAGGCTGTCAATGTACTCCGTCAGAAGGTTCGCGTGCTGATTGAAAACGGCGATGACAAGGAGATTGCTGACTACGCGGCAGAGGATATCGTCGTAATCGCAAAGAAAAAGAAGGGCGGCAAACAGCCGGTCAAAGAGTCGAAGGAGACTGCGGAGCAGACAGAGACAACCGGAACAAAAGAAAACAGGGATCAGAAAGAAAACCGGAGCCAGCGGGAGGACCGGAAGCCTTCCGATCAGAAAGACCGCAGAGATAAGAAAGACGCAGGTGAAAGCCGCGAGGGCGGACAGAAGCGCCCGGAAGGCGAGGCCCGTCGCCGGAGAAACCGTGGATCCCGACGTCACGAAAACGCGGAAGGCGAAAGCAGGGAGATGAACGGCGGCGAACAGAAGCCGGATGCACAGACCAGAGAAGGAAGAAACGGTTTCCGGAGAAGAGAGGGACGCGCACAGACCGACGACGCGCGCGAGAATAATGAGAACAAAAACTCCGAGAGCGGAAATGGCGGCAATCCGGAGAAGACCGGACGTCGCAGAAACCGCAGAAACCGTCGCAGAAACCGCGGCAGCGGAGCAGAACAGAAAGGAAGATCTGACACAGAACAGCAGAACTGATTGTTCTGTGTCAGAAAAAAGCTTCACATCCGCGCCGGCGCGCGAATGACGCAAGCGGCATTCCTTTATACAGGGAGAGAGGACAGAGTGTCGACAGAACTTAAAGATGGAGAACATCTGGATGATCTCCAGAATGGATACCATATCATTCAGGGAGAGAAAAATTTCAGATACGGAATTGACGCAGTACTTCTGTCGGGATTTGCGAAAGTGAAAAAAGGTGAGAATGCGCTTGACCTCGGAACGGGAACAGGCATTATTCCGATCCTTCTGGCCGCAAAGACGGAGGGCAGGAGTTTTGCCGGACTGGAAATTCAGCACTCAAGTGCGGAGATGGCGGCGCGGAGCGTCGCTGTGAATCACCTGGAAGACAGGATATCGATTGTGGAGGGAGATATCAGAGAAGCCGCGTCTCTATTCGGGCCGGCTTCTTTTGATGTAGTCGTGAGCAATCCGCCGTACATGATCGGTCAGCACGGAATCGCGAATCCGGATCAGAGCCTCGCGATTGCGAGACATGAGGTGCTCTGCAATTTCAGGGACATCGCGGAACAGACGGCGAAGATACTCACTTCACGAGGGCGTTTTTACCTGATCCACAGGCCGTTCCGCATCGCGGAAATCATGTATGTTCTCCGTGAATACAGACTGGAGCCGAAAAGGATGCAATTGGTTTATCCGTATGTGGATCGGGAGCCGAATCTTGTGCTGATCGAGGCGTGCAAAAACGGACGGCCGAGACTGAAGGTAGACAAACCGCTGATCGTCTATGACAAGCCGGGATCCTACACACAGGACATCCGGGATATATACGGCGACGGAAGATAAAGGGAGAATTCATGGCAGGAAAACTTACACTTTGCGCGACGCCCATCGGGAACCTGGAGGATATTTCCTACCGCGTGCTTCGGGAGATGAAAGAAGCGGATCTGATCGCGGCAGAGGACACGAGAAACAGCATCAAGCTGTTGAATCATTTTGATATACATACGCCGATGACTGCCTATCATGACAATAACCGCTTTGATAAGGGCAGGGAACTGGTGAAGAAGATGCAGGAGGGAACGAACCTTGTGCTGATCACGGACGCGGGAACTCCCGGTATTTCGGATCCGGGCGAGGAACTGGTAAAGATGGCGGTGGAAGCCGGCATCGAGGTGACTTCGATTCCCGGTCCGGCGGCCTGCATCACGGCGTTGACGCTGTCCGGTCTGTCCACGAGAAGATTTTCCTTCGAGGCTTTTCTACCTATGGATAAGAAAGAAAGGCGGACGATTCTCGAGGAACTGAAGACGGAGACAAGGACGATGATCGTCTATGAGGCGCCGCACAGACTGAAGAGAACGCTCGGGGAGCTGATGGAGTATCTGGGAGCGGAGCGGAAGATTTCGCTTTGCCGGGAACTCACGAAAAAACATGAGACGGTCATGCGGACGACCATCGGAGAGGCGGTGGCCTACTATGAACAGGAGGATCCGAGAGGAGAGTTTGTTCTTGTAATCGAGGGTCGCACACACGAGGATATCCGCCGCGAACAGGAGGATGTCTGGAAGGAAATGTCCGTGGAAGACCACATGAAATTTTATACGGATCAGGGCATGGACCGGAAAAACGCAATGAAGCAGGTGGCCCGCGACAGAGGCGTCGGAAAGCGGGAAATCTACGGGATTCTTAATGGAAACGGCGAGAGCTGAGTGCGTTGCAATCTGACTTATCAGTTGGTATAATGTCCTTATCAGAATTGGGTGTCAATTACCCATCGAAAGGAGATGGTCTCATGAACATTACGATCAGTGGAAAAAATATTGAGGTTACATCCGGATTAAAGAGTGCGGTTAATGAAAAACTCGCGAAACTCGAGCGTTATTTCACACCGGAGACACACATCATGGTTACTCTCAGTGTTGAAAAAGAACGCCAGAAAATAGAGGTAACGATCCCGGTCAAGGGAAGAATCATTCGTTCCGAGCAGGTCAGCAACGATATGTATGTATCGATCGATCTGGTTGAGGAAGTGATCGAGCGTCAGCTTCGAAAATACAAAAACAAGATTATTGATAAGAAGCAGGCCGCTATGAACTTCCAGAAGGCATACATCGAGAACGATTACATGGAGAACGAGGAAATCAAGATCGTTCGATCCAAGAAATTTGAGATCAAACCGATGTATCCGGAAGACGCCTGCGTTCAGATGGAGCTTTTGGGACACAGCTTCTACGTATTCATGAATGCGGATACGGATCAGGTAAATGTTGTTTATAAGAGAAAAGGCAATACATACGGCCTGATTGAGCCGGAGGACTGATGTCCCCTCCGGCTTTTTAAGGCCGGAATACGAATATAGAGTTACAGGAGAAGAATATCACAAATGAAGTTATCGGAAAAAATCTTCGGTACGCACAGCCAGCGTGAGCTGAAGCGAATCATGCCGATCGTGAAAAAGGTAGAATCCTATCATGACGAGATGCGTGGTCTCAGCGACGAAGAACTTAAGGGGAAAACAAAAGAATTCAAGGATCGTCTTGCAAAGGGAGAGACCCTCGACGATATCCTTCCGGAGGCATTTGCGACGGTAAGAGAAGCTGCATGGCGTGTACTGGGGATGGAGCCGTATGAAGTACAGATCATCGGTGGTATCATCCTTCATCAGGGACGTATCGCGGAGATGAAGACAGGTGAGGGTAAAACACTTGTATCGACCATGCCGGCGTACCTGAACGCTCTTACTGGAAAGGGCGTACACATCATCACAGTCAACGACTATCTGGCAAGTCGAGATGCCGAGCAGATGGGACAGGTTCACGATTTCCTCGGACTTACCTGCGGCTGTGTACTCAACACCATGAAGAATGATGAGCGCCGCGAGATGTACAACCGCGACATCACCTACGTCACGAACAACGAAGATGGTTTCGATTATCTGCGTGATAACATGGTTATCTACAAGAATCAGATGGTACAGCGAGAGCTGAATTTTGCCATCATCGATGAGGTCGATTCCGTACTGATCGATGAGGCCAGAACGCCTCTGATCATCTCCGGACAGAGCGGGAAATCCACAAAACTCTACGAGACCTGCGATATTCTCGCCGGACAGCTTGAGAAGGGCGAGGCTTCCGGAGAAGTAACGAAGATGACCGCGATCATGGGCGAGGAGATCACCGAGACCGGCGACTACATCGTCAATGAGAAAGATAAACTTGTAACTCTGACCGATCAGGGTGTCAAGAAGGTCGAGAAGTTCTTCCATATCGAGAACCTCTCCGATCCGGAGAATCTGGAGATTCAGCACAATGTAAACCTTGCTCTCCGCGCGCACAATCTCATGTTCAAAGACAGAGACTACATCGTAAAAGATGATCAGGTATTCATCGTCGATGAGTTCACCGGACGTGTTCTTCCGGGACGCCGTTATTCGGACGGACTCCATCAGGCGATCGAGGCTAAGGAGCATGTAAAGGTTAAGAGAGAGAGCCGCACACTGGCGACAATCACTTTCCAGAACTTCTTTAACAAATACGCAAAGAAAGCGGGTATGACAGGTACCGCTCTCACAGAGGAGCAGGAGTTTCGTGATATCTACGGAATGGATGTTGTCGAGATTCCGACAAACAAGCCGGTTGCCCGTATTGATCATGACGATGCCGTTTACGTGACCAAGAGTGAGAAATACAAAGCGGTTGTCGCTGAGGTTGTGGAGTCACACAAGAAGGGACAGCCGGTACTTGTCGGCACTGTCAATATCGATACTTCCGAACTCTTAAGCAGAATGCTCCGGAAAGAGGGAATTGAGCATCAGGTTCTGAACGCAAAATTCCACGAGCAGGAGGCTGAGATCATCAGCCACGCCGGTGAGAACGGCTCCGTAACGATCGCGACAAACATGGCCGGTCGTGGTACGGATATCAAGCTGGATGACGACGCGAAAGAAGCCGGCGGACTGAAGGTCATCGGTACCGAGCGCCACGAGTCCAGACGAATCGACAACCAGCTGCGCGGACGTTCCGGACGTCAGGGAGATCCGGGTGAATCCCGTTTCTACATCTCTCTGGAAGATGATCTGATGAGACTGTTCGGTTCCGAGCGTCTCATGGGCGTGTTCAAGAGTCTGGGCGTACAGGATGGAGAGGAGATTCATCACAAGATGCTTTCCTCCGCGATCCAGAAAGCGCAGGAGAAGATCGAGGCCAACAACTACGGTATCCGTAAGAACCTGCTGGATTACGATCTTGTAAACAATGAGCAGCGTGAGATTATCTACAAAGAACGTCGTCAGGTTCTTGACGGTGAGAACATGAGAGATTCTGTTCTGAAGATGATCTATGACACGGTTGACAATACGGTGGAGAGAGCAATCGGAGAGAGCGGCGACGCGGAGGACTGGGATCTTGAGGATCTGAACCGTCTGCTGGATGCGATCATTCCGCTCAAGCCGATCGACGAGGCTGTGATCAAAGAGGTCAAAGAGAATAAGAACGCTCTGAAGCAGAGATTGAAAGATGAAGCTGCCAAGCTCTATGAGGCAAAAGAGGCAGAGTTCTCATCGGAGGATGAGATCCGTGAAATCGAGCGCGTGATTCTTCTCAAGGTGATCGACGAGAAGTGGATGATGCACATCGATGATATGGAGCAGCTGCGTCAGGGAATCGGACTTGTGGGTTACGGTCAGAGAGATCCGAAGGTTGAGTACAAGATGCTCGCCTACGATATGTTCAGTGAGATGACGAACTCCATTCAGGAAGATACGATCCGCGTTCTTTACCATGCACATCCGCAGGAGAGCGTTGAGCGTGAGCAGGTTGCGGAGATCACCGGAACGAACCGTGACGATGATTCTCTCAAGAAGAAACCTTCTACGAGAGCGGCCAAGAAGATTTATCCGAACGACCCGTGTCCATGCGGCAGCGGTCTGAAGTACAAACAGTGTCACGGAAAACCGGGTTCCGCAAAGCTTGACTTTTAAGGAATCATTTGGAATCATCCGTGTCATGTGATATTATAACTGGGGTTGATGTCGGGTGCGGCGAATGTCGCACCCGGTATTGCTGATAGGCGCTTTTACCGGTGAGTGCCCATATATAAAAATCCGGAATACAACATTCATGAATACATGAAGCGCGCAGGCGCGAAAGGTGGTGAAGCTAGTGGTAGTAGAACTTGAAAACATGAAAGCAGAGCTCAAGACTTATGATCAGCCATTGGTGGAAGTGAGGGATTCACTTTGACCTCGCCAGTAAAGAGCAGAGGATCGAAGAATTAGAGCGTAAGATGGAGGAGCCGGATTTCTGGAACAACCCGGATGAGGCTCAGAAACAGACAAAAGAACTCGGGGATCTCAAGGGTGACCGGGATACATACGCAAAACTTTTGTCTACCAAAGAGGACATCGAGACGATGATCGAGATGGGCGAGGAAGAGGACGATGAGTCTATTGTTCCGGACGTCCGCGAGATGCTCGATGAGTTTATTGAAACACTGGATAATGTCCGGATCAAGACACTTCTCTCCGAGGAGTACGATGTAAACAACGCGATTATACGTCTGAACGCCGGAGCCGGCGGAACAGAGGCCATGGACTGGTGCGGTATGCTCTATCGTATGTACACCAGATGGGCGGAGCGCAAAGGTTTCGCGATCGAAGAACTGGATATGCAGGAAGGCGATGAGGCCGGAATCAAATCCGTTATGTTCCAGGTCAACGGAACGAACGCCTACGGACTTCTGAAATCCGAGTCAGGCGTACACAGACTTGTACGTATATCTCCGTTCAACGCACAGGCCAAGAGACAGACATCCTTTGTCTCCTGCGATGTTATGCCTGAGCTGAACGACGACATTGACATCGAAGTACGTGATGAGGATATCCGCGTGGATACATATCGTTCCAGCGGTGCCGGTGGACAGCATATCAACAAGACGTCTTCCGCGATTCGTATCACGCATCTTCCGACAGGTATTGTTGTAACCTGCCAGAATGAGCGTTCCCAGTTCCAGAACAAGGATAAGGCGATGCAGGTATTGAAAGCAAAGCTGTATATGCTGGAGCAGGAGAAGCAGGCAGAGAAGGCGGCCGGTATCCGCGGTGAAGTGACGGATATCGCCTGGGGACATCAGATCAGATCCTATGTCCTTCAGCCGTACACCATGGTTAAGGATCTGAGAACGAACGCCGAGAAAGCACAGGCAAGCGCGGTACTCGACGGAGATCTCGATCCGTTTATCAACGCGTACCTGAAATGGCAGGCACTCCGGAAAAAGGAGAACTGAGATAATAATTTTTAATTATTATAGATTTCATTAACACCATGGCAGGGACTTTTGAGAAAACGTTTCTGCCGAAAATTCAGATGAGAGTGAGGATAAAGAACAGATGGTTAATGTAGCCGTACTGGGATACGGAACCGTTGGTTCCGGCGTAGTGGAAGTAATTAACACCAATCATGACAGTATCAACAAGAAAGCCGGAGACGAGATCAACATCAAATATGTACTTGATCTCCGTGATTTCCCGGGAGATCCGGTTGAGAAGATTCTTGTCCATGATTTTGACACAATCGTAAAGGATCCGGAGGTAGACATTGTCGTTGAGACGATGGGAGGCGTTCGTCCGGCGTACGATTTCACGAAGCAGGCTCTTCTTGCGGGAAAGAGTGTATGTACATCGAACAAGGAGCTTGTTGCATCCCACGGCACAGAGTTGATGCAGATCGCGGAAGATAAGCAGATCAACTATCTGTTCGAGGCAAGCTGCGGCGGCGGTATTCCGATCATCCGTCCGCTGAACTCGTCGCTGACAGCCGATGAGATCGATCAGATCACTGGTATTCTGAACGGTACGACGAACTATATCCTGACAAAGATGACAAGAGACGGATCCGAGTTCGAGGAGGCTCTCGTCGAGGCTCAGAACAACGGATATGCCGAGCGCAATCCGGAAGCGGATATCGAGGGACACGACGCATGTCGTAAGATTGCGATTCTCTCCTCCCTCGCATACGGACATCATGTGAATTTCGAGGATATCCACACAGAGGGAATCACAAAGATCACCGCTACGGATATCAAGTACGCACAGGAGATCGGCGCTGCTATTAAACTGCTTGGAACCAGCTGCAAGACGGAGAACGGCTTCTACGCAATGGTTACACCGGGAATGATCGATCCGTCCAGTCCGCTGTACAGCGTAAACGGCGTATTCAACGCCATTTTCGTTCACGGCAATGTTCTTGGCGACGCGATGTTCTACGGAAGCGGAGCAGGAAAACTTCCGACAGCCAGCGCTGTTGTAGCCGATGTTGTTGACGCAGCAAGACATCTTCACAGAAACATCATGCAGAACTGGAGCAGCCATTCTCTGGAACTCAAGGATATCAGTGAGATGGAGAATCGCTTCTTCGTTCGCGTGAAGGGAACGGTAGCTGAGAAGATCGACGAGATCACAGAGATCTTCGGTCGTGTAGAGCCGATCAGCCTTCCTTCCGTACCGGGCGAGTTTGCTTTTATCACTAAGAGTATGAAAGAAGCTGATTTTGCCGCAAAGGCAGAGATGCTCTCTGATGATATGCTCGGAAGAATCAGAGTATTCTTCTAATGTATAAAAGAATGTCGCCTGCGACATTCTCGCGCCCGGCTTTACCTCCGGGCGCTTTTCTGTGACAGAACCGTTAATAAACAACCTCCGGCTCATTCGCCGGAAGAAAAGAGTGATGACATGAACAAACATACAAATGAGAACTATTACATGACAACCGCAATTGCCTACGCGTCAGGTAAACCGCATATCGGAAATACCTACGAGATCGTTCTGGCAGATTCCATCGCGCGTTTCCGCAGAATGCAGGGATACAATGTGTTTTTTCAGACGGGAACCGACGAGCACGGTCAGAAGATCGAGAACAAGGCAACAGAGGCGGGCGTGACACCGAAGCAGTATGTAGACAATACTGCAGGTGAGATCCGCAGAATCTGGGATCTCATGAACACATCCTACGACAAGTTTATTCGTACGACGGATGATTATCATGAGGAGCAGGTTCAGAAAATGTTTAAGAAGATGTTCGACAAGGGCGACATCTATCTTGGTTCTTACGAGGGATGGTATTGTACACCGTGCGAGTCGTTCTGGACAGAGAGCCAGCTCGTGGACGGTAAGTGTCCGGACTGCGGACGTGAAGTGACAAAGGCAAATGAGCCGGCGTATTTCTTCCGCATGAGCAAATACGCGCAGAAGCTGATTGACCACATCAACACACATCCGGATTTCATTCAGCCTGTCTCCAGAAAGAATGAGATGATGAACAACTTCCTTCTTCCGGGACTTCAGGATCTCTGCGTATCCCGTACTTCGTTCAAGTGGGGAATCCCGGTAGATTTCGATCCCAAGCATGTTGTTTATGTATGGCTGGACGCTCTCACAAACTACATCACCGGTATCGGATATGACTGCGACGGCAACCACACGGAGCAGTTCGGAAAGTTCTGGCCGGCCGATCTTCATCTGATCGGAAAGGACATCATCCGCTTCCATACCATCTACTGGCCGATCTTCCTGATGAGTCTTGACCTTCCGCTTCCGAAGCAGGTATTCGGTCATCCGTGGCTGATTCAGGCCGACGGAAAAATGTCGAAATCCAGGGGAAATGTGATCTATGCCGATGACCTTGTCGATATGTTCGGTGTGGATGCTGTCCGCTATTTCGTACTTCATGAGATGCCGTTTGAGAACGACGGTGTCATCAGCTGGGATCTGATGGTGGAGAGGATGAACTCCGACCTTGCGAACACGCTCGGCAACCTCGTGAACCGCACGATCTCCATGTCCAACAAGTACTTCGGCGGCGTTGTGGAGAACAGAGGGGCTGCAGAGCCGGTGGACGACGAGCTTAAGGCAGTTGTCACCTCCACGGCACAGAAGGTGGAGGACAAGATGAAAGATCTCCACGTGGCAGACGCGATCAGCGAGATCTTCACTCTGTTTAAACGCTGCAACAAATACATCGATGAGACGACACCGTGGGTGATCGCAAAGGACGAGGCAAAACAGGACAGACTGGCCACCGTTATGTACAATCTGGTGGAGTCTATCATCATCGGCGCTTCTCTCCTCAGACCTTACCTTCCGGAGACAACGGAAAAAATCCTTGCGCAGCTCAACGCGGAAGAGCGTGATTACGAGGTTCTCGATCAGTTCGGCCTTTACAGGAGCGGAACAAAGGTAACGGATCAGCCGGAGATTCTCTTCGCAAGACAGGATCTCAAAGAGGTTATGGAGAAGGTTGAGGCCGTGCAGGCAGCAGCAAGAGCCGCAGCCGGTATCGAAGAGACGGCCGCAGACGAGGCGGACGAAAAAGAGGACATCCACGTGGAGCCGAAGGAGGAAATCACCTACGATGACTTCGACAAATGTCAGTTTGTTGTCGGAGAGGTTCTCGCATGCGAGACGGTTCCGAAATCCAAAAAGCTTCTGAAGTTCCAGATCAAGATCGGAGATCAGACACGTCAGATTCTCTCCGGTATCAGAAAATGGTATCCGGAACCGGAGAAGCTGGTAGGAATGAAAGTCATGGCACTGATCAATCTGGCACCTCGTCAGATGTGCGGACTGGAATCCCAGGGAATGCTTCTCTCCGCGGAGGACGCGGAGGGCAATGTATGCCTGATGACTCCGTCCAGGGATGTTCCTTCCGGATCCGGAATCGGATAAAGGGAGGCGCACCCGCACGAGGAGAAGAGGCCTTGCATCCGCGCCCGGCGCGAAAATGTGCGGGCGAAATTCTATTTTATGGTGAAGTCCGGCGGAGGACTTTGCCGGATTTTGAATACAGGAAAGCAGCAGGGGGGCTGGCGCAGATTATTTCGGGGCGCGGCCCCTTCTGCGTTTTTTCTCATAGAAAATTGATCCCCATTTCCTATATTTGGTAGGAGTACACGATGATTTTTGATACACATACACATTATGATGACGAGGCATTCGACGGAGACCGGGAGAAGGTTCTCGATTCGATCCGGGAGGCAGGCGTGAGGCGCTTTGTGAATGTCTCGGCGGAGTGGTCCAGCCTGGGAAAAATAAGAAGGCTGACGGAAGGAAGAGCGGACGCCTACGCGGCCTACGGGATTCATCCGGACAATGTCGGGGAGCTGAGCGATGACCGCTTCGAAGAATTGAAGAACTACTGCCTCCGGGAGGAGTGTGTGGCCGTCGGCGAGATCGGTCTTGATTATCACTGGAACGTGGAGAGCAGGGAGACGCAGATCTACTGGTTTAAGAGACAGCTGGCACTGGCCAGGGAGATGAAACTTCCAATCATTATTCACAGCCGGGACGCGGCGGCGGACACAATGGAAATCGCCAGAGAGGAGGAAATCGGAAGGATCGGCGGTGTCGTACACTGTTATTCCTACTCGGCCGAACAGGCGGTGGAATACGTCGATATGGGCATGTACATCGGCATCGGCGGCGTGCTGACCTTCAAAAACGCCAGAAAACTCCGGCAGGTTGTGGAGACGATTCCGCTGGACAAACTTGTGCTGGAGACGGACTGTCCGTATCTGGCACCGGAACCCAACAGAGGTCGCAGGAACAATTCCGCGTACCTGAAATATGTGGCTGCGGCGATCGCCGAAATCAAAGGAATAACGGAAGAGGAAGTTGAGGCTGTAACCTGGGAGAATGCCTGCCGGATGTACGGTCTGCCGGTGGATCTTTCTGTGTAACCGGATCATGGAGGCGGCATACGGATGTTCGTTCGCTGTTTTCCGGGGCGCTGCACCTTCCGACAAGATTTCCGGAAGTGACCGGCGGGGGGCAGCCTACGGGGAGGTTTGTTTACCGAACGATGTAACGCTGCAGAAAGAAAATGGAGAGGCAGCCGGGAAAGCTGCCTGACGGAAATCAGGAAATAATAATGCTCAGGAGTATACGAACACGGAACAGGAAAAGGAGGATACGAAAGCATGGCAAAGTGGTACGAGAGCGCGAATTTTTATCACATCTACCCCATTGGTCTTCTCGGAGCACCGAGGGTAAATGAGGGCGGCGAGGTGGTTCACAGATTTCCGGTTCTCACCGGGAAGTGGCTTCCCTATCTGGAGGAGGAAGGCTTCGATGCGATTTATATCGGCCCGCTGTTTGAATCGACCAAACACGGATACGATACCATCGACTACAAGATGGTGGACCGCCGCCTCGGTGACAACAAAGACTTCAGGGATTTTGTGGACAAAGCCCACGAACTCGGAATCAGAATCGTCGTCGACGGTGTTTTCAATCACACCGGCAGAGACTTCTTTGCCTTTCAGGATATTCTCAGGAACCGTGAGTCCTCCCCGTACAGGGACTGGTACAGAGGGGTCAATTTCGGCGCGAACAATGCATACAACGACGGGCTCTCCTATGATACCTGGCGCGGCAGCGGGGATCTGGTCAACTTCAATCTGAAGAATCCGGAAGTAAAGAATTATCTCTTCGATGTGATCCGCTTCTGGGTGGAGGAATTCGATATCGACGGCATCCGACTGGACTGCGCGGATGTTCTGGATTTTGATTTTATGAGGGAAATGCGCGGCGTCACCGACGGACTGAAAGAGGATTTCTGGCTCATGGGCGAGGTAATCCACGGAGAGTACAGACGCTGGACCGAGGATGCCCGCCTTCACAGCGTGACGAATTATGAGCAGTGGAAGGGGCTGTATTCCGGCCATAACTCTCACAACTACTTCGAGATAGCCCACACGGTGAGACACTTGTTTGACGCGCAGTGGGGCTCCGCAAGAGGTTGCCGCCTGTACAGTTTTGCGGATAATCACGACGTCGGAAGAATTGCCTCCAATCTTCAGGATCCGAGACATCTGAAGCCGGTGTACAGTTGCGTTTATTTTCTTCCCGGCATTCCGTCGGTCTACTACGGATCGGAGTTCGGAATCCGGGCACCGAAGGAGCAGGGAGACGACGCGCTTCGTCCGGCCATCGATCTCGATGAGATTCTCGAAAACAATCCGATGCCGGAGCTGACCGCCTGGATCAAGTATCTGAATTATCTGCGCATGGCACATGAGGAGGCCTGCACCTACGGAGAATACAGAGAGCTGCTGCTTATGAACCGGCAGTATGTTTTTTCCAGAAGCACGGGGAACGACGCGGTGATCGTGGCGTTGAACAACGACGATTCCGACGCGGACGTCACCGTTCAGGTTCCGCTTCCGGGCTGCTATTACGACTATGTGGATGAGATCGAATATCCCGCTTCGGACGGAAAAATCACGCTTCATCTCCCGGCCGGCGGAGCCAAAATTGTCGTAATTAAATAAACTTTTAAGATATATTCTTTCCGGTACAGATGTGATATGATGGAACTGTCTGAGAAATTGGGGCAGGAGTATTACTTTTCAGATCAAATTTCAAAGGAGACGGTTTCATGGCAAGGGCAAATAAGAAAAAAGGCAGAGTTTCAAAAGCATCAAAACCGGCACAGAAAAACAATAAGGGTTATTCGGTTAAAGCTGTGACTGACACGGTCAAGAGAACGGTGACAAAAACTGTTTCAAAGGCTGCATCACAGAAGATCGTTGATGATATTCCGGATTCTGCGGCAGAGGTACAGGTAAGTGTAGATCCGCATATTTTTTCAGAGCTCGACCAGTATCTGTTTGGTCAGGCGACGCACTATGAGCTATACAAAAAGATGGGAGCTCACACGGCGAAAGTTGACGGACAGGAAGGCTGCTGGTTCACTGTCTGGGCGCCGAACGCCGCTTCCGTAAATGTCATCGGTGAATTCAACGGCTGGGAAGAGAATGCCTCTCCGCTTACCAGAATCGCGGAGATGGGAGTCTGGGAGCTCTTCGTTCCCGGCGCAAAGGTGGGAGATATGTACAAGTATCTCATCACGACCGGGGACGGAAGAAAGCTCTACAAGGCGGATCCTTACGCAAACTGGGCAGAGAAACGTCCGGGAACGGCATCCCGCATTGCGGATATCTCCTATCACTGGGGCGATTCCTCCTGGATGAAAGCGCGAGAGAAGACCGACCCGAAGACGATGCCGCTTTCTATTTACGAGGTACATCCGGGTTCCTGGATGAAACACCCGTACACGGATGAAAATCCGGAGGGCTTCTATAACTACAGGGAATTTGCGAAGCGGATTGTGGAGTACGTACACGACATGGGTTATACCCATGTGGAGCTGATGGGTATCGCGGAGCATCCGCTGGACGCGTCCTGGGGCTATCAGGTCACAGGTTACTACGCACCGACCTCCCGTTACGGTTCCCCGCAGGATCTCAAGTATCTGATCGATTATCTGCATAAAAACAAGATCGGCGTAATCCTCGACTGGGTTCCGGCTCACTTCCCGAAGGACGCCCAGGGTCTGGCGGAGTTCGACGGCGAGGCTGTATACGAGCACGCGGATCCGCGCCAGGGCGAGCATCCGGACTGGGGAACAAAGATCTTCAATTACGGCCGCCCGGAGGTTAAGAACTTCCTTCTGGCGAACGCGCTGTACTGGATCGAGGAGTACCACGTAGACGGTCTCCGTGTAGACGCGGTTGCATCCATGCTCTACCTGGACTACGGTCGCAGAGACGGAGAGTGGGTTGCCAATGAATTCGGCGGAAATCAGAACCTGGAGGCCATTGAGTTCTTTAAGCATCTGAATTCCCTCGTTCTCGGAAGAAATCCGGGCGCGATGATGATCGCCGAGGAATCCACGGCGTGGCCGAAGGTTACCGGTAAAGTTGAGGACGACGGTCTCGGCTTTACATACAAATGGAACATGGGATGGATGCATGACTTCCTGGAGTACATGAAGCTGGATCCGTATTTCAGAAAAAACAACCACAACAAGATGACCTTCGCGATGACCTATGCGTTCAGTGAGAACTATATTCTTGTTCTCTCCCACGATGAGGTCGTTCACCTGAAATGTTCCATGATCAATAAGATGCCTGGACTCGAGGAGGACAAGTTCCTGAATCTGATGGCGGGTTATTCCTTTATGTTCGGACATCCCGGCAAAAAACTTCTCTTCATGGGACAGGATATCGGCCAGTACAGAGAGTGGAGTGAGGAGAGAGAAGTGGACTGGTTCCTTCTTGAGGACAAGAAGAACGAGCATCTGCAGGCTTATGTGAGAGACCTGCTTTCCCTCTACAGAGAGAGTCCGGCGCTCAGCGCGAATGACGTGGGATATGACGGATTCCAGTGGGTGAATCCGAATGACGCCGACCGCAGTATTTTCAGCTTTATCCGCTGGTCACCGGAAGGCAAGAATCATCTCCTGTTTGTGATCAACTTTACGCCGGTGGCAAGACCGGACTATATGTGCGGCGTGCCGAAGACCGGCACCTATCAGCTGATTCTGGACAACCGCTGTGAGAAATACGGCGGCAAACACAATGTACCGGCAAAATACAAGGCATATGAGAGTGAGTGTGACGGCATGCCGAATCACATCGCCTATGACCTTCCGCCTTACGGCGTAGCTGTATTCAAGTTCAGCTGATTGGAAATAACTCACTTATGGGATTGGATCCGTAAGGAATAAAAAAGAATGTCGCTAGCGACATTCTTTTTTAAATTCCTCCAAAATTCAGAGCGCGCGGCTGAGTGTGGCGAGCGCAAGCAGGTGCATCGGATAGAAGAGGTAAAACGCGGTTTTCCACCGGCGGCTTCCGGATTGTCTGTTGTAGAGTGACAGCGGGAGAAGGCAGAGAAAAGCGAACGGTTCATCCAGCGTATAGCTGTTCAGAATGCAGCAGGCCCAGAAGGCGGCGGTCAGTCTTTCCCGCTTCGGGTGCTCCGGAAGCTTTCCGTGAGAATAATAGAAGACGGCGATGACGCCGATGCCCTGAGCGCCGTAATCAAGCTTTAGAAACCATGCGGCGGCCGCGAAGCTGATCAGAGCCGCGAACTGCAGGAGCAATGCCGTGCGGTAATGCATGGAAGCCTCACTCCGGATCAGAGAGATCACCCGGCACATGAGCAGTCCTGCGAAGAGCAGAAAAACGGTGTTCTGCCGGTCTGGATCGAAGATGTTTTTCTTCATGGCCAGATCAAAGGGGATTTCGGAAAGCAGGGCCAGCGCCAGAAGACGGGTCAGATATCTGCGGATGTTTCCTGTGAAAAAAAAACCCTCGACGAGAAGATATGCGAAGACCGGGAAGCTGATCCGGCCGAGGATCTGAATGAAGAGAAAGGATGTTTCTTCGCCGACGGGAAGCGCTTTTGCCGCGTGATCCGCGAGCATACAGAGACAGGCGGTCAGTTTCAGGGCATTTCCGGACAGCTGCATCCCGGCGAACCGTCCGTTGGGCGAAGGTTCAGAAATAAAAGAGGACATGGGACTCCTTTCACGAGTGTGTTTTTGAATATTATAAAAAAATGACCGAAACAGGTCAATGAATCTTGGATAAATCAACAGTGGACAAAAGAATATAAAAGATATATTATCACTATATAAAACAGCACGGAAACATCCGTGGATCTACGAATCAGCTGTAAACTGACTAGAAAACAGCTCTAAAACGTTCCGCAGATCACTTCGATCATATCAAACACATCAAAAGGGAACGGTTCTAAACAGTCGATGTTCTTCGACATTTTCACAAATCTTTACAATTATCAGCAAATCATAGAAGAAACCATAAAAAAAACATAGAAGTAAACATAGAAGAAATCATAGAGGTAATCGTCGATGGGAAGGTGATTGCTTGAACGGTGATTCGATAAAAGACTGCCTTGCGGTACTTTTCTGCCTCCGCGCGGTATATACCGACGTGAGGACTCACAAGGTGGAAAACGTGTGGATTCTCTGTTGTCTGATTCTGACGCTGGGCGCTGTTCTGTGCACAGACGGAAACGGAGGGGCATGGCGGTTGGCTGACAGTCTGGGCGGAGGATTCCTGCCGCTTTTTCTCCTGGGACCTTTTTTCCGGATCCGGGCGATCGGAGCCGGAGATCTCAAGCTTCTGTCTGTCCTCGGGCTTCTGTACGGGAGCAGGGACAGTTTCAACATTCTGGTTTTGACGTTTGTGTTTGCCGGGATAACTGCTCTGTGGACGTTGGTGAGATTCCGGTTGAAAGGAGACCGGACAGAAAAAAGTAGGCGCGACTATCTGGTGAATTACGTTCGACAGTCAGTGAGGCGCGGAAGGATGGCTCCATACCGGCGCGAGGGTTTTCACAGGGAAAATATGCACATGACAATTTACATACTGGCGGCCGTCCTGGCAAAGACTGCTCTGTATGGCGTGCATTGAACGGAAACGGGAGAAAAAGGAAAGGCGGAGGAGATTTATGAAAAATGTTCTGGCTGTGTGCGATGTGGAGAAGGAGTATGCCTGTCATTTTATGGAATATCTGAATCAGAGACGGAAACTTCCCTTCGAAATTCAGGTGTTTACATCGGTCGGGGCGCTGACGGAGTATGGGAAAAACAGGCATATCGAACTGCTTCTGATTTCCGAATACGCCATGTGCGACGAGGTCAAAAAGATAGACGCAGGCAGGATCGTTGTGCTCTCGGACGGGAGCGGACAGACGGTGTACGAAGACACGTATCCCTCGGTCTGCAAATATCAGGGGGCGGGACAGGTAGTGAGAGAAGTGCTCGACTGTTACGGTGCGTGGAAGCAGGCGGCCTGCGCGGAGACGGTTCCCTCTGTGGGAAGGAAGGCGATTGTTTTCTGTTCTGCCGGAGATGAGATCCGGAAGACAGAGGCGGCACTTGCTGCGGCAGAGGTACTCTCGGAAAACGGAAGGACGCTCTATCTGAATCTGGAGAGGTGCAGCGGTTTTGAGGAAGTGACGGGGGAATCCTATGAGAAGACGCTCAGCGATCTGCTCTTTTATTACCGGAGGGAAAAGTCGCGCATCGCCTACAGGCTGGACGGGCTTGTCCGGAACATCGGAAAACTGTGCTATGTTCCGCCGGCAGAGAATTTCGAGGATATTGACGCACTGGGAGCGGAAGGCTGGGCGGACCTGATCCGGGAAGTACTCCGCACGGGGGAGTATGAAACTCTGATTCTTGATGTGGAGAAACAAATGATTTGTCAGGATCCCCTGGCACAGCTCTGCCGGAAAATCTGTGTCGTCACGGGAGAGGGAGAGCTGAGTCTCGCCAGGAGCGGGGCGCTGATCCGTGAGATCCGGGCGCATCTTCCGCCGGAGGATGCGGAAAAAATCTGTCTGATCAAAACCGGAGAAGGACTTCGGGAGGGAGCGGATCTTTTTTCCGGGACAGATTCGGGACTTGCGAAGCGCATGAGGAAAATCTTTGCCGAGGATGATTGCGAATGAAGAAACGCAGAGCGGAGAAAATGACAGAACCGGTGCAGCCTACCGGCGGGGAAGCGATGTTTGAGAAGCTTCGTGAGCGCCTGCAGGAGATGATTGAGGAAAATCTGGAGCTGTCGGATGAAGAACTCACGGAGGAACTGGACCGACTGGTGCTGGAGAACTGCAGAAACCGCGGGATGTCCATCCGGGAAAAAGAGGAGCTGCGGAAAAGACTGTTTTACTCCGTGCAGAGACTGGACGTCCTGCAGGAACTGATCGAGAATCCGGGAATCACGGAAATCATGGTGAACGGGAGTCGGGATATTTTTTACGAGGAAGAGGGGAAAATCCACCGATGGGAGAAATGCTTCCGGTCGAGAGAGAGGCTTGAAGATGTGGTGCAGGAAATTGCCGGCAGGTGCAACCGGGTGGTCAACGAGCAGCGGCCGATCGCGGACGCGAGGCTTGAGGACGGGAGCCGTGTCAATATCGTCTTAAAGCCGGTGGCGCTGGATGGGCCGATCGTCACGATCCGCCGTTTTCCGAAAGAGGCAATTACCATGGAGGATCTGGTGGAGCGAAACACCCTGACACAGGAGGCTGCGGATTTTTTGTGTGAGCTGGTGGCGGCCAGATATTCGGTCATGATCGGAGGAGGGACTTCCACAGGGAAAACGACGTTCCTGAACGCGCTCTCTTCGTCCGTTCCACCGCAGGAGAGGATCATAACCATCGAAGATAACGCCGAGCTTCAGCTGCAGAACCTGCCGAATCTGGTCAGGCTGGAGGCGAAGAGCGCGAACATGGACGGGATGCATGAGATTACCATAAGGGATCTCATAAAAACATCTCTGCGGATGCGGCCGGACCGGATTGTGGTCGGCGAAGTCCGGGGTGCCGAAGCCGGGGACTTTCTGACCTGTCTGAATACCGGACACGACGGAAGCCTCGGAACTGCACACGCGAACAGCATCCGGGATATGATTTCCAGACTGGAGATGATGACGCTGGCGGGTATGCAGCTGCCGGTTCCTGTCATACGAAGACAGATCGCCGCAGGGATCGATCTTCTGGTTCACCTCGGCAGGGATGCCGGCGGGTGGAGATACGTGGAAGAAATCGGAGAGATCACGGGCATGCGCGGACAGGAAGTGGACATCCGGACGATTTTCCGGAGAAATCGGGAGGGAAAACTTGAAAAAGTGGGAGAATTGCTTCACACGGATAAAATCATGGAATACCGCAGGCGGCGAGAGGGAGGTTGACTATGCGGCTTACCGGATGAACCGGCGGGAATTTCTGAGTGCTCTTTTCTTGGGCTCCGGACTCGGAATCCTGGTGGTATGGCTCTGTTACCGCAGCTGGTACGGAGCGCCTCTCGCGGTTTTGATCGCTGTCCTGTACATCCGGATGAAAAGAAAAGAACTGGCAGGGAAGAGGAGACAATTGCTTCACTACCACTTCCGGGATTTTCTGTCGGCTCTTCACACGGCTCTGTTGGCCGGTTATTCCGTGGAAAACGGCGTGAAGCAGGCGACAGAGGATCTGGAACGGCTGTATGGCCGCGACGATGTCCTTTGTAAGGAACTGCAGGGGATCCTCCGGCAGATGCATTTTCAGAAAACGGTGGAGAGTCTGTTTATGGATCTGGGAAGGCGGAGCGGGATCGAAGACATCCGGAATTTCGCGGAGATTCTGCTGATCGCTAAGCGGACCGGAGGGAATATGAACCGGATTCTTCAGGCCACCTGGAGAAATATCTGCGGCAAGATCGACACAAAGCGGGAGATCGACACGATGATCGCGGCGCGGAAATACGAGCAGAAACTGATGAATTTTATGCCGGCGGGGATCATTCTCTATCTTCGGCTGACCTTTCAGGGGTTTATTGAAAAAATGTACGGGAACCCGCCGGGGATTGCGGTGATGACGATCTGTCTCTTCGTGTATACGGGAGCCGTTCTTTTCGGAAGGAAACTCATGAATATACAGATCTGAATTTCCGGTCCGAAAGTCGGCGCCGTATGTGCATGGAGATCTGATGTTCAGGCGTGAGATCAGCCGTCCCGTAAACGCATCATCCCCATGTGTGATGGGGAGCTGAGGTGGGGCGGTGGTGACCTGGGATAAGGGAAGAGGAAAGGGGTGAGCGCAACGTGAAGATTCTCGTGCCGGTCGCGGCCGCTCTGGTTGTTGCCTGGCTGCGGTTTCACGGAAAAATATCCGGGAGGCTTTGTCTGGCGGGGATGATTGGTCTGGCCGTGTGTCTCGCGCTCACGGTTGTGGATGTGCGGGATGGAGAGAGAACACAGATCCGGATGCTTGACAAAAACAGCAGGGAAAACGCCGGAGAGGAAGTTGAGCTGGAGGCCGAGACGGCGGACGGAACGCGGCATGAAGTAAAACTGCGAATACCTGACCGGACAGAAGAGCCGGAGGAGGCAGACCGTATGCTGAGGGAGACCGCGGCCGGTCTGGAAAAGACGTTTTTGGGAAAAAACAGAGATCCGGACCATGTGGAGTGGAATCTCTGTCTGCCGATGAGCTTTGAAGATTCGGAGGTGAACTGTATATGGTCGTCGGACCACCCGGGAATACTTGGGTGGGACGGAAAGATTCTGGGCGGCGTTCCGGCAAAGGGACAGGCGGTCCGATTGACGGCGCGGCTGGAACTGAGAGACAGAAACCTCACCTGGGAGAAGATGATCCGCATCTATCCCTCGAGAGAGGAGGAGGCCTTTCAGGAGAAGGTGCAGGAGGCGGCGGAACAGATCAACAGAAACCGGAAGCGCTGGTCGCTGCCGGAGCAGCTGGACGGGGAACCGCTGGTCTGGTACCGGCAGCGGGGAGGAAAGGGAGAGATCCTCAGTGCTCTGATCCTGATTCTTGTGCTGGGATCCGTATCTGTCAGAAAAAGCAGAAAGGAGGAGAGGGAACAGAAATACAGAGAAGAGCTGACCCGCCGGTATCCGGAGATCGTCAGTCAGCTTCAGCTGTACACCGCGGCGGGGCTCAGTCTGAGACAGGCGATGAAAAAAATAGCCAGAATCCAGCCCGAGGTCGCGAGATGCTGTTACGAGATGGAGAACGGTGTGCTGGAGCAGGATGCCTATACGCGTTACGGAGAGCGGTGCGGAACAGCGGAGTACAAAAAACTTGCGCTTCTTCTGGCGCAGAGTCAGATGAAAGGCGGAGCAAGACTTTCGGAACTCTTAGAGGAAGAGACGCAGGAGGCGTTTGAGAACAGGAAGCGGCGGGCCAGAGTTCTGGGTGAAAAAGCAGCTGTGCGGATGATACTCCCGATGGGACTGATGCTGCTGATTGTACTGGTCATAATCATGGTGCCGGCGCTGCTGACCTTCTGAGTTCCATAACACAAAACGCTCCGCGAAAGAGGCGGACTCGCAGATGGAGGAGGTCTCTGACGCGGTTCTGCCCGTACGCCTCTCGTCCACTGTGATCGCCGGTGAGATGGAGGGGATGAGGAGATGCAGTCCGTTGGGATGCGCACTCGCGCAAACAGAATGGAGAAGGAAAGGAGAACAAATATGAGACAACTGTTTCTGAATTTTATCAAAGAGGAAGATGCTATTTCGACTGTTGAAATCGTACTGCTGATTGTTGTGTTGATCGGACTGGTTATTATTTTTAAGAGCCAGCTCACTGCGCTGGTTTCCTCGATCCTGGACAAGATCACAAGTCAGGGAAACAGCATCTGATGAAGAGGGGGAAGCTCTGCGGGGCGGGGATCACGCTGTATATGAGCCTGGTGCTTCTCGTGATGCTCTCACTGATTGCGGCCGGATTCTACTCGGTCCGGATCGCGGCCGGAAGGGTTTCTATGCAGATGGCGGCAGAGGAGGGGCTTTACTCTGCGTTTGCCGGATACGACAGGGAGCTTTTTGACAGGTATGGTCTGCTCTTTCTGGACGCCGGAAAGGGCGGCCCGGATTGGAAAATGGGTCCGATCCTGAAGCGCATCGTAAGGGACGCGGAACTTGTCGCTGTTCCATCGGACGGCGGCGCGGGACTGACTGATCTCTGCGTCTGCCGGCACGAGTCCTCCGTCACCGGGCTGGTTCTGGCGACGGATCTTGGAGGAGCGGCGTTTGAGAGACAGGTCTGTCAGCAGGAGAAACTGCAGCTGTCCAAAGGTTCACTGTACAGACTTCGGGAAAAAACAGAGAGAGACGGCGCGTCTGTCCGGGACATTCTGGAACAGAGGGCGGGCATCACCCCTTCGCGGGCAGATGCATTTTATGTGGAGTGCGGCGAGGATGAGCGTCCGGCCCTTCCGGCTGATTTCCGGAATCCGATACAGGCCGTTACAAATCTGAAAAAGAGAGGGCTGCTGGCACTGGTTTTTCCGGATGTCGGAAAGATTCCGTCCGGAACAATCGCGAAAGAGAACCTTGCAGGTTGCCGCGCGCTGAAGTGCGGGATCGGTATGCGGCCGACGGGATGGGAAGGCGGCAGCGGTGACGCTTCGTCCTGGCTCCGCAGATATCTGATGGATGATTTCTGCTGTTACACGGACGACGCGAGCGAGGCCGGCGCAGTCTGTCAGATCGAATACGGGATCAAACGCCGGGGAACGGACCGGGAAAACTTGCGGGAAGTTCTCCTGGATCTTTTGAAAATCCGGGAGGCGTCGAACCTGCTCTATCTGCTGACGAATCCGTCGAAAGGACGGGAGGCGGATCTTCTCGCCGCGTCGATGGCCGCCGCGTCTCTTACGCCGGAGGCGGCGCCGGCGGTCTCCTTTGCGCTGAAGTGTTCGTGGGCGTACGGCGAGGCGGTCATGGATCTGCGGAGTCTTGTAAACGGAGGAAAGGTTCCTCTGGTCAAATCTGACGCGGACTGGAAACTGGAACTCGGCGAACTCGCCGGACTAGGGAGCGTCGGGGTAAGGACAGGAGATGGCGACGCGGGATTAAGTTACCGGGACTATCTGCGGATTCTTCTGATGAAGGTGGACGGACGGGAACTTCTCAGCGCTCTGATGGATCTTGTTGAGCTCAATATGCGTGCGTCAGGAAGAGGCGGTTTTTCACTCGACTGCTGTGTGGACGCGATGGAAGTCGAGCTGCACGCGGATATCTGCGGAAGAGATTATTCTACCAGGCGGGCATTCGGATACGACATGAAGGGCTGAGCGAATCCGCAGGGAAGCACAAATTGATCTGTGTACATTTATTCTGCAGAAAGGAGGGATGTGGCGTGGGTGAGATGAAAGATGATGAAAAGATACGAGTGAAAAGTGCTTCTGCCAGAGCAACCACCGGGAATATCCTGAGAAAAGCGCGACGGTTTCCCTTATTCGAAAGAATGCAGAGGCGTAGGCTTTTGTTTTTCTGCAGAAAAAATGTGCGCAGATCTGCAGCCGGGGCGAGTCTGACGGTGGAGGCTGCCTGGGTCGTCCCGCTGTTTTTTCTCTGTGTGGTCAGTCTGATCTGCATGATGGATCTTTTCGGAGCGTACAGCGATGCGCAGATGAGGCTGGGACAGGAGGCGGAGCGGATCGCGGCTGTTCAGGGGGCGGAGGAGCCGGCCGGGGACAGATATGTGGATCTCATAGAACCGGTTGTTTACCGCGTGCAATGGTTTCCTGTGCCGATTCCCGCCGTCAGCATTCCCTGCAGGGGAAGAGTCAGAGTCTGGTCGGGCGACGCCGGAAGTCCGGATCAAGCCGGAGACAGCGGGAGCAGCGAACGACTGGTTCTGGTGACGGAACACGAGAGCGTATATCATACCCACGCGGACTGCACGCACATCGCGCTGTCGGTCGAGGCAGTGTCCAAAGGAAGCCTGTCCTCTCTTCGAAACGCAGAAGGACGCAGGTATCACGCCTGTGAGAAATGCGCGGGAAACGGGGCCGCAAACGCAGTGGTTTACGTAGCGGCAGACGGAACCTGCTACCACAATGATGCGCACTGCAGCGGACTTGTGAGAAAGGTGAGGCTGGTGCCAGAGTCGGAAGTGGCGGGACTTCGTGAGTGCAGCCGGTGTGCAGCGAGGGAGAAGAAGAATGGTGAATGAAAACTGGATCCCCGTGTCCGGAGCGTTGGTCATGCTTGTGTTCAATACCCGGCAGGATTTGAAAAAGAGGGAAATATGCCTGTGGCTGACGATTGCAACCGGAATGGCCGGTTTCTTATTCCGGTGTTTCTGTCAGGGGAGCGCACCCGGAAGTTGTCTGCTGTCAGCGCTGCCCGGACTGATTCTTGTTCTCACGGCGCTTTTGTCCGGACAGAAGATCGGGACAGGAGACGGACTGGCTGTGATTGCTCTTGGCGCGTGCTGCGGAACCGGAGCGGCGGCGATGGCAACGCTGGCAGGTCTGGTATATGTCTGTATCTGGGGACTGATCCGGGAGGCCTGTACCCGCGGAAAAAAGAACCGGGTATATCCCTTTCTTCCGTTCCTGACAGCCGGGTACCTCTCGTGGAGTGTCGTGTGTGCGGTCAGCAGTTGTCTGCAGATATAAACGGAGGATGAATCATGCGCGACGAAATGAACAGGAAAGGGTTCATGAATACGAAGGAAATGAACGAAAAGCGGCAGGCGCTGTCCGGCGGTTTTCTGACGGTCGAGGCCGCGGTGATTGTGCCCTGTACGGTCATGATGACGGCTCTGCTGCTGGTACTTTTCTTTTTTGTGCATAATCGAAACTGGTATGAAATGACTGCGTGGGAATGCGCACTGACAGCATTGAACAGAACAGAGGCCGGGCAGAGCGGAACAGAAAATGCAGTGATTCACGCGGGGAAACGGATCACGGATCAGCCGGTGCCGGGGACACGTCCGTCTGTCTCTGTCCGCGCAGACGGCGGCGAGGCGGACGTGTCTTTTTGGGGGCAGCGGTTTCCGATGCTTCAGACAGGGATTTTCCGGTACCGGACAGACGTGCGACTGCTCCTTCAGAGACCGGCAGAGAGAATCCGGGAGGCGGGGAGCTGGAAGAGAAAACTGTTTGGAGACGGATGAATTGCAGGACAGGTTTGAGACGGGCTGCGGAGAGACTTTCTGATGCGTGCTGTTCGGGCAGACGAATCATTTAAAAACGGCTATACTTGCAGACGGATGAAGGTGGGATGGTGGACGGGGAAGGATGGAGGAAATTGAAGGCTGTATACAGAAGAGAGATGTATGGGAATTATCTGATCCTGTCAGAGGGGGAGGCTCTTCCTCCGGACGCGTATCAGATAAAAATGATTACGACGAATGAAATTCCCGGGTTTCTGAAATGCTGCGTACATGAGATGGACGGAAAACGTCTGTTTTACTTCGATGTGACATCGAGACAGACCTTTCAGAGTGTGTTGGAGTACAAAAAGGTGAGCGCGGAGCTTCTGGAATTGTTATTCCGATCGATCTATGAGGCGATGGAGCAGCTTTCGGATTATCTGCTGGACCCGGGCGGTCTGATGCTCCGGCCGGAATATATGTATATGGATCCGGCCCGGAAAGAAATCCGGTTCTGTTATTATCCGGAGAGCGATGAATCCTTCCGGGAACAGCTGAAGGCCCTCGGAGAGTACCTTCTTCAACTTCTGGATCACGGCGACCGGCGAGCGGTTTTTCTTGGTTATGAGTTCTACCGGATTTCGGCCGGTGAAAATCTCACGGCGGATATTTTTCTTCATCTTTTGCGGGAATGCGGGCAGTCTGCGGAACCTACAGCAAAAGAGGCCGGGGAGGAACCGGTGGAAGAGCAGATGGAGGAAACTGCGCCGGATGCAGAAAAGCTTTTTTTCGAAGCGGACGGCGAGTCGGAGGAGAAGAATAGAAAGAGTGATAGAAAAAGAGCGAAGAAAGAAACGACGGAAGAGAGAAGCCTGCATCGTTTCTTCGCAAGACACGGGGCTCAAAGGGAGAAGAAGAAAAGAAAGGAAAAGGAAGAAAGAGAGAAACGCCGACTGTCGGAGCGCTTTCTCATGTGGTGGAACAAACGGAGGGATGAAGATCCGGACGAGGATGTCTCTCTGGAGGAACTGCTCGGCGAGGAATGGATGGAGATGGAAATCCTGGAGGAGATGGACCGGGATGAGGCAGAGGGCGCCCGGATGGCTGAGACGGAGGATACGAATGTCGGGAGCGGTCTATCGGAACTGAGCGTGGGAAGATCGCACTCCACAGTCGGCGTAAATGCGTATACGGACTGCGAGGGAGACGTCCCGGATGAAGACGGATCTTACGAGACAGTCTCTCTGGGGGAGCGGAAAGCGGTGCCGCGACTTGCGGACAGGGAAAAGGCAATTCTGATTCCGCAGCCGGAATTCGGGAAATCGGTGATTGCGCTGGAAAATGACAGTATATTGATTGGCAAGAGCCGGAGGGCTGCGGATCTGGTGCTGTCCTCGGCAGCAGTCAGCAGGATTCATGCCCGGATGCTCTGGGACGGGGAAACTTATCGGATCGAGGATCAGAATTCGAGAAACGGAACACGTCTGAACGGAGAGATTCTGCAGAGCGGCGAGCTCTATGTCCTCCGTGACGGCGATCTGGTGGAATTTGCGGATCTAAAGTTTATTTACAGACGGATCGGGGAGGAAAAATAAAAGCCATTTGGGCGATTACGGAGTATAATAGATCCATATCTGTTAGTAAGATCCGATGGGAGGAAAGAAAATGAGTGATTGTATTTTTTGCAAAATCGCTGCCGGGGAGATTCCGTCAGCAACGATTTATGAAGATGAAGATTTCAGAGTAATCCTGGATCTCGGTCCGGCGACGAAGGGACATGCCCTGATTCTGCCGAAACAGCATTATGCGGATATCACAGAGATGCCGGAGGAACTGACGGCAAAGGCCTTTGTGCTGGCCAAGAAGATTGTCACCTTTATGAAGGACGCGCTTCCGAGTGACGGCTACAATATTGTACAGAACAACGGAGAAGCTGCAGGTCAGACCGTGTTCCATTTTCACATTCACTTGATTCCGCGTTACAAGAACGATCATGCAGGTGTCGGCTGGAAACCGGGTGAGCTCACCGATGCATGGAAAGAAGAGATTCTTGAGAAGAGCAAGGAATTGAGAAGCTGAGATACATTTGCGGTTCGGATGTGAAGACTTCTGACAGGAGAGACCGGCGCGTCTGAAAACAAAATGGAATCTCCATAAAAGATTTTTGTCACAGAAAAAGAAGAACAGGGTTGTGCACGAGCGGCACAACCCTGTTCTTCTTTTTGGGGTAAATATTCGTAGAGCTGTTCTTAAATAACCCGACCAAATATTTGCCCGCTTATCAAATCGCACAATTCCATACGTTTCGCCGTAGCCCGTCAGTCTGTGTGAAGCTGGTTACTTTCTGCATTCCTCGATCAGCTTCAGGATGATCGGAATGGAGTCGGTCTGGCCGCTGTTTTTCATCGCGGAGATAAAGGAATCGCGATTCTCATAGAGCTTTTCGACCGTTGCAAGAAGACTCTCTTTGGTGAGATTCTCCTCTTCCAGTACCAGACTGTATCCCTGTTTTTCAAAGGAGTGGGCGTTCAGAATCTGGTCGCCACGGCTGGCCTGGGCGGAGAGCGGAATCAGAAGATTCGGAATCGCGAGGGAACTGATTTCGCAGATTGCGTTTGCTCCGGCACGGGAGATGATCAGATCTGCCATGGCGAAGAGATCCGGCAGTTCCTTCTTGATGTATTCATATTGGCGGTAGCCCTCGAGATCCTTCAGAGAATCATCCAGATGTCCTTTTCCGCAGAGATGAACGACCTGATATTTTTTCAAGAGCTCAGGGAGAGCTTCGCGAACGTGGTTGTTGACATTTACCGCTCCGAGGCTTCCGCCCATGACGAGAATCACCGGTTTGGTGTCGGACAGTTTCGTAAAGGAGAGACCTCGCTGTTTGTCACCGGCCTTGAGTTCCTCGCGGATCGGCGTGCCTGTGACAATCGCTTTGCCCTCCGGAAGGTTCTTCAATGTCTCCGGGAAGTTGCAGCATACCCTGGACGCTTTCGGGATGCTGAGTCTGTTTGCGAGACCCGGGGTCATATCTGATTCATGGATGATTACCGGGACGCGTCTGCTCGACGCCGCGAAGACGACGGGAACGGATACAAAACCTCCTTTGGAGAAGACGATGTCCGGTTTCAGTTTCTTGATCAGTTTTCTGGCCTCGAAGTAGCCCTTGATGACACGGAAGGGATCGGAGAGATTCTTGAGATCGATGTATCTGCGGAGTTTTCCGGTGGCGATGCCGTAATACGGAATGCCCTCTGCCTCGATCAGACTCTTCTCAATGCCCATGTAGGAACCGATGTAGGATATTTCATAGCCCAGCTCTTTGAGGTGGGGAATCAGTGCAATATTCGGTGTAACGTGTCCGGCAGTTCCGCCGCCGGTGAGTACGATGTGCTTCATTCTGAGCCTCCTGAAAATTTGCTGTTTCCATTCTATGCTCAGGCAGTTACAAAGTCAAGGAAGGGGGCGGTGCGGTCGATAACGCGATGAACGCCGCAAGTCAGACCGCGCAACCTGCGCAGTAGGAGGCGGATTCTGCAGATGCGTAGATTATGTGACAGAAGATGGTTCGCGAGTTTCCGGAACCGGCTCCAAATAAGCGGCGCAGCGCTTCCGACGAGACAACGTGTTCGCCCGACATGTCGCGAGGCCGCAAACTGTACACGAACAACAAAACACTAAAAATATATATAATGCGGCACAAAATAAACTGATGCTATACATCTGGTGCGCTCTCTACTATAATTGATAGTAAGAAATCGATACTCATAGTAATTGTGTTACTAAAGGCATGATGTTAATATGAAATCGAGGGTAGATGATGGCAAAGAAGGTTACAGAGAAGGATGGCTGTAAGATTAAACTTAGCCGGGAGATCAGCGCTGAGTTGGAAAAGTCGGTAGACGATTTGACCTTCCTTTTTGTGGTTCAGACATGCGTGAACTTTCCCGCAGTGTCGTTGAGACGTCCGCTGACCTTGGTGTTTTCTTCGGCGGCTTCCGATATGGTCTGGATCTCGGAAGCGATCTCTACGGTATTTGCCGCTGTCATATTGACGGCCTGTGTGCTCTCCTTCACGGAGCAGCTGATGGTGGATATGGAGTTTGTCATATCCGTCATGACCTTGTCCAGATGGTCGGCATTGTCGTGGAAGTCGGCCAGAAGATCGTGGATGTAACCGGCGGTCTGTTCGTATTTCTCACCGGTCTCCACGTAATCGTCATAGTCGGCGATGACTTCACTGTTGATGAAGCCAAGCATATCCTGCGCGTTGGTGGAGAGAGAAGTTACAGCGGACGTGACTTCTTCGTTGATGCGTGAGATGTCGGCCGCGGCCGCCTGTGAATTGGATGCCAGGGTGCTGATCTCGTTTGCGACAACGGCGAAACTCTGTCCGGCCTTCCCGGCGCGCGCGGCCTCTATGGAGGCGTTCAGTGCCAGGATGTTTGTCTTGAAGGCGATGTCGAGAATAGTCTTTGTGAGTTTGTCGATCTCCTCTACCTTTTCGCTGTTCTTTAAGGACTGCGCGAGAACTTCCGACAGATGGTTTACGCGGTTTTGCATATTCTCCTTCTTGACGAGAACCGAGGACTGAATCTGGTCGGCCTCCGCCTTGATGGCGTTGGCCCTTGTGCTTCCCTCGGCTGCCTGCCGGTTGATACTCATGGAAGCTGTCCGCACGCTTCCCACCTGTGCGTCGATCGAATCCACAATCGTCTCCATCGACTGCATTCCCGCGGAGAGCTGCTCCATGGCTGCGGAGGTGCTGGATACGTGGCTGTTCGCATTTTCGATTCCCTGACTGACTTTGCGGGAGGAATCGTTCAGCGTGCCGGCTCCGTGTTTTACATCGCGCATGATGGTCTGCAGGGTTTCGATGAAATGGTTGAAGCCGTTCACGATATACACGAGTTCCGAACCGGTGCGTGTGTTGATTCTGCAGGTGAGATCTCCGTTGTTGTCATTGATGTCGCTGATCATATGGTTGATACCGCGGGAGATGGAATTGATTTTCCTAACGATAAACAGCCAGCTGATGATGAAGTTCAGAACGATCAGGATGACAAAGATGATGTTTCCCTGCGTGGCAACGGCTTTTCCGCTTGCGAGGAGCTTGTCGGCGGTGGCATTGTTTTGATTCTCGATATGGATGATCTCATCGTCGATTTTCTTTGTCATGTGAAAAGCGGCAACCTTCTGGAGCTCCGCTTTGTTGAACAGAATCTCATTCGCGCCCGCGGTGTTGCCCTTGTCGGTCTCGGCAATAGCGGAATCAATGTATGCGATCATCCGATCCACATCGGAGCGGATTTCGGAGAGGGCGTAGGTGATGTCTTCGGCGTTGGCAGAGTCTTTTGCGGATTCGGTCAGACCGTCAATGTCGTTTGTGATCGCCTCTTTCGCGCTCTCGATTTCCGGAAGCAGAGCCTCACGGGTTTCCTGTGCGGTGGCGTCGACGTAGCCGAGTGTCTGATCGTAGAGCGACATGATATCCGATTTCAGAAGACTTTCGTCGCGGCTCAGATTGAGGACATACTCGGACATGACACGGCTGGTCTCATTGTTTGTTTCCATGGAGTTGAGAATCTGGTACATGACAAGACCGAAGGCGCAGAGCATGATCAGATTTACCAGAGTGATCTCGAACAGGATTGTCCGGAAGAACACCGGCTTTTTGGGGTTCTTCACGGCTTTTTTCTTTTTGTCTGTATTCACGCTTTTTCCTCCTTATTCGGCTGCATAGTACGAATGGATTGCCTTTTCCATCTCTGATGTAAAGGTGTCTGCGTCCATTTCTCCTTCGGCATATTCGCGGTAAAGCGTGCCGGTCGCGTTGGCGGCGATTCCCTCCTTCAGGTTCATCCAGTGCCAGGAAGAGGTTTTCCCTCTGGCGATATAGCCGGACAGGACGCCGGCGAACGGATCGGGGGCGATGTAGGTACAGGATTTGAAGGGGCTGACGCAGTTGGCCTCTTCTACGAGAATCTTTTGTCCCTCATCGCCGGCGCACCATGCGAGAAATTCCTTCGCGGCGTCGGCGTTTCCTTCCTTCAGAACCGCCCACCAGGACGGAGAGCTTGTGAGGATCGTGTCGATGCCCTCTTCGAAGGCGTAGGGAATCATTCCGACTTTGAAGCTGCCGGCCTTCTCGTAGGCGTCCTTGCAGGTGGTCGTCAGCAGACTTCCGATCCAGGATCCCTGGGTGATGAACACGTATTTGCCGGAGGCAAACGCCTTGACCTGTTCTTCATAGGTTCCTTTGATCATGTTGTTTTTGTCGGAGTAATCGGAGAGCAGTTTGACAAAATCGGCGTATTTCCGGAATCTTGAACGATCGAGCTTCTGATCGTTGGTGATCATATCGATGTAAGTCGTATCGCTTCTGTCCAGTCCGGAGTCCAGATATACGCCGAAGAGATGATTTCCGGTGGACCAGGACAGGTTCTCATCGTCGACATAGTAGCCGACGACGGAGGTAAGTCCGAGGGAAGCCTTCTGTTCGTCCAGTTTTTCGAAGGCAGAGCGGATCTGATCCGGTCCGGTCAGCGTGGCCGGATCGATGCCGGCCTTCGCGAGAAGATCGGCGTTATAGGCAAGACCGATGGCCTCTGTCGTGTAGGGGAACCCGACGGTTCCGTAGGTCTCGTCCGTGAACGCCGCATCGGTATCCGATACCCAGCTCTCTTTCGAGAGATCCGCCAGAAGTCCCTCCCAGTTTTCAAAACCGGAGCTCTCACAGACAAAAATATCCGGCATCTTGTCGGAGAGGAAGTAGGCTTTCAGTTTGGCCTGGGAATCCACGCCGGCAGCGGCTGTCTCGACATTGACTTTGACGCCGGTTTTCGCTTCATAGGCCGCGGCCAGATCGAGAAGCTGATCGGCGATTTCGCTTTTTCCGTTGAAAAGGCTGATTTCGGTTGCCTTTCCGGAAGTCTCGCCCGACGAGGAGGTTTCTTTTGCGCTGCTGTCTGTTTTTGCTGCTGGTCCGCTTCCGCCGCACGCGGAAAAGACCGTCGCAAAGAGAACGGCCGAGAGGATGAGTGCTGTCGGTTTCCTGATTCTCATTTTTTTCTGCACCTGCTTTCTTTGTAATCATAATAACTGAGACGAATGACTGTCGGCCCGAACGGCGCGGATCCGAGAGAACCGCCGGGGCCAGGCCGATGGTGATAAGGAAAATCGCAGAATAGATCTGCCTTATCATAAGAACAATCTTATAAACCATATCGGTGAAAATAACCGGCGTTATTAATGAACAGAAGCGGTGAATAAAGTGGGCGGGAAGAGGAACTTTTATTGAGCGCGGATGAGCGCTGCGATATAATAGAATCAAACAGACAGATCTTTCTGAAAAAGAAGGAATGGTACCTTGGGACGTGTACGGACGATAGCGTCCGTCGGATGACTTGCGGGGGAAATGCCTATGAGACTAATGTTTATCGGTGCGGATCATGAGGTCACAGGGAGCTGTTATTATCTCGAGGCCGCGGGGAAACGGTTCCTCGTCGACTACGGCATGGAACAGGGCAACAATGTCTACGAGAATGTGGAGCTGCCGGTTCCGGCGTCAGATATCGATTTTGTTCTTCTGACACATGCGCACATTGATCACTCGGGTATGCTGCCGAAGCTCTATGCCATGGGATTTCGCGGACCGGTATTTGCGACGAACGCGACCGCCGATCTCTGCGATATTATGCTGAGGGACAGCGCGCACATCCAGGAGTTTGAGGCAGACTGGAGAAACCGGAAAGGGCGAAGGGCAGGGAAACCGGAGTATGTTCCGCCCTACACCATGGCCGATGCGGACGGCGTGATCCGGCAGATCGAAGGGCATCCGTACGATCAGATCATTTCCGTGGCGGCGGGCATCGACATTCGCTTCACGGACGCCGGTCATCTGCTGGGCTCTGCCAGTATCGAAGTATGGCTGAGAGAGGCGGACAGAGAGAAAAAAATCGTCTTCTCCGGCGACATCGGAAATGTGGATCAGCCCCTGATCCGGGATCCGCAGTACATCAAAGAGGCGGACTATGTTGTGATGGAGTCCACCTACGGAGACAGGAGCCACGGGGAAAAGGTAAACTGTGTCCAAATGCTGGCGCACATCATCCAGGAGACGTTTGACCGGGGAGGAAACGTGGTGATTCCCTCCTTCGCGGTTGGGCGCACGCAGGAGATTCTCTACTATATCCGGCAGATCAAGGAGCAGGATCTGGTAAAAAATCACGGGAACTTTACCGTCTACATGGACAGCCCGCTGGCAAACGAGGCGACAGAAATCTTTAAAAATCATCCCGATGAGTGTTATGATGAGGAGGCGTCGGATCTTCTGAGACAGGGAATCAATCCGATCGGGTTTTCGGGGCTGAAGGCGATGGTCGATGCCAAAGACTCGAAGAACATCAATGAGACCGACGATCTGAAGGTGATCATCTCGGCGAGCGGCATGTGCGACGCCGGAAGGGTGAAACATCACCTGAAGCACAATCTCTGGAGAAAAGAGTGCACCATCCTCTTTGTCGGTTATCAGGCGGTCGGAACGGCGGGGCGCGCGATCGTGGACGGCGCGGATCATATCCGGCTGTTCGGAGAAGATGTCGCGGTGAATGCGAGCATTCGTGTACTTCCCGGCATGAGCGGACACGCGGATAACGCGGGGTTGATGAAGTGGGCGGCTGCCTTCGAGAAGAAACCGCAGAAGGTTTTTGTCTGCCACGGCGAGGACCTGGTGACGGAGATTTTTGCGAACCGTCTGCGGCGTGAGCTCGGCTATGACGCCTACGCGCCCTACTCGGGAGCAGAGGTGGATCTGCTCACCGGCAAGATGCTCTCGACGCCTGTGGGAGTTCCTGTCGTCAAAGAGAGCGGCGGAATTCGGCCTTCCACACTCCGGGCGAGAACGGTATTTGCGAGACTCGTGGCTGCCGGCCAGCGGCTGATGACGGTGATCCGGCACAACGAGGGAGGCGCGAATAAGGATCTGGCAAAGTTTACGGATCAGATCAACGCGCTCTGTGACAAGTGGGACAGATGACGGGAGATAAAGATCGATGAAGGAACCCGGATCAGGGAAGGCAAATCAAAGAATCCGGACGAAAAAACTGAGAACGCCGGCAGGCCGGCAGAAACAGAAGAAAGAGAGAGACATATGCGTTTAATCGGAATTATCGGAGCTATGGATGAGGAAGTTGCGGAGCTGAAACAGCTGATGACGGAGGTCACCGTGACTACCGTTGCGGGGATGGAATTCTTCCGCGGAACCTTTGAGGGAAAAACGGCTGTTGTGGTACAGAGCGGCGTCGGCAAGGTCAACGCGGCGATCTGTACACAGATTCTGGTGGATCAGTTTCAGGTGGACTGTGTGATCAATTCGGGAATCGCGGGCAGTCTTCAGAACAAAATTGACATCGGTGACATTGTGCTCTCCGCCGATGCCGTCCAGCATGATATGGACGCGACCGTGTGGGGGTACGCGCCGGGACAGGTTCCGGGCATGGAGACCTATATCTTCCCGGGAGACGAGAAACTGATCGCCCTCGCGGAGGAGGTCTGCGCCGAGGTGAATTCGGAGATCCACACCTTCCGCGGCAGAATTGTCAGCGGTGATCAGTTCATCGCTGACAAGGACACAAAGGAGAAACTGATCAGCACATTTGACGGATCCTGCGCGGAGATGGAGGGAGCCGCCATCGCACAGACCGCGTGGAGAAACAAGGTGCCGTTCCTGATCATCCGCGTCATCTGCGACAAGGCGGACGGAAGCGCCGTCGCCGACGACAATACCTTTACGGCGGACTGTGTCAAACACTGTGTCCGTTTGCTCCGCGGCATGGCGAAGAAAATTTGAGAATGCAGTAAAAAAACGGGATCCGCGCAACAGACGCGGATCCCGTTTGAACTTTCTTATTCTTTTGTATCTTTCGGATCAGATGTTCAGAAGTTTGCTGTACTCTGTGAGCGCGCCCTCTGTCTCGTGAGCAAGAACTGCTTTCGCGAGTGTTTTTCCGAGCTGTACGCCTTCCTGATCGAAGCTGTTGACGTTCCAAAGGAAGCCCTGGAACATAACCTTGTTCTCGAAGTGAGCGAGGAGAGCGCCGAGTGTCTTCGGATTCAGATCATCCCCGATGATGATGCTGGAAGGACGGCCGCCCCTGAAGTTCTTGTTGAGGTTGGCGTCTTCTTTTCCGCAGGCAAAGGCAACGATCTGTGCAGCTACGTTCGCGCAGAGTTTCTGCTGGCTGGTGCTGCCCTGGATATCAACGTCGTTTTGAATCTGGCTGTTGCGGAAGCCTACGAACTGAAGCGGGATGATATCTGTTCCCTGATGGAGCAGCTGGTAGAAGGAGTGCTGTCCGTTCGTTCCGGGCTCACCGAAGATGACCGGTCCTGTCACGTAATCGATCGGCTCGCCGAAGCGGTTTACGGATTTGCCGTTGGACTCCATATCGAGCTGCTGCAGGTGTGCCGGGAAGCGGCTGAGCGCCTGGGAGTACGGAAGAATTGCTGTGCTCGGGAAGCCGAGTACGTTGCGCTCGTATACGCCGATCAGGGCGTCGAGCATCGCTGCGTTTTTGAGCGGATCCTTTTCTGTGGCAAGTTTGTCCTCTGCTGCAGCTCCGTCGAGGAATGCTGCGAATACTTCCGGTCCGAAAGCAAGGGAGAGAACAGCGCCGCCTACCGCGGAAGTGGAGGAGTAGCGTCCGCCGATATAGTCATCCATGTAGAAGGCATCCAGGAAGTCCGCGCTGTGAGCGATCGGAGAAGTCTCGGATGTAACTGCGATCATATGTTTCGCCGGATCAAGACCCTCTTTTTTCAGAGCATCCATCACGAAAGCCTGGTTTGTCAGAGTCTCAAGTGTTGTTCCGGATTTGGAAACAAGGATGAACAGGGAATGAGCAACATCGATGGAGGCAAGAACTGCGGATGCGTCATCCGGATCCACGTTGCTGATGAAGGCTGCGTTCATCTTGAAAGTTCCTGTCTTCTTTGCCCAGTTCTCAAGCGCAAGGTACATCGCGCGGGGGCCGAGGTCACTTCCGCCGATACCGATCTGTACAACGGTTGTGAATTTCTCGCCCTTGGCATTCGCGATCTCGCCTGCGTGTACTTTGTTTGCGAAATCGGCGATGCGGTTCTGCTGCTCAATGTAGAAGCTGCGTTTGTCGCTTCCGTCAGCCTCTACGGCATTGCCGAGCTGACCTCTGGTGAGCTGATGAAGAACAAGTCTCTTCTCACCTGTATTTACAACGGCTCCGTTGTAGAGCTCCTCGAATTTTTCAGCAAGCTGTGCTTCTTCGGCAAGTTTTGCAAGCGTGCCGAGGATATCGTCATCGACAGCTTTTGCTGCGTAATTGTAGGTCATACCCTCTGCCATATCGACCGTGTACCTGCCAACGCGGTCAGCGCCGTTTGATCCGCTCATTGCCTCTGCAAGATCAAGAGGTTTAACCTTGCCAAGCTCCTGATAGGATGAAAGTTCATTAAGATTTTTCCAGTTAATCATGGATCATTACCTCCTGTGAAACACGCACAAAGTATACTCTTGTATACGCAAAATATCAGATTTTATTATTTCTCATGTTGCGTCAAAAGTCAATTGGAAGTCTGCCCAAAGGACAAGGATAGCTGTTCATAAATAATCCGGCGAATTACCTGTCTGCCTGTCCGAATAGCACGTATCAGAATGCCCCGGCCAAGCAAGACGACTCAGTGCTCAGTCCTCCTCGAGAACAAGCAGTTCCAGGTAGTCGAAATCGATTTCTTCTCCCACAAAATTGTCCTGATAAAAACGGGTTTTTTTGTTCTGTTTAAATTCCCGGATATTGGAGTCGAGCCACACCGGAACACAGAGATCCCATTCGTGGCAGATGGTTTCCAGTGAGCGGAAGATTTTATGGGTTCTGGTATCCTCCGTATCATCGGTGACGGTCGTGTTTTTCAACAGATGATTATTTTGCCAGATTTTTCCCCACATACGCATGAATCAGTATTCCTCCTGCCTTGCCAATTTTTCTCAAATAATATATGATAAAATCTGTGAATTTGCAAATAAGATACAAACCGGCGAAAAAATAACGACGGTAGACCCGGATGGGAGAAAGAATAAAGGCGGATTCCCGGAAGGGCAGGAGGAGAAGGATGATTGAGTTACAGAACGGCGGAGTATATCTCGTCAACGGAGAAACGGTAATTGCGGACGGCCCTGACGCGGCTGCGCAGCTTCAGCAGGCGGCCGGAAGAAGTGTTTCCGCGGAAGAAGCAAAGAAAGAAACGATGGCATACGGTATTCTGAAGGCACATAATACTTCAGATAATATGGATGCGCTTCAGATTAAGTTCGATAAGCTGACAAGCCACGATATTACCTATGTCGGAATTATTCAGACAGCCAGAGCATCAGGGCTCGAGAAGTTCCCGATTCCCTATGTTCTTACAAACTGCCACAATTCCCTCTGTGCAGTCGGCGGTACGATCAATGAGGATGATCACATGTACGGCCTTTCCTGCGCGAAGAGATACGGCGGAATCTATGTGCCGCCGCACCAGGCGGTCATCCACCAGTTTGCCCGCGAGATGCTGGCAGGTGTCGGAAGCATGATCCTCGGATCCGATTCCCACACCCGCTACGGAGCTCTCGGAACCATGGCTATGGGAGAGGGCGGACCGGAGCTTGTGAAGCAGCTCCTTTCCAAGACTTATGACATCAAGATGCCGGGCGTGGTTGCCGTGTACATGACAGGAAGTCCGGTACCGGGCGTCGGTCCGCAGGATGTTGCTCTCGCGATCATCGGTGCCGTATTTGAAAAGGGTTATGTAAAGAACAAAGTTATGGAGTTTGTGGGACCCGGAATCTCCAATCTCTCCGCAGACTTCCGTATCGGCGTCGACGTTATGACAACAGAGACGACCTGTCTGTCCTCCATCTGGAGAACCGATGACGCCATCAAGGGATGGTACGACGAGCACGGCCGTTCCGGCGACTATCGCCCGCTGAATCCGGGTGCGGTTGCCTACTACGACGGATGCATCCATGTAGAACTGGACAAGATCCGTCCGATGATCGCGATGCCGTTCCATCCGAGCAATGTATATACCATCGAGGAGCTCAACGCGAACCTCGACGATATCCTGAATGACGTAGAGAAGAGAGCGCAGGTATCCTTCAACGGACAGGTGAGCTACGATCTTCACTCCAAAGTGAAGAACGGACGTCTCCTGGTTGATCAGGGTGTTATCGCCGGCTGCGCGGGCGGTGGTTTCGAGAATATCTGTGATGCTGCGGACATTCTCCGCGGACAGTACATCGGAAGCGATGACTTCACCCTCAGTGTTTATCCGGCAAGTTCCCCGATCTACAAAGAGCTGGCAGCCAACGGCGTTCTGGCAGATCTCATGGAGACCGGCGCGGTTGTCAAGACGGCATTCTGCGGACCCTGCTTCGGCGCAGGCGATACACCGGCCAACGGACATCTGTCCATTCGTCATTCCACAAGAAACTTCCCGAACCGCGAGGGATCCAAGGTTCAGGAGGGACAGGTTGCAGGAGTTGCGCTCATGGACGCGCGTTCCATCGCGGCAACAGCTGCCAACCAGGGATACCTCACACCGGCTACAGAGTTTGCGGGTGAGTACCGTCATCCGGTATATCATTTTGACAAAAATATCTACGAGCATCGTGTATTCGACAGCCACGGAAAAGCAGATGAGACGGTTGAAGTACGCTTCGGACCGAATATCAAGGACTGGCCGACCATGTCCGCCCTTCCGGAGAATCTCATCCTCAAGGTGGTATCCGAGATTCACGATCCGGTTACAACAACAGACGAGCTGATTCCGTCCGGTGAGACTTCCTCTTACCGCTCCAATCCGCTTCGTCTTGCGGAATTTGCTCTCTCCAGAAAAGATCCGCTCTATGTGGGAAGAGCAAAAGAAGTACAGAAGGCACAGCATGCCCTCGAGGAAGGCAAGTGCGCAGGCGAGGCACTTCCGGCACTGAAGCCGGTGATGGAGACCATCCGCAAACAGTTCCCGGAGACAGGACACGACAACATCGGCGTCGGCTCCACGATCTTCGCGGTAAAACCGGGAGACGGTTCCGCCCGCGAGCAGGCAGCTTCCTGTCAGAAGGTTCTCGGCGGCTGGGCAAATATTGCCAACGACTACGCGACAAAGAGATACCGCTCCAATCTGATCAACTGGGGAATGCTTCCGTTCCTCGTAGACGAGGGCGAGCTTCCGTTCAAGAACGGCGACTTCCTCTTTGTTCCGCAGATCCGCAGCGCGGTCGAGACAAAGAAGAACAGCATCACTGCCTACACGGTAGATCCGGAGGCCGGAACGCTGAAGGAGTTTGAGCTTCGTCTCGGAGATCTGACCGACGACGAGAGAGAGATTATCCTTGACGGCTGTCTGATCAACTACTACAGAGAGCACAAATCCTGACAGTGAGATAAAAGACGAGCGGTTTCCCGCGCGTATAGGAAAGAAAAAAGAGAAGAAACGTGAATGACACACGATGAGGAAGGATGGAAGAATCCGGACTCCCGCGGTGCGCGCGTTTCTTCTTTTTTTCGCCTTTTTGTATTATTTATGTCGCAGGAAATTCCTGCGGTTTCCTCTTTGCCACAGGAAACTCCCGCGGATTGCCGGTCTGTGCCGAGGGTTTCCGACGTGCGCTGTCCGGGCAGGCAAGTATTTCGCCGAGTCATTTAAGAACAGGTATAACGGGGCACAAAGCGCATCCCGGGAAGCGGTCTTTCGTCTTATACGAATGTAGAAAAATGTCGATATTTCTTAACAAAAACCGTTGTTTTTTCCAGTCCGGAGGATCGCATGATTCAGAAAACCTATATCGTCCATGACGAAAAAGATGTCTATGAAATTATGAACAATGTCGGTCTCGAGACCATGTACTACGAGGCGAAATCATCCGTGGTCGTCGTCTATACCAACAGAGTTCCCAAACAGCTGATTTCGCAGGTAATCAAGATTCTGAGAAAAGCCTATCCAAAGATGATCGTGACCGGAATTTCCCAGTACGGACGGGACAAGAAGAATGACCTTCTGGGAGCGAAAATCAGCTTTCTTTTCTTTGAATCCTCGGACTCGACTGTGTTCGAATATGATTTCGACGAGGTGTCGCAGGAAGAATGTACGAGAGATCTTCGCGAGAAATTGATGTGTATTCCGAATCTGAGAGGCGTTCAGCTTTTTACCCACGGAAGACGGATGGAAATCTCGCGATTTATCAATGAACTGACCGAAGGATTCGACGAGGACGTGGCCTTCTTCGGGACAAAAGCCAGTCAGTATCTGCAGGATCTCTTTGCGGGGATAACCCCCTACCTGATCGGAAGCAACCGGGTCATCGACAGAGGCGTTCTGGCGGTGGCATATTCCGGCGAGGATCTGGATCTGATGGTGGATTACCGGCTGGGATGGAAGGTTCTCGGAAGAGGAGTGAAGGCGCATGTGGACAGTGAACGGGAACGTCCGCTCGGCGACACCTCTCTGGTGAAACTGGATGACCTTCCCGCGGTCGGGCTTTATGAGAAATATCTGGGCATAGAGAACACAAAGAATTTCCTGAGCAATATCAACGAGTTCCCGTTGATTCTTCAGAGAGACGGGATACAGATCGTCCGGGTTCCGTTTTTGAACGACGAGGACGGAACGCTCTATTTCTACGGGGATATCTATGAGGATGAGGAACTTCAGCTCGGATACGGAAGTATCAAAGAACTCATTCAGGAAGCTGACAAGGGCAGTAAGATCGTCAATCAGTTTGAACCGCAATGCGTCTTTGTCTTCCGCTGTGCGAGCAGAGAGGGACTTCTCGGAAACTATGAGGCGGAGGAGATCAAACTTTATCTGAGAACCTGTATCGGTCTTCTCGCCAATACGAGTTCCGGAGAAATCTACCGGTGGAAGGGCGTAAAGGGATTGTTCAGTGGAGCGGTTGTCGCGGTTGCCATGCGGGAAGGGCCGAAGCAGGCCGCAGTCAAAGGCGACCTTTTCCCGGTACCCCTGAGCAGCGGTGAGGAGATGCTTTCCCTCACGGAACGTCTGACGAACTATCTGACGACATCCACGGCCGAACTCAACGACATGGCGCTGAAAGCGCAGGCGGCCAATGAGGCGAAGACGTCCTTCCTGTCGAATATGTCCCATGAGATCCGGACGCCGATTACCGCGATTCTCGGTATGGATGACCTGATTCTCCGCGAAGATCTGAGTCCGAAGGTTCGGGAATACGCGATGAATATCCATGAGGCGGGAAATACGCTCCTCTCTCTGGTCAACGATGTACTCGATTTCTCCAAGATCGAGGCAGGAAAGATGGAGGCGGTCAACGAGCAGTTTGATTTCCCTGCGATCCTCGACGATCTGGACAATATGTTCCGGCACAGGATCACTGCGAAGGGACTGCGGTTTGATCTTCAGGTGGATCCGAGAATACCCATGAGTCTCGTCGGAGACAGCTTCCGGCTGAAACAGGTATTGATCAATATTCTTTCTAATGCAGTGAAATACACGGATACCGGAGAAATCAGTTTCCGCTGTGTTCTCAGGAGTGAACAGTCGATGGAAGAACTGGCGGCGCTGTCTACGGAGGAGCTCCCGGAGGTCGTTCTTCACTTTATGGTACAGGACACCGGACACGGAATCCGCAGAGAAGACAGGGAGAGGCTGTTTGAATCCTTCGAGCGTCTGGATCTTAAACATACAAGGACGATTCAGGGTAGCGGACTCGGTCTGAACATTGTCCGCAAACTGCTGGAGATGATGGGCGGCGAACTCCAGCTGAAGAGTTCATACGGCGTGGGCTCCATCTTTTACTTTGATATTCCGTTGCAGCGGGCATCCGTGGAGTCGATCGGACAGTACGCCCTTCATTCCAGAAGGAAAACGGAAGATACCGAGTATCACGAATCCTTCCACGCGCCGACGGCGTCTCTGCTGGTTGTAGATGACGCCATGATGAACCTCATGGTTATCCGGGAACTTCTCAAGGAAACCGGGATGCACATCGACACGGCGTCCGGAGGAGCAGAGGCTCTCGCCTGGATGAAGCAGTATACGTACGATCTCGTTATTCTGGATTATCAGATGCCGGAGATGGACGGCATCGAGACCCTGCAGGAGATCCGGAAACTTCCTCAGGAATACTGCCGGACGGTTCCGGCGATCTGTCTCACCGCGAATGCAGTAGAGGGTGCCAGAGAGCAGTATATTAAAGCCGGTTTCAACGATTACGTGACGAAGCCGATCCGTCCGTATCTTCTCGAGCAGGTTGTCATGAAGCATCTTCCGGCCGACAAGATCGAGAAGGTGGAAGTGAAGGACGGAGAAGCGGAGAAAAAAGACGGAAACGGATATATTGAGAGTATTGAGGAGACAAACCGCATCAGTTTTCCCGGATGGGTTTTCCAGCTCGACGAGATCAATGTTTTTTCCGCGATTTCCTTCTGTGGTTCGCCGGAGATGTTTTTCACATCGCTGCAAATGTTCATGAAGGACTCCGAAGTATTGCTGTCTGACCTTGAGACTTTGCAGAAGAACAGAGACGGTGAAGCTTTTGCTTTCCATATGCATAAGCTGAAGAGCAACACAAGACTGATCGGATTTGAATGCGCCAGCAGGCTGGCGGAGTTCATGGAACTCTGTTACAAGCGCGGAGAGATGGAATCCTTCTGGTATCACACCGATGATATCATTGCTATGATCCGAACGGTCAGAGAGATACTGCTGGAGATGGATCGAACACATGAGAACGCATTTTGCGCTGACACCTGCGAGAGCGGGTCGGAGGAAGAACCGAAGCTCAGCTATGCGGAGACGATTCAAAAGCTTCGCGCGCTGGTAGACGATTTTGATTATGACGGTGCGTCGAAAATGACGGAGAATCTGGAAAAAATTTCCCATGAGTCGGCTGAAATCGAGTTTGTGCGGCGCTTCAGAGAGGCATTGGATGATTTCAATTGGGACAGCATGCAGGCACTTCTTATGAAATAAGGAAGGGAAAGAGATCATGGAAAAGAAATTAATTCTTCTGGTGGACGATGACCTGCCATATCTGAAGATGATCAGAGGAAGTCTTGTAAGAAAATACAGAGTAATTCCTGCCGTAGACGGCGCACATGCGCTGTCGATCGCGTCCGTTGTGAAACCGGATCTCATACTGCTCGATTACCTCATGCCGGAGATGGACGGATCGCAGGTCCTCCGCGAGCTCCGGAAGCACGAGGAGACCGCAAATATTCCGGTCATGTTCCTCACCGGAAAAAACGACGCGCCGAGCGTGCACAAAGTCATGGAGGATCATCCGGCCGGATATATCCTCAAGTCGATGAAGATCCAGGAGATCATGAGCATTGTCGACCGCCAGATGGGCTATGTGGAATACGAGAACGACCCGGATTTCCAGGGTTTTCAGAAAGATTGATCGCCAGGCAATGAAAGGAAAGAGAATATTCTTATATAAAACAAAATAATATTGACAATTTAACCCAGGAATGCTATTCTATGATTAATAAAAACGAAGCGGAATCCCAACAGAGAAGCCTGAGACAGAACTTCGGGCCGACGGGAGGATGCCGAGAGAACAAGGAGGTATGATCTTATGGTCGATAATCCACCGGAGAATCATCCTCAATATGATGTGGTATTGCAGAGCAGATCCTTACAGGAAGACCTCTCACAATAGAATGATGAAACAGCGAGTTACCGGACAGAAACCGGAACCGGAGAGCTGAGAGGTACAGCGCAGCGGCAATTCATATTGAGAATCTACCACATAGAGAACAGATCCGGCGTCGTGTAAAGAAACGAGGCTAATCATAAGAAGAGAAATTATGATACTGTTTAAAAATTCAGCGCGTAACGTTCGGAACAGGCAGACCCTGTTCAGGTAAGGAATAGGAACCGCAGACAATACATACGAATATATAATTGCATTGACAGAGGTGCAAACAATTGAATACAAGTGAACCATATGAGTAGGCGGCCGTCTTATCAGAAGTATTGATAAGGCGGTCGTTTATTTGTGTTATGGAAATTCCTTCGAAATTCCATAACACAAAACGCTGTGCTTACATGCGCAGCTCGCAGATGGGTGGATCGCTAACGCGATTCTGCTCGCGCGCCTTTCGTCCGACTACGCTCACCGGGGGGATTGAGGGGATGGGGGAGATGAAGTACGCTTGCGGACTTTGAAAAAGTTGCCGCAAAACTCCGTGTTCGTGTATAATGACAACGATTGACAGTAATGATGAAGCAGAGGGTGATTATGAAGATTCTTCAGGAGACAGATTCTTATATTGCAGTGTACAAACCGGCGGGGATGGCTGTGGAGAGCAGAGCTCTCGGCAGACGAACGCTGGAAAATGAAATGATGAAATACCTTGCTTCAAAGAATCCCGGCCGGCAGCCGTATGTTGCGGTGATCAACAGGTTGGATCAGCCGGTGGAGGGAATTGTGCTGGCGGCGAAGACGCAGAAGGCGGCGGCAAAGCTGTCGGAGCAGCTGCAGGCACACAGAATCCGAAAGCATTACCTGGCGGTGGTCAGAATGACTGAGAAGACCGCAGAGCAGCTCAGTACCGCCAAGGAACAGAACAAGGAGATTTTGCTGACAGATTATCTTTTGAAAGACGGAAAGACAAACACGACAGCGGTTGTCGCGAAGGGAACGGCCGGTTGCCGGAGAGCGGAACTTGTTTATCGCGTACGGGAGATGCCGGGAGACGGAAGATGCCTCCTCGGGATCAACCTTCTGACCGGAAGACATCATCAGATCCGGGTGCAGCTGGCGAACGCGGGGCTTCCGATTGTCGGTGACAGAAAATACGGAGAAGCTGTTCCGGAAGGTGAAGGGGCGAGCAGGGGAAAAACGCTGGCACTCTGCGCATCGGAGCTTGTTTTTTCTGATCCGGACAACGGGAACGAGATCGCGATCGGAATTATACCGGAGGGAGAGGAATTTTCCTCCTTTTTTGTTTGACAGAATGCGAACAAGTACAGCGCCCTGTTTTACGGACGATGTACGATGACGGTTTAACAGATCATTTACGGGTATCCGGCGGAGTAGATGTGAGACGGCGGATGCCGGAGGGAACGGGTAGAGTACATTATGAAAAGAAACGTTCGGAGGGCGTTGATACTGCTGATTGTTTTTGCAGTGAGCCTGATCGGATTTACATATCAGTTCAACAACAAAAGAATGAAAGTCGGTTCCGGAACGGGAAAGACGGAAGTGGCGACGGCGCCGGAGCTTCCGCTGGCTTATATGGAGGTGGAGGGGACACGGGTAAATCAGATGTTCGGCGTCCGCCAGGAGTTGAGAGAACAGGAACTGAGGGACAGCGTCACCCCTCTCGCCAAGGACCGCACAATGACGTTTCTGATCGAAAACAGCGGGAAGACCGTCGGCGGCATCACCTATGATGTCATCTCGATGGAGGACGGAAGCACGGTGGAGAACGGTCAGATCACGGATCTTAAGAAAAAGAACGGGATGATTCGCGCAGAGTTCCCGGTGAAAGCCGGCATCCGGAACAGCCAGGAATACACACTCCGGTTTACAGTGGATATCGGAGAGAAAAAACCGGTGTATTATTACACCAGGGTTCTCCAGGCCGGAGGCATACAGATGAAACAGTATCTGGAATTCACGGATATGTTTTACAGAACCTGCCTCGATAAGCTGAAATCGGACACGCTGGTTCAGTATCTGGAATCGGATGTCTCCGCTCCGAACAGGAGCTTTGCGGATCTGGACATCCACTCCAGTGAGGATATGGTCTCCTGGGGGAAAATGAGTCCGACGCTCGCCAAGGCGGCTGTGCCGAAGATCAGCGCGGTAAACAACACGACTGCGACGGTGGAACTCGATTATCTGATTTCCGCGGTGAACAGCAATAAGGACCCGGAGTACTACACGGTTCGCGATGTGTACCGAATGAAGATCACGGACGGAGGAGGCGACGTCTCTCTTCTGAATTTCAACAGAAGCGCGGAACTCGTTTTTGAGGCGAATGGCGCCGTGCAGACAAACACGGGACTTGATCTTGGTATTCAGAAGAGGGATCTGTCTTATGCGTCCAATAAGAGCAGGGATATTGCGGCGTTTGTGGTAAACGGAGATCTCTGGTCGTACAACACGAATACGGGCAGCCTGGACAGGATTTTCAGTTTTCGGAACCGCAGAACAAAGAGCGGTGAAGTTGATATGGACGCCAGGACGGAGAACCGGGAACATAATATATCGATCCAGCGGGTGGCCGAGAATGGTGATACGACATTTACGGTCTATGGCTATATGCCGGCAGGAGCCCATGAAGGACGGATGGGAGTCTCGGTTATGGTGTATTCTGTCGAGAACGGCTGCGCGGAGGAGCAGATTTTTATTCCGCTGAATCAGAGCTTTTCTGTCCTGAACAGAAGTATCTCGAAACTCTCTTATGTAAATGAGGAGGAGAAGCTGTATCTGTATCTCGGAGCAGAACTCTGCTGCATCGATCTGAAGAACGGAGCCTATGATGTGGTTCAGTCCGGTATTCCCTCCGGCGGATTCGCTGCGTCTGAAAGTCAGCACACAGTCGCCTGGGAGAACAGCGGAGAGGAAAACAGCGCGTCCTCGGCGACGATCATGGATCTCGACACGGAAAAAACGTCAGAAGTGAAGGCGCCGGACGGTCAGAAAATCGAAACCTGCGGCTTTGTAAATGAAGATTTCGTTTACGGTTTTGTCCGGGATGAGGATATTGTCACGGATTCTGCCGGCGGCGTGACTGTCGGCATGTATAAACTGATCATTCAGAATATGGCCGGAAAGCTAATGAAGGAATACCGGAAGGATGACATCTATGTCACCGGGGTTTCCCAGCAGTCTACGGGACTGGAGCTCACCCTGGCGATCCGCTTCGGCGACGGCTTTGCGCCGGCCGGAATGGATCACATCGTGGACAATGTGACAAAGGAAGATGATGTTGTTCTCAATCCGATCAGTTATTCCAGGGCGGCAGAGAAAATGACGCTGACATTTCCGGATGCCTTTGCCCGTCCGGAGCTGAAGACAACTTACGCGGAGCTCCGTTACAGAAAGGCCGGCGAGGAGATGGTTCTCGAGTGGCCGGAAGTGGAGAACAGAAAGTATTTCGTCTACAGTCAGGGAGATCTTGTCGGCATCTACGATCAGCCGAATGTGGCGGTGAACAAAGCGGATCAGGTGGAAGGGCTCGTGCTCAACAACGCGCAGCAGTATATCTGGGAGCGCGGAGACTGGCAGGATATATACACGATCGATACGGGTTCCGTTCCGGATGGTCTTTGGGAGCTGGATTTCGATGAAAAGAAACTCGCGCAGCTGATCGGCGGAAATTACATGACGCTGAATCTGACAAGTGTGACGCAGGATTCCATGAGATATTATATTTCCCGCGGGTATCCGGTGCTCGGTTACACGAAGACGGCGGTATATCTCATCATCGGCTATGACAGGGATAATATCTGGGTATACAACCGTGAGACCGGGAAGCCGAAGGCGATCGCGTCGGATGACTCCAGAGAAATGTTCCGCACGGACGGCTTCCGGTTTATCACATATCTCATGAGATGAAACTTGCGTTTTTTTCGTACGGAATGTATTCTAGTAGAGTGGATTTTGTTGAACGAGACACGGTCCGCGCGCGGAAAGCAACGCGAACAAGAACAGACATCAGGAGGCGGAGAAGATCTGCCTGCTGCTTTGAAAAAATATAACAGAGGAACAGAGGTTAGAAGAGATGGAACAGTTAGTAACAGTAAGAGAGATCTTTAAAGAACGCGACAAGTATCTGAACACGAAAATCAAAGTCGGCGGATGGGTTCGCAACAACCGCGCCTCCAAGAACTTCGGGTTTCTTGTTCTCCATGACGGTACTTTCTTTGATACCCTTCAGATTGTATACGGAACAGGACTGGAGAATTTTGCGGAGCTTTCTTCTCTGAATATCGGAACGGCGGTGATCGTCGAGGGAACGCTGGTTCCGACGCCGGAGGCAAAACAGCCCTTCGAGATCCAGGCAGATGCCGTTGTGATCGAGGGTGAGTCCACGCCGGATTATCCGCTTCAGAAGAAGAGACATTCGGTGGAATTCCTTCGTACCATCCAGCATCTCCGCCCGAGAACCAATCTGTTTCAGGCGACCTATCGCGTGCGTTCCCTGTGCGCGTACGCCATTCATAAATTTTTCCAGGAGAATGATTTCGTCTATGTGCACACTCCGCTGATTACATCCAGCGACGCCGAGGGTGCCGGTGAAATGTTCCAGGTGACAACGATGGATCTGGCCAACGTTCCGAAAAACGAGGACGGATCCGTGGATTTCTCCCAGGATTTCTTCAAAAAACCGACAAACCTGACCGTAAGCGGACAGCTTTACGGTGAGACATATGCGCAGGCGTTCCGCAAGATTTACACCTTCGGACCGACCTTCCGCGCGGAGAACTCCAATACGACACGCCATGCGGCAGAGTTCTGGATGATCGAGCCGGAGATTGCTTTCGCAGATCTTCAGGACGATATGGACTGCGCGGAGGCAATGCTGAAATACATTATCCGCTACGTGCTTGAGAACGCTCCGGAGGAGATGAACTTCTTCAACCAGTTCGTGGACAAGGGACTTCTGGACAGACTGAATCATGTCATGAACTCTGACTTCGGACGTGTGACATACACGGAGGCCATCAAGCTTCTCGAGGAGCACAACGATGAGTTTGAGTACAAGGTAAGCTGGGGCTGTGATCTTCAGACCGAGCACGAGAGATACCTGACGGAGCAGGTCTTCAGGAAACCGATCTTTGTCACAGACTATCCGAAGGAGATCAAGGCCTTCTACATGAAGCTGAACGAGGATGGCAAGACGGTTGCCGCTGCTGACTGTCTGGTACCCGGAATCGGCGAGATCATCGGCGGAAGCCAGAGAGAGGAAGATTATGACAAGCTCAAACAGAGAATGGAAGAGCTTGGAATGGATATGAGCCAGTACGACTTCTACCTGGATTTGCGCAAATTCGGAACCACACGTCACGCAGGCTTCGGACTCGGTTTTGAGCGCTGCGTTATGTACCTCACAGGCGTGGGCAACATCCGCGACGTCCTTCCGTTCCCGAGAACCGTAAACCACTGCGATCTCTGATTCTGTGGTAAGTTCCAAAAAACAAATCCAGGGAAAAGACAAGCCGGGCAGAAATCCGGAAAGAGAGGATGCGGAGAAATCCGCATCACTCAATGAAAAAACAAAAAACACCGCCGTGGCTGAAGACCAGCTTCCGGCGGTGTTTTTTCTTCGGAGAGCCCCAAGTGGGGAGTCGAAGCGTTATTATAAGGATAATGATGATGCGTCAATCAGTCTACAGGCTTGAAGTCTTCTTTTCCGGCGCCGCAGAGAGGGCATACCCAGTCGTCCGGGAGATCCTCAAATGCTGTTCCGGGTGCGATTCCGCCTTCGGGATCACCTTCCGCGGGATCGTAAACATATCCACAAGGTCCACACTCATACTTCGTCATGGCATATACCATCCTTTCATATGGCCGAGACAGCCGGGCTTCCTGCACCGGCCTGCCTGTGGCAGACTTTGGTTGCTGTATAAAAATTATATAATGCGGTCTCTTTGTTTGGCAAGACAAATAAATGGCGATTGTGCTACAATACATGCAAAAGAATTTGGAATAGTCTTCGAAAGACAGGAGCAATAGAAATGGAATTTCGTCCGTGTATCGATATACACAATGGTAAGGTAAAACAGATCGTCGGAGGGTCTCTGCGAGATCAGGGAGATCAGGCGAAAGAGAATTTTGTCTCCGGACAGGACGCCTCTTTTTACGCGGAATTATACAAAGAACGCGCTCTGGCGAACGGTCATATTATTCTGCTGAACCCGCCGTCTTCGGAGTACTATCCGGAGACGCTGAGACAGGCGAAAGCCGCGCTCGCGGCGTGGCCGGGAGGACTGCAGATCGGAGGTGGCATCCATGCGGACAACGCGGCCGAATTTCTGGGGGCCGGCGCGAGCCATGTGATCGTGACTTCCTACGTGTTTAAGGATGGGAAAATCTCCCGCGAAAATCTGGAAAGGCTCGAGGCAAGTGTGGGAAGAGAGCACCTGGTGCTGGATTTGAGCTGCAGAAAGAGAGACGGGAAATATTATATCGTCACCGACCGCTGGCAGAAGTTTACGGAGGTGGAGGTGACGGTCGAGTCTCTGTTGGATTTTTCCGGGCACTGCGACGAGTTCCTGATTCACGCCGCGGATGTGGAGGGAAAAGCGAACGGAGTCGAGAGAGAGCTTGTCACGATCCTGCGAAAGGCCTCCGACGCGATCGGTGAGCGGAGCGGAAGAACGGCTTTTCCGATCACCTATGCGGGAGGTGTCGGAAGTTATGAGGATCTGAAGTGGCTGAAAGAAGAGGGCGGAGACCGCATTCATGTCACGATCGGCAGCGCGCTGGATCTCTTCGGCGGGCAGATGAATTTTGAAGAAGCGCTGCGAATCTGCAGGCTGTAAGTTTTTTCGAACTTTTGAGGGGATGTTATCGTTCTGAGTATTGATTTGCCGGAAACATATAGAAACGAAAGAAGAAATCATGGAGAATTCAGGAGGAAAACACAGATGAAGAAAACATGGATCCGTGTGGGAATGGCAGTGACGATGGCGGCAACGATGATTGCGGGTTGTGCTTCCGGAACAGCGTCGAAATCCGGAGATTCTGTACAGACGGTTTCCGACTTGAAAGAGAGCCGAAATTCTGTGAAAGCAAGATCCGAAGAGGTTATCGCGAAGAACGGAGGCACTTACGCGCTCGTCCCGAAATCTTCCGGAAACCCGTTCAACGAGCGGGAGGCTGACGGATTCCGAAATGCGGTGGAGGATGCCGGCGGGATCGCGATTGTGTCGTATCCGGAGGCTGCGACCGCGGATGCGCAGATCGAGGTGATCGAGTCGTTGATTGCGCAGGGCGTGGATTCGATCGCGGTTGCCGCGAACGACGCGGAGGCGCTTTCCTCCTCACTGAATCACGCAAAGGAGGCGGGAATCGCTGTCTGCACACTGGATTCCGATGTCGCGGCTGGCGATCGTTCCGTATTCTGTAATCAGGCCGGCGCGAGCGAAATCGGACGGACATTGATGGACGCGGTTTATGATCTCACCGGCGGCGAGGGTGAGTATGCGATTCTCTCCGCGACCGCTGAGGCGACGAACCAGAATGCGTGGATCGACGCGATGGAGGAAATCGCGAACTCGGACAGCAAATATGCGAAGCTGACGCTCGATGAAATCGCATACGGGGATGACGAGGCGCAGAAGTCCGCCGATCAGACGCAGGCGCTGCTCACAAAATATCCGAGCCTTAAAGTCATTCTGGCGCCGACATCGGTCGGGATGAGCGCGGCTGCAAAAGTTCTTCAGGATCAGGGATCCAGTGTGAAGCTGACCGGGCTTGGACTTCCGTCGGAAATGAGAGAATACATCGGAACGGATGACGAGGACGTCTGTCCGTATATGTTCCTCTGGAATCCGATCGATCTCGGAAGCCTTGCAGGATATACTTCGATCGCGCTGGTAAACGGACAGATCACCGGCGCTGCGGGAGACTCTTTTTCCTGTGAACTCGGTGATTATACGGTTACGGCGGACGAGGACGGGGCGACAGAGATTATACTCGGAGAGCCGTTCCGGTTCGATCCGTCCAACATCGATGAATGGTCGCGGATTTATTGATCTCGGCCGGAGAAGAACCATTCCTCTTAGCGAAGCGCAGGGAGAGGATATAACAAACCCGTCTCAGTTGGAGTTGAAATCTGCGACTGAGATATATGCTTCGCGAGGATGCGCGCCGGCTGCGCGGAAAACGGGCAAAGATTTGACATGAATTTCATAAATATTCGGGAGGACTGCTGGATCTGTGGATGCAACAGTCCTCTTTGTGTGTTAAAATATATGAGATATTTTCCGTAAATGGAGGGGATCTGTATGAAATGTTTGCGATGCGGCTGTGAAAATGAACCGGACAGCCGATTCTGTTGTAAATGCGGTATGAGACTCGAGCCGGACAGGAACGCTGTGCCGGCGGGAGCGGACGTGTCCGATCAACGGGGACAGTCCGTAACCGGAAGTCGTCTGACGCAGACCGAGAAAATCGTGATTGCCATGCTGGCGGCGTTTGCGCTGATTATCATCATTGTGTTCGGCGTAAAAAGTACGGGCAGGGAAGCGAAGAAGCCGGTGCAGAATCCGCCGGTCACTGCGAACAGCGGTGAACAACTCTTTCCGTTTCTTTCCGGCAGCGAAGCTGTTGGAAGTGAATCAACAGAAAAGCCCGGAAGTGACGAGCGGAAAGAAAAAGAGAGCAAAGAGAAAGAACAGGATTCTTTCCGGCGCCTCAACTCCGTGAAAGAGGTTGAGGAGGCCGCGAAGAAAGTCGCCGACGGAAGCAGCGTACAGACGCTCTTTCTGGTGAAGGCAGACGCGAAGGAGATCAAGACCAACGTGACAGAAGAGACGCTGAAAGCTTTTGCCGACGCCAACGGTCTGGTGAGAAAAAAAGGACAGAAGGATCCGGCCTATGTCGATGCGGGAGACGCGTCCGGCGCGATCGGATACAGTGAAAAAACCGGGTACTATTTCATGGCGAGCGGTCAGTCCACGGAAGAAGCGCTGAAGTTCATGAAGGAATGCGGGGCAATGTTTTTCTCCGGAGATGCGAAGAAAGCATATAATGCTGCGGTGATGGCGCTTGAAAAAGAGCCGTCCTCCGAGGAGTATGAATGCGTCGCGGATTTTGTGATCGGGGACAAGTGGATGGTTGAGATGGATGTATCCTCGAAGTCTCCGGACGGAATGAATCATTCCTACGCCATCTCGATTCGTGATGTCGAGAGCGGGGAGAAGAAATAAGGCGATCTACCTATCTGCGAGCTGCGCATCCCAGCGGAGCGTTTATGTCGCATAGGGAATGCGGAGCAGTATCCTATGTGATAAAGAAACGGCGGGAAACTCATAAGAGTTTCCCGCCGTTTTGAAAAAGCGGAGATGGAGGGAGTTGAACCCTCGCGCCGGTTACCCGACCTATCGCATTTCGAGTGCGACCTCTTCGGCCACTTGAGTACATCTCCATAGAATTACGACTTAACTATTTTAACAGAACCGTGCTTTTTCTTCAAGCGTATTGAGGGAAAAAGGATAAAAAACTGAGAAACCAAAAGGAACACAAATAAATGCGGGAAAAGCCGGCAGATACTGAAAACTCGGTATATTCAGAGCGAGAGAGACATTGTATGATGTATGAAAATGGCTTTTCTGGTCTGTAAAGGAAGGAAATGAACAATGGGAAGATATACAAAGGATGATATTTTCAGAATGGTGGAAGAGGAAGACGTTGAGTTCATCCGCCTTCAGTTCAGTGATATATTCGGAATGACAAAGAATGTGGCGGTGACGGTCAGCCAGCTGGAACGAGCGCTGAACAATGAATATGTGTTTGATCCGTCCGCGATTCACGGATTCGAGGAAATCGGAGAGGAGATCTATCTGAAGCCGGATCTGAATACATTTGAGATTTATCCGTGGAGACCGCAGACCGGAAAGGTTGCCAGAATGTTCTGTGATCTGATCAATGAGAACGGGGAACCTTTCGAGGGGGATTCCAGACGGGTGCTCAGGGATGTGCTGGCGGATGCTGCGGAGATGGGATATACCTTTGATATCCGCCCGGAGCTGGAGTTTTTCCTTTTTCACACGGATGAAGAGGGGCGCCCGACAACCGTCACACACGAGGACGCCGGCTATTATGATGTCGCTCCGCTCGATCTCGCCGAGAACGTGCGCCGAGATATCATTCTCACACTCGAGGACATGAACTTCCAGATTCTCGGATCTCATCATGAGATCTCACCCGCACAGCATGAGATCGACTTCGTCGAGGATCGCGCGGACCGAGTGGCTGACGCGGTTATGACGTTTAAGATGGCGGTAAAGACCATCGCAAAAAAACACGGCCTGTACGCAACCTTCCTTCCGAAACCGACGGAGGGCGTCAACGGTTCCGGTATGCATGTCAACATATTCTGCAGAGACTGCCTCGGAAAGAATCTGTTCCGCAACGATGAGGATGAGATTCTCTCCGAGCTGGGCAGACAGTTTGTGGCCGGTCTGATCGAACACAGCCGCGCGATCACGCTGCTCACGAATCCGATCGTGAACTCTTATAAGAGACTGATTCCGGGCTTTGACGCTCCGACGGATGTCATCTGGTCGGACAATCTCGCGGACAGATCCGCGGTGATCAATGTACCTCACAGAAGCGGAGACAGCACAAGAATTGAATATAGAAGTCCGGACGGCGTCTGCAATCCGTACCTGGCGTTTGCAGTGATTATTGCGGCAGGTATGGACGGAATCCGCAGGGGGCTTTCGGCGCCGGAGATGGGAGAGACAACAGGAAGCAACAGGCATCTGCCGGAGACGCTGGGAGAGGCGATGGAGGCGTACGAACAGGATTCGCTGATCCGCGAAGTTCTCGGCGATTACATTTTTACAAAATTCAGGGACGAGAAGATGAAGGAGTGGAAAGAGTTCCGTTCTGTTGTCACGAACTGGGAGCTTGATCAATATCTCGGAAGATATTAAGGAAAAATGCCAGGGATGGCGGGTTCTGATAGATTTGTGTGTAAGATGCTGTGAGGATTACGGGGTTGCGAAGTATTATTGTTGCGTATTCCAAAATAGAGGATGCCAGGAAGATACGGAATATCCTTAGAAAAAACGGTCTCGAGGTCATGGGCGTGTGCACGACGGGCGCCCAGGTTCTGGGAATGGCGGGGCGCCTGGAGGATGCCGTGGTCGTCTGCGGCTACCGGCTGAACGACATGATTTATCTGGATCTCGCGGAGGAACTTCCGGGGGAGATGCAGATTCTTCTCGTCACATCTCCGAATAAGGTCGGGGATGACGCTCTGCCCGGAAATGTTGTTTTTCTCGGGACGCCGCTGAAACCTTCCGAGCTCGTTCAGACGCTTACGGTTATGACCGGCGATTATCAACCGAGGAGAAAGACGAAGCGGCCGGAGAAGCGGACGAAGGAAGAACAGGAGAATATCGAGCGGGCAAAAGCTCTATTGATGGAACGAAACCATATGACAGAGCCGGAGGCGCACCATTATCTGCAGCGGTGCGCGATGGATTCCGGCACGAAAATTGCAGAGACGGCAGAGATGATTCTGTTTCTGGCAGGTCCCGGGTGAAGGAACCTGCCTTTTGTTTATCTCATAGGAAATTCCTCCGAATTTCCCATGAGACAAAACGCTCCGCGGGATGCGCAGCTCGCAGATGGGAAGATCGCTTCGCGATTCTGCTCGCGCGCCAAAGTCCTGCGGCGCTCCCCTCAGGAATGAGGGGCTGGGGGAGTCGAGGTCCGCTTGCGGACTTTGTTCCATAAAAAGTGTTGCGAAATGATTTCGGTCTCTGTAATGGTCAGATTTGGTTTAATAAAATGGAAAAAAGGAAAAATTTATGACGAATATCTGTTTTAGTATATAAAACATACAAAAAGTGGCTATGGTATTACCGAATAATGGGTAGATTTTTACTTGTTTATGGATATAAATTATGCTAGTATGTAAAAAGATTAAAAGAATTATTTCTAATATATTAAGTTAAAATTATGCCAAATGCTTTTTGTTTACGACATATTATTTCGTTATGTTTCTTATGGGGAGAGGATAACCAGATATGAAAATTAAGAAAATAATGATCCTTGGTCTTGTTGCAGTGATGACAGTTACACCTGTTATGAATGTAAATGCCGACGCTGTCAGTGAGCAGGCGGCTATTTCTGCATCGATTGATGAGATGGAAACCAAAAAGAATGATCTTCTTGGTCAGATCGATGATCTGGAGACCCAGCTCGTCACAACGATTTCCGGAATTGATGATATCAATGAGAAGCTGACAAACCTCGAAGCCGATATGAAAAAGACGGCCGATGATCTCGAGGTGGCAGAGAAAGATAAAGCGGTACAGCACGAGGCGATGAAAGCCCGTATCCAGTATGTATACGAGCATGGCGGAGATATCGGCTGGGTAAAAGTATTCCTTGAGAACGGTGATATCAACGCATGGCTGAATTCGAACAGCTATACCAATGATCTCTACAAATATGACAGAGACCAGCTTCAGGCTTACGCCGATGCGGTAAATAAGGTTTCGGAGCTTCAGGCTCAGCAGCGTGACCAGAAAGCACAGCTTGAGAAGAACAAGAATTCCCTCACAGAGGGTGAGAACAGACTGCAGGAGCTTCTTGGTCAGGCGAAAGAAGAGTATTCCGATTACGACGCGAAAATTGCGGACGCTTACGCAAAAGCGGAGGAGTACAGACAGATTATCGCGCAGCAGAACGAGTCCATCAGCCAGATGGTTCAGCTTCAGTCCGCGGACGCGGCAGCGGTAGACACTTCTTCCGCAGAGGCGCAGACGGCGATCGACAACGCGGCACAGCAGCTTGCGGCACAGACGGGTGCGGATTACAATACAGCCAGACAGGCGGCTACACAGGCTTATCAGGCGACAGGAACAGTCGGAAACGGCAGTACAGCCAGCGGTGCGGCGCTTCTTGCATACGCGCAGCAGTTCCTCGGAAACCGCTATGTATACGGTGGAAACAGCCTGACAGACGGTGTGGATTGCTCCGGTTTCGTACAGCAGGTTTACAAACAGTTCGGCATCAACACTTCCCGTACTTCCTGGGATATCGCCAGTGATGGACGTGAGGTATCTTATAACGACGCGCAGGTCGGCGACGTATTTGTTTATGACGGCCATGTCGGAATCTATGCCGGAAACGGTCAGATGATCAACGCGGCAGATGAGGCGCACGGAATCACATACACAAACGTGGATTACGATCAGATCCAGACGATCCGTCGCTATCTCTCTGAGTAAACAGAATAGGTTTGGATACATGTACGGGCAGCCGGTTTACGGCTGTCCGTTTTTGTGTGGCAACGAGCCAAGGATGCGGCATCAAGCTTGCTTGAAATGCCGCATATCTGGCGAGTGCGGTACATCGAGAGACGATAGTCTCGAGATGTACCGGGAAATTCCTCCGGAATTTCTATAACACAAAACGATCCGCGATATTGGTGATACACACAGAGGTTGCAGAGGCACAGGGAGTCGGATAAGATAGAAGATAGAAGAGGGGGCAGCCGATGGGAGCCGTGGCTCGCCTGAGGAGGACGTTTTGGTGTCCGGAAGAGCATGTTTTTCCGGCAGGAAGATACGGGATGGAGGATGACGGCAGGTGAAGAGAGATTTTAATTATCCGTCAAAGGATGGAAAGACAATGATTCATGCGATCGAGTGGAAACCGGAGGGTGAGATCCTCGCAGTGGTTCAGATTGTTCACGGTATGTGCGAATTTGTGAACCGCTATGACCGCTTTGCGAAGTATTTGAACGAGAGAGGGATCTATGTAACCGGAAATGATCACCTCGGTCACGGGGCATCGGTTGTGGACGATGAGATGCACGGCTATTTCGCTGAGAAGGACGGAAACGGCTGTGTGATCGGAGATATTCAGTCGCTCCGGGAACTGACGCAGAAGAAGTATCCTGGGGTGCCGTATTTTATTCTTGGACACAGCATGGGATCCTTCCTCACCCGTCAGTACATCACCATGTACGGCGAGGGGCTGGCCGGCGCGATCATCAGCGGGACCGGATATCAGAGCGCGGCGACGCTGGCGGCGGGAAAAGCCATGTGCAGGACGATTGCCCGCTTCCGGGGCTGGAAACACAGGAGCGCGGTGGTTAATAATATGGCGTTGGGCTCCTATAATAAGCCTTTTGAACCGGCCCGGACGCCGAACGACTGGCTGACGAAGGACCGGAAGATTGTCGATGATTACTGCGCGAATCCCTGGGACAACTTTGTCTTTACGCTGAACGCCTATTACAATCTCTTTGTCGGACTGGAAAAAGCGGAGAAGCAGGAGAATATCAACCGCATTCCGAAGACGCTTCCGATTTTTGTCGTTGCGGGAGGCGACGATCCGGTCGGGAACTGCGGCGAGGGACCCCGCAAGGTTGCGGAGATCTACCGGAAGAGCGGAATCCGTGACACGCAGGTGAAGATTTATCCGGAGGATCGGCATGAGATCCTCAACGAGACGGATCACGAGGAAGTGGACCGGGATCTGCTGAAGTGGATGATTACGAAGGGAAAACTGGATATTACAATATAAAATGAATACAATATAAATGAAAGACAGGGACTGCTGTTTGGTACAGCAGTCCCTGTCTTTTTCAAAAGATCAGTCGATGGTTTTTCCTGTGAGCAGATGGTAAGCCTCTTTGTATTTGTCGATGGTCTTGTCGATGATCTCCTGCGGAAGATTGTAGTCGCTGTCCGGATTAGCCTTGAGCCAGTCGCGAACGAACTGTTTGTCGAAGGACGGCTGGGAGTGACCCGGCTCGTAACCTTCTGCCGGCCAGAAACGGCTGGAATCCGGTGTGAGCATTTCGTCGGCGAGGACAACGTTTCCGTTCTCATCGAGACCGAATTCGAATTTTGTATCGGCGATGATGATGCCTTTGGAGAGGGCGTACTCGGCGCAGGCCTTGTAGAGCTTGAGTGTGCTGTCCTTCAGAGCCTTTGCGTACTCCTCACCCTTGCCCGGGTAAACTTTCTCGAGTACTTCGATGCTCTTCTCATAGCTGATGTTCTCGTCGTGATCACCGATCTCAGCCTTTGTAGATGGTGTGTAGATCGGCTCAGGAAGCTTGTCGCACTCTTTGAGACCTGCCGGGAGGGAAATGCCGCAAACGGTGCCGTTCTCCTGGTAGCTTGCCCAGCCGCTTCCTGTGATATATCCGCGGACGATGCATTCAATCGGGAGCATCTCGAGCTTTTTGCAGAGCATGCTGTTGCCGTCAAACTGCGGCTGCTGGAAGAATTCCGGCATATCTTTTACGTCGACACTTACCATGTGGTTCGGAATAATATCCTTTGTGTAATCGAACCAGAATTTGGACATCTGAGTGAGAACGGTGCCTTTTTTTGTCACCTTGTTTTTCAGAATGACATCGAATGCTGAAATGCGGTCTGTGGCAACCATGACCAGATTCTCTGTAGTGTCGTAGATCTCGCGGACTTTGCCTTCCTTGATCGGCTTAAACTCCTTCATGAATAAATCCTCCTGTTATTGGTACACCTGTAATAGATAAAGCGCCGGCCGGATGACCGACGCTTTTAGTATATGAAGATTTATCTGCAGGCGCAAGATAAAAAAGCGCTTTTCAGCGGAATTGCGAGAACAAGGCGGGATGGGATGCGGTCTTTGGTTGAAATTTATCGGCAAGTTGGTCATAATGTTTACAATAGTTGAGAAAAGGAGAGCTTCTGTATGAATAAGGAAGATAGTACAAGAGAAAAAGTGATTGTCCGCACCAGTGTGATCGGTATCATCGCTAACTGCGCTCTCGCGGGTTTCAAGGCAGTCATCGGTCTGCTCACGAATTCCATTGCGATCATTCTGGACGCGGTGAACAATTTGAGCGACGCTCTGTCTTCGGTGATCACAATCGTCGGAACCAAGCTGGCTAGAAAACCGGCGGACAAGAAGCACCCCCTGGGCTATGGCCGGATCGAGTATCTGACGGCTGCGATTATTTCGCTGATCGTTCTCTATGCGGGAATTACTTCGCTGCAGGAATCGGTAAAGAAGATCATCCATCCGCAGAATGCCGAGTACACGGCGGCGTCTCTCGTGATCGTCGGCGCGGCTGTTTTCGTAAAAATGATTCTCGGAAGATATGTAAAGAAAAAGGGAGAAGAGACAAATTCGGATTCTCTCGTCAATTCCGGTCAGGACGCGACGCTGGACGCAGTGATCTCCGCGTCGACCCTGCTGGCGGCTGCTCTGTATATCTTCTGCCATATCAGTCTGGAGGCATGGCTCGGCGCGCTGATTTCGCTGGTAATTATCAAGGCCGGTTTTGATATGCTGCGGGATACGATCAGTCAGATTCTCGGCGAACGCGTGGATCCGGCGGTTACATCGGCGGTCAAGAACACACTGAAGTCCATGGACGGCGTGTACGGCGCGTACGACCTGACCCTTCACGCCTACGGACCGGATAATTACCAGGGCTCTGTTCACATCGAGGTTCCGGACACCCTTACGGCGGATCAGATCGACCGCCTTGCCAGAAAGTCCGCGGAAAAAGTATATCGGGAGACCGGCGTACTGCTCAACGGAATCGGAATTTATTCCATGAACACCCGGGATGATGAGATCAAAGCGATGGAGACGAAGATCCGGGAACTCGCCACCGGGGTGGAATACGTGAAACAGCTGCACGGTTTTTACTACAACGAGGAGTCCAAAGCGCTCCGCTTCGATATCGTTGTGGAATTTGCGGCGAAGGACCGACGCGCGGTTTACGAGCAGGTCTATGACCGCGTGCTGGAGGCGTATCCGGGCGTGCAGCTTTCCTTCAATATGGATCTGGATATCTCGGACTGATGACAGATTTTTTGAATTCGGATGACGGTCTGCGGCAGACCGGGCGTTGGAATTATTGAAAATTTCGTGATTTTTTTTCCTTGGATATTGATTTGTCGATAAGATATGGTATCTTAGAAAATAGTGTGTTAACCGTGGCTAACGGATGATCATAATAAAACAACTAAGGAAGACATAAAACATGAAGTTACATTGGAAAGCGGAAAAGAAGAATTATATATGGTTGGGCGTCATGGCTGTCCTGGCGATCGGAATGTTCTTTGCGGCGAAGTATCCGGTCTGGGTAATCCCGGCGTTTGTGGGTATCTTTTTTCTGATTTCATGCTCGGAGCTGGAACTGAGCGAGAAGATTCCCTGGATCTGGTCCGGAATCATTATCATCGCAGGCAGTGTTTTTACGGAAATATGTATTCAGACGGTGATTCTGGATCCCTACTTCCGGAATATGCTCAAGAGCAACATGCGGACGAAGAACACGCTGCTTGTGCTCGCGATCTATCTGATACTGCACGCGCTTCTCAGCAGGCCGGCACTGGCAGCGATCGCCGCGCATTCGTTTCTGATGCTGATGGCGTTCACGGATTACTTTGTTTTTGTTTTCCGTGACAACGAGATTACCTGGGCGGATGTCTCGACGATCGGTACGGGACTGAGCGTCGCGGGAAACTACAGCTTTAAGCTGCACAGCAGGGGAGCCCTTGTCATCATGCTCTCCATTCTTTTCATCACGCTGATGGTGAAATGCGTGAAGGTGAAGTTTGAGTGGCACTGGGTGCAGCGCTCCATCAGCGCCGTGGTGGCTTCCTGTCTGATCCTCTTCGTCATGCAGGGAACCGCTGAGCTGGAGACGCAGACCTGGGAGCAGAAGGGTTCTTGTCAGAATGGATTCATTCTGAATTTTGCGCTGAGTATCCGTGATAATTTTATTTCCGCGCCGGACGGCTACTCGGCGAAGGCGATTGATAATATCGCAACGGATACCGAGCAGGCGGATGCGGTAAGGAATGTCGCCACAAACAGCCAGGTGAAGAACCCGACGGTAATTGTCATCATGGATGAGTCTTTTGCGGATCTGAACGTGCTCGGGGAGCTGGATACGAATGTCGACGACGTGATGCCTTTTGTTCATTCGATGTCCGAGAACACGGTGAAGGGTTACGCGATTGCTTCCGTCTTCGGAGCAAAGACGCCGAACTCAGAGTGGGAATACATGACCGGAAATTCCATGGCCTATCTTCCTTCCGGTTCTGTCGTGTATCAGCAGTATATTGACCAGCATCCGTCTTCGATCGTCTCTACGATGAAAAATAACGGATACACAACGGTGGCCATGCATCCGTATCTGTCCACCGGATGGAGAAGAAACACAGTTTATCCGAAGCTTGGATTCGACGAGATGTACTTCCTCGATGAGCCGTCCGGATACTTCGACGAGTCAAAGGTGCTCCGCAAATACATCACGGATGAGGAGCTTTTTGACAGGATTATTGAACGCTTCAATTCCAAAAAGAAGGATGAGCGTCTCTTCTTTATGGGAATCACGATGCAGAATCACGGCGGCTACACGGATTATTACTCCGGTTTCAACACGGATGTGATTCAGTCCTCGGGGATGTACATGGACGTCAATCAGTATCTCACGATTGCTCACAGAACAGACGAGGCCGTGGAGAAACTTGTCACTTATTTCCGGAGTGTTGACGAGCCGGTCGAGATTGTTTTCTTCGGAGATCATCAGCCGAGTTTGAACGGGCAGTTCTATCAGACGCTCAACGGCAAGGGTATGGCCGGTCTGACGATGGATGAGCTTGAGAATTTCTTCAAGGTTCCGTTCTTTATCTGGACGAACTACGAGACGGATTCGACGTGGATTGACTGCACGAGTCTGAATTATCTCTCGACGCTGACGCTGGAGAGGGGAAATTTCGAGCTTCCGCTGTACAACAAGTTCCAGACGAAGCTGATGGAGGTCATCCCGGCGATTAATGCGCGGGGGTATTATTCGATCGAGAACGGGCGCTTTATGCATCTCAATGAGGCGACCGGGGAAGAGAAGAAGTGGATTGAGAAGTACCAAATGCTGCAGTATAACAATATGTTTGATAAGAAGAACAGGAATATGTCGCTGTTTCCTTACATAGAAGAGAAATGAGTGGAGGGCTGTCCGGAACGAAGGGTTCTGGGCGGCCTTTTTTTCGCGGATCAAGGGGCGCCCCGTGGACCTGTTCCTGCCCCGCGGGGCTGATATGGAACGACCGTTTTGGGAGTGCGGAAGCAAAAGGCGGTGTTCCGCGGGACTGATTTGGAGCTGACGTTTTGGGGAGTGCGGAAGCAAAAGGTGGTGTTCCGCGGGACCGAAACAGATCCGCGAACACGTCGCTTCATATGAATGGGGATGTTCGGAAAAATGGATACAATTATAGGCACAATGTAACGAAATATATGTATGATTAACATACTTATTTTTGATGAGAATATAAGGGATGTGCAAAAGATACAAAATATCATACCGAATAACGAAAACGTTCGTAAATTGTTAACGTTCTGTTCACAAAAATGATCCGAATATTACGGATTCTCCTTGCTAGAATACATATAACAGATAAGTGTTTTATCTGCTTCGGCAGGTTTTGCATTCCGGGAAAGGAGGATTGCCATGTGTGTTCTTTTTCAGACGATGCGGCGTTTGGTCGCTGGTCTCATGATTGTTGCGGCGGTTCTCTTTTCGTGTTTTTATCCGAAGGTGGTGTACGGGAACGGGCTCACGGAGGCGTTTCTGATGTCTGAGGTGAAGCGTTCGGTCAGCTGGGAGGATCCGCTGAAGATGAATCTGTATGAGATGTTTCTCGACAGAAATCAGATTGCGAACCCGCAGTATGATACTTCGACTGACAGCCCGTTTGAGTCGAATTACAGGAAGCTGCTTACCGGAACCAGTCAGTGGAGTTCGTTCCGGACGCTCAACCGGTCGCTGTATAAGACGGGCTATTATCTGATTCCGGGCATCAGTAATACGAATCTCGGATCGGGTACCACGAGCCGTATGGTTCCGCAGGGGCTCTGTGTTGCCGGACAGTTTGTTCTGATTTCCGCGTATAATTTTGCCAGGCCGCAGAAGTATTCCTGCATTTATGTTCTCAACAAGAAGACGCATGAATATCTGACGACGATTGTTCTGAATATCAAGTCTCATGTCGGCGCGCTGACGTACGGCGGCAATGACGGGAATATCTACATCGCGGATTCGAATCATTTTGATCCGGAGACGATGGGCAGCGAGGAGGTTAAGGTGGCGATCGATAATGCGAAATACCGCGTGTGGAAGCTCCCGGTTTCCGAGGTTGTTAAAGCGGTGAAGACGAAGACGGATTCTGTCAGCGTGAAGCTCACGGATTATCTCGGTGTGGCGGTGCGGCCGTCGTTCCTCTGTTCTTATAAGGGAACGCTCTTCGTGGGGGACATCAACAACCGGGAGGGCGGAAGCGGCAGGAGTTTCATGCAGGGTTATTGCATGGAGACGGGAGCGATCAATGTGCAGAGAGTGGATCTGGATTCCTCGACGCAGGGAGTGGCGATCACGGAGTACAAAGGGAAATTGTACCTGCTGTCATCCAGATCGTTCGGAAGAAACTATCCGTCTATTCTGACGATCCGCCGGCTCTACCACAACAAGATTATCGGATGGGTTCCGTCGTTTTTTACAGTTCGGGAGATTGCTCTTCCGAATATGAGCGAGGATGTGGATGTGCATGGTGATCATGTGCTGATTAATTTTGAGTCTGCATCGAAGAAATACCAGAAGCGTAACGTGACACAGCGGCAGATGGACCGGGTGATCAACGCCTCCCTGGGAAGCCTGATCGAGGGCTACCCGTTGATGATCCCGCTGAAAGACAACCATCTGCCGGAGGAATATGGCACCTACGGAATGTCAGAGGGTGAGACCTCTCTTCCGATGGCGGATCATTTCATGTATGCTGTGGCACTTCCAAAGAAACCATTTCGACTGGCGGACGGATCTGATGAGCGCTAGTATAGCTTGTGAGTCAATGATTTCGCAGGCCGGTGAAATGGCAGAATATCTGATGACCGGGCAGGGGTATATCCCCTGCCCGATTTCTGTTATCATAGGGGAAATGAGACTGTATGTCTTCGGACAAGTATACGGGGAGATATGAGATGGGAAATTTTTTATTCAGTGTGAATGCGACGATGCCGGTCTTTTTTGTCATGATGCTGGGGGTTCTGTTCCGGAAAATCGGTTTGATTGACGAGGCCTTTGCCTCGGGGATGAATCGCTTCGTCTTCAAGATTGCGCTGCCGGTGAGCCTGTTCACACAGCTCTGCGATGTGGACTTCCGGGAAGTCTGGGACACCGGCTACGTTGTTTTTTGTTTTGGAATTACGCTTCTCAGCGTTTTGGTGGCCGTGGTACTTTCCCTTGTGTTCAGGGATAAAGAGGTGCGGGGAGAGTTCGTGCAGGGTTCCTTCCGGAGCAGCGCATCGCTTTTGGGTATGACCTACATTGAGAATATCTACGGGGAGGCAACCCTCGGGTCGCTGATGATGCTGGGCTGCGTTCCCCTGTACAATGTGATGGCCGTCCTCGTGCTCTCCCTGATGCGTCCGGGAAGTGAGGGCGTCGACAGGAAGAGACTGAAGGCGGCCTTGAAGGGGATCGTGACGAATCCCATCATCTGGGGAATCCTTTTAGGTTTCGCGTGGGGGATGACAGGAATCACCCTTCCGGATATGGCGATGAAGACCACCGGTTACATCGGACGGCTCGCGTCACCCATGGGTCTTTTGGCTATGGGGGCACAGCTGAATTTTCATTCGCTCGGCGAGAAACTCCCGCCCGTTTTTCTGGGCACCTTTATGAAGCTGATCGGATTCACGGCTTTATTCATCCCCCATGCGGTATTCTTGGGCTTCCGGGGAGAAAAACTGCTGGCCGTACTCATCATGCTCGGCTCGGCATCCACCGTCGCCGGCTACATCATGGCAAAGAACATGGGGCACGAAGGCACAGTGTCCGCCGGCTGCGTGGCCTTATCGACCATCCTCAGCTCCCTGACCCTCACCCTCTGGATCTGGATCCTGCGTTTCCAGGGGCTTATGTAAATTTAATTGAACGCCGCCAGCTTCTCCATAAACTCGTCATCGCTGATCGTCTCCAGCTCATCGAAGGTAAACGTAACCTCAAAGAGAGAGAGGATGCGGAAGGTCTTCTCATCCAGATCGATCTGGTAGTCGTAGTCGGTGACATCCGCGAACTCCTCGCTGTCGTAGAGCTTCATGGATCCCTTGCGCCAGAGAAGACCAAGGATGTCACTGCTCTTGTCCGTCCGCTGATCCGGTTTCATCTCGTCGTAGGGGAGGAACTGGCAGCCGCGAACGATATCAGCGAAGGCCTCCATCTCTTTGTTCTGCAGACGTTCCCGCAGGAACTTCAGGATCTCATAGCCGACAATATTCGGATGTCCGTCCTGGGGACCGTATTTGTCTATTTTTTTCTTTCCGTCGCAAAAGATATAAAGTGCACTGGAAATATCCATGTGAAAACTCCTTTCCGGTAAAAAAGAATGTCGCAGGTGATATTCTTTTTTTATAAGTGTTTCCTTAGTATAGCATATCGCACACAGGCTGTCAGTATGTGCGCGTGTATGCTGTACAAGCTGTGCCGTGATTGCCGGATATATCCATCGGATGACTGATTATACGTATAATATACACTAAACTAAATAAATTTAAATAAATATATTGACACATACGGACGGCTGGTGTATGGTAAAACACGTATAAAGGTAAAAAAATTTAGCTAAAAATTTAATTTATCAGAGAATGGAGAGGGAAAATGGAAACTTTTGAGAAAGTAAAAGAGATTATTATCGACACACTGAATTTCGAGGGAGATGATATTCGTCCGGAGTCAGATTTCTTCAAGGATCTGCAGGCTGATTCCCTGGATATTGTCGAGCTGATGATGGCACTTGAGGAAAACTTCGGTGTGACGATCCCGGATGACCAGCTTCCGAATCTTCACACGGTTGAGAGTGTAGTGAAATACATCGAAGAGCATAAAGCTGCATAAATAAGGGGCAAGGAGGATCACTGCGATCCGGGGCTGTTGTACGAGATGCATGTGTGAATACATTTACCTTTGCTGAGGTTGTATTTGTGAGGATGCGGCGTGCGACAGCCCTTTTCAGATACAGGGTTTGTAAAAACGTTTTTTTGAAGGAGACTGTCATGAAACTGACCATTGAGGATATCCAGAAGCTGATCAAAAGTCTGGACGATTCATCTTTGGATGAACTGAAATACGGAGACGAGGACGGGAAACTGATCTTGAAAAAAAGCGCCGCGGGGACGAAGGGACAGGACTGTGTTCAGGTGCTTCCGGTGACGACGCCGGTTCAAAGCGCAGAAGTACAGCTTTCTGCTCCGGCTGCAGGAGCGGTCGTGCAGCCGGAAGGCGGCGAGGCTCATGCAGAGGCTGCGGAGACACAGGAGAATACACCGGAGAACACGGCGTGTCCGGTCACCGCTCCGCTGGCAGGTGTTTTCTACCGCGCGTCCAAGCCGGGGGAGAAACCTTATGTGGAGAGCGGACAGGAAGTCAAAAAGGGAGATACGGTCGGTCTGATCGAGGCTATGAAGATGATGAGTGAGATTCCGGCTCCGTGCAGCGGTGTCGTGGAGTCGATTGAAGTCAACGATTCTGATTTTGCCGCATATGGCACGCCGCTCATGTACATCAGGGAGAATTGACCGGGGAGAGGAATATGTTCAAGAAAATCTTGATTGCAAATCGCGGCGAGATCGCGATGAGAGTTCTGAGATGCGCGCAGGAGATGGGGATCGAGACGGTGGTCGCCTACTCGTCCGAAGATGCGGAGACGCTTCCGGTGCAGTTTGCCACAGAAGCGGTTTGTATCGGCCCGGCGCAGGCGGCGAAGAGTTATCTGAATCAGGATTCTCTGATCGCGGCCGCGCTGGCTTATCACTGTGAGGCGATTCATCCGGGCTACGGCTTTCTTTCGGAGAATGCCGAGTTTGCCAGGAAATGCGAGAAGAACGGCATTATTTTCATAGGACCTTCCTCCCGAATGATCAAAGGAATGGGAGACAAACAGAGGGCAAGAGCGCTGATGAAAAAACACGGCGTTCCGGTTGTTCCGGGATCGGACGGTGTCCTCGCGGACTGGAGGGAGGCCGCACGGATTGCGGCGAAGGTCGGCTATCCGGTGCTGATCAAGGCATCGGCCGGAGGCGGCGGCCGCGGTATGCGCACGGCCTATGACGTCAATGAAATTCAGGCCGCTTTTGAGAGCGCGCAGGCGGAGGCTCTCGCGGCGTTTGGCGACGGCTCGATGTATCTTGAGAAACTGATTCAGCATCCCCACCATATCGAGGTGCAGATTCTCGGAGACCGCAAGGGACATATCATTCACCTCGGAGAGAGGGACTGCTCGATGCAGAGAAGGAATCAGAAACTTCTCGAGGAGGCTCCGGCGAAAATCCTGACGCAAAGACAGCGGGAGGCGATTCACAAAGCCGCCGTCCGCGCGGCGAAGGCGGTTCACTATGTGAGTGCGGGAACCGTCGAGTTCGTTCTCGACAAAGAGGGGAATTTCTATTTCATCGAGATGAACACAAGGATCCAGGTGGAGCATCCGGTGACGGAGATGATCACCGGCGTGGATCTGATCCGCGAGCAGATCCGGATCGCCGCCGGGCTGGACCTCACCTACCGGCAGAGCGATATCCGCATCAGCGGTCACGCCATTGAGTGCAGAATCAACGCGGAGAATCCGGCGAAGAATTTTGCGCCGTGCCCGGGAAATGTGCCGTTTCTTCATTTTCCCTGCGGCTGCGGCATACGAATCGAGAGTGCGCTCTACCCGGGAAGTAAAATCAGTCCCTACTATGATTCGATGATCGCAAAGGTGATTGTCCATGCGCCGGGAAGACTTGAGGCGATCCGGAAGATGCGTGTGGCTCTGGAGGAGATGACCATCGAGGGTGTGGATACAAACGTGGATTTCCTGTATCTGATCATGTTCAACTCAGACTACATGGTCGGAAATGTGGATACGGGATTTCTTGAGAAGGACACGGAGGCCATTATCCGCTGGGGCGAGGAGAGCCGTAAACAGTCGAGGAGGTAATCCGGATGGCAGGTACAGGAAACATTTTTAAATCAAAAAGACAGACGCTGATGTCCTTCCGGACCATGCGCGCGAAGAAGACGCAGCGAAAAGAGGTCGGGGAATACCTTCGACTGGTCTGTGACGACGGCTGTTTTGTGGAAATTGAATCCGGACTGAAATCCAAGGATCCGCTTCAGTTTCCGGGATACGGAAAGAAGCTGGAGGAGAACCGGATCCTCACGGACGAGGAGGATTCCTGTGTGGCCGGTTGCGGCCGGATCGACGGACAGGACTGCGTGATGGCCGAGCTCAGCAGAAACTTTATGATGGGAAGCATGGGAACCGCGGCCGGAGAAAAACTCACGACGGCCTTTGAGGAGGCCGACAGACGGAATCTGCCGCTGGTTATTTTTTCCGCGAGCGGCGGAGCGCGGATGCAGGAGGGAATGTTCTCTCTGATGCAGATGGCAAAAACCTCCGCGGCGGCCAAACGCTTCAGTGACCACGGCGGGCTCTATATCTCCGTTCTCACACACCCGACGACCGGCGGCGTGAGCGCAAGTTACGCGAGTCTTGGCGATATCATCCTGGCGGAGCCGGGAGCGCTGATCGGGTTCGCGGGACCGAGGGTCATCGAGCAGACGATCGGCGAGAAGCTTCCCGCCGGATTTCAGCGGTCAGAGTTTCAGATGGAGCACGGCTTTGTCGACGGCATTGTTCCGAAGGATGAGATGAAGAGGAGGCTGGGACAGATCCTTGGCCTTCACCGGAGCGCGGGGAAAGGAAGAGAAGCGCTGCGCTTTATCCGTGGAACGGACGAGGCGGAGGAGCAAAACGGCGTTCTTACGACGGAGGACATCTGCGCGACGCGTGCGGAGCGGGCGGACGAGAAGATCCGGAGTTTCCGGAAAAGCGGTGCCGACGGAAAGCATACGCCGGGACCCTATGACCGGGTGATGCTGGCGAGAGAGCAGAAGCGGCCGAAGATCACCGACTTCATCGAGGCTCTCTTTGAGGATTTTGTGGAGATGAAGGGAGACCGGCTCGGAAAAGAGGATCCCGCGATCCTCGGTGGAATTGCGAACTATCACGGGATTCCGGTCACGGTTATCGGACACCGGAAGGGACATGATCTCAGGGAGAACCTGAAGTATAATTTCGGGATGCCGGAACCGGAGGGATACCGCAAGGCGCTCCGGTTGATGAAGCAGGCGGAAAAATTCGGAAGACCGGTCATCACATTTATCGATACGCCCGGGGCATATCCGGGAAAAGACGCCGAGGAAAACGGACAGAGCGTCGCGATTGCCGAGAACCTGGCGCAGATGAGTTCTCTTCGCACGCCGGTCATCGTTGTCGTAACCGGCGAGGGAAACAGCGGAGGCGCGCTTGCTATTGGCGTGGGCGACCGGATCCTGATGCTGGAGAATGCCGTCTACTCCGTTCTTTCGCCGGAGGGCTTCGCGAGCATCCTCTGGAAGAAGGCGGACAAGAGCAGCGAGGCGTGCGAAATCATGAAGCTGACGGCGCAGGATCTTGTCGGATCCGGACTTGCCGACGAGCTGATCCGGGAGCCCGAGGGGGGCATTCAGAATGATTTTAAGACCTGGGTCCGGATTCTTGACGCGGCGATTGCCGCGGATCTCTCGGAACTCCTGAAATATGACGGGGAAGAACTTGCGAGTAGGCGGTATGAAAAATTCAGAAGGATAGAGGGGTGTATGAACCCGGCAGTCAGAAGTACGGGCTGCAAAGAAGGAGATTGAAAATGAGTGGAATTCAGATCATCGGAATGGGACATGCAATTCCGTCTGGATGCATGACCAATGACGACCTGTCTGCATATATGGAAACTTCGGATGAGTGGATCCGTCCGCGAACCGGCATCGGAGAGCGAAGGATCTGCGGGGAAGACGAGTCGCAGTCGGTTCTGGCCGCAAGAGCGGCGGAAGACGCAATCAGAAACAGCGGGATTCGAAAGGAAGAGATCGGACTGATCATCACGGCGACGATCAGCGCGGACTACATGCTTCCGTCGACATCCTGCATTGTCCAGGAGAAACTCGGAATTCCGTCCGGCATACCGGCCTTTGATGTGAACGCCGCCTGCACGGGTTTTGTGTATGCCCTGCAGTGCGCGGACGCGATCATGAAGTGGCAGAAAGACCATCCGGAGAGCCGGCCGCTCAGCATTGAGGAGCTCCGGGAAAGAAAGGCGAACGGGGGAAATGCGGAAGAGAACAACTCCGCAAAGAGACCCTATGCCCTGATTATCGGCGTGGAGCAGCTGACAAAGATGCAGGACTACGGAGACCGGACGACGAGTATTCTGTTCGGCGACGGCGCGGCTGCCGCAATTGTCCGGCTCAGTGACGACCATCACTTTTACTGCCATGTGGCGGCGGAGGGAGAGCTGGATGTGCTCCGCGTGCGCGCTCTGTGCAGGAATCAGCTGAATGTGAAGCGGGAAGGCTATCCGCCGCTGGCTGCCTACACCGGGGAGCAGGTGGAGCGATTTAAGGAAGAGGCATACGCGCATATGGACGGAAAGAAGATTTTCCGCTTCGCGACAAAAGTTCTCTCGGAGGAGATCGAGAGAATGGAGCTTGCCGCAGGAATCCGCGTGGAGGATGTGGACTATGTGGTCTGTCATCAGGCGAACAGCAGGATTATCGATCATGTGCGGAGACGCTGGAAGCTTCCGGAGGAGAAGTTCCCGATGAATCTCGACCGGTTCGGAAATACGTCCGGGGCGAGCATTCCGATGGTGCTGTACGATCTTATGGCAGAGGGAAAACTCAAAAAGGGAACAAAGATCTTCTGCGTCGGCTTCGGCGCCGGACTCACATGGGCCGGTGCGTGCCTGGAATTCTGAGCGGGCAAAAAGAGCGCGATGAAAACAGAACGTTCAGTTGGATGATACCGGTTTGGATCTGACGCTGCTCTTTCGCGGCGGCAGGAAATGTCAAAAGCGACTTGATAGAAAGGAGCGGTATACACCGGAGCTTTTGTTGCGGACGCGGGCACAGGCGCGTGAACGATAACGGGGATCTTCGGATGTGCCGGAATATATATGAAATTTCTGAATGAGATTCTTGGAATCAAATATCCGTTTATTCAGGGCGGAATGGCGAATATCGCGGTCGGCGAATTTGCGGCGGCATGTTCGAATGCCGGCGGACTCGGCCTGATCGGCACCGGCGGAATGAACGCGGCGATGCTGGAGGAGCATATCCACATCGCGAGAAAACTGACGGACAAGCCCTTCGGCGTCAATCTGATGCTGATGAATCCTGAGACGGATCAGATGGCGGAGATTGTCGCCAGAGAAGGCGTACAGGTGGTCACGACCGGCGCGGGAAATCCGGGCAGGTACATCGGCATGTGGAAGGAGAAAGGCGTTCGGATTTTTCCGGTATCCGCGAGCTGCACACTGGCTCACCGGCTTGTCCGGGACGGCGTGGACGGAATTATTGCCGAAGGCTGTGAGAGCGGAGGCCATGTCGGAGAGATGACGACGATGACACTCGTCCCGCAGATGATCGACCGGTTGGGACCGGAGGTCCCGGTGATCGCCGCCGGGGGAATCGCGGACGGCAGACAGCTGGCGGCCGCCTACGCACTCGGCGCCTGCGGAGCGCAGATCGGAACCGCCCTGCTTGTCAGCAGGGAATGCCCGATTCATGAGAATTATAAGATGGCGCTGCTGAAGGCGAAGGACAACAGCACGGTAGTTACGGGTCGCACGGTCAACGCGCCGGTCCGTATCATCAAGAACAAAATGTCACGGGCGTATATCCGCGCGGAGAAGGACGGAGCGGATCTGATGGAGCTCGAGAAATACACGCTCGGTTCTCTGCGCAAGGCTGTCTTTGACGGCAACGTGGAGGACGGCTCCCTGATGGCCGGACAGGTATGCGGTCAGCTGACGGAGATCCGTCCGGTGGCGGAGATTTTTGCATCAATCAGTGAGGAAGCCGGAGCTGTGATCCGGAGACTGGGGGAAATCGGATGAGTACAGGAAAAACAGCATTTTTGTTTGCCGGTCAGGGAAGCCAGAGAGCCGGCATGGGAAAAGATCTCTATGAGGCGTATCCGGAGTTCGCGGAGGTCATCGACCGCGCGGATTCGGTTGTTGATTTTGATTTGAAAAAACTGATGTTTGAGGGACCGGATGAGGTGCTCTCTCAGACCGCGTACACGCAGCCGGCACTGGCTGCCTTCGGCGCCGGTGTTGTGAAGATTCTCAAAAAAGCGGGAATCCGGCCCGACTATGTGGCCGGACTCAGCCTCGGCGAGTACACGGCGCTCCACGCCGCAGGCGTTTTTTCCGCTGACGACCTGATCCGCATCACTGCCTTCCGCGGAAAGGAAATGACAAAGGCCGGAAGCGGACTCGACACGAAGATGATTGCCGTGATGGGGCTTTCCGCCGAGGAAGTGGAGGCAAGCTGTCTGGAGGCCGCGAAGCAGAGCGGAAAACTCGTTGAGGTTTCCAATTATAACGCGAAGGGACAGATTGTCGTGTCCGGTATGGCGGAGGCCGTGGATCTCGCGGCTTCGATCGCGAAGGAGAAGGGCGCGAAGCGCGCGCTTCCGCTGAAGGTCAGCACGGCCTTCCACACCTCGCTGATGCAACCGGCGTCCGAGGCGCTCGGCCGGCTCTTTGCACATGTGGATTTCGGAAAGATGGAAATTCCGGTTCTGTTCAATACCCTCGGAAGTCCGGCGGACGGGGAGGTCGACGGACAGAAGATCTCGGATCTTCTGCAGCAGCAGGTGAAATCGGCGGTCCGCATGTCCCAGACGATCGCGTATCTGGCGGAAAACGGCGTCACCCGCGTGATTGAGATCGGACCGGGAAAAGTTCTGGCAGGATTCATCAAGCGGACGGTCGACGGCATCGAGACGGTTTCGATTGATACGGCAGAAGATCTGCAGAAGGTTCTGGAGGTGTGCGTATGAGATTTTCCGGACAGACGGCACTGGTGACGGGAGGCAGCGGCGGGATCGGCCGCGCCATCTGCGTGGAGATCGCGAAGCAGGGCGCGGATGTCGTCATTCATTATTCAGGGAACGAGGCGAATGCTCTCGAGACGGAAAAACTCTGCCGGGAAGCGGCGGAGGATACGCAGAAGTTTCTCTGCGTGAAGGGGGATCTCTCGGATGAGGAGAGCTGCGACGCGGTTTTCAAAGAGGCGCTCTCTCTGACGGGAAGACTGGATATTTTGGTTAACAACGCGGGAATCACGATGGACGGCCTGCTCCTCATGATGAAGCCGGAGAGCTTTGACCGGGTTGTATCTGTCAATCTCTACGGAACGTTCTACTGCATGAAGAAGGCCGCGCGCGTCATGCTGAAGCAGAGATACGGAAGAATTATAAATATGTCCAGCGTGGTCGGCGTCCACGGAAATGCCGGTCAGGTCAACTACGCGGCCAGCAAGGCCGGCGTGATCGGAATGACAAAGTCGCTGGCTAAAGAACTTGCGGGCAAAAAGGTGACGGTGAACGCGGTTGCGCCCGGCATGATTCAGACGGCGATGACCGAAAAGCTTCCGGAGGAAGTACAGAACGCGATGAAGGGACAGATCCCGGCGGGAAGAGCCGGAAGCCCGGAGGAGGTAGCGCACGCGGTTGCCTTCCTCGCATCGCCGGAGGCGTCCTATATCACAGGACAGGTTCTCGGCGTGGACGGCGGCATGGGAATGTAAAAGAAATGAGAGGTTTCATCTGTGCGGAATGTGATCCGTGATTTCGCAGGCGGACGGAAGCCGGATGTAAGGTGTAAGACAGGGAGATCAGTGGAGGAAGAAATATGAGCAGACGTGTAGTGATTACCGGACTTGGTATTGTGTGTCCGATCGGAAATAATCCGGAGGAAGTCTGGGCGAGTGTAAAAGAGGGGAAATGCGGAATCGGACCGATTACTTATTACGATCCGTCCGAACAGAAGGTGAAACTGGCCGGAGAGATTAAGAATCTCGATCTGGACGCCTACGTGGACAAGCGGGAAGCGAGAAAAATGGATAAGTTTACGATGTACGCGCTGGCTGCGGCGGAGCAGGCGATGAAGGAATCCGGTCTGATGGAACTGGAAGAATCGCACGACCGCTGGGGTGTACTCATGGCGAGCGGAATCGGCGGCATCGCCACAATCGAGGAGAACAAGGTTCGCAGCATGGAGAAGGGCTGCGACCGCGTAAATCCGTTCTTTATTCCGATGGCGATCACCAACATGGCGGCCGGAAATATCGCGATCCGCTATCAGCTTCACGGCATGTGTTCCTGTGTGGTAACAGCCTGTGCAAGTGCTGCAAACGCGATCGGAGACGCGTTCCGTCACATCCGCGACGGCTACGGGGATGTCATGGTGGCAGGAGGAGCGGAGTCCTCCATCACGCCTCTCTGCATCGGAGGTTTCACATCTATGAAAGCTCTCTGCACTTCGGAGGATCCGAACCGCGCGTCGATTCCCTTTGACGGAGAGCGAAGCGGTTTTGTCATGGGAGAGGGAGCCGGCTGCCTGATTCTGGAGGAATACGAGCATGCGAAAAAAAGAGGCGCCCACATCTACGCGGAGCTTGCCGGATATGGGGCTAACTGTGACGCGCATCACATCACGGCTCCGGCGCCGGACGGAAGCGGAGCGGAGAAGTGCATGAAAATGGCGATCGAGGACGCGGGACTTACGATCGACGACATCGACTACATCAACGCCCACGGCACATCGACGCACATGAATGACGCTGCGGAGTCCGCGGCGATCCGCAGACTTTTCGGCGACAGAGCGGATCAGCTGAAGGTCAGCTCCACGAAGTCCATGACCGGACATCTTCTCGGAGCGAGCGCGGCTGTCGAGGCGGTCATCACGGCGGAAGCTGTGGAGAGAGACTTTGTTCCTCCGACCGTAAACTACAAGGTTCCGGATCCGGAGTGCACACTGGATATCGTGCCGAACAAGGGCGTTGAGATGAAAGTCCGCGCGGCTATGAGCAACTCGTTCGGTTTCGGCGGCCACAATGCCTGCCTGGTATTTAAAAAAGTCTGAGAAAGAGGGGATTCGGGATGGAATTTAATTCAGATCAGATCAAGGAAATTCTTCCTCACCGCTATCCGTTCCTTCTCGTGGACAGGATCACGGCCTGTGAGCCGGGAAAATTCGCAGACGGGCGGAAGTGTGTGTCGGTCAACGAGATGCAGTTCTGCGGGCATTTTCCGCAGCAGGCGGTTATGCCTGGCGTTCTCGTCCTGGAAGCTCTGGCGCAGACAGGAGCTGTCGCGCTTCTGACCGAGGAGGAAAACAGAGGAAAGCTGGTATTTTTCGGCGGCGTGAAACAGGCGAGATTCCGCCGGCAGATTGTTCCGGGGGATGTGATTGAGCTTCACACGGAGATCATCGCGAGAAAAGGACCGGTAGGATTCGGAAAAGCTACAGCAACTGTTGACGGAAAAATCGCGGTATCGGCAGAACTCTCCTTTGCTATTGCGGAGACGAACTCACAAAACTGACAAAGAGTTCCGTCTGTCTGTAAATATCTATAAGCATTATGCGTGGATTCGAGATCATAAATCGACTAAATTTGTGGAAATTTCATGCCAAATGTGATATATTCTACTATAAGTGCGTAAATGTTTACCGATAAGAACGAAATGAAGGAGAAACTATGTCTGACGGATTAAGCGGAGACGCTCTATTTGATACATATTCTGACGATGTGAGGGAGCTCTCGACAGAAGAGGCATTTAGAGAAGTGTATACGAATTTTAAACTGCATTTTTATCGTGAGATTTTCAGGAACTTCGACACCAGGGAAGCGACCCTGACGACGGTTGAGAGTTTTTGCATGGAAGTGATCTATGCGATGAAGAATCCCACGATCAATGAATTCGCAAATTTCATTCAGATCTCTTCGCCGAATGCAGCATATAAGGTCAACAGTCTGATCCGGAAGGGATATCTGAAGAAGATTCAGTCCAGAAGGGACAAGAGAGAGTATTATCTGAAAGTTACACAGAAATATCTGGATTATTATAATGTCAGCACTTCCTACGTTGCGGATGTTCTCGCGAAAGTGAAGGAGCGCATGACGGACGAGGAGTGGCATGATTTCCATCATGTCCTCGGCATCATCAACCGTGAGCAGATGCGGGACGTACCGACATACAAGGCAGACCGTGTCCTTGAGATCCGGCAGATCGAGGCCGACGAGGCAAAGAAATAAGAACAGGGATTGGAAGCGTTCAGAACAAGGGGGGACTCGCACTAAGTGATTAGTGTGAGCCCCCCTTTTCCATCCCGGACGACCTGATCAGGTCTGTTTTTTTATCTCATAGGAAATTGCTTCGCATTCCCTATGAGACAAAACGCTCCGCGGGATGCGCAGCTCGCAGATGGGAAGATCGCTTCGCGATTCTGCTCGCGCGCCAAAGTCCTGCTGCGCTCCCCTCAGGATTGAGGGGATGGGGGAGTCGAAGTCCGCTTGCGGACTTTGTTCGTGATTATCAGTAAAGGCTTTGAACAATTAGATGCTACTCGATTTCCACGTTCATCAGCCGGACGCCGCGGCCGCCGGAGAGCTCCGCGCGATTCGAACCGCAGGCCGGACAGGCGTAGCGGTGTTCCTTCTCCGGGTGATAGGAGGTGCCGCAGTCTTTACAGACGGCAGCTACGGGATTGGCTTCTGTTTCCAGGACGGAGCCTTCGAGCAGAGTTCCCTGCACCGCTTTTTTATAGTACTTATGAAGATATTCCGGAAGAACGCCGGAGGTCTCGCCGACGCTGACCAGGATGCGCGTCACCTTTTTCGCGTTCTGTTCTCTGGCTGCTTCCTCCGCGAGGTTGACGAGGCGGAGGACATAGGACATTTCGTGCATAAAGTAAGTCTCTCTTTCTGATTTTGGGGCTGATCCGGATCTGTATTTTCAATCAATGTTATTCTAGTACACCGTTACTTAAATAACCAGTCCGGCTCCGCCTGTTTCGCAAATCCGCCATCCTTCCGGGGGAGAAAAAACAGAGAAAACAACGCAAAACTGTGGATAAGAGGTGGAAAACATCAAATTACTATATTATTTGGGGGAAAATAATACGGAGAATAACGGTTTGAAGACGGATATTTTGCCGTTTGGGGCGGCTGTGGGAACCGCTTCTGAAAAAAATACGGAAATATTTGGGCGCGGGCAGAAATTGTTTCAGGCAAATTGACTTGAAGGTGTCGCTGATTTACAATAACTCTTTGCCCGTGCTCATTTTTTGCGTCAACAGAAAGGCTCCGGCATTTCTATGACACAGAAAGGATCTGCAGGATCGGAAAGTTGGGAGCCCGATGGAAGAGAAGCAGCGCCCTTTAAGCGAAGGGGAGAGAGTGCGTGCAAACACCTGGGAAAAATATGGAGAGTGAAAAGAAATGAACAACAATCAAACATCCGGAAGAAGCAAGTTCTCCGGAAAACTCGGATTTGTGCTATCGGCTGCGGGAGCGTCGGTAGGACTCGGAAACATATGGAGATTTCCATATCTTGCGGCGAAGTACGGCGGAGGTATTTTTCTTCTCTGCTATATTCTGCTCGCGCTTACCTTCGGATATACGATGATCATGGCCGAGACAGCGATCGGCCGCATGACGCAGAAGAGTCCGGTGGGAGCCTATAAGCACTTCGGAAACAAAGCCGGCCTGAAATTCGGGGGCTGGATCAACGCCATCATTCCGATTCTGATTGTGCCATATTACTCGGTCATCGGCGGCTGGGTCGTAAAATATCTGTACACCTATATTGTCAGCGGTACGGCTGCACCGGCGGAAGACGGTTTCTTCACCGGCTTTATCAGCAGCGGTTTTCAGGCGGAGGGCGGTTTCCTCGTCTTTGCGGCCATCACACTTGCGATTATTTTCATGGGCGTGCAGAACGGAATTGAGAGAGTATCGAAGATTATGATGCCGGTGCTCGTCGTTCTGGCAGTTGTCATCGCCGTGTATTCCATCACAAGAAAGGGTGCTGTCGAGGGCGTGAAGTTCTTCATCATTCCGAACGCGGCGAACTTCTCATGGATGACGATCGTGTCCGCGCTCGGACAGATGTTTTATTCGCTTTCGATCGCCATGGGTATTCTGATGACCTTCGGTTCTTATATGAAGAGAGAGGTATCTGTGGAGGAGACAACCTATCAGGTAATCTTCTTCGATTCTCTGATCGCGATTCTCGCCGGACTGATGATCATTCCGTCGGTCTTCGCGTTCTCCGGATCGGAGGCGGGAAAAACACTGAAGGCGGGGCCGTCCCTGATGTTCATCACCATGCCGAAGATCTTCAACAGTATGGGAATCGGAAGGGTCATCGCGATTCTCTTCTTCGTGCTTGTTCTCTTCGCCGCGATCACATCTTCGATTGCGCTCACGGAGAGCGCAGTGTCCACATTTGAGGATGAGCTCGGCTGGAGCAGACGCACAGGCACGTTTTTGATGGCAGCGATCATGATCGGACTCGGATCGCTGTCCGCGCTCGGATACGGTCCGCTTGGCACAGTGAAGATCATCGGTATGCAGTTCCTGGATTTCTTTGACTTCCTGACGAACTCCGTGATGATGCCGATCGCCGCACTCTGCACCTGTCTGCTGGTTACCTTCGTGATCAAAAAAGGACAGATCGCGGCGGAAATCGAGGCCGGCGGAAAGAAATTCCGGGGAAAATGGCTGTTTGATTTCATGATCAAATTTGTCTGTCCTCTGTTTGTCCTGATCATTCTGGTATCTTCGATTCTGAATGTATTCGGCGTGATCTCCATGTAAAAAAGACACGGCTTTTCGCGCGAGATGCGGAGGCTGTCTGTGAAGCGGGAAAACTGCTTCGCGGGCAGGCCTCCGTTTTTTCTTTGATAGGATTAGGGTGTCAAAACACATGATCTTTTGACACCCTGATCCTCATAGGAAAATGCTTCGGAATTTCCATGGCGAAAAATGCTGCGGTCGAAATGTCTATACGAAAGATTGATATAGAAACAACGAAAATATGCCACGAAATTAACGGAAAAGTGCAAAAATTGGGCAATTAGCGAAAACGAATTGTTCGGATATTGATAGAATTGACATAAATGGGAAAAACAATAGGAATATTTTGTGCAATCTTGAAAAAGTAGCGAATATTTGCTATATTGATATTACATATTTGTGGGGCAAATAAAATTGTTAGAAATTTAAGGGAAGGTACTTTTTAGTAACAGATCGGGTGAAATCTATGGCAATAGAGAGTTTTAAGGAATTGCTGGAGGTTCTGGACACTACGAACCGTGAGTGGCCGGCTTTTCTTTTCAGAAAGATGACTTCGGTGGAAGTGATCGGAAGCAGCGGGGAGGTGCGCAGAAGACGTCATGATCTTCAGACCGTGACATTCCATGAACTGTACAGGACAGTAAAGACAAAAAGTGAAGAGCTGAAAGAGAAATCTTCACAGTGTGTCGGCGTGTGCGCCTCTGTTTCGCCGGAGTGGGTAATTGATGTTTTTTCCGCGGCAATTGCGGGGAAACGAGTGGTTCTTTTCGATCACGCGATGGCGGAGGATCTGGAGAACATCGTGCTTCAGACCGGAATGGACAGCCTTTACACGGATTATCCGAGAATTCGGATGCAGTTTGAGAATCTGATGAAAAATCAGAACGTCATCGCGACGAGGAAAAAGATGCTCCGGGACTATCTGGACGACAGGCTTTTTCCGGATCCGAATGCGATCGAGGAGAGCGGAAAGCTTCTGTTTTTTACGTCGGGAACGACACAGAAGAATAAGGCGGTTGTCCTCTCCCAGAAAGCGCTTTTGCGGAGTGCGATGATCGGCAGGAAAACGGTCGACTGCACGGAGAGAGACATTGTTCTCTCCATGCTTCCGCTGGAGAATGTCTTTGGTTTCGTCTGTTCGCTGCTGATTCCGCTGACGCAGGGTGCGACCGTGGCTCTGAGCAGAGGCAGCCGTTATTATGCCGAAGATCCTGCGTTTTTCCGTCCGTCCCTGATGCCGGTGGTTCCCTCTCTTCTCAAATATCTGCTGAAAGAACACGCGCTGAACAAGGAACTGAGAACCGTTGTGGTCGGCGCAGGTCCCTGCGACATGAAAGATATGGAAGCCGTATGGAGACGGGGAATCGATGTCCGCTTCGGTTACGGACTCACGGAGACGTCGGGCGGAATCGCAATGAGTGCTCAGGGAGAAAATCCGTTTGCGATGCAGCTCTGTCCGGATGTGAAGGTCAGAATCGCCGCGGACGGAGAGATTTTTGTAAGGACGCCGGCCATGATGGACGGCTACTTCCACGACTCTGAGCAGACACAGAAGAAGCTTGTGAACGGCGAGCTTGCGACCGGGGATATCGGCTATCTGGATGATCAGGGCTGTCTTCATATCCGCGGAAGAAAGGACGACGTCATCGTTCTCTCCGACGGAAAAAATGTTCACCTTCGCGACTGGGAGGATGATCTCGAGAAGATTCTTCGCGCGCAGGTGGCGCTGATTTCGGTCGACGGGGAGCTGGAGCTGGTGGTGGAAGCCAGCGAGCTTCGAAGAATGGAAATCAACGAGCTTGTGGATAAATACAATGACAGGGCGTCTGACAGACAGATTGTAAAAGTCCGTCTTCATCCGGAGCCGTTCCCGGTGACGGAGAGCGGAAAACTTCAGCGCTGGAAACTCGGCGAGGAGTGTCTGGAGAAGGCCGGCGTCGATGAAAAACTGATCTGACCGTAAGCAGTATTTGGAAACAGATTTGGATAAAAGAACCGCAGAGGAGGCAAAGAATGGCCTTTTCCGCGGTTCTTTTGTGTTATGAGTTTCTTCAGAACTGTTCTTTGAAGAAAGAATCTGCTATAATCAGTTCGATATTAGTTTTTTGCGGATAATTTATAAGAAGAATTTCAACGTCCGCAACATCCGTGTTTTCCCGATTGCGAAGGGGAGAAGGGGGAAGTTATGAGACGATCAAAACAGTATGCAGCATTGATGCTTTCGGTTGCGCTGACAGCTGCGCAGGTGGTACCGGTAAGCGCGGAGACGCCAGGCGGACAGACGGCCGCAGGCATCGAAATGCAAAAATCGCCGGAGGGCGACGGGGCGAGCGGAGCGGTCTCTGAAGCGGACTGTCAGAACGCGGGCAGCGCTTATGTTTCGGATGCCGGCGCCGGTCTGAAGACGGAATCTCCGGAAGACGGAGAGAACGGAGAGACTGCGGCGGAGGGAGAAACTGCCGCTTCGGAAACCGAAGGCGGAAACAGAGAGGCGGAAGAAGCCGGAAAGCCTTCCGATGCACCGCAGCCGTCCGCCGCACATGCGGACGGGGAGACGCTTGTCGGGAAAATGGGCGACAAGAGCTCCGGGGCCGGGAAAGAGGAAAACACATTTAAGACCGGCAAGCTTACGGCTACGGGAAATGCAAAGATGTTTGCGATTGTCACCGCAAGCCTGGAAGGAAGCGAGAAGTCCAGATTCCTGAGAGTTGCTCTCAGCGGAGACGGCTATCATTTTCTGTTTAAGGGAACGGCAGAGGAAGCTTCGACCTCGGGATCGTCTTCCAGAATTAGTGGATACCAAAACGCAGACGGCAAGTGGGAATTTCTGATACCAATCGACGAAAAAGACGGAACCATCGAGATCGCGGCGCTTTCCGAGAAGAAAAAAGCCTGGTATCCGAGGACAATCACCGTCGATCAGAAAGAAATGACGATCTCATCCGCGTCAGAAGAAGGAGCAAAGCCGGTGCCGGACAACAAACCGGAGGAGACCTTTGCTCCGGGAAAACTGACGATAGTCGAGAACGCGGCGATGTTCAAGGCTCTGTCCGCGGCTCTGGAGGAAGATGAGGGAAAACGATATCTGAGAATTGTTCTCAGCGGCAGCGGTTATCATGTGCTCTATAAGGGAAGCGCCGAGGCAGCGGCCGCTTCAAAAAAAGAGGACCGCATTTGCGGTGTCACGAACAGCGAAGGCAAGTGGGAATTTCTGATTCCGGTCAGCGAGACGGACGGAACCTTCGATCTGGCGGCGCTTTCCGAGAAGCACAAGAGCTGGTACAAGAGAGCGGTTATGCTCGATCAGAAAAAAATGACGATTTCGATGATCGCTCCGCCAACCGGAAGTTATGAACCCGTCGCCGACGGACTCTCCGGAGAAGTTGCGGAGCCGTCGGGAACACCTGCGAAAGATCCGACGGGAACACCGTCTCAGAAACCGTCGGGCACGCCGTCAGCGTCACCTTCGGCTGCTCCGACAAAAGCTCCGACAGAAAAACCGGCGTCACCGACCCACGCGCCGATGCCTTCGCCGATCAGAAAAGACGGGGGCAATACGTCTTCGCCACAGGGAAACTCCGCGCAGGGAAGCACGGGCGGAAGCGCATCTGTCGGAACCTACAGCTTTACATGGTCCGGCGGAAGCGGAAGAGCGGAGTTGTCGTGTACAGATGTGAAAGTCGAGGGCGGGATCGCGACAGCGACGATCCGTTTCTCCGGAACAAACGGAAGACAGAGTCACTACGACAGTGTGAAGGTAAACGGAAAAACTTACAGCGGAAACAATTCCTTCACGGTGCAGCTTCCGGTTGATCAGAACGTCGTGCTGGAGGGAAGGACGACGGCGATGTCGACGCCGCACTGGATCACCTACACGGTCAGAATCAGTACCGGGACAACTGCGGACGGAAAAAAGGAAGGAAAAACGGTCGCTGAGCAGAAAGACCGGATTGATGAGAAAGCTCCGCAGATCGACGGTCTGTTTTACAAGGATGAGCTGGAGGTGACCTACACCGACAAAGTGAAGATTTTTAACTATGATCAGGGAATATCACTGATTGAGGTGAACCTGATGCTCGGCACTTCCAGAAAGAAAGCGGAGAAGGACGAGAAAAAAGATGAGCAGACTTCCGAATCGGCAGAGCTCTACAAAAATCCGGTTGTGAAATACCTTATCGTTCCGGAGAAGACGGAAATTCCGGCGGGACTGGATAAGGACGTAATCGTGGTTCGACAGCCGGTGAAGAATACATATGTCGCTTCCGAAGAACTGTATGCTCTGCTGGATGAACTCGGATGCGGAGAACAGATCGGGACACTCGGTTTCAAAGACGAGGACGTGAAGGATGCGGAACTGAAGAAAAAAGTGGAAGCCGGCGGAGCAGCCTACGCGGGCGCGTGGGACAGCTGGGATTTCCGCACCCTGATCAGCGAAAAGACAGACCTTGCCATTGAGGACAGCCGGATTCTTCCGGGAAAGGACGCGGAGAAAGAAGAAGTTGAGGAGGCCGAAAAGCTTCTCGGAACACTTGCGGACAGAGCGGCGCAGATGAAGATGGCGCTCTTTGTGGACCGGAGCGCGGATGAGGTCAACGATCTGGCGAGAGCAGAGTGGTACAAGGTATACGGCACAATCTTCGGTGTGCAGGATCTCGGAAAAGAACGCTATGAGGAAGTGCTTCAGAAGGCCGGGGACGATCTGAAGAATCAGGCACTGGAAGCAATGAAGAAGGACAGCGAATGATCAGCGGAAAGAAGTTATATAGAGAAGTGGCGGCAGTAGTTACTGCCGCACTTCTTATATCAGGACAGATATTGGCGGGATGCGCGGGGACAGACGGGAACCGGGCCGTTTCACGGTCGCAGGAGGCGTCGGCTTCTGAAAGCATCCGTACGTCTTCGAAGGATGCGGAAACGGTCACAGCTGCTTCCACAGAAGGCAGTGAGACGGGAGAGGCGGACTGGCTGAGCAGTGACGCGGAGGGCGCTCCGGAAATACCGGGCGCGAAGGCGACCGGAAGAATGAAGCTGGATTACGCCTCCTGCTTTCGGATCTGGTATTACAGCGGCGGTTACAAGGTTCTGGACATTGAACAGGCCGGGCAGTATCTGGTGGTTCCGGAAGACGGGAAGGTCCCGGATGCGGAAGATCTTCCGGAAGGAATGCGGATCATCCGGCAGCCGCTCAAAAATATCTATCTGGCGGCGACGTCGGCGATGGCGCTTTTCGACGCGATGGGAGGACTGGACAGCGTGACGCTGAGTTCTCTTGACGAAGACGGCTGGCAGATCGACGGGCCGAAGAAGGCCCTCGCGGCAGGAAAAATGCAGTACGCCGGAAAGTACAGCGAACCGGACTATGAGATGCTGATTGAGAAAAACTGCGATCTTGCAGTGGAGTCGACGATGATTTTTCACACGCCGGATGTGCAGGAGATGATCGAGGATCTCGGCATTACGGTGCTGGTCGACCGGTCCAGTTTTGAGAAACAGGCGCTCGGCAGAACCGAGTGGATCAAACTCTACGCCGCGCTTCTGGACAGAGAGGACGAGGCGCAGGCGTTTTTTGAGGCGCAGGTGGACGAGGTCGGAGCTGTCGGCCGGTTCAAAAAGACGGGAAAGACGGTAGCCTTTTTTTCCGTCTCCTCCGACGGCTCCATTGTGATCCGGAGGGCGGACGATTATATCCCGGCGATGATCGAGACGGCCGGAGGCGACTATGTTTTTTCCGGAATGAAAGACGCCGGCGGCACGAGCGCCACCGTGGATATCTCGATGGAGGAGTTTTACAGTAAAGCGGTGAATGCCGATTATCTGGTATACAACGGGACAATCGTCGGAGAAATAGCGGATCTGGATGAACTCGCCGGCAAGAGTGAACTCTTCCGGGAATTCAAAGCTTTTCGCGAGGGGAATGTATGGCAGGTGGACAAGAGCACGTATCAGTCCACGGATAAGGTGAGCCGGCTGATTCTGGATCTGAATATCATGATGACGGACGGAGACACTTCAAAGCTGACGTTCCTGTCGAAGGTGAAGAGCTGAGAAAAGAGAACGACGAGGGTTTTGGAATCGTGCTTTTGGTGAGCGGATAAGAATCCGGTCCGGGTATGTAAGAAACGGTGCAGCAGATTCCGGGAAAAAGACCCGGCGGAAAATTTTAGATCCGGAAAGAGAGAGGCTTGAATACGAGTGAAACAGCAGACATTTCATGAGGCAAACATCAGAAGGAGAATCCGCTACGGCATTGTCTTTTCGGTGCTGGCAGCGGCGTTCTGTCTGGTAATTGTGCTGAACATCAATACGGGCAATGTACAGATTCCGCTGGGCAGGATTCTTCGGATATTGTTTCTGAAGAGCGGAAGCAGAGATGAACTGAATATTATCTGGAAAATAAGGCTTCCGAGAATTTTTATGGCGGCGCTCCTCGGCGGGGCGCTCGCCCTCTCCGGTTTTCTGCTCCAGACCTTCTTTGAGAATCCGATCGCGGGACCTTTTGTGCTCGGCATCTCCTCCGGCGCAAAAATGATTGTGGCGCTCGTCATGATCTTCGTGATCGGGAAATACGGAAAGGTGACATCCGCAGCGCTGATTCTGGCAGCTTTTTTCGGCTCGCTTCTGGCGACGGCCTTTATTCTGGCGATTTCGAGAGTGGTGAACAGTATGCCGGTGCTGCTTGTCGCCGGAATTATGATCGGCTACATCTGTACGGCGGTGACGGATTTTGTCGTCACCTTCGCGGCGGACTCGGATATTGTAAACTTGCGGAACTGGTCCCAGGGAAGCTTCTCCGGTATGAACTGGGGAAATGTGGCGACCTCCGCCGTGATCATCGGGGCTGGCGTCCTTCTGACCTTTCTTCTGGCAAAACCCATCGGTGCTTTTCAGCTCGGAGAGGCCTATGCGAGAAGTATGGGGGTGAATGTCGCGAGATTCCGGACCGTCCTGATTCTGCTGTCGAGCATTCTGTCCGCCACCGTGACTGCGTTTGCCGGCCCGATCTCCTTTGTGGGCATCGCCGTTCCGTTTCTGACCAGAAGGGCGCTCGGCACCGCGAAGCCGCTGGTGGTGATACCGGCCGTTTTTTTGTCCGGATCTGTGTTCTGTATGATCTGCGATCTGATCGCGAGGATGGCGCTGGCTCCCACGGAGCTGAAGATCAGCACGGTGACATCGATCTTTGGCGCGCCGGTTGTCATCTATATGATGCTGAACAGAAAGAGAGGAATGGCCGGATGATGAGCAAAGAAAAATATCCTATCCGGCTCTCGAAGCTGAGCGTCGGTTACAACGGAAGAGCCCTGATCGGCGATATTGACCTTGCTATCCAAAGAGGGGAGATCGTCACGCTTATCGGCCCGAACGGAGCGGGAAAGTCGACGATCCTGAAGACGATCACGAGACAGCTCGCGCCTGTCTCCGGAAAGGTGCTGTTCGAGGACAGATTGTTCACGGATTACACGTGGAAAGAACTCTCGAAAAAAGTGGCTGTGGTGCTGACCGATCGCGTAAAACCGGAGCTGATGACCTGTCATGATATTGTAGCGACGGGGCGGTATCCCTACACGGGAAGGCTCGGCATTCTCTCGGAAGAGGATGAGAAAAAAGTGGACGAAGCCCTTGAAATCGTGCATGCAGGGGAACTCGGACAGAGAGATTTCAACAGTATCAGCGACGGGCAGAAGCAGAGAATTCTTCTGGCAAGAGCGATCGCGCAGGAACCGGAGGTGCTTGTTCTGGACGAGCCGACATCCTATCTGGACGTTCGCTACAAACTGGATCTTCTGAAGATCATCGGGGACATGGCGAAAAAGAAGGGGATCACGGTCGTCCTCTCCCTCCACGAAATTGATCTGGCCATGAAAATCTCCGACCGCATTATCTGTGTGGGCGGAGACGGAATCCGGCACATCGGGCGGCCGGAGGAGATTTTTCAGGAAGAGAGGATCCGCGAGCTGTATGAGATCGACAACGGATCGTTCGATCCGCTCTTCGGCAGTATGGAGCTTCCGGCTGTAAAGGGTGAGGCGGAGGTTTTTGTTCTCTCGTCGGGAGGCAGCGGCATTCCGGTCTACCGGAGACTCCAGAGACAGAAGATTCCTTTCGCGGCCGGTATTCTGTACACGAATGATATCGATTACCGGGTGGCAAAAATCCTGGCGGCGGAAGTGATTGAAGAGCAGCCGTTTATGCCGGTTTCGGACGCGGCTTTTGCCCGCGCCCGTGAGATGATCCGGAATTGCGAGGAAGTAATCAACGCCGGCTTTCCGGTCGGGGAGGCGAACCGCCGGATGCAGGAACTTGCCGGTGAGGCGGAAATGCTCGGGAAGCTTCTGACTGTGTGAACGGATCTTCCATCGGATTTCCTTTTATCTCATAAGGAAATTGCTCCGCATTCCCCTATTACACAGAACGCGAACAGAAGAATCTTGACAAATTAAAGCACAGGCGTATAATTTAATTGCAAACAATTAAAAAACAGGAGTTGAACATGGGGAAATACGATTGTATAAGGCTGGAGAATCAGCTCTGTTTTCCGTTATACGCAGTGTCTAAAGAGGTTGTCCGAAGATACAAGCCGATCCTCGACAAACTGGATCTGACGTATACGCAGTATATTGTCATGATGGTGCTCTGGGAGAAGAAACAGACAAATGTCAAGGAACTTGGCAGATGTCTCTATCTGGATTCCGGGACGCTGACCCCGCTGCTCAAGAAGCTGGAGCAGAAAGGCTATATTGAGAGAAAGCGGTCGGAGGAGGATGAGCGCAACCTGATCGTTCACATCACGGAGGATGGAATGAAGCTGCAGGATCGCGCGCTTGAGGTTCCCGGTCAGATCGGGCGCTGTATCAATCTTTCGCCGGAAGAGTCCAGACAGCTCTATGAGCTGTTATACAAGCTTCTGGACAGTATCGGATGAGATAAGGGAACGCGGATGCAGCGCGTTCCCTTAAAGAATAGCGCATTGCGGTTGGCAGTCATTTATTGACTGAAAAACGGTGATGCGTTATAATTTTGCCGGAAAATACATAAAAATAAGTAAAAATTCAGGAAAATAACAGAAAACAAGGAGAACACAGGAATATGAGCACAAGAATCGGTATCATGGGATATGGAAACCTCGGAAGAGGCGTGGAGATCGCTGTAAAAGAAGCACCGGATATGGAACTCGTGGCTGTTTTTACAAGAAGAGATCCGAAGAGCGTAAACATTCTTACGGAGAATGTGCCGGTTGTTAATACAGCGGATATCAAAGACTGGACAGATAAAATCGATGTGATGATTCTGTGCGGCGGAAGCGCGACAGATCTTCCGAAGCAGACGCCGGAGTATGCGAAGCTTTTCAATGTCGTGGACAGCTTTGATACACACGCGAGAATCCCGGAGCATTTTGCGAATGTCGACGCGGCTGCAAAGGAAAACGGACACATCGGCATGATCTCTGTCGGCTGGGATCCGGGAATGTTCTCCCTCAACCGTGTGTACGCCAACGCAATTCTTCCGGACGGAAAGGATTACACATTCTGGGGCAAAGGAGTATCCCAGGGACACTCCGACGCGATCCGCAGAATTGAGGGCGTGCGCAACGCGAAGCAGTACACCATTCCGGTCGAGAGTGCACTGGAGGCTGTCCGCTCCGGAAGAGCGCCGGAACTCTCCACAAGACAGAAACACACAAGAGAGTGTTTTGTTGTCCTCGAGGACGGGGCGGATGCGGCCAGAGTCGAGAAGGAAATCAAGGAGATGCCGAACTACTTCAGCGACTATGACACCATCGTTCATTTTATCAGCGAGGAGGAACTTGAGAAGAATCACAGTGGAATGGCTCACGGCGGTATTGTTTTCCGTTCCGGAAAGACAGGCGTGAACAAAGAGAATACTCACATCATTGAGTACAGTCTCAAACTGGATTCCAATCCGGAGTTCACGACAAGCGTATTGGTGGCTTACGCGAGAGCCGCAAAACGCATGTATGACGAGGGACAGAGAGGATGCAGAACCGTTCTCGATGTACCGCCGGCATATCTCTGCAGCCAGAGCCCGGAAGAGCTCAGAGCACATCTCCTGTAAGAAACAGGAACCGGATCTAGTGGACACAGGATTCCGATCGACGAAGATCTGTATATACGGAAGGGGGACAGCCGTGTCTGCGGCTGTCCCCCTTTTCATGGTTAAGAATATAAGGTTAAGAAAATGGAATTTTCGCACAGGGAAGAGATGGCTGGTCTTTCCCTGTGCGTTTTGTGTTACAGGAAATTTCTTCGGGAATTTTCATAACACAAAACACTCCGCTTACATGCGCACCCGCGCGGATGCGAAGCGTTTTCATATATCGATGATACTCCCCGTAAAATGTGATGCGGATCAGAGACGATCGTCTCTCTTTACATATCCCGGACGGTCGGCGGTGGCGGAAAGTTTCACTTCGTGTCCGACGACAGCCCATTTGTCGACAACCTGATGGTCGATCTGCACATTCTTGTCGATTTTTGAGTAGGCAAGAATGACGCTGTTGCGTACCACAGCTCCCTCTTCAATGGTTACGCCACGGCCGACCACGGAGTTTTCAACGGTTCCCTTGATGACGCATCCGTTGGAGATCAGAGAGTGTTTTACCTCTGCGGTCTCGTAATATTTTGTCGGCGCGGAATCTGTGGTCACCGTGTAGATTGGCCAGTCCGGATCGAAGAGATCGTCTGCCTCTTCAATGTTGATCAGCTCAAGGTTGGCGTTGTAGTAGCTCTCGAAATCCGATACCGGTGCGAAGTAACCGCGGTGAGCGACGCCTCTGACGTCGTACTCGGAACACTCCTTATTGATGATCTGGGAGAGCGTGTAGATCGATGAGATCTTCTGTGCCTTCTCGATGAGCTCGACGAAGAGATCTTTCTTCATGATGTAGGTGTCCATGAAGATGTTTTTCTCTTTGGCGGTTCCCCTGTTGTGCTCAATCGAGAGAACGCCCTTCTGCTTGTTCAGATCCAGAGCGTCGCAGCTTAAGTACGCGTCCCTCGCGTTGTTCACGCGGTGGTAGAGCAGCGTGATATCGGCGCCGGACGCAATGTGTGTGTCCAGAAGAGTGCGGAAATCCTGTGTGTAGACCATGTAGCTCGGAGCGATGATCACGTACTGCTGCGGTTTTCTTGCGATGATGTTGAGGTTCTGCGCGAACGCGGCCACGTCTGTGTTGTAGACATCGTTTGTCCGGCTGAGGTTCGAGAACAGAAGCTGCAGTTTTCCTCTCTTGGAGTTGATGTTGAAGGCGCTTCCGTTGCTCAGGTGCTCGGCGAGCGAGCGGGGGTTCTCACGAACGTATACCTGAATGTTGTCGATCTCGGAGTTGCTCAGGTTGGAGAGCGGAAAATCGATAACGCGGTATCTTCCCGCAAAGGAGAAGGCACCCATGGGACGATAATCCTGCATGCCCGCAACACGGATGTTGTTGGCAGATGAAGTAATAATACCTAAAGCGTCACACATGATTATTCATCCCCCTTTACGTTTTTGGCTACAAGTTCGATATTTTCACTCTTTGCGCTGCCGATGACGGCCTTCCTGCCTACGCGCACGCCGTCTGCGACAAGCGCGCGGGTGACAACCGCTCCCTCTTCAACGATTGCTCCCGGCATAAGGACAGTGTCGATGACCTTTGCCCCCGGTTTTACCTGGGCGCCGGTGAAGAGAACGGAGTTTCTGACTTCACCCTGGATTTTACATCCCTGCGTGATGTACGCGTTCTTTACGACGGCGTCCGGACCGATGTACTGCGGAAGCGCGGAGGCGTCCTCTGTGTAGATCTTCCAGGACGGATCGTCCAGATTCAGGCCATTGCTGTCGTTGAGAAGATCCATATTAGCCTCCCAGAGAGAGTCGATGGTTCCGACATCTTTCCAGTAGCCCTTGAACTGGTAAGCCCAGAGGGATTTGTTGTCGCCGAGAAGAGCGGGGATGATGTCTTTTCCGAAGTCGTGGTTGGAATCCGGATTCTTCAGATCGGCCATGAGCATCTTGCGGAGAAGTTTCCAGTTAAAGATGTAGATACCCATCGAAGCGAGATTGCTCTTCGGGTTCTCGGGTTTTTCCTCAAACTCTACAATCTTGCCCTCTTCGTCCGTATTCATAATGCCGAAACGGCTGGCCTCTTTCATCGGAACGCCGATGACCGCGATGGTGGCATCCGCGTTGTGCTCTTTATGGAAGCTGAGCATCCTTGAGTAATCCATCTTGTAGATGTGATCACCGGAGAGAATCAGCAGATATTCCGGATTGTAGGTGTCGATAAAATCAATATTCTGCGAAATGGCGTCAGCTGTTCCGCGGTACACATCGAGATTGGCGTCTGCCTTCTCGCGCGGCGGAAGAACGTAGACACCGCTGTCTTTCGTATCAAGACCCCAGCGGCGGCCTGCTGCCACATAGCTGTTCAGAAGAACGGATTCGTACTGCGTAAGAACTCCGACTACGTCGATACCACTGTTTGCACAGTTGCTAAGTGGAAAATCGACAATTCGATACTTGCCGCCGAAGAACACGGCAGGTTTTGCGACCTTGTTGGTCAAGTCTTTCAGACGGCTGCCACGACCACCGGCCAGGATCATAGCCAGCATGTTGTTTTGACTCATAAAACTGCTACCCCACTTTCATATCTTTTTGTTGAGAAAAATTCTTATCAGAACGAATTGTTAATCATGCATAAAATACTGATGAATTTACACCGCTCGTCAGATGAATTATCTAATTCAATATTATACAATATATGAAATAAGTGGTAAATAGCATATGAATTTAGAATAATATACAAAATACACACAATTGATTTGGGAGGTTTTATTTATTTCGTAGCGCGTTTCGCAGAACGTACTTAAAAAGTGAAATGAGTATACAAAATTAAATAAATAATCAACAAATGGAAACTATTTGCGGTCACATGTTACAGAAAAGTCATGTGACTGATAAAAAATACAGGAAATAATTAAATAAATTTAAATAATGGGCGGAAGAGGGATTTTGAGCTGAAAAAAACGGAAGAGGCGGACGGTAATTGATCCGAAGAATTTGACACGAAAAATCTTCGATTGTGACGAAAAGATTGTTGGGTTTTTTCTCTCGATATGCGATAATTATTCTATATAAAAGTATAGAAAAACAGAAGCTGATGATTTGCACAATAGATCCGGAGGGCATACGTGAAACAATTGATGACCAGATGGGGGAGAGATCTTGATGTAAACAACGTGCTTCAGGAATACCCGCGGGAAATGCTGCACAGGAAAAGCTGGATCAATCTCAACGGCTACTGGGATTATGCATTCACGGGAGAAATGGATAGAGAGGGGGTGCTTCCCCAGGGAATCCCTGAGAAGTGGGACGGACAGATTCTGGTTCCTTTTTCGCCAGAGAGCGCGCTGTCAAAGGTCAGCCGCCAGCTGATGCCGGATGAGTTGCTGTGGTACCGGAGGCTGCTTCCGGAGCTGGCGGAGAGAAAGCCGGGGAACCGGATTCTGATTCATTTCGGAGCCGTCGACCAGGCGTGTATTGTCTATATAAATGGAAGAGAAGCCGGACGGCATATCGGCGGATATCTTCCGTTTGATCTCGATATCACGGATTACCTGAAGCCTGCGGGAGAAGTAGCAGGGGACGAAGAAGAACCGGAGGGTGAAGAACGAACCACTTTTGGCGGGGAGCAAAACGATCCGTCCGAGAAACGTAGTCGTGGACGATCGGTGATCACAGTATTTCCGGGAGTAACGGGATTCGGATATCACGAAGAGGAAGATGAGGATGAGGAAGAGGACCCGGAGGACGAGTGTGAGACGGAGCCGGAAGATGCTGAGCAAGATGCTTTTGCAGCCTCGTCAGTAAATGGCGGAGCTGCCGATGAGATTGTCGTCTGCGTACGCGATGTGAGCGATACTTCCTGGCACGCCAGAGGAAAGCAGAAACTGAAGAACGGCGGGATGTTTTATACGGCGGTGAGCGGCATCTGGCAGACGGTCTGGATGGAGGAAGTGCCGGCCGATTACATTCTCGGCATTGAGACGATTCCGGATCCGGACAGCGGACAGGTCGACATCCTCGTCCGGGCAGCCGCTGATTTTCCGGTGCGTGTGTGCGTGCGGAATCCGGATCTCTATGAGAATAAAGAGCGGACAAAGGAAGACGACAGTCTCTTCCGGAAAGCGATTGTCACGGGAACGACCAATACCTGGCTGAATGTAAAGATTGCCGCTCCAAAGTTCTGGACGTTCGAGGAACCCTGGATCTATCACTTCGATGTCCGGATGGGAGAGGATCAGGCGACCGGTTACTTCGCGATGCGGTCGGTCACTCTTGAGAATGACGACAACGGGATTCCGAGGATCTGTCTCAATCATGAGCCGGTCTTCCTTCGCGGTGTGCTGGATCAGGGCTACTGGCCGGACGGCATTTACACGCCGCCCTCGGACGAGGCCATGCTCTTTGATCTCAGGGAGATGAAGAAGTCCGGGTTCAATATGGTCCGCAAACACGCAAAAATTGAGCCGGACAGGTGGTACTACCACTGCGATTGTCTCGGACTCCTCGTGTGGCAGGATATTGTAAACGGCGGGGAATCGTACCGGCCGTGGTTTGTCACCTATGCCGCGACACTGATGAACTGGCTCGGCGTAAAAGTCAGGGATATTCATCCTTCGCTGGTCGGACGGATGAGTGAGAGCGGAAAAGAGGAATTCCGCAGGGAGATCACGGAGACGGCGGAGCGGCTGCGTTTCCATCCCTGCATATTTGCGTGGACACTGTTTAATGAAGCCTGGGGACAGTTTGAGACAGAGAGGTGTACGAAGATTCTCCGGAAAGCCGACCCCGAGCATCTGATCGACGCGGCCAGCGGCTGGTTTGATCAGAAAGGCGGCGATTTCCGAAGCATCCATTTCTACTATCTGACGTTCAAAATGGCCGTGGAGAGCCGGCGCGCGTTCGTGCTCTCGGAATTCGGAGGACTCCCGTATTGTATTCCGGAGCACAGTTCAAGTGAGATGGTCTATGGATACGGGAAGAGATCGAAGACAAAGGATGCGCTGAACAGGAAATACAGAAAGCTGATCCGCGGAATTGAGAAACGGATCCCGAAGGGGCTCTGCGCGACCGTCTATACACAGTGGACGGATATCGAGGACGAAGTGAACGGTATCTTTACCTGCGACAGAGAGATTAAGAAGATCGTCCGTTTCGGAGAGCGGGCGATGGAAGAGGGGAATCCGTCGGAAGACGAAGCGGGCAAAGCGTCCGTGCCGGAGCTTGCGACCGGTATACAGAGAAGTGATGTAATGGACATTTGAGAGGGGGGACTGCAGCACGAAGAACTTCGTGCTGCAGTCCCGTTCTGCTTTTTCGGACAACGTTTCTTAAATAACCGGACAAAATTCCTGTCCGTTCATGAAAAGCACAATCCCCAAAGTTCCGTCGTAGATCAGAGGGCGTGTTTTTTCCGGAAGAGGGAGGGCGTCATCTGAGTGAATTTGCGGAACGCCTTGGAGAAGTACGGGCCGTTGTCATAGCCGACGGAGGTTGCGACCGCGCCGACGGGGAGCTGTGTATCGGTGAGAAGAACCCTTGCTCTGTCGATGCGGAAACGGTCCAGATACTCTTTCGGAGAAGGGTAGCCCTTCTTCCGGAATTCCCGGAAAAGGGTACTCCGGCTGACGCCGATATAGGCGGCGATATCCTCCACGGTAATTCCGTAGGAGTAGTGCGACGCGATATATTCCACCGCGCGCCGGACATCCTCGGCCGCGCCCGAACGCTCGGGCTCCGGGACCCCGGAGCGGCTCACGAGAACGAAGAGGAGGAGATACAGCTCGCCGGTCATTTCTACCGCGCTCTGAAACGTATTGCCGAAGGCGCGGATGATCCGGAGCAGATGCTCTCTCAGCTCCTCTCCGTAGGAGACACTGTGGAGGACGGGACAGTCCGGGCGCAAAGCGGTCCGCTCGATGATGCTGGGGGCGTCTGTCCCGTAAAAGCCGACCCACTCGTAGGTCCACGGATCGTCGTCGGAGGCGCGGTACATGATCTCTGTGTCGGGAAGTGCGAGGAAGATATCTCCGGCAGAGAGCTCATAGGTGCGTCCGCCGGTTGTATAGGTTCCCCGTCCGCCTGTGATGTAGTGGATGAGATAGTGATCCCGCACGCCAGGACCCCAGGTGTAACCCGGCAGGCATTTCTGCTGGCCGACATTATAGACCGAGAGGGATACCATGGATTTTTTCTCGACTTTATAGCTTTGTTTGAAGGAGGGCGTCAGAGCGCCGTCCGTGTCTTTTTTTTTCAAGGAGAACCTCACTTCTGCATGTGTGCAACAAAATTACATATAACGGCAACGTTATTCTATTGCAAACGAACCGGATCTGAGTAAGAATTAGACCATAGAACGCCGAAAAATATTACACAATTATAACATATATGACAGAGATGTCGAAAGAAAGCGGAGGATTGAAAATGACAAAAATGCAAAACGTAGAAAACGCCGTTCGCGATCTTGTGGCATACGCGGTTGACTGCGGACTGATCGTGGAAGAAGAGATGACCTACGCGGCAAACAGTATCATGGATGTGCTGGGTGTCGAGCCGGACTTTGATTTTTCACCGGAGGACGGAGAGGTGAAACCTCTCGAGGGAATCCTGAAAGTTCTCCTGGATGACGCCGTGGAGCGCGGAATCATCGACGGCGGCATCGCCAGCAGAGACCTTTTCGACACAAGGATCATGGGCTGTGTCACGCCGAGACCGGGTGAGTTTCTGAGGAACTTCCGCGAGAAATATGCGGGAAATCCGAAGGATGCGACCGATTATTTCTACAAGCTCAGCTGTGACTGCGATTACATCCGCAGATACAGGATCTGCAAAGACCGGAAATGGGTCAGCAGCACACCGTACGGCGATCTCGATATCACGATCAATCTTTCCAAGCCGGAGAAGGATCCGAAGGCGATTGCCGCGGCGCTGAACAAAAAGCAGGAATCCTATCCGAAGTGTCTTCTCTGTCATGAGAACGAGGGGTATGCGGGGCGTCTGGATCATCCGGCGCGGCAGACGATTCGTCTGGTTCCGCTCACGCTGGCCGGGCAGCGCTGGTATATGCAGTATTCCCCGTATGTTTATTACAATGAGCACTGCATTGTTCTCTCCGGGGAGCACACGCCGATGAAGATTTCGAGAAAGACCTTTGAGAGTCTCTTTGATTTCCTGAAGGAATTTCCTCACTACACCATCGGTTCCAACGCCGATCTGCCGATCGTCGGCGGTTCGATTCTCACTCATGAGCATTATCAGGGCGGCAATTATGTCTTCGCGATGGCGAAGGCAGATGTGCGTGAGCAGATCTCCTTCAAAGGTTTTGAGGATGTGAAGGCAGGTATTCTTCACTGGCCGATGTCCGTCATCCGTCTGGACGGCAGTGATCCGGATCGCCTGATTGAGCTGGCGGATCGGATTCTGACCGCGTGGAGGGGATATTCCGATCCGGAGGCGGAGATTTACGCAATGACAGAGGAAACCCCGCACAACACCATCACGCCGATCGCGAGAATGAGAGACGGAGCTTTCGAGCTGGATCTTGTTCTTCGGAATAACCGGACATCGGAAGAGTATCCGCTCGGAATTTTCCATCCGCATCAGGAACTGCATCATATTAAGAAGGAAAACATCGGACTCATCGAGGTCATGGGTCTGGCTGTTCTTCCGGCGAGACTGCTCGGCGAGATGGAAGAACTTAAGACCGTCATGCTGGCAGGCGGAGATATCCGCGGCAACGAGAAGATCGCCGCCCATGCAGACTGGGCCGAAGAGATCCGCGCGAAATACGCGGACATCAACGGGGCGAATATCGACAGGATCATCGAGGACGAGATCGGTCTGGTATTCGCGAAAGTCCTCGAGGACGCGGGCGTCTACAAGGACACGGAGGCAGGGCACGCGGCCTTCACACGCTTCGTCGACAGCGTGCGGTAAGAATTATGCATCGCCCGCTCCGCCAGGATGCGAACTCGCTCGATGAGCAGATGCTTTGCATCCGTGCTCCGCACGAGAATGTCGCGCTTTCGGGCGGGCGTTTTGCGAATTTGACTGGTTATTTTGCGAACGATGACGAAAAAGATCTTGCGCCCGGTTGCTTACGGGACGATCTACGGGAAAGCGTTGCGGAAAAAAGCAACGGACACAGACAACAGAAAAGACAGACCGGCTGCAGAGACAGCTTTGAGGTGATTAGATATGGCAGATGAAAAAGTAATTCAGGAACTGAAGGATACATTCGCAGAGCTTTACGGCGACGGAGAGGTGAGGTGTTTTTTCGCTCCGGGGCGCGTAAACCTGATCGGAGAACACATCGACTATAACGGAGGACACGTTTTTCCCTGTGCGCTGACGCTCGGAACCTACGGTGTCGCAAGAAAGAGAGCGGACAAAAAGATCCGTTTTTATTCCACCAACCTTGCGCACACCGGTGTGATCGAAGCGGATCTCGAGAATCTGGTGTACAAAAAAGAGGATGACTGGGCCAATTACGCAAAGGGCGTTGTCTGGGCATTTATGGAGAACGGCTTTGTGCCGGATTGCGGTTTTGACTTTGCGTGTACCGGAACCATTCCGAACAAGTCGGGTCTTTCCTCCAGCGCATCTCTGGAAGTGCTGACCGGTACGGTTCTGATGGGGCTTTACGGTTTTGACACCGATCAGGTTCAGAACGCACGTTTTTCCCAGCTGGCAGAGAACAAATTTGTTGGAATGAACTGCGGAATCATGGATCAGTTCGCATCTGCAAAAGGGCAGGAGGACAAGGCGATTCTTCTGGACTGCGCAACACTGGACTACACCTACACACCGGTGGTTCTCGGAGACGCAAAGTTGGTCATTGTAAATACCAATAAGCCCCATGAGCTCACAAACTCAGCCTACAACGACCGACGCCGTGAGTGCGAGGAGGCACTGGAGCTTTTGAAGACGAAAAAAGATATTCAGGCCATCTGCCAGCTCTCACCGGAGGAGTTTGAGGAGATCAAAGATGTGATCACAGATCCTGTGGTACAGAAGAGAGCGAAACATGCGGTCTATGAGGAGAACCGCTGTGTGACGGCGGTCAAAGAACTGAACAACGGGAATCTGCAGGCCTTCGGGAAACTGATGCTCGGCTCGCACGAATCTCTCCGCGATGACTTTGAGGTATCCTGCGCGGAGCTGGACGTTCTCGTCGAGGAGGCGTGGAAATGCGAAGGAACCATCGGCGCCCGCATGACCGGCGGCGGCTTCGGAGGCTGCACCGTAAACATCGTCAAAGGCGACGCTGTGGATTCCTTCGTGAAGACAGTCGGTGAGAATTACAAAGCCCGCACGGGACTTACCGCTGACTTCTATGTTGTTTCGATCGGTGACGGCGCTCACGAGATATCATAAGGAAACGGAAAAAACATCTGTCGCTGTGTTCCGCTTGAAAAACCGGCGGAAGCGGGAAACGCAGGCTGGTGTGTTTCCCTAAAAAAACAGTGACGGAACCGGAAAACACGAGTAGAATGAGACGAAAAGAGAAGTTTACGGCAATTGGACATTTCGCAATGGGATTGTCGGAATACATACGACGGTACAGTCGTCTCGATGGATAAGGAGGATGAAGAGATGCAGATTTTAGTTACAGGCGGAACCGGATTTATCGGAAGCCATACGGTAGTGGAACTTCTTCAGGAAGGATACGAGGTTGTGATTGCGGACAATCTCTACAATTCCAAAGAGATGGTTGTGGACCGCATCGAGGCGATCACCGGAAAGCGTCCGAAATTCTATCCGATCGACGTGCAGGACAGAGAGGCTCTGGAGAAAGTTTTTGAGCAGGAGCAGATCGACGCGGTCATTCATTTTGCCGGCTACAAGGCGGTTGGGGAATCCACCCGGAAACCCATCGAGTATTATCACAACAACATCGGTTCGACACTGGTGCTCTGCGACGTGATGAGAAACCACAACTGCAAGAAGATCGTATTCTCTTCTTCCGCCACCGTATATGGAGATCCTGCTTTTGTTCCGATCACGGAGGAGTGTCCTCTCGGAGATACAACAAACCCTTACGGAACAACAAAGGCGATGCAGGAGAGAATTCTCACCGATATCTGGAAATCCGACGAGGAGTGGCAGGTGATGCTGCTTCGTTACTTCAATCCCATCGGTGCCCATGAGAGCGGACTCATCGGTGAGGATCCCAAGGGAATCCCCAACAACCTTCTTCCCTATGTGGCACAGGTGGCCAGCGGAAAACTGGAGAAGGTACATGTCTTCGGCGATGACTACAACACACCGGACGGCACCGGCGTTCGCGACTATATCCACGTGGTTGACCTTGCCAAGGGTCATGTGGCAGCGATCCGCGGTTTCGATGAGTTGAAGGGTGTGCAGATCTTCAACCTCGGTACCGGCGTAGGCTACTCCGTTCTCGATATCATCAAAGCCTTCGACAAGGCCTGCGGAAAAGAACTTCCTTATGTAATCGATCCGAGAAGACCCGGCGATATCGCACAGTGCTATTCCGATCCGGCAAAGGCACAGAAGGTTCTCGGCTGGAAGGCAGAGAAGAATATCGAGGATATGTGCAGGGATGCCTGGAACTGGCAGACAAAGAACCCCAACGGATATGAGGGCTAAGGGGTCAACTACCCATCACACAAGTGTAATGGGCTAGCATCTACCCTGTAGTACGTCTACGACTCCTACATTTTATCGGTGTGACTTCCGTGGTGATGTATCATAGGGTGGTTGACAACACCCTTTACAGACAAGATATACTCATCTATAACTGTATCAGGTACTCTCTATGTAAACCTCACGGATTACATATTCCCATGCCGTACAGTAAATGTGGATGCTTGAGTATATTTTACGTAACACCAAGACTTATGTGCTACAACCTCATATATACTTGCCAATGTACAAAAGAGTGCCTTTAGTGAGCAACACACTTAACGGTTTTCTCTTGGAACTTGTTGCTGAGTATATTATAGCACATACGTTCTTGGCCGACAATTAACAAGGCTCCTCCCACCTGCTAAAGCAAGTGGGTTTCCGCCTACAACAACCGAAAGGATTTTATTTATGAAAGTATGGGTGGTCTGGATCAGCTATCTCGGTGTGCTGAGCCTGTTGGCACTGATTCTCTACGGCGTAGATAAGGCGAAGGCAAAGGCGAACGCCTGGAGAATCAGCGAGAAAACCCTGCTCGGCGCCGGCTTCTTCGGCGGTTCCGTGGGCGCGCTTCTTGGCATGAAGCTCTTCCGTCATAAGACGAAGCACTGGTATTTCTGGGCAGTGAATCTGCTGGGACTGATCTGGCAGGTGGGAGTGCTGCTGTACACTTTTAAAATCGTTTGATAATGTCCATTTGGGATCGTCCCACAGAAAAAGTGAAGACGATTCCAAATTTTTGGAACGGAGTTAGCACTCATCGGTTGACAGTGCTAACAACTGATGCTATATTGACAATTAGAGAGACATAAGTGAGCTCTGACTTATCAGGGTTTTCTTATTTACAGGAGGTGAGAGTATGCAGCTGGACAGATTTACACAGAAATCGCAAGAGGCAATCCAGTCGCTTCAGAAAGCGGCGCTGGATTTTGGAAATCAGGAAATAGAGCAGGAGCATCTGATTTATGTGCTTCTGGAACAGGAAGACAGTCTGATCGCGCAGCTGATTCAGAAGGCGGGCATCGACCGCTCTGTATTCCGGTCGGAGGTGGAGGCCGCGCTGAATAAGAGAACGAAGGTTTCCGGCGGGCAGCAGTACATCGGGCAGTATTTGAACAATACGCTGAACTATGCTTCGGATGAGGCAAAGCGCATGGGGGACGAGTATATCTCCGTGGAGCATTTGTTCCTCGCGATGCTCCGTGAACCCAGTCCTTCTGTAAAGGAGATTTTCCGGACATTCGGGCTCACTATGGAGAAGTTCCTGGAGGCGCTTCAGAGTGTCAGAGGAAATCAGAAAGTAACCACGGACAATCCGGAGGAGACGTATGACAGCCTGCGGAAATACGGATCTGACCTGGTGGAGAAGGCCAGAGAACAGAAGATGGATCCCATCATCGGCAGAGATGAAGAGATCCGGAACGTCATCCGTATTTTGTCCAGAAAGACCAAGAACAATCCGGTGCTCATCGGAGAGCCAGGTGTCGGCAAGACCGCGGTTGTAGAAGGTCTGGCCCAGAGAATTGTAAAAGGAGATGTGCCGGATAATCTCAAGGACAAGACGGTATTCTCCCTGGATATGGGAGCTCTGGTGGCCGGAGCGAAATACAGGGGTGAATTTGAGGAGAGACTCAAGGCCGTGCTCAACGAGGTAAAAAAGAGTGAGGGACGAATCATCCTCTTTATCGATGAGCTGCACCTCATCGTCGGAGCGGGCAAGACGGACGGAGCCATGGATGCGGGCAACCTGCTGAAACCTCTTCTGGCCAGAGGTGAGCTGCACTGCATCGGTGCCACTACGCTGAATGAATACAGAGAATACATCGAGAAGGACGCGGCGCTGGAGCGGCGTTTCCAGAGGGTTCTGGTGGATGAGCCTACCGTGGATGAGACCATCACGATTCTTCGTGGACTCCGTGAAGCCTATCAGACCTATCACACCGTCCGCATTACGGACAACGCGCTGATTGCGGCAGCAACGCTCTCGGACAGATATATCACAGACCGTTTTCTTCCGGACAAGGCCATTGATCTCATCGACGAGGCCTGTGCCCAGATCAAGACAGAGAAGGATTCCAAACCCGAGGAGATCGATGAGTTGGAGCACAGAAATCTGCAGCTCAAGCTGGATGAGATGTCTCTGGAAAAGGAGACCGACGCTCTCAGTGTGGAGAGATTGCAGACGGTAAAGAAAGAGCTGGCGGAGAATGAGGCCAGACTGAAGACTCTGAACGCTCAGTGGGAGAACGAGAAACAGGCGGTGGACAGACCTGCACAGCTGCGAGACCAGATCGCTGATATCCACAAGCAGATGGAACTGGCGGAGCGGAAGGGAGATCTGGCGAAGATGTCCGCCCTGCAGTACGGTGAGCTTCCGAAACTTGAGAAAGAACTTGCCGAGGAAGAGGGAAAAATCCGCAAGGACGACCTGAAGCTTGTCCACGAGAGTGTGGATGAAGATGAGATCGCGGCCATTGTGTCCAGATGGACCGGTATTCCGGTGGCAAGACTGACACAGGGCGAGAAGAACAAGATCCTGAATCTGGGAACAGAGCTGCACCGGCGCGTGATCGGCCAGGATGAGGCTGTGGAAAAAGTGGCGGACGCCATCATCCGATCCAAGGCCGGCATCAAGGATCCAACAAGACCCATCGGTTCCTTCCTCTTCCTGGGACCCACCGGAGTCGGAAAAACCGAATTGGCGAAGACACTGGCGGAGAAACTCTTCGACGACGAGAACAATATGGTTCGTATTGATATGAGTGAGTACATGGAGAAGTACTCCGTATCCAGACTGATCGGAGCTCCTCCGGGATATGTGGGTTATGACGAGGGAGGCCAGCTCACAGAGGCTGTCCGTCGCAGACCGTACTCTGTTGTTCTCTTCGATGAGGTAGAGAAAGCACATCCCGACGTCTTCAATGTCCTGCTTCAGGTGCTGGACGACGGACGGATCACAGATTCCCAGGGACGTACCGTTGACTTCAAGAACACGATCCTGATTATGACCTCCAACATAGGATCCCAGTATCTGCTGGAGGGAATCGGCGAGGACGGAGAGATCAATGACAGCGCAAGAGAACTGGTTATGGGAGATCTCCGCGGTCACTTCCGTCCGGAATTTCTGAACCGTCTGGATGAGATCATACTCTTCCGTCCGCTGACCAAGGACAATATCGGACACATCATCGATCTTCAGATCGCGGATCTGAACCGCAGACTTGCAGCTCAGCAGCTCGCCATAGAGCTGACAGAAGCTGCCAAGGAGCGCATTGTGGAAGAAGGATATGATCCGGTATACGGAGCGAGACCACTGAAGCGGTATATGCAGAAACATATCGAGACCCTGGCCGCACGCATGATCCTCGGCGGAGAAGTCCTTGAGGGAAATACCATTGTGATCAACGCCGGAGATGGCGATCTTGTAGCGGAAGTGAGACAGAAAGGGGGAGTGTAAATGGCACCGAAAGATCCGGTCATGCTTTTGAGCTTTGTGAATATGAGACTCAGAGATGAGTATGAAAACCTGGATGAACTCTGCGCCGCCCTGGATCTCGACAAAACAGAGATCACGGAAAAACTCGCGGCTATCGATTATCATTACGATACGGGGTCGAATCAGTTCAAGTAAATAAAAAGAGGCTTTGGTACAGTTATTTAGTGCCAAAGCCTCTTTCCATATATGCCGATTTATTGATTTCTGATCTTTCTGACATTGTGATTCATCAAATGTCTTCCCAGATTCCGGTAGGCAAACGCCTTCAATGCGGACATTTCCTGATGATGCTCTTTCAGTAATTCGTCCGGACTGTCGTATACGCCAAAGTCCTGATTGATCCCCTCGCTTTGAATGTAGGTATTGTTCCTGTCAAAATCAATGACAGGATTTCTGAAATCTTTTACAGCTACTCCATAGCCGCAAAAAGCTCCTGTGCATTCAGGATTCTGCGCCTGGAGGTTACCAAGATAAGCCTTATCCAAAATGAAGGCTTCCAACTCATACCATTGATTTTCAAAGAAAACTTCTACCCAACTGTGAAAAACATTCTGCGGTGCTCTTTTGTACACAAAGCCGGTCATAGCACCTTTCTGCAGTTTTTTGTCGATGGTAAAGCCATGTATGCGACAGGGAATTCCACATGCGCGTAAGATGGCCATGAATAGAGTTCCCTTGGTGTTGCATTGTCCATAGCCGTCAGAAAGTACTCTGGAGGCAGGAATATCATCATCCACGTTGTATCCAAAAAGAATTTCATCTCTCACGAAGTTATATATAGATTTTAAGCGTTCATACTCATCCAGTTTTTTCCAGCCACGCTTTTCTATGAGATCCCGGATGTTTTTATTTGAATAGTTCAACATCCGTGTTTCTTGCAGGTAATGATCCATTCTGTCCTCCGCAAATAATAAGAAAGTCTTTTGTCTATAGCCCCTGGATTCAGTCCGGCAGCGGATCAATGAGCTCCCGTCTGACGATTCTGTAGAAGATGGTTGTCAGGATCAGGGATCCGATCTCGGCGATGTCATAGGACCACCACACGCCGTCCAGACCGAAGAAGACAGCCAGGATGAAGGCGGAGGGCAACAGCAGGATCAGCTGACGGGTCAGCGAGTTGATCATACTGTAGAAGGCGCGGCCGAGAGCCTGCATGACAGATCCGATGACGATGCAGTAGCCGGCGAAGATAAAGCTGATACTGATGGTTCGAAGTGCCGGGACACCGATGGCCAGCATCTTCTTTGAGGCGTGGAAAATACCCAGCAGCTTGTCCGGCACGATCCAGAAAAGTCCGATTCCGATGAGCATCAGGCACACGGCGAAGGTAGCGGCAAGGCGGACGGTCTGGCGGATGCGCAGCCGATGCTTGGCGCCGTAGTTGTAGGCGATGATCGGAACCATGGCATTGTTCAGACCGAAGATCGGCATGAAGATAATGCTGTTGATCTTGAAGTAGACGCCGAAGACGGCGGCAGCTGTCGAGGACTCAAGGTAGCGGATCAGGATCATATTCATACCGAAGGTCATGACGGATCCGATGCTGACCATAACAATAGACGGAATGGCGATCTTGTAGATCTCTCCGATCAGCGGGAGATTCGGCCGGAACTTCCGCATATTGATATGGATTTCTTTATTCAGGCGAAGATTGAGGGTCAGCGCGATGCAGGCTGCCACACACTGTCCGAAGACAGTAGCTGCGGCTGCTCCGGCGATGCCCATCTCCGGGAAAGGTCCGATTCCGAAGATCAGAAGAGGATCCATGATGATGTTGATGATGGCGCCGATTCCCTGGCTGGTCATGGTGCAGAGTGTTTTTCCGGTGGCAGTGAGCAGTCGTTCCAGCGTGATCTGCATGAAGATACCGAAGTTGAGGCCACAGCAGATTCTCATGTAAATGACACCGCCGTCGTAGATGGCAGGATCCGTTGTCTGAATCCGTATGAAGTGAGGCGCAAGGGTAAACATCAGTACCGAAACTACAAGACTGCTGATGATACCGAGGAAAATTCCGTGGTGAGCCACGTTGTTGGCGTCTTCGAATTTTTTTTCACCCAGGAAACGGGACAGGAGGGCGTTGATGCCGACGCCGGTTCCTGTTGCAATGGCGATCATCAGGTTCTGAATCGGGAAGACCAGAGAGACGGCGGTCAGGGCTCCCTCATTGATTTCCGATACATACATACTGTCTACAATGTTGTAGAGCGCCTGGATGATCATGGAGATGATAATGGGAAGTGCCATGGTAAACAGGAGTTTTCCCACGGGCATGGTTCCCATTTTGTTCTCTTTGGGTTTTGTCTGTAATTCTTCCATAAAATAGTTCTCCGTTTGTGATGTGCTGAACCGGTGTTTCTGCAATGACCGACACAGAGCTTTCTGTCTGTATAAGAAAGTCTTCCGGCGCTGACTGAGCGGTAAGGGCATAAAAGAAACACTGACGACGCAGTGCTCCTAATCAGTGATATTGTAGAATCTGAATAGGGCAGTGTCAACAGCTGCGGCAAGACAGCGGCGGAAAAAGGTGATATACTGAATTGACTGTTTGGAAAAAAGAAGGGCGCGTCAATTCGTCGTGGCCGCCCCCAAAACAGAGAATTAAAAGGAAGAAACATGAGCGAATATGAGAGTTTTGCCCGGGTCTATGATCTGTTCATGGACAACGTGGATTATGAAGGGTGGAGCAGATATCTGACAAAGGTTCTGAAGGAAGACGGAATCGAGAACGGTTTGATCTGCGAACTGGGCTGCGGCACGGGAACGATGTCGGAGCTTCTGGCCGGTGAGGGTTATGAGGTCATCGGCATCGACAGTTCTATGGATATGCTGGAAGAGGCTCAGGAGAAAAAATATGAGTCCGGACATGATATCCTCTATCTCAATCAGGATATGCGGGAGTTCGAACTGTACGGCACTGTCCGGGCGGTGGTCAGTGTCTGCGACTGTCTCAACTATCTTCTGGAGGACAGGGATCTGCTTCAGGTGTTCCGGCTGGTCAACAACTATCTGGATCCCGGCGGACTGTTTGTCTTCGATATGACCACGGAGGCGAAGTATGCAGGTATCGGCAACAGCACCATCGCGGACAGCCGGGAGGACGGAAGCTTTATCTGGGAGAATGCCTACGATCCGCAGACGAAGACCAATGAATATGTGCTGACCTTGTTTGTGCCGGAGGATGAGGACGGGAACGGACTTCTCTACCGCAGATATGAGGAGGTTCACGTACAGAAGGTCTACACAGCGGTACGGATTCGGGAACTTCTGGAGAGAGCGGGAATGATTTTTGAAGGCGTCTTTGATGCCTACACGGATGAGGCGCCGTCGGATAAAAGTCAGCGGCTGACTTTCATCGCCCGTGAACATGGAAAAGTAAACGGGGTGTCGGAGGATCTGAACCGGCCACTGTGATGGGACGATGAATGCAACCGCTATAGGGGAACATAGACAGAGAGGATAGAAAATGAACATGGATTCGAAGATTACAGATATGGAACAGTGGAAGAATGAGCACAGGGACTATCTCGTGAGGGGAACAGCAGCCCACGGGCAGATTCGCTGTTTTGCGGCAAAGACCACAGGTCTTGTGGAAGAGGCGCGGAACCGGCACAAGACAAGTCCGGTTTGTACAGCGGCCCTTGGACGACTGATGACAGCGGGAAGTATGATGGGTGCCATGCTCAAGGGCGAGGATGATCTCCTGACCATGACCATCCGCGGCAACGGTCCCATGCAGGGACTGCAGGTGACCGCGGACTCTGCCTCCAGAGTCAAGGGCTATGTCTTCCAGCCTTTTGTGTGGAATGAGCCGAAGTATGCGGGCAAACTGGACGTAGGCGGTGCCGTGGGTGACGGGACACTGACGGTTGTCCGGGATCAGGAGTTCGGAGATCCCTACTCCAGTCAGATCCGGCTGGTGTCCGGAGAAATTGCGGAGGATCTCACCGAGTACTTTGCGGTCAGCGAGCAGGTTCCTTCTTCTGTCGGCCTCGGTGTTCTGCTGAACACGGATCAGACGGTGCGCTGTGCCGGAGGTTTCATCATTCAGCTGCTGCCCGGCTGTGAGGACGCCACCATCGACCGTCTGGAGGCGAGACTTACGAGTGTACACTCTGTGACACAGATGCTGGATCAGGGGATGACGCCGGAGGAGATGCTGGAGTATCTCTTTGAGGGAATGGATCTGGAGATCCTGGATACCATACCCACAGGTTTTTCCTGTAACTGCAGCCGAGAGAGGGTCACAAAGGTTCTGGTCAGCACAGGAAGCAGAGAGCTTTCGTCCATGATCAAAGACGGAAAACCTATCGAGATCGAGTGCCATTTCTGCGGCGAGAAATACACCTTTGAAGTGGAGGAACTGAAGCAGATCCTGGAAAAGGCCAAAGAGAAAGCAATGAAGAACATACACGTCTTTGACGCGGAAGAGTAAGTCTGACTCACAGGTAAGTCTCTGAATTTCCTGAGAGAAAAAACGCTTCGCAGGCTGTGTAATTGTGAAGAGAGAGTTTCGTGCGCGAAACTCTCTCTTATCTCATAGGAAATTCCTCCGAATTTCCCATGAGACAAAACGCTCCGCGGGATGCGCACTTGCGCGATATGTAGATGCGTTGCATCCGCGCTCGGCGCGAGAATGTCGCTAGCGACATTCTTTTTTATTAAACGTAAAAGGCAGGGGGAGAAAAACTATGTCACTGGAATTTATTGCCGGAAGCAGCGGCGCGGGAAAATCCTATCAGGTGTACAGCGAGGTCATCCGGGAATCGCTGGCGGAACCGGACCGGCAGTTTCTGGTTATTGTTCCGGAGCAGTTTACGATGCAGACGCAGAAAGAGATTGTCCGCATGCACCCCAAGAGGGGGCTGATGAACGTGGATGTCCTCAGTTTCAACCGTCTGGCCTGGCGTGTATTTGCCGAAGTCGGCGGGGATGATCTGCCTGTCCTTGAAGATATCGGAAAGAGCCTCATTGTGCAGAAGGTAATTGCTGCGCGTCAGGAAGAACTGAAGGTGATGGAAAGGGCTCTCGGCCGTCCGGGAGCAGTCTCCCAGATGAAATCCCTGATCTCTGAGCTGATGCAGTACCGGGTCGAGCCGGAGGATCTGGATGAGTGGATCCGGCGCGGAGAGGCGGCCCACAGGGGAAGACTCTCCCTGAAGCTGGAGGACATTCGCACCGTGTATACGGCATTTCGCGATTATATCGACGAGCACTATCTCACAAAGGAGGAAGTTCCGGAGAGACTCTGCCATGTGATCGGGGATTCAACGCTTGTGAAGGATTCTGTCATTGTTCTGGACGGCTTCACCGGTTTCACGCCCGTTCAGCATCAGGTTGTGAGGGAACTTCTTTCTCTTGCCCTTAAGGTACGGGTGGTGTTGACGGTTCCCTCGTCAGAAGAACTGGAGAGAGGAAAGAGTGAACACCGGCTCTTCCATATGAGTTATGAGATGTACCGGAAAGTTCTCGGGCTGGCAAAAGAGAGCCGCTGTGAGATCGCGCCGGTCCGCTGGATCGAAGCGGGAGAGAAAGGGAGGTTTGCAGGCAGCCCCGCGCTCGCTTATCTGGAGCAGAATCTCTTCCGCAGCAGGCGGAGGGAGGCCTACGCAGGAGAACAGAAGGAGATCACCGTCACCCAGGCGAAGGATCCGGAGCAGGAGATCCGCCTGATCGCGGAGCAGATCCTCCGCATGGTTCGAAGGGAGGGGTACCGCTACCGGGACTTTGCCGTGGTGAGCGGGGATCTCTCCACTTACGGGCGACTGGCCGAAAATATTTTTTCCGAGTGCGGGATCCCTTTTTTTGTCGATCAGAAGAAGGCGGTCATGACCAATCCCATGGTGGAGTTTATTCGCTCAGCCATTGATATGGTGGTTCAGAATTACAGCTATGACAGCGTATTCCGCTTCCTTCGGACGGGGCTTGGCGACCTGTCCCGGGAGGAGACGGACAGGATGGAGAACTACTGCCGCGCGCTCGGGATCCGGGGAAGAAAAAAATATGACGAGAGCTGGACGCGCTGCCCGAGGTATATGGACAAGGACGAGCTCCTTCTCTACAACGAGATCCGGGAGAAATTCGCGGATGAGACTCGAGAATTCCATGAGGCGATGCACAGGCGGAATACCACGGTGAAAAGCAAAGCGGAGGCGGTGTACCGTCTGCTGGCAGGGCACGGGATCCAGAGAAAAATGGCGGAGATGAAGCTGGGCTTTCAGGAAAACGGTGATGCTGTGTCTGCCGGGGAATACGGACAGATTTACGGCGCAGTCATAGATCTTCTGGACAAGATCGTGGAAGTCCTGGGAGAGGAAAAAATGAAGCTGGCGGATTTCCAGAGTATTCTGGACGCCGGCTTTGAGGAGATCAATATCGGACTGGTTCCTCCGGGAGAAGACCAGGTGATGACCGGTGATATCGAGAGAACGAGACTCAGGAAGATCCGGGTGCTCTTCTTTGCGGGGGTCAATGAGGGGATTGTTCCGAAACCGGTGGCTGCCAAGGGCATCCTCTCGGAGCACGACCGTCAGATTCTTGCAGGGGACAGCGTGGAACTCTCTCCTACCTCAAAGGAACAGATGTATCAGCAGCGTTTCTATCTCTACCTCTCCATGACAAAGCCCTCAGACAGGCTCTGCCTTTCCTACAGCCGTTCGGGAGTGGAAGGCGGTGCCCTGCTTCCCTCCTATCTGATCGGTGTGGTAAAGCGACTGTACAGCCGGCTTGAGATCCGGTCGGCAGAGGAGATCTACCGCAAGGATCCGACCCTTCTTCTGGAGACACCCAAGGGCAGAATGTCTCTGCTTCTGCAGGGACTCCAGATGATTCCGGATGAGCTTCCCGGGGCGGATTTCAATGAGCTTCTCCGCACGCTGTGGCAGAGTGAAGCGGGAAGGGAAGAGGCACAGCGTCTTCTTTCGGCCGTCTCTACAAAGAATCCGGCGAAAGGCATCGGCATGCAGCTGGCAAGGATGCTCTATGGCGATAAACTTCAGGTCTCCATTACGAGGCTTGAGGACTTCGCCGAGTGCAGTTTCCGGCATTTCCTGGACTATGGACTTCGCCTGCGGGAGCGGGAGGAGTATGAATTCAATGCCGCAGACTACGGAAGTATTCTGCACAAAGCGCTGGAGAGATACGCGAAAATCCTCGGAAAGCGGGAAATCCGCTGGGGAACCCTGGGAGACGGGGAGCGCAACAGGGTGGCGGATGAGGCACTCGACGAAGTGGCCTTTGACTACGGAAACACCATTATGCAGAGTTCCCAGAGAAACCGGCATATGCTGGAGCGGATCCGCGAGATCCTTCACCGGACGGTCTGGGCACTGGATGAGCAGATCCGCATGGGCAGTTTTGAACCCTCGGATTTCGAGTTCCGGTTCCGGACGAATGAGGAGGTGAAGTCTCTGCATTTCAGTCTGGAGGACGGAACGGAGATGAAGCTTACGGGTACGGTAGACCGGATCGACGACTGCCGGACAGAGGGCGGCCACTATGTGAAAATCATCGATTACAAGACCGGTAAGACCACGCTGGATCTGGGACAGCTCTACTACGGCCTGCAGCTGCAGCTGACGGTCTACCTCAATGCTGTTATGGAGTGCAGGCAGAAGGCGGATCCGGGCGCGGAAGTCCTTCCGGCAGGTATCTTCTATTATCACATTGACGATCCCTGGATTGAGCCCACGGCGGAGGATCAGCGGCTGGAGGAGATCCTGAAGAAGCTTCGGCCGGACGGCCTCTTGAATGCGGATCTGGATGTGCTCAAGCTGATGGATCACTCACTTGCGCCGGGAGTGGCTTCCACTGTCATACCGGTGAAACTCAACAAGAGTCCGAATAAAGAGACGGGCAGTTTCCTGGGAGCCGGATCCAGAACCGCTGATATCACCGATTTCGAGACCATCTGTCAGTACGCGGACGAGAAGGTGAGGGAGATCGGTAGCGGGATTATCCGCGGGGAGGCCGATGCGAAGCCCACGGTCTCTGCGGACGGCGGACAGGCGGGATTCGCCTGCGCGTATTGCCCGTATCGCAGTGTCTGCGGTTTTGATGAGAAAATTCCGGGATATTCCTACCGGGAGGTTCAGAAGATGAAACCGGAAGAGGCAATAAAAGCTATGAGAGAAAAACTGACAGGAAAGGGGGACGACTGAGATGGCCACAAAATGGACGGATGAACAGGAAAGAGTCATCAGCCAGAGAAACAGCGATCTTCTGGTCTCCGCGGCAGCGGGATCCGGAAAGACGGCAGTTCTGGTGGAGCGCATTATGCAGCTGGTCATGGATCCGGTCAGCCCCATGGATATTGATCAGCTGCTGGTCGTGACCTTTACGAGAGCGGCGGCCGGCGAGATGAAGGAGAGGATCGGCGCGAAGTTTGCAGCTCTGCTGGAGGAGGATCCGGAGAACGATCATCTGCAGCAGCAGGGTGTACTTCTTCATCACGCGCTGATCACTACCATCGACGGTTTCTGTACCCATGTGATCCAGAACTATTTCCAGAGGATCGGTCTGGATCCGGGATACCGGATCGCCGAGGAGGGGGAACTCAGCCTTCTGCGGGGGCAGGTGCTGGATGACCTTCTGGAGGAGGAATATGCGGAGGCGAGGCCGGAGTTTCTTCGTCTGACACAGGCCTATGCTCCGGGAAAAACAGATCGCGCTCTGGAGGAGATGATCCTCGATATATACAGTTACGCCATGAGTGATCCGGATCCGGAAGTCTGGCTCTCGGAATGCGTGAAGGTATACGACGCAAAAACGGAGGAAGACCTTCAGCAGACCGGGTGGTTCCGGGAGATGATGGGAGACGCTATGGCTGTCCTTCGTCTGCAGACCGACCGAATGCGGGGGATCGCGGAGGAAGGCGTAAAGGCCTTCGGAGACGCAGCCTGCAAGACACTGGTCGCTGATATCGAAATGCTGGAAGCTCTGGGAGAAGCGACAGATTATCAGGCCTGCGCCAATGCTTTTGCATCTCTGAAATTCGGCACTCTTCGAAGATCGAAAGACATTCAGGCCGAGGATTCACGCTGGGTGAAAATCACGACGGTTCGGGATGATGTGAAAAAACAGGTCAAAGAGCTGCAAAAGAACACCTTCGGGAACAACATTGGTGCCATTGTCCGGGAATTTGAGATTCTCCGTCCCTACGTGCAGGAGCTGGTTCGCCTGGTTCTCCGGTTCCGGGAGGCGTTTTCAGCGGAGAAAAGAAAAAAGAACATTGCGGATTTCAATGACCTGGAGCACTTCGCTCTGGAAATTCTTCTGGATAAGGATGAAGACGGCCGCCGCACCCTGCGGACGGACGCCGCAAAGGAGTTGGCGGAATCCTTCCGGGAGGTGATGATCGATGAGTATCAGGACAGCAACTTCCTGCAGGAGAGGATCCTGAAGGCGGTCTCCGGTGACGAGGACGGAAGGTTCAACCGTTTCATGGTCGGAGATATGAAGCAGTCCATCTATGCCTTCCGTATGGCGCGGCCGGAGCTGTTTCTGGAGAAATTCAACACCTATCTTCCGGATCCGGAGAGTACACAGGTCAGGATCGATCTGACCAGAAACTTCCGGAGCAGGAAGGAAGTGCTGGATTCTTCCAATGCCCTGTTCCGCCGGTTGATGATTCCGGAGGTCGGTGGCATACGCTACGACGACAAGGCTTTTCTCAACTATAAAGCTTCCTACCCGGAACCGGCGGATCCTTCCTTTCCGCAGACGGAACTTCTGGTGATCAACCGGGAGGAGGAACCCTTTTCTTCCTATAAATCACCGGAAGAGCGCATGGAACTGGAGGCTGCAGCAGTTGCGGCAAAGATCCGCAATCTCATGGCCGGGACGCTTGTGAGAGGAGAAGGAGATGAGCTCCGTCCTCTTCGCTACCGGGATATTGTAGTTCTTCTCCGCTCGGCGAAGCGCTGGGGAAAGGTCTGGGTGAAGGTGCTTAAGGAGGCGGGAATCCCCTGCTACGCCCTCTCGGGAGAAGGTTTTTTTGACACCATCGAGGTCGCCACGGTGTTGAATTATCTCCGTCTCATCGACAACCCGAGGCAGGATATTCCACTGGCGGCCGTGCTCCGCTCAGCGATCGCAGGGCTGGACGATGAGGATCTGGCGTGGATCCGGGCAAAGGGCGGCATGGAGGAAGGAAAGGTTCCTCTCCTGTACGATGCGGTTCTGGCTCTCGCAGAGCAGGATGAAAAACTGCGGAAATTTGTGGAACAGCTGGATGATTTCCGGGCAAGAGCTCCCCGGACGGAAGTTCACGAACTGATCCGGGAGGTTCTCGAGAAGACCGGATACGGAGAGTGGGCGGCGGCCATGCCGGCGGGCGAACAGCGGGAAGCAAACCTGAAGATGCTGATTGAGAAAGCCGTGGACTATGAGAAGACCAGCTATCACGGACTGTTTAATTTCATCCGCTACATTGACCGCCTGAAAAAATACTCCGTGGATTACGGTGAAGTGAATCTGAACAGCGAGGCGGATGACACCGTCCGGATTATGACCATCCATCAGAGCAAGGGACTGCAGTTTCCGGTGGTCTTTGTCTCTGCCCTGGGAAGCGAATTCAACAAGGCGGATACCACAAAACCGGTGCTCCGGCACGCAAGTCTGGGGCTTGGTCTGAAGGTGTCGGATCCGGAAAAGCGGGTACAGTATCCTTCCGTTTACCGCAGAGTCATGCAGAGCCATATGAAAAAGCAGATGTACGGAGAGGAACTCCGGGTGCTCTATGTGGCGCTGACCAGAGCGGAGGAAAAACTGATCCTCACGGGTCAGGTCTCCGATTCAGAGAAACTTACTGCCGCCGTTGCCATGCAGAACAACTTCCGTATGAAGCGGGAGAGCGGGCAGGATGAGACGGTGGAGCGGATGCTCGCATCCCCGATGGATTTTACTGCCCTTTTGTCCGCAAAGACGTTCCTTGAGATGATTCTTGCAGTGATCCCGGAGGAAAAGGATATGAAGCTTCACGCGGTGGAGGCCGGAGAACTGGCGGCAGGCGAAGTGTCGGAGAAGATGCAGCGGTCTGCGGTGCTTGAGCAGATCACCGGTCTCGCAAATCTTCCGGAGGAGAAGAAAATCTTTGATCCGGAGGTGAACCGCCTGATGAAGGAAGTGCGCGCTTTTTCCTATCCTTATGAGGAACAGGCAAAAATGCCAGCGAAGCTCACCGTGACGGAAATCAAGAAGAGGGCTCAGAGGACAGAACTGCAGGAGGATGAGCTGCCGGCGGCAACCGTTTTTGAACCGGAGGAAGAGGAGCTGATTCCGAAATTCCTGCGGGGAACGGATGAGGAAGAGAAGACCGGCGCCTCCAGAGGTACGGTCTATCACCATTTCCTGGAGTGCCTGGATTACGGAAAGCTGCGTCCGGGAGCTACGGAAGAGGAACGGACGGCCTTTGTGGAGGCGGAGCGGAAGAGGATGCTGGAGAAGGGCCTCATGACAAGAGAAGATGACGCCAGCATGTACACACCTGATTTTGTCCGCTTCCTGGCCTGTGGTCTGGGGCAGAGAATGAAGGCTGCTTCCGACGCGGGAACCCTCCACCGTGAACAGCCTTTTGTGATTGATATTCCGGCAAAAGATATTGACAGCGGGTGGCCGGAGGACGAAAATATTCTGGTACAGGGAACGATCGACGCATACTTTTCGGAGGAAGGAAAGTATGTGCTTGTGGACTACAAGACGGACAGGATCACAAGACTGGATGCAGACGGAAAACCAGACGGTCGCGAACTGGTGGAGAAATATCATAAACAGCTGGAGTATTATGCCGCGGCCCTGACCCGGATCACCGGAACAGAGGTGGGTGAGATGTATATATATTCCGTGCGACTTGGGAGGGAAATAAAGTTATGATCAACAAGACTATGGAAGCACTCGGAAAAGCTCCGTCCAAGATCCGTGAGATCTTTGAGTACGGAAAGAAGCGGAAAGAGGAGATCGGTGAGGACAAGGTGTTCGATTTCAGTATCGGAAACCCGAATGTGCCGGCGCCGGAGGCTGTCAATCAGACCTTCAAGGAGCTGATCGACAACAACAATGACGTCTATCTGCACGGCTACACATCCGCGGCCGGAGATAACGACACCCGCAAGGCCATTGTCGATGATCTGAACCGCCGTTTCGGCACAGACTTCAAGGCTTCCAATCTGTATATGACCTGCGGCGCTGCCGCGTCTCTGAAGATCAGCATCACGGCTCTTGTCACCGAGGGGGATGAGTTCATCACCTTTACACCGTTTTTCCCGGAGTACAGAGTATTCGTGGAGACGGCCGGAGCGAAACTTGTTACAGCGGACACCGATCCGGATACCTTCCAGATCGACTTCGACAACCTTGACGCGGCGATGACGGAGCGCACGAAGGCGCTGATCGTCAACTCCCCGAACAATCCGTCCGGTGTTGTATTCGGCGAGGAGAGCGTGAAGAAGCTTGCCGCTTATCTGGAGAAAAAAGAGCAGGAGTACGGCCACCCGATCTACCTGATCACCGATGAGCCGTACCGCGAGCTGGTTTACGATGCGGACGTCGTTGTTCCTTACATGACAAAGTACTATAAGAACGCGATCGTATGCTATTCCTACAGCAAGTCCCTCTCCCTTCCGGGCGAGCGCATCGGCTACATTCTTGTTCCGGATGAAGTGGAGGATGCAGGTGATATCTACGCCGCGATCTGCGGAGCGGGACGCGCCCTCGGTTATGTCTGCGCGCCGTCGCTGGCACAGCATGTGATTGAGAAGTGTGCCGGTATGGTGTCGGATCTCTCCGTATACAAGACGAACCGGGATCTGCTGTACAAGTCACTGACGGACTACGGCTTTACCTGCGTCTACCCGGACGGCGCCTTCTACCTGTTTATGAAGGCTCTGGAGGACGACGCGTCCGCATTCTGTGAGAAGGCTAGGGACTTCGAGCTTCTGCTGGTTCCGGCCGACAGCTTTGGAACACCGGGCTATGTGCGCATTGCCTACTGCGTAACAACAGAGCAGATCCGAAACAGCCTTCCTGCGTTTAAGAAGCTGGCGGAGGCATACGGGAAATAACTGAAAAATGCATGAATACTTGCAGAATGTAACATAAAAAAGAGGAACCCCACGGCGGCAGCGGCTGACGTGGGGTTCCTCTTTTTGAAAAGATCTTAAACAGAACAAAAGAAAATTTTATTCGTATATCGAAGGGAGTCACATGTTCCGGCGCGCAAACAGCTGTGTTTTCGAAGATAATACCGGAAGAACCTCGATGTATTTGTTAAGAAAAGTTGACGGAATTGTATACAAAACTTGTCTTGTTAAAAAGTGCACAAAATATTGTTTTTCAAGAGGAAATTGATAAAAACAGGATTTGTGGACAAATGAAGTTATGCACATGAAAAAATGGCATAATCCCACGGTTTTTCCAGTTATCAACGAAGTTATACACTTTATCAACAAAAATCGATGCGAATAATAAGGGTCAGATAACCAAAATCAAAGAACGGACGTTTTGTTCACATTTCCCAAAAAGGGCAGATCCGGGAAAAAGTTGCCACAAAGACTTGACTTTGCAGATGTCAAACCAATGAAAACAGGCAATTTAAATTGTTTGGTGAATGTTACAATTATCTGACAATTGCATGAATAGTTTCTGAAATGAATCTTTTGCACGCCGTGAGTGAATATGCTATATTTAAGCCTGTCGGATGAGCACAGGAAAGTGGCTTATGGAAATTCCTCCGGAATTCCCATAACACAAAACGGTGCGCGAGATGCGCTCCCCTAAGGAGTGAGGGGACGGGGGAGTCGAAGTCCGCTTGCGGACTTTGTTAAGAGACTGAAACCGGAGAGGATCCGGAAAGAATAGATGTTGGAGGAGAGAGAATGTCCAGACTTAGAAATATACCGGGATCTGTCGATGTGATCCGCGCGAGTGAATACGTCATTCATGAGCCGGAGATACAGAGGGGCAGATGGACAGAGGTTTTTGGAAACGACCATCCGCTCTATATTGAGATCGGAATGGGTAAAGGACGCTTTTTGATGGATATGGCAGAGAAATATCCGGAGAGAAACTTTATCGGGATCGAGATGTATGACAGCGTGATGTTCCGGGCTGTTCAGAAGGCCGAGATGCGAACCGAAAGGGAGAGGGCGAAGAGAGAGGGCAGAGATCCGGAGTCGGTGATCGAGATCCCGGCCGGCGTCACGGAGCGCCCCGGACGGCCCGCGAATTGCAATTTCCGTTTTATCCGGATGGACGCGAGAAAACTCTGCGAAGTCTTCGGAGAGAAGGAGATCGACGGAATCTATCTCAACTTCTCGGATCCCTGGCCGAAGGACAGACACGAGGGTCGCAGGCTGACATCCAGGAATTTCCTCTGCCTCTATGAGAAGGTCATGGGGGAAGATGCGGTTCTCGAGTTCAAAACCGACAACAGACAGCTTTTCGATTTCTCGCTGGAGGAGATCGCAGATTACGGCTGGAAGATCACGGAACACACCTTCGATCTCCACCACAATGAGGAGATGAACAGAGGGAACGTCATGACGGAATACGAGGAAAAATTCTCATCAAAGGGAAATCCGATCTGTAAACTGATCGCCGTTCCCGCTCGCTGATTTTTTATGTTATAGGATTAGGGTGTCAAAAGGCGAATCTCTTCTTTTGACACCCTAATCTTTTAAGGAAACCTTTCCTGCCCCGCGGGCGAGTATGAGGACGCCGCTGTCTGTGCCAAGTGCGGTATCGCTCGTCTATTTCATGTTATAGGACATTCTTTAAAAAAAATAAAAACAAAATGGTTGCATACAATTAAATTATGTGATATCGTAAAACCATAAAAACAAAACCAAACACGAAGACACGTGATTATCTTTGATAATTAAGGAGGAAAGCTAATGGTTAAACAGATCAACGCATCGAATTTTGATGAAGAAGTTATTCGGGCAGAGGGACTTGTGGTTGTCGATCTTTACGCAGACTGGTGCGGTCCCTGCAAGATGATGGGGCCGGTACTCGAGAGCCTTTCCGAGGATTTTGAGGATGTAAAATTCGCGAAACTCAATGTCGATGAGAATTCCGACATCGCGGCAAAATACGGCGTGCAGAGCATACCGAATTTCCTGTTCATCAAGAACGGCCAGCTCGTAGATCAGATTGTCGGAGCAAAGGATTCCGAGAGTTTTGAGGAAGTTATCGAGAGAAACAAATAAGTGAGAATAAAGTCAAAGTCCGGCCGTGAAAGCAGAAAGCTGTATTTCGAGGCCGGGCTTTCGTACGAAGTAATTTGTGCGAGGTCCCCTTTCTCTATAGTTGCTGTTTGGGGGATATCATTATACCCCTGTCCCGGTCCGAGATACATCGTCACAGACTGTGCAAATTGATTGCGGTGATGTGCAGAAAGCGCATAAAAATCTCGCAGATGCATCTCTGTTCGTTGATTTTGAATAAAAATAAAAAAAATATAAAAAGGGTCTTGCATTTTGTTTTGGAGTGGCTTATAATCAACATCGTTGCTGAGGCAGACGGCCGACGGCATCGGTTCAATTTCATACTATGCGCCATTAGCTCAGTTGGTAGAGCAGTAGACTCTTAATCTATTTGTCCGGGGTTCGAGTCCCCGATGGCGCACTTGAAAATGCTGTTTTTGGTACGAAAGGTACTGGGGACGGCATTTTGTTTGTCTTATCGGAATTTCCATAACACAAAACGCTCTGCCTGCATGCGCACATGCGCGACGAGCAGGTGTTTCGCATCCGTGTCCGGCGCGGCAATATAGCAGGCGACAGGCGGTATTGATAATAAAATCGTTTGGAATCTATAAATAAAGAGGCTCCCCACGGGAAACGTTTACCGACGTTTTCCAGGGGGAGCCTCTTTGATTTATCTCCCGGGAAATTGTCCGCATTCCCCAGGAGATAAAACGCTCCGCTTACATGCGCAGCCTTAGATGTTTGAATCAGGCGTTTTTCTGCTGAAGGTGCAGAACGGGCGTGAGTCTTGTGCGCACGGCGCGTCCGATGACCACGGAGACTGCGATCTTGATGAGATCGAAAGGAACAAACGGAAGAACGCCGGCTTTAAGTGCTGCGGAGAAGGTCATACCTGCCATCACTGCGAGCCAGGCGGTGCCGAACGCATAGCAGACAGCAAGTCCGAGAAGCATACCGGTCACCTGAAGGCCGATGATTTTCCTGAAGCGGTCAATAAAGAATCCGGAGATCAACGCCATCGGGATGAAGCCAATGAGATAGCCGCCGGTCGGACCGAAGAGTTTCTCGGGACCGCCGGTGTAGTTGGAGAGAACGGGAATCCCGGTCAGACCGATCAGCAGATAGACAATATAGGCCAGCGTTCCCTTCCATGCGCCGAGAATACAGACGGAGAGAAAAACAGTGAAGACTGTCAGCGAAATCGGAACCGGTCCGATCGGAACGGACATGGGACCGAAAATGCACATCACTGCTGTCATAACGGCGATGGTTGCCATGGTTGTCGGGTTGAGTTTCTTTGTTTTCATCGTATACCCCCTGTGATGCATGTGTCAGTTTTTGCATCCGCAATCAATCCTGCATCTGCATTTCCTTCATGATTGTAACGGGACAAATGATGCATGTCAACCTTGACGGCTTAATTGGTTGACATGAAAAAAGATAACAGCTTGTTTATAAAAAACTCTCCGGTAACATCGTGTGACTGAGCGACAAAATAATGTGCAAAGATAACAAAGAATATGATAATGACACGAAAGAATTTTTGTATAGTTTACAAAAAACAGGCGGAACTGTGACGGTCGCGAGATCGGAAATGTGTATCATCTATATATTAGATAAAACTATTGAGAGATGATTCGGCGGGATCCGCGAGGGGAAAGGCGGATGGCCGGGAATGAACGAATCGCTCAGGTTTGCGAAGGGGGGAGAGTATGAAGAGAAAATATGCAGTAGTTTTTGCGGGGGTGATGGTGCTTTCGATGTTTTCCGGCTGCGCGATGGAAAACGGAAAGTTTGTGGCTACCGCGAATGCAGGGGAAAGAGCGAATGTGGTGCAGAACGAGGGAGCGCAGAAGGAGGACGGCGGTCTGATCGGCGCGATCAAGTCGCTCGGAGCGACAACCGGGGATTCCGGACAGACGAACAGCGGAGCGGCACAGGGAAACTCCGGAACACAGGGCAGCCGGGCAGGGGAGAATACCGGCGAGGGCTCTTCATCATCGCAGACAAATACAACCTCAGCGAGTCAGAGCGGATCGGTTACCACGGAGGATAATCAGAACACGGAACTGCAGGGAAACGGCACGCTGGACGTAAACGCGTTTGCCGCGGAACTTCTGCAGGATTTCACATACGGAACCGGCTGGGGCGCAGGGAGCAGCGGGGCGACGCTGAAGGCCTATGGCGCCGCCATCAGCTTCATGACAACGGCGAATAATTATGGCGTTTGTACGGCGGACAATACACAGCTCGCAAATGCCTGTGTGAATGCTTATGCCTCGCTGGGAGAGGAAGAGCGGCAGCTGTTTGCTTCAAACTGGAGTACAATTGTCGCTGCAGGTGATTCTGTTCTGAACACTCCCGGAGACGTACAGGGGGAACTGGAGGATTCCGGTGCGCTCGCAGCGGCTCAGAAGATCATCTGCACAGAGGGATCCCCGCAGAACTGGGCGGTACTCAAGAGTCTGATTCAGGTGAACTGTATAGGATAAAAGAAGGATGCGCTGTGAAGAAAAACTTCTTCACAGCGCATCCTTTTTAATTTCCTTTATCCTCCTGTCCGAAGGGATTTGTCATACCACCCGCGCTCTGCTGATCGGAGGAACTCTCCGGCCATTCCGTCAGGATGGCGTCGTGTGTCGACTCTTTGTATTCTTTGCCGTTCTTTCTGGAAACAGTAATGGTGACTTTGCTGTCCGGTTTGTGTTCGGCGATGGCCGCCTTTAATTCCTCGACGGAGGAAACCTTTTTTCCATCGACCGCGGTGACGATGTCATTGGCTTTGATGCCGGCCATGGAAGCGGCGCTTCCCTGCTGGACGTCTGTGATGAATACGCCGTCCGGCATATCGTCATGATCTTCCTGATCCCTGACTTCTGCGCAGCTGACGCCGAGATAGCCGCCGGTCTTCGCGGAAGACGGAGAAGCGCTGCTGCCTTCGGAATTGTCGTCTGCATCTTCTTTGGATCCGTTTTTCTTCGGCTTATCGTCATCGCCGGAACGGAAGAGATCTTTCGCGTTTTCCTCAATGCTCTCGCGAATGGTCGAAGGAAGCTTCCCGACTTCTTTTTCGATGGATTTGTCGAGGGACTTCTCGAATTTCCTGGCGGAGTTTTCCACGATTCCGGGCAGGGTGACAGAGACGGTGCCGAGGAAAATTGCGGTGGCCGTGATGCCGGCGAGAACGCCGCAGAGAATGGAAATGCCGATTTTTTTTCCGGTGCCGCTTCCTTTGGACGACCCGGGTCCCGGGATCCTGCTGTCACCGGACGGAGGGAAGCCCTGTGGAGAGCCTTCCGGACGGTTGTTGAAACCGCCGCCCGGATAATTATTATATCCGTTTCCGGGGGTGCTGTTCATGCCGCTGTTGTATCTGTCGAATCCGTTGCCTGCATTCTGCGGGGACTGAGGATCCTGTCTGTATGGAAAAGAATTGTTGTCTTGCTCCTGATTCATAAGGAAGCCTCCTTTGATCTGTTTGTTTGTTAGCTATTTTAATGAATAAACGTGACCAAATCGTGAAAAAGGGATGAAAAAACGGAGACGAAATGCGCCGGGGTGCACAGATGCTATTGATCATAGGAAAAAATTTGGTAAACTGAATGCGGTATGATATACTCAGTGGTATTGATGATTGGTGGAGCTGATGACTGTTTGAAGGGGAGATTTGGAACATGAGATGTCCGTACTGTGGTCGTAAAAATCCAAACGATGCGAGAAGATGTATACGCTGCGGCAGGAGATTGAACGGAGTAAGGGAGAGAAGAAGAGAACAGAAGATACTGATTTTCGGAATTTTACTGATTATACTGATTCTGGCGGCCGGAATTGCCGCGATGCTCGGTATGTCAAAGATATTGAAAAGCGGCGAAGATAACAGCAACCAGCCGCAGAAGGTGAAAATCGTAACAACGCCGAAACCGGAGACGCAGGATTCCTCCGAGAGGGAGATCCGTGAGGCGCAGAAGGGGGGAGAGGCCCCGGTGCCGGATCCGGATCTTCAGGTGACATCCACACCGGTTCCGACGGAGCCGCCGCAGGAGCCGACACAGTCGCCGGATCTCGTGACGGCCGCTCTGGTAGAGGATGACAGAAAGGCGGAGATCTCGACGATGGGCTTTTCCATTGTCAACGTGTCGGAGGCGGAGGCAACGTCGACGATTCAGCAGCTTGGCATTGACAATTCTCCGTATGTGCTGACGGACGGAACGCAGGGAAGCAGCTGGCAGGACGGCGTGGACGGAGACGGAATCGGAGAGAGTATCACCTTCCGGTTTGACAAGACATATAATGTGAAGTTTCTGGTTCTGCGTCTCGGCAACTGGTACAGTTCAGGCGCCTATTTCGAGAGCAACAACCGTCCGCAGACCATGACGTTTGAACTGGGAACGAGAAAATTCCAGGTGACGTTCCCGGACGAGATGAAGGAATTTTGTGTCGAGCTCTCCGAAGAGGTGGAGGCATCCTCTCTGAAGATGACGATCGACGGCGTATATAAAGGAACACAATACGACGATACCTGTATCAACGAGGTGGATCTCTACGGAGCGCCGCAGTAAAAGAGAAGGGTGCCTGCGACACTCCCCGGCGGAGAGCGGATGCGGGACAGCTGCCTGTCGCACAGGCGTGTATTTCGCGGGGAGCCGCAGGAACGGAGAGTAGTAGGGAAATGGCAAAAGAAGCAAAGACAAATGCGATGCGGATCCTGGACAAGGGAAAGGTGAGCTACGAAGTGCTCTCTTACGAGTGTGAAGCCTTCATCGACGGGATGCATATGGCGGAGGCGACGGGCGCGCCGGTGGATCAGTCCTACAAGACGATCGTGACAAAGGGAAAAAGCGGACAGCATTATGTCCTTGTCATTCCGATCGCGGAAGAGATCGATCTGAAAAAAGCCGCAAAGGCTGTGGGTGAGAAGGCGGTGGAGATGGTTCATGTGAAAGAACTGTTCGGCCTGACCGGTTATGTCCGCGGCGGATGCAGTCCGATCGGAATGAAGAAGCAGTTTCCGACGATTCTCGACAGTTCCGCGGAGCGGTTCGATAAAATCTATATCAGTGGCGGGCGCGTGGGGCTGAGCCTCTGCGTGGCGCCCTCGGATATCCTGAAGGTTTCCGGAGGGACTTTTGGACAAATTGTAAGATAAGAGACAGACGGAGGGTGAAACCTTCGTCTCTTTTAGTCTGTGATTCGCGAAAGATATGTAGTACAATATTGAATTGCATACAAGTGCTTTTGGAACTGTTTGCACAGATCATATAGATGAATTGTTTTTAGTTTTTTTCAGGAGTGATAAAAAATGGCAAAGATTGATATTATCTCAGGTTTCCTGGGAGCAGGAAAGACAACTTTGATTAAGAAACTTCTCGGAGACGCTCTCAAGGGACAGCAGGTTGTTCTGATTGAAAATGAGTTCGGCGAGATCGGCATCGACGGCGGATTCCTGAAGGACGCGGGAATCGAGATAACGGAGATGAACTCTGGCTGCATCTGCTGTTCCCTCGTCGGAGACTTCGGAACGGCGCTCAGGGAAGTGGTGGAAAAATATCACCCGGACCGCGTCGTGATCGAGCCCTCCGGCGTCGGAAAGCTGTCGGATGTCATTAAGGCGGTTCAGAGAAACGCGGAGAGTGATCTGGTTCTGAACAGCGCGACGACGGTTGTGGATGTCACAAAAGCGAAGATGTATCTCAAGAATTTCGGTGAGTTCTTCAAAAATCAGGTGGAGGCCGCCGGGACGATCATTCTGAGCCGTATGGATACGCCGAAGGCGACGGATGCGAAGGTGGCGGAGGCGATGGCCCTGCTCCGTGAGCTGAATCCGAACGCGACGATCATCACGACGCCGGTAGAAGAGCTGAGCGGGCAGAAAGTGCTGGATACCATCGAGGGCAAGAAGATCGATCTCTCTCTTGTGGAAGAGGAGGAGCATGAGCACCATCACCATGATGAGGATCACGAACATCATCACCACCACGACGGAGAGGAGTGCGGCTGCGGACACCACCACGACGGGGAGCATGAGCACCATCATCACCACCACGACGGAGAGGAGTGCGGCTGCGGACACCACCATGACGGGGAGCATGAGCACCATCATCACCACCATGACGGAGAGGAGTGCAGCTGCGGGCATCACCACCATCACCATGCGGATGAAGTATTCACCAGCTGGGGGCAGGAGACGATCCGCAAGTATACAAAAGAGGAAATCACGGAGATACTGGAGGCTCTGTCTGCAGACAAGACCTATGGCTTTATTCTCCGCGCAAAGGGTATGGTGGAGAGCACGGACGGCACATGGATCTACTTTGATATGGTGCCGGGAGAGGCAGACGTCCGCAACGGAGATCCGGAGTATACCGGCCGTCTCTGCGTGATCGGATCCGAACTCAAAGAGGACAAACTCAAAGAACTCTTCAGATTATAAAGAAAGCTACACTGAAATAGGAGTACACACAGATGGACGAGAATGAAATTACAGTTCCGATATACCTGATCACCGGTTTTCTTGAGGCGGGGAAGACATCCTTCCTGAATTTCACAATGGCACAGGATTATTTCCGGATCGATGAGACGACGCTTCTGATCAACACAGAGGAAGGCGAAGAGGAATTTGATCCGGACAGGCTTTTGAAATACGACACCGTTGTGGAGACGATCAGCGAGAAGGAGGAATTTACGTTTGACGCGCTTCGTGCGCTTCACCGGAAATATCATCCCGGCCGCGTTGTCATCGAGTATAATCCGCTCTGGAGTGTCGATGAACTCTGGCAGAGCAAACTGCCGGCGGGGTGGGGAATCGTTCAGCAGATTGTCCTGATCGACGCGTCGACCTTCCAGGTCTACCAGCAGAATATGCAGTCTCTCTTCGGCGAGATGGGGCGGGGAGCAGATATGGTGCTCTTCAACCGCGCCGACAAGTCTCAGCCGCTGTCTGCTTTCCGTAGAAATTTCAAGGTCATCAATCCGGCCTGTGATATTCAGTTCATCGACGCCGACGGAATGCCGGTGGATATCTTCGAGGATTCCGTTCCGTTTGATCTCTCGAAGGAGATCATAGAAGTGGACGACGTGGACTACGGTATTTTCTTTGTAGATCTGCAGGATCACCGCGAGCGGTACGAGGGGAAAAAAGTGCGCTTCAAGGGAAGAGTGCTCAAGAGCAGGGAAGTCGGTTCGGACTACTTTATGCCTGCGCGCGCCGCAATGACCTGCTGTGCGGACGATATGCAGTATATCGGCTACCTCTGCCATACGAAAGAGGCTCCGAAGCTCACAGAGGGAAGCTGGGTCGAGGTGACTGCCCGCGTGGACTACAAATTTGTTCCGATGGCGCAGGAGACAGAACCGGTTTTCCAGGCGATTACGATTCGAAGCGCGGAAGCACCGGCGGTCGAGAACGTATATTTCAACTAAATGCAACTGAACGAGAAAAGACGCCGGAAGACACTGCGTTTCAAACATGCGGAACAAGAGCCGGACGAAAGAAATAAGAGGCTATACAGATGTTTTTAATTGCCGGTCTCGGAAATCCGGGACGTAAATATGATCGAACAAAACACAACATGGGCTTTGACACGGTTACGGAGCTTGTGGACAGATGGAATATCCCGCAGGGCGGGACGGACATGAAGGCGATGTACGGCAAAGGGCTGATCGGCGGCGAGAAGGTCATGCTGATCAAACCGCTGACCTATATGAATCTCTCCGGAGAGGCGATCGCCGCTTACGTGAACTATTACAAGATTGATCCGGAGAGCGAACTTCTGGTTATCTACGATGATATTTCGCTGGAACCGGGTCAGCTTCGCATCCGGAAAAAAGGGAGCGCAGGCGGTCACAACGGCATGAAGAATATCGTGCAGCATCTCGGAACCGACAGGTTTGCCAGGATCCGCATCGGGATCGGCGACAAACCGGCCGGCTGGGATCTTGCGGATTATGTTCTGGCTCCTTTTTCGAAACAGGACAGAGAACTTGTGGATGCCGGGATCGGACGCGCGGCCGACGCGGCGGAGCTGATTGTGGCCGGAGAGATCGACAGAGCGATGAATGTTTTTAATCAGAAGATTTAAAGGATGAGCAGATGAAAAAGGCATTGATGCAGCCACTCGCGGCTGTCACCGGTTTTGAGGATCTGCGGAAGCGGATCCCAGCCGGGGAGGGGTTCACGGAAGTCTCGGGTTGCCTGGATTCGCAGAAGGCACATATTGCGGCCGCTCTCGCGCTGGAAGCGCCGGCGGCGCTTCTTGTCGCCGAGAATGAGAGGAAGGCGCGAGAACTCTATGAGGATTTCCGCCTCTTTGATCCGGAGGTTATGTATTATCCTAGAAGGGATCTGATTTTTTATCAGGCGGATATTTCCGGAAACCTGCTGACCCGTCAGAGGATGCAGGTCATAAAGGCATTGATGGAGCAGAAGAAGGTCACTGTCATCACCTGTACAGGGGGGTGTATGGATCGTCTTCTGCCTCTTCGCGTGCTCGAAACATACATGTTGAAGATGAGCCTCGCGACGGAGATCCCGCTTGCGGAGCTCGCCGAAAAACTGACGGTTATGGGATATGAACGTGTGGTACAGGTCGAGTGCGCCGGTCAGTTCGCGATCCGCGGCGACATCGTGGATATTTATTCTCTGACGGAGGAGCTGCCCTGGAGGGTGGAATTCTGGGATGACCAGGTGGACAGTATCCGTCTCTTCGATCCGGAGAGTCAGCGGTCACTGGAAAACCTGGATGAGATCACGATCTATCCGGCCACGGAGGAGCCGGGGTATGACAGGGACATGCCGGAAAAAAAGGCGGAGGCGTTTTTTCACAGTCTGACCAATACGTTTCCGGATTATTTTCCGAAGGGGGCGGTTTTGTTCCTGGACGAACCCGCGAGACTCATGGACAATGCGAAGGCGGTCTCGGACGAGTTTATCGAGGCCATGAAATACCGCGTGGAGGAAAAGAGTATCCGGCCGTTTGAGACGGAGCGGATGATCAACGAGGAGGTGCTTGCCTATCATTTCGGCAGACGGTGTGTGATCGCGCTGGACCTCATGGAACAGCATCATCTGCCGTTTCAGGTTGACCACCGGCTCGCGGTCTCCGCGCGGTCGGTCAATTCCTATAACAAACAGTTCCCGCTTCTGGTGAAGGATCTGGCGACGTGGAAGAAGAGAGGCTGCCGCGTGGTTCTCCTCTGTGCCTCGAGGACGAGAGGCGGGCGCCTTGCCGAGGATCTGCGGGCGGAAGGTCTCAACGCGTTTTTTACGGAGGATGAAGACCGGGAACTATCGCCCGGAGAGATTATGGTCACCCGCGGAAGTGTCCGCAGGGGCTTTGAGTACCCGATGCAGCAGTTCGTGCTGATTACGGAATCGGACATCTTCGGCGTCGAGCAGCGAAAGAAGAGGAAGTCCTCGTCCTCCGCGAAGAAGGGCGACAGAATCCGTGACTTCGGTGAGCTCTCGATCGGCGATTATGTGGTTCACGAGAATCACGGCCTCGGCGTATACCGGGGAATTGAAAAAATCACGGTTGATCATGTGGTCAAGGATTACGTGAAGATTGAGTATGCCGGCGGAGGAACCCTTTTTGTCCAGGCCACTCAGCTCGATGTACTGCAGAAATATGCCGGCGGCGAGGGACACAAACCGAAGCTGAACAGTCTCGGCGGTACGGAGTGGATCAAGACCAAGAGCAAAGTGCGCGGAGCGGTCAGGGATATCGCGAAGGATCTTGTCGCCCTCTATGCGGCGCGAGAGCACGCCGAGGGTTACCGCTACGGCCGGGATACGGTCTGGCAGAGAGAGTTTGAAGAGCTGTTTCCCTTCGAGGAGACGGAGGATCAGCTGCAGGCGATCGAGGATACGAAGCGAGATATGGAGAGCGGCAAAGTCATGGACCGTCTGGTCTGCGGGGATGTCGGTTACGGAAAAACCGAGATCGCGATCCGCGCGGCGTTCAAGGCCGTGCAGGAGAACAAACAGGTGGTTCTTCTCTGCCCGACGACCATTCTCGCGCAGCAGCATTTCAACACCTTTACACAGCGGATGAAAGATTATCCGGTGAATATCGATATGCTCAGCCGCTTCCGGTCGTCCTACCAGCAGAAAAAAACGATCGAGGCGGTGCGAAAGGGCGCGGTCGATATCCTGATCGGAACGCACCGGGTGCTGTCCAAAGATGTGACCTATAAAGATCTCGGACTTCTCATTGTGGATGAGGAGCAGCGCTTCGGAGTGACGCACAAGGAAAAAATCAAACAGATCAAGAAGAATGTGGACGTGCTCACGCTGACGGCGACGCCGATTCCGAGAACACTCCATATGAGTATGATCGGCATACGGGATATGAGTGTTCTGGAGGAGCCGCCGATGGACAGGCTTCCGATTCAGACCTATGTGCTGGAATACGATGAGGAGATGATCCGCGAGGCGCTGGCGAGGGAGCTTGCGCGGGACGGACAGGCCTTTGTGGTCTATAACCGTGTGAACGGGATCGCGGAGATGACGGACAGGATCCGCCGGCTGCTGCCGGACGCTGTCGTGGAATACGCGCACGGAAAAATGAAGGAGACCGAGTTGGAGTCTCTGATGTACCGCTTCATCAACGGGGAGATCGACGTCCTTGTGGCGACAACAATCATTGAGACCGGAATGGATATTTCCAATGTGAACACGATGGTCATCTGCGACGCCGACCGTCTCGGCCTGTCCCAGCTCTATCAGCTGCGCGGGCGGGTGGGAAGATCCAACCGGAATTCCTATGCGTTCCTGATGTATAAAAAAGACAAGATGCTCAAGGAGGACGCGGAGAAACGTCTCCACGCAATTCGTGAGTTTACGGAGCTCGGAAGCGGCGTCAAGATCGCGAAGAGGGATCTGGAAATCCGGGGCGCAGGAAATTTGCTCGGCGCGGAGCAATCCGGCCACATGGGAGCCGTGGGCTACGATCTCTACGCGAAGATGCTCGGCGAGGCCGTCCGCGAGGCGAAGGGGATCGAGCCGGAGGCGGACTTTGAGACGACCATAGATCTTCCTGTGGACGCCTATCTTCCGGCCTCCTATATAAAAAATGAACATCAGAAGCTCGAGGTTTACAAGCGGATCGCCGCCATCGGGGACAAGGATGAGGCGGATGAGATGATCGATGAACTTCTGGACCGGTTCGGCGAGCCGCCGCTCGCTGCGCAGAATCTCATCCGGGTCGCGCAGCTGAAGAGGATGGCGCACAAGGTTTACATATCCGGAATGAATCTTTCCGGAAACGACGTGACGATCAGTATGTACGAAAGAGCGGCCATCCGGGTGGAAGCTATTCCGGATCTTCTGAATATGGAGAAATACAGGAACCGGCTCGACTTCCGCGCGGCCGGAAAGCCGCATTTCCTGTACCGGCTGAAAAATCCGGCGGAACGAAAATCTGCAGAACTCTTGTCCAGAATGACAGAATTTTGCGCGGATATGGTGAATCTATTGTGAAAAGCATTGATGATTACCGGCAAAAAGGATATAATCAGACCGTTATATTTTTTTTCTGGAGGGAAGAAGTTTATGAATAAAGTGAAAGCAACAGCTGTATCCGCAGCGCTGGCCTGCATGGTGGCAACGACGTCGCTTGCCGGATGCGGAAAAGCAGACGGAACACAGGCAGCTCTTATTGTGAATGACGAAACGATCAATCTCGGAACCGCAGAGTTCTACCTTCGCTATCAGCAGGCACAGAGCACATCGATGATGGCAAACTACGGCATGTCCACCGAGTCTGTATGGGCGCAGGAGTACAGCGCCGCGACGAGCACTTCGGAGGCGAAGACATACGGGGATTCCCTGAAGGAGTCGATCCGCAAGAACATCATCCAGGGTGTGATTCTGAAGAGTCATGCCGGAGAGTATGACGTGACGATCTCGGACACGCTCAAAGATGAGATTGAAAAAACGGCAAAAGAGACGTATGAGAACAACAAGGAGGCGATGGACAAGCTCGGAACAACGGCTGACGACATTGAGACGGTTCTTGAGTTCTCCACCTATCAGAGACTGATGTATTATCCGATGGCAAAAGATGTGGATACAAATGTCTCGGACGACGAGGCCGCAGAGTCCACGATCACCTATGCGAAGATCTCGCTGACGACAACAGACGAGGAGACCGGAGGCTCCAAGACCATGACGGATGATCAGAAGGCAGAGGCGAAAAAGAAGATGGAAGAGCTTCTCGATCAGGTAAAAACGGCGGCAGATCCCGCGAAAGCGGATGTAAAAGAACTTGCCGGTAAGATTGATAAGTCGATCGAGGTAAATGAGCAGTCCTATGCAAAGGATTCCCAGGCTCTGCCGGAGGCTGTTCTCTCTGAGACGTCCGCGATGAAAGACGGACAGGTACACGACGGAATCATCGATACCGGAGACGCTTACTATATCGTTCGCATGGACAAGGTTCTGGACCGCGAAGCTACGGACAACAACAAAAAGTCCATCATTGAGCAGCGCCGCGAGACCGCGTACAACGATCTTGTCGAGAAATGGTACAAGGAAGCAAAGGTCACGGAAAAGGATTGCTGGAAGAAACTGAAGGTATCGGACGAGGACGGTTACATCCTCAAGACGACACCGGCTGCAGAGAATACGCAGGGCGCCGGAGCAGATGTGTCCGCGACGTCTGCCGTATCATCGGCATCCTGACAGGCGAACGCGTTCCGGCGCCGCTGAACAGAACCTTGCGGCGCCCCGGGACGGATACCGGAGCGTTCGATCGGATATTTAAGCGACAGGAGGTTTTCTGATGTATAATGATTTGTTTTCCATCGGGCCGTTGACGTTTCACACGTACGGGCTGATGACGGCGATCGGTATTATTTCCGCATACCTGATGGCCGAGAGCAGGGCGAAAAAGAAGAGGCTCAGTGAGGCGAAGATCGGAAAGATCTTCGGGCTGGTGATCGCCTGTATCATCTTCGGCTATCTCTGTTCAAAGCTTTTGTACATCGCGACCGTTCTGCCGCAGCTTATGGACGGCAGGATGTCTCTTCTGGACGGTATCGCGAACGGCTGGGTTGTCTTCGGAGGACTGATCGGCGGAATTTTCGGAGGCGTTGTCTATTGCAGATGGCAGAAGGAGAGTTTCTGGGAATACGCGGATCTCGCGATTCCGGCGGTTGCGCTCGCGCAGGGCTTCGGCCGCATCGGCTGTTTCTTTGCCGGCTGCTGTTACGGTGCGCATACGACGAGCAGCTGGTTCTTTACAGAGTTCAGTCATTCCCTGTACGCGCCGAACCATGTGAAGCTTGTTCCGACCCAGCTGATCATGAGCGCGGGGGATTTCCTGATCTGTTTCGGTCTTCTCCTCTATGAGAAGAAAAAACAGAAATACAGAGGCGAGCTGATCGCGATCTATCTGGTGGTTTACAGTATCGGAAGATTCATCGTGGAGTTTTTCAGAGGGGATCTGATCCGGGGACAGGTCGGAGCACTGTCGACGTCCCAGTTCATCGGACTCTTTACCGTGACCGTCGGCTTTGTTCTCTGGTATTACCTTACGACAAAGGTAAAGGAAGAGGTGACGGCGGTATCTTTGGATGCGGAGCAGGAAAGCGAAGGGGAAGCGGCTGTGGATCCGGACCCGGTAGATTTGAAAAAAACAGATGCGCGCGCAGAGAGTAACGCGGCTGAAAAAGAACAGGTATAAATACGGAGCCTCGCACGATTTCGTGCGAGGCCTTTTTTTTTGTTATAGGAAATTCCTCCGGAATTTCCATAATACAAAACGCTCCGCCGCCTATTATCAGATGTTGTTCCGCAACTCTGGCACTTAATGTGCCCTCAAACAGGCTCCACACATCTGAGCTATGCTCGCTCTGACATCCTCGGCTGCCAATGTACTCGCTTTGCATGATGATGCTCCTGCTCATGTCTGCTCTTCGGCGGTTATCCGTAAAGGTTTTAAAACAAGATTAGTATAGATGAATGGTCTCCGGGATGCCGTTTTTGTAGGTGACTCTGCTCTCGCCCTGAATCAGAGGCTTAAGGTAAGCGGTCATGGCCGGGGTGACATCGTGGCCGTCCGGTGTGATCCAGGAAACCGGAACAGTCTTTTCGGCGTTGGCAGCCTGGCTGATGTCGACGAGATCGTATTTGACGCGGTACGGCTCGTCGGAGATGCGGATTACGGAAGCCATCTTGCCGGTTTCGCCGGAGAAGGCGGCCATGGCGGCCTTCATGCCGAGCATGCGGGATTCCTCTTCGTCGGTCGCGCTCTGCAGATGAGAGGCGCAGCGCTGCATGAGATTGAGCTCGATGGAGCGGACTTTGCATCCGATTTTTTCGCGGACAAGATCCTCGAGAACTCTGGCGGCTCCGGCGATGTAGGCGTGGCCGAAGTTGTCAACGGCAGCGGACTGCACGAGTTCGGAGACGTATTTTCCGTTTTGTGTCTTCACGCCCTCGCTGACCGCAATGAGAACAGCGTCTTCCTCCTCGAGTTTCTGTTTGACGTCCTGTATGAAGCGCTCCGGATAGAACGGGCTCTCGCAGAGATAGATCAGGTCCGGTCCTTTGCCGCCGTTGGCGCGGGCGAGGGAGGAGGCGGCGGTCAGCCAGCCGGCGTTTCTTCCCATGATCTCGACGATGGTGACTGCTTTTCTCGCGTAGACATGGCAGTCGCGCTCGATCTCGGAGATCGTTGTTGCAATGTATTTTGCCGCGGAGCCGAAGCCCGGGCAGTGATCGGTTCCGCAGAGATCGTTGTCGATGGTTTTTGGCGCTCCCATGACGGAGATGTCGTGGACGCCGTGAACTCTGCAGTAGGAAGCGAGTTTGTCGACGGTGTCCATGGAATCGTTGCCGCCGATGTAGATGAAGTAGGATATTTCATGTTTTTTCAGGACAGATACAATCTGTTCCAGCTGCTCTTCCTCCCGGATTTTCAGACGGCAGGAACCGAGGGCGGCGGCAGGTGTCTGGCAAAGAAGATGGAGCTGCTCAGCGTTGCCGAGTTTGTCGTCAAGATCGATGAAGGATTCGCCCAGGACGCCTTCGATGCCGTTGACTGCTCCCAGGATGCGGTCTACTTTCTCCGAGAGTTTCGCGCTTGCCACTACGCCGGCAAGGGTCGCGTTGATCGCTGCGGTCGGTCCGCCTGACTGTGCTACCAGCAGATTTTTCATGTAAATTCTCCTTTAGATTCGCTGATGATGTATTTGTGGATGATGTGCAGGAGCGGCGGCCGTTGTTTGATCGCTCGCTGCTTACACAGCTAAATAGTAACACCAAATAATTGTTTTCACAAACTGTAAAAAATGCTATTATATAAATTGTATTTTTTTGTGGGATTTACAGTGCAATTTTTAGTAAAGAGAGGGAACCCTAATGGTTGAACATAAAAATATCATGGATATCGATACCGTCACACTGGATGACGAGAACAGTCAGATTGAGATTATTGACCAGACACTGCTGCCGTATGAGACGAAAACAATCCGTCTCACTTCACAGAAGCAGATCTGGGAAGCGATTTATAAGCTGCAGGTGAGAGGCGCTCCCGCAATCGGCGTCTGCGCCGGCTTCGGACTCTACCTTGCGGCAAAGGAAATCGCCGCAAAGACAGAGGATTTTGATTCTTTCTATGCGGAGTTTATCAAGGCAAAGGATTATCTGGATTCTTCGAGACCGACGGCTGTCAATCTCTCCTGGGCACTCAATCAGCTGGATCGCGTTGCCTGTGAGAATAAGGAGAAGAGTGTTCCGGAAGTTCTTGAGGCTCTTCACCGGGAAGCTGTCCGCATTCAGGAAGAGGATATCCGGGCCTGCTACAAGCTCGGTGAGTACGGCCTGTCCCTTTTGAAAAAAGGAGACGGTCTTCTGACTCACTGCAATGCCGGAAAGCTCGCGGCCACGCGTTACGGAATGGCGACGGCGCCGATGTATCTCGGTCAGGAAAAGGGATACAATTTCCATGTGTACTGCGACGAGACAAGACCGGTTCTTCAGGGCGCCAGACTGACGGCCAAGGAGCTGATGGATTCCGGAATTGACACGACGGTCATCTGCGACAATATGTCCTCTTCCCTGATGAAAGAGGGAAAAGTACAGGCGGTATTTGTCGGCTGCGACCGCGTGGCGGCCAACGGAGATACGGCGAACAAGATCGGAACTTCCGTGGTGGCCATCGTCGCGAAGCATTACGGCGTGCCGATGTATATTATGGCACCGACCTCGACCATCGATATGAACACGGAGACGGGCGACGGAATCAAGATCGAACAGCGCGCCGCGGAAGAAGTGACGGAGATGTGGTATGAGAAGCGCATGGCGCCGGAGGGAGTCAAGGTTTACAATCCGAGCTTTGACGTGACGGATCACAGCCTGATCACAGCCATTGTCACGGAATACGGAATTGCCAGACCGCCGTTCACGGAATCCCTGAAAAAGATCATGGAGATCAAGGCCGAGGCAATGAAGAACAAAGAAAAAGCAGAGTAAGCTCTTGTAGATCATTCTGCCCAGAAATCAGAAGCGGACAGGAGGACGGATAGATATGGAAAATAAACTGGATGATATGACGAAGGAACTTGACAGGATCATGCAGAACAAAAAGGGAATGGAAGAGGATAAAGAGGCCGCGAGACTCGTGGATTGCATTCTCCGCAGCTACGAGGAGTATCCGACGGGGACGAGGCTGAATGTAAAAAATATCCTGAACCGCAATCTGATTATCGACGTGCTCGAGAAGCTCCGGCAGATTCTTTTTCCCGGATACTATGATAACTGCAGGATCCGGGCGGAATATGTGCGGTATATCGTCGGTGAGAAGATCGAGTATGTACAGTACAATCTGAAAAAACAGGTGGCGATCGCGCTCGGCACCGATGAGCTCTGCGCGGACTGCGAGAAATCGGTGCTGCTGCAGAGGGCGGAGGATATTGTCAGTGAACTGCTCATGCGTATTCCGGCAATCCGTGAACTGCTTGCGACGGATATCGAGGCGTTCTATGACGGAGATCCGGCGGCCTACAGTTACGATGAGATCGTGTTGAGCTATCCGGGCCTCATGGCTATTTCTACCTATAGAATTGCCCACGAACTCTGGGAGCTGAAAGTCCCGCTCATTCCGAGAATCATGGCGGAGTACGCCCACGCGCACACGGGAATCGACATTCATCCGGGAGCGACGATCGGAAGATATTTCTTTATTGATCACGGAACCGGAATCGTCATCGGAGAGACAACGAACATCGGTGACCACGTGAAGATCTACCAGGGAGTGACGCTCGGCGGTCTCTCCACACGGAAGGGGCAGGCGCTCAAGGGTGAGAAGAGACATCCAACGATCGGAAACAATGTCACGATCTACTCGGGAACTTCCGTCCTCGGCGGAGATACCGTCATCGGCGACAATGTCACCATCGGCGGCAACACCTTCGTCGTTCACTCTGTACCGGCAGATATGAAAGTCAGCGCGCGCGCTCCTGAGCTGGAGTACAGTCACGGCGGACACGGAAAAGCGGATTACACCGACTGGGTGATCTGACCCGTGTATATCTGTTTTGAAATAACTTGAATTGACAGTGTTTTTTCGCATCGGCACTGCTTGACATGGACCTTCGTCCGGTGCTATATTATTATAGCGACATGGAAGTAGGTCCTTTTTTTTTACGCTTTTTTTCAGTTTTTTGAGGCGATGAACGTGATCGTTTCCCATTGGAAAAGCGCGGGAAACAGGGCCGTGTTTGAATGTTTATTACAGTGGAGGTGGAAGTCGTGCGTACAAGAATTACTCTCGCATGTACAGAATGCAAGCAGCGCAACTACAATACGACAAAGGAAAAGAAAAATCATCCGGAGCGTATGGAAATCAAGAAGTACTGCAGATTCTGCAGAAAACACACATTACACAGAGAGACCAAGTAATAACACAGGTTTCCTGGTGTGGAGGTGAAAAGAATGGCAGAAGCAACAAGCAAAGCTAAGGCAGAGTCCACAAAGGACGCTCCGAAGAAGAGCTGGACCAAGGGACTCAAAACAGAGTGGGACAAGATTGTCTGGACCGACAAGAAGACGCTGGGCAAACAGACAGCTGCAGTAGTGGTTATTTCTGCTATTGTTTGCGGCCTTATTACCCTTGCGGACAGTGTAGGATTGCAGCTTATTGAACTTATCATTAAATAAGGAAAGGTGAATCGATGTCAGAAGCTAAATGGTATGTAGTTCATACTTATTCCGGTTACGAGAATAAAGTTAAAGCTAATATCGAGAAGACGATAGAAAACAGACACCTTGAAGACCAGATCCTAGAAGTCCGTGTGCCGTTGGAAGATGTCGTTGAGGTTAGAAACGGCGTCAAAAAGCAGGTACAGAAGAAAATGTTCCCAGGATATGTCCTTGTCCATATGATCATGAATAAGGACAACTGGTATGTGGTTCGCAATACCCGCGGAGTTACGGGTTTTGTCGGATCCAATCCGCAGGAGCCGGTACCGCTCTCTGCTGCAGAGATGCAGCCTCTGGGAGTAGGCTCCGCTGAGAAGATGGTGATCGATCTTGAGATCGGTGACCAGGTTGTCGTAATCGGCGGCCCTTGGAAAGATTCCGAAGGCGCAATTACCGCAATTAATCAGAGCAAACAGACAGTTACAATCAATGTAGAGATGTTCGGACGGGCAACACCGGTCGAGATCGGTTTTGCAGAGGTTCGAAAGGTCGGTTAACGGCCAGTGGGAGGGAAATCCCCGCAATTACCACATTATTTTAGGAGGTGCCGAAAATGGCAAAAAAAGTATCAGGTTATATTAAATTACAGATTCCTGCAGGCAAGGCTACTCCAGCTCCGCCGGTTGGACCAGCTCTTGGACAGCACGGTGTAAACATCGTACAGTTCACAAAAGAGTTCAATGCAAGAACAGCTGACAAGGGAGATCTTCTGATCCCTGTTGTTATCACTGTATATGCTGACAGAAGCTTCAGCTTCATCACAAAGACTCCGCCGGCTGCAGTTCTGATCAAGAAAGCCTGCGGCCTTAAGAAAGCATCCGGAGAACCGAACAAGAACAAAGTTGCTAAGATCACAAAGGCACAGATCCAGGAGATCGCTGAGCTGAAGATGCCTGATCTTAACGCAGCAAGCCTCGAGGCAGCTATGAGCATGATCGCAGGTACTGCGCGCAGCATGGGTGTTACTGTAGAGGAATAATCGGTTTACCGTTACTTTCAGATTGAATCCGTGAACCTTCATTGAAAGCGTGAGTTCTTGCATAAGCGCCGGGAGGAAGCGGAGAGAGAAGATCGTCAGGAGACGATCCGACCAGATAAGTGGGAGGGAAAATCCCGCAACTACCACAGGAGGAATTAATAATGAAACACGGAAAGAAATACGTAGAGGCTGCAAAAGCAATTGACCGCGCTACTCTTTATGATCCGGCAGAGGCAATTGCACTGGCTAAAAAGGCAGCTATTGCAAAATTTGATGAGACAATCGAAGTACACATCCGTACAGGTTGCGACGGACGTCATGCAGATCAGCAGATCCGTGGTGCCGTAGTTCTTCCTCACGGAACAGGTAAGACAGTTCGTGTACTTGTATTCGCAAGAGGAGCAAAAGCTGACGAGGCAAAGGCAGCAGGAGCTGACTTCGTAGGAGCTGAGGAACTTCTTCCGAAGATCCAGAACGAGGGATGGTTCGATTTCGATGTTGTTGTAGCTACACCGGATATGATGGGTGTTGTTGGACGTCTTGGACGTGTACTCGGACCGAAAGGCCTTATGCCGAACCCGAAATCCGGTACAGTAACTATGGACGTTACAAAAGCTGTCAACGATATCAAAGCCGGTAAAGTAGAGTACCGTCTTGACAAAGCAAACATTATTCACTGCGCAGTAGGAAAAGCTTCCTTCACGGATGAGCAGCTGAATGACAACTTCCAGACACTGATGAATGCAATTAATAAAGCAAGACCTTCCGCACTCAAGGGCGCTTACATCAAGAGCGTATCCGTTGCTCCGACAATGGGACCTGGCGTGAAGATCAATCCGGCAAAAGTATCTGCCTGATTCGGACGCGGATCATTCATATACGAAAAAGGGATATAGGCGCTCCGGGCATCTGCCCGGGGCGTTTTTTGTGTTATAGGAAATTCCTCCGGAATTTCTATAACACAAAAGTCGGAACCGACATTCCTTAAAAAATGACTTGACAGGGGAATCTTACAATGATAAACTGCTATTTGTATCACGCCGAAGACAGCAGGTGTCGCGAGACGTAAGTGCAATATCGCCTGCCGAGGATGTAGATTCTTTTACAGAATGTATGCCCGTTCGGTCTGACCGAGCGGTTTTTTTGCGTGTATACACCAAAATAAAATAGGAGGTATACCAGATCATGGCAAAAATCGAACTTAAGAAGCCGATCGTCGAGGAGATTGCAAGCACTGTTGAAGGTGCACAGGCCGTAGTTCTTGTAAACTACAGCGGTCTGAATGTAGAGCAGGATACAGAGCTTCGTAAAACTCTCAGAGAGGCCGGTGTTACTTACAAAGTTTACAAGAACACAATGATGAAACTTGCGTTCAAGGGAACTGAGTTTGAAGTACTGGCAGATGATCTTAACGGAACAAACGCAATTGCGGTATCCAAGGATGACGCAACTGCTCCGGCAAGAATTCTTGCTGAGTTCGCTAAGAAGAACGATAAGCTTGAGCTTATCTCCGGTGTTGTTGAAGGAAAATATGCTGACAAAGCAGCTATCGCCGCTCTTGCAAGCATTCCGAGCCGCGAGGTACTTCTCAGCCGCCTGCTTGGTTCTATGCAGGGAACAATCGCAAGCTTTGCTCGCGTTATCAAAGCGATCGCCGATCAGAATGGCGATGCTGCAGCCGCAGAATAATCTGCGCCTGACTGTTGCCTGAGGGCAGCGAACAGAATTTCAAAAATTCAAAAACAAATCAAAAACAAAATTATAATTGGAGGAAAATAAAATGGCTAAGTTAACAACTGAAGAGTTCATTGCAGCTATCAAAGAGCTGTCCGTTACAGAGTTAAACGATCTCGTTAAAGCATGCGAGGAGGAGTTCGGTGTATCCGCATCTGCAGGTGTTGTAGTTGCAGCAGCTGGTGCAGCTGACGGTGCAGGCGCTGAGGAGAAGACTGAGTTCGACGTAGAGCTTACAGAGGCTGGCGCTAACAAAGTTAAAGTTATCAAAGTTGTTCGTGAGATCACAGGTCTCGGACTTAAGGACGCTAAGGATCTTGTTGATTCCGCTCCGAAGGCACTCAAAGAGGGTGTATCCAAAGAAGAGGCTGAGGAGATCAAGACAAAACTTGAGGCTGAGGGAGCTAAAGTTACTCTTAAGTAATTTAGGCTTTATCTATTCTCAAGAGATACAAGGACCTGCGCAGAAGTTCTGCGCAGGTCCTTTTTGCGCGCAACGAGTTGGCGAGCGGACGCGGAAGGGAACAAAGCATACACGCGAACACGTCGCTCTCGTCCTCAGCGCTCCGCCGCCTATTTGCATCTGCTTCCGGCAAAATCGAGCACGTTGTGCTCTCATGCCTCCAGCATCTGCGCTATGCTCGCACTTCGGTCTCCGCTCCGCTACGGTCGGTGCTAAACGAACGTCCCCCGGACGTTCAGCACCCTCCGCTTCCTAACGTTCGCGCTGTATGACTTTGTCCTCCTTCCGCGTGTGAGATGCTTGCGCTTATTTTGAAGAAGGGGGTACGGCTATATCTGTAAGGGGTAATATGATCTCGGCTAGTCAAAAAACGTGCCTCTCACGTACCTTAAGATTTGTTTCAAATTGGGTCGTTCGGATGATACCGTCAAATCCGGCAATAACCACTGAGAGGCTTTTTTTGAGGCGAAAATGCCCTCTTCCCCACACTTTCAGGCCGAAATTCGCCGCAAATCGCCTACAAATTCCACAAAAGCGCTGTAAAAGATTGCGAAAATGTTACAAAATGTTACGAATAGCTTTATCTTATAAAAACACTGTGTTATAATCTCCGTATTGCACGAGAAATAAGTGCGTCTTATGGAGAGGGAGAAGTTATGATCCGAAACTGGAAAAGAATGGGTGCTGTCTTTATGGCTGCCGCCGTCGTGATGTCGGCCGGCGCACCGGCATACGGAAGCACACAGGAAGAACTGAGTAACGCGCAGCAGAAGAAAAGCGAGGCCGAATCAGAATTACAGGATATGCAGAGTAAGATCGAAGCTCTCGAATCAAAAAAAGGTGAGGCGGAAGCTTACCTGCGCGAACTGAACGACCAGCTGAGCGAGCTGACGGAACAGCTGGATGATCTGCAGCAGCAGTACAGTGAAAAACAGCAGGAACTCGATGTCATCAGCCTTGAGCTGACGGAGGCGCAGGAGGACGAAGAGGTACAGAGAAAGAACATGGCACTGAGGATTCAGTACATGTATGAGAACTCTTCCGGAACGAACCGTCTGGCGTCTATTTTTTCCGCGGGTGATTTTACACAGATGCTCAACGCGGCGACAGATTTCTCGCAGCTGGAATCTTACGACAGAAAGATGCTGCAGGATTACATCGACAGCTGCAAAAAGGTCGAGGAAAAGAAAAAGGAAGCTGAGGATCAGCAGAAGGAAATCGAGAGAGTATCCGCAGAGAGCGAGCAGAAAAAGAGCGAGATTCAGCAGCTCTGTGACGAGACCCAGCAGCAGGTCGAGGAGTATGCGGCGTCCATTGATTCAGAAGAAGGAGATGCGGCGAGACTGATCGCGAGCATCCATGAGCAGCAGGCAAACATCGAAGGCCTTGAGAGAAAGGCCGCAGATGAGGTGGCGGCCGCGGACGCGGCGGCAAAAGCGCAGCAGGAGGCGGCACAGCAGGAAGCAGTGCAGGCTGCGCCGCAGCAGATTTCTGTTCCGCAGACACAGCAGGCTGCACAGACGACGCCGGAACCGGTAGAGCAGGCAGCTCCGGGTTACGGATCAGGCGCGCTCACCAGAAGCGCGGGACGCATCAACGGACCGAGCGGCGAGGAAACATATTACAACATGGATATGTCGGGCGTCGTCCAGATTATGCGGAGCATGGGAAACAATGATGAGTACTGGGTTCGCTCAGACGGCGTGAAGATGCTCGGCAACTATGTTATGGTTGCGGCAAACCTCAGCGTGAGACCGAGAGGTTCACTGGTTGCCACGAGCCTCGGAACCGGTATTGTCTGTGACACCGGCGGCTTTGCAATTTCAAATCCGACACAGCTTGATATCGCCACCGCGTGGTGATTGCCGTCGGGCAGGAGCATCCGCTTCAGGGAACGAAACATTTGAAGGGATCTCCACACGGAAAAAATACAGGAATGAAAAAAGGAAGCAGCTGATCAAAACAGCCGCTTCCTTTTCTTCTATATAAGATTTGTTATAAAAGAATCAAATTCGTAAAAATAGAATTCCCGGCAGCTTCAGTGTTTGCTGATGCTCCAGGATACACAGAAAAAATTATGGAATTTATTTGACACACTTGACAATCTGTGTTATTGTAAAAAATGCACTATTATGGCAACATGTGCCTTTCCCCTTTAACCGCGAAGATTTCCGCGGATTTCTCATAAGCGGGGGGAGGGTGTATCTGTTTACTAAAATTTTAAATCACAAGGGGTGAAACGTCAATGGAGAAAAACAGGATACGTCTGATCCACAGCGGAAGAAATGTACGCATGACTTACCAGAGACAGAAAGAAGTTCTGGAAATGCCCAACCTGATCGAAGTTCAGAAGAATTCCTATGACTGGTTCCTCAAGGACGGATTAAAGGAAGCTTTTGATGATATCTCTCCGATCGAGGATTACGGCGGGAAATTCAGTCTCGAATTTGTGGATTTCGAACTCTGCGATGGAACACGCGGAACTAAAAACGAAACCAAGTACTCGATTGAAGAATGCAAGCAGAGAGATGCGACGTACGCGGCTCCGTTGAAAGTGAAGGTTCGCCTTTGTAATCACGAGAAGAATGACGAGATCTCCGAGCACACAATTTTCATGGGCGACCTGCCTCTGATGACAGAGACCGGAACATTCGTAATCAACGGTGCTGAGCGAGTTATCGTCAGCCAGCTTGTACGTTCTCCCGGTATTTATTATGGAATCGGACATGACAAACTCGGTAAAGAGTTGTATTCCTGTACAGTAATCCCGAACCGTGGTGCATGGCTTGAGTATGAGACAGACTCCAATGACGTTTTCTGGGTTCGTGTAGACCGTACCAGAAAAGTGCCGATTACAGTGCTTCTCCGTGCACTCGGCCTTGGTACCAATGCAGAGATCGTTGAGTACTTCGGTGAAGAGCCGAAGATCCTTGCCTCCTTTGGAAAGGATACAGCGACCAATTATCAGGAAGGTCTTCTCGAGCTCTACAAGAAGATCCGTCCGGGCGAGCCGCTTGCTGTGGAGAGCGCAGAGAGCCTGATCAGAGGCATGTTCTTCGACGCAAGACGTTACGACCTCGCCAAGGTAGGACGTTATAAATTCAACAAGAAACTCGCACTCAGAAACCGTATCTCCGGAAGAGTGCTGGCAGAGGATGTTGTAAATGCCGCTACCGGTGAGATCGTTGCTGAGGCCGGTCAGGTGATCGACCGCGCGCTTGCGGATGAGATCCAGTATTCCGGTTCCCCGTTTGTATGGATCAAACAGGAAGAGGATGACCGCAACGTCAAAGTGATGTCCAATATGTTCGTGGACATCACCAGATGGGTGGACATCAGCAAAGAAGAAGCAGAGAGCATCGGCATCACAGAGGAAGTATATTATCCGGCTCTCGCAGAACTCATGGAGCAGTATCCGGACGCAGAGGATCTCAAAGAGGTTCTCGCTTCCCGCGTACATGAGCTGATTCCGAAGCATATCACCCGCGAGGAGATTTTTGCTTCGATCAACTACAATATGCATCTCGAGTACCACATCGGAAATGACGACGATATCGATCACCTCGGCAACCGTCGTATCCGCTGCGTAGGCGAGCTTCTTCAGAACCAGTACAGAATCGGTCTTTCCAGACTGGAGCGTGTTGTTCGTGAGAGAATGACAACCCAGGATATGGAGACGATCTCCGCACAGAGTCTGATCAACATCAAACCGGTAACAGCTGCTGTCAAGGAGTTCTTCGGTTCTTCCCAGCTGTCCCAGTTCATGGATCAGAACAACCCGCTCGGAGAGCTGACACATAAGAGACGTCTCTCCGCCCTCGGACCGGGAGGTCTTTCCCGTGACCGTGCCGGCATGGAGGTCCGAGATATTCACTATACGCACTACGGCCGTATGTGCCCGGTAGAGACTCCCGAGGGACCGAACATCGGTCTGATCAACTCTCTCGCTTCCTATGCGAGAATCAATGAGTACGGTTTCGTAGAGGCTCCGTACAGAAGAATTGACAAAACAGATCCTGCAAATCCGGTTGTCACAACAGAAGTTGTCTACATGACAGCGGATGAAGAGGATAATTACCACGTAGCACAGGCGAACGAGCCCCTGGACGAAGAGGGACACTTCATTCACAAGAATGTCTCCGGTCGTTTCAGAGAAGAGACTCAGGCGTATGAGAAGAGCATGTTTGATTACATGGATGTCTCCCCTCGAATGGTATTCTCTGTTGCTACAGCCCTCGTACCGTTCCTGCAGAACGACGACCCTACCCGTGCGCTGATGGGATCGAACATGCAGCGTCAGGCCGTTCCGCTTCTGTTCACAGAGGCTCCTGCCGTAGGTACAGGTATGGAAGAGAAGACTGCGGTCGACTCCGGTGTCTGCGTTGTTGCGAGAAAATCCGGTGTGATCACATATTCCACTTCCTATGAGATCCGCATGGACAACGATGACGGAACAAGAGATGTATATCATCTTATGAAATTCGAGCGTTCCAACCAGTCCAACTGCTACAACCAGCGTCCGATCGTAGACAAAGGTGATCATGTTGAGGCCGGTGAGGTTATCGCTGACGGTCCTTCCACATCCGGCGGAGAGCTTGCTCTCGGTAAGAACCCGCTGATCGGATTCATGACCTGGGAAGGATATAACTACGAGGATGCCGTACTTCTTTCCGAACGTCTCGTTCAGGACGATGTATACACATCGATCCACGTGGAGGAGTACGAGTGTGAGGCCCGTGATACAAAGCTCGGGCCGGAGGAGATCACCAAGGACGTTCCGGGTGTCGGCGACGAGGCCCTCAAGGATCTCGACGAGCGCGGAATCATCCGCATCGGCGCAGAGGTTCGTGCAGGAGATATCCTTGTAGGAAAAGTTACTCCGAAGGGAGAGACAGAGCTTACAGCTGAGGAGCGGCTGCTCCGCGCGATCTTCGGTGAGAAGGCCCGTGAGGTTCGTGACACCTCCCTCAAAGTACCGCACGGTGAGTACGGAATCGTTGTAGATGCCCGTGTGTTCACACGTGAGAACGGCGATGAGCTGTCTCCGGGTGTAAACCAGTCGGTACGTATTTACATCGCGCAGAAGAGAAAAATCTCCATCGGTGATAAGATGGCCGGACGTCACGGTAACAAGGGTGTCGTTTCCCGCGTGCTTCCGGTAGAGGATATGCCGTACCTTCCGAACGGTCGTCCGCTGGACATCGTTCTGAACCCTCTGGGCGTACCTTCCCGAATGAACATCGGACAGATCCTGGAGATCCATCTTTCCCTGGCCGCTATGGCCCTTGGATTCAATATCTCCACACCGGTATTCGACGGTGCAAACGAGGTTGATATTCAGGATACACTGGAACTCGCCAACGACTATGTAAATATGGAGTGGGATGAGTTCTACGAGAAATACAAAGATACACTTCTTCCGGAAGTTATGCAGTACATGAGCGACAACAGAGATCACAGAGCACTCTGGAAAGGTGTTCCGATCTCCAGAACAGGTAAGGTTCAGCTTCGTGACGGTCGTACAGGAGAGCCGTTTGACGGCCCGACAACCATCGGACACATGCACTACCTGAAATTGCACCACCTGGTAGACGATAAGATTCACGCTCGTTCCACAGGTCCTTACTCTCTGGTAACACAGCAGCCTCTGGGTGGTAAAGCCCAGTTCGGTGGCCAGCGTTTCGGAGAGATGGAGGTTTGGGCACTGGAGGCTTACGGTGCCGCATACACACTTCAGGAGATCCTGACCGTTAAGTCGGATGACGTTGTCGGCCGTGTGAAGACATACGAGGCGATCATCAAGGGCGAGAACATCCCTGAGCCGGGTATTCCGGAGTCCTTCAAGGTACTGCTTAAAGAGCTGCAGTCCCTTGCGCTTGATATTCAGGTTCTGGACGAGAACGGTGAAGAAGTAAAGATTATGGAATCCGTAGATTACGGCAACACAAGCTTCCGCAAGATCATGGAGGACGCAGATCGTTACAGCAGCAAACAGGCTGACGATAATGAGCTTAGTGAACACGGATTTGCAAAACAGGAATTCAAAGATGGCGAACTCGTTGATGCGGAAGACGACATCATCGGGGATGGCGACGAAGACGAAGAATTCATGGAGAGTCTGGACGAGGGCTTTGACGACGAGCAGTAATGAACTGTCAAAGGCAGGCTGAAAAGCCTGCCCGTCAGACTTGAAACCGGACGATGCTGTAATCGATTGGAAAGGGGTAAATCAATGCCGGAAACAGTGAAAAAAGAAGAGACAAATCAGCAGCTGAATTTTGATGCCATCAAAATCGGTCTTGCTTCTCCGGATAAAATCCGCGAGTGGTCTTACGGCGAAGTAAAAAAGCCGGAGACAATTAACTACCGTACTTTAAAGCCGGAAAAAGACGGACTGTTCTGCGAGCGAATCTTTGGACCGACCAAGGACTGGGAGTGTCACTGCGGTAAATACAAGAAGATCCGCTACAAAGGTGTTGTCTGCGACCGCTGTGGCGTAGAAGTTACAAAATCCTCTGTGCGTCGTGAGCGTATGGGACATATTGAACTTGCCGCACCGGTATCCCATATCTGGTATTTCAAGGGAATTCCGTCCCGCATGGGTCTGATCCTTGACCTGTCGCCAAGAACTCTGGAGAGAGTGCTTTACTTCGCAAGCTATATCGTACTTGACCCGGGGCAGACGACGCTCACGAAGAAGCAGGTTCTGAATGAGGCGCAGTACCAGGAATATGTAAAAGAGTTCGGTTACGATTCATTCCGTGTCGGAATGGGTGCGGAAGCCGTGAAGGAACTTCTCTCGGAGATTGATCTGGAGAAGGAATACAATGAGCTCTCGGAGGAACTCGACAGCTCCACAGGACAGAAGAGAGCAAGAATTATCAAGAGACTTGAGGTTGTAGAGGCATTCCTCGACTCCGGAAACAATCCGGAGTGGATGATCCTTGACTGCATCCCGGTGATTCCGCCGGATCTCCGTCCGATGGTACAGCTGGACGGTGGCCGTTTCGCAACCTCCGATCTCAACGATCTCTACAGAAGAATCATCAACCGTAACAACCGTCTGAAGAGACTTCTCGATCTGGGAGCTCCGGATATCATCGTAAGAAACGAGAAGAGAATGCTTCAGGAGGCTGTCGACGCGCTGATCGATAACGGCCGCCGCGGAAGACCTGTCACAGGACCGGGAAACCGTGCGCTGAAATCCCTCTCAGACATGCTGAAGGGAAAATCCGGACGCTTCCGTCAGAACCTTCTGGGAAAACGAGTAGACTACTCCGGACGTTCCGTTATCGTTAACGGACCCCAGCTGAAGATTTTCCAGTGCGGACTTCCGAAAGAGATGGCAATCGAGCTGTTCAAGCCCTTCGTTATGAAGGAGCTTGTCGCAAAACAGCTTGCTCACAATATCAAGAATGCGAAGAAGATGGTAGAGAAGCTTGATCCGCAGGTATGGGATGTACTTGAGGATGTAATCAAGCAGCATCCGGTTATGCTTAACCGAGCTCCTACACTTCACCGTCTGGGTATCCAGGCATTCGAGCCGATTCTGGTTGAAGGTAAAGCGATCAAGCTTCACCCGCTCGTATGTACAGCCTTCAACGCCGACTTTGACGGAGACCAGATGGCCGTTCATCTTCCGCTGACAGAGGAAGCACAGGCAGAGTGCCGTTTCATGCTTCTTTCTCCGAACAACCTTCTGAAACCGTCCGACGGTGGTGTCGTTGCCGTTCCTTCTCAGGATATGGTACTCGGTATCTACTATCTGACACAGGAGAGACCGGGAGCAGTCGGCGAGGGTACATTCTACAAGGATCTCGATGAGGCAGTTCTTGCCTACGAGAACAGATACATTACGCTGCAGTCCAGAATCAAGGTTCGCCGCACAGGAAAAGACCAGGAAGGAAACGACATCACACAGGTCGTAGAGTCCACCCTCGGAAGACTTCTCTTCAACGAGATGATTCCTCAGGATCTCGGCTATGTAGACCGTACAATTCCGGGCAACGAGCTTGTTCCTGAGATCGACACGATCGTAAAGAAGGGTAACCTCAAGAAGCTCCTTCAGAAGATCATGGATACACACGGCGCGACACTGACAGCCGAGGTTATGGATAACATCAAGAATACCGGATATCATATTTCCACGATCGCCGGTATGACGGTTTCCATTTCCGATATGACAGTGCCGGCTGAGAAACCGGAGATTCTTGCAGAGGCAGAGAGAACCGTGGAGAAGATCACCCGCAACTACAAGCGTGGTCTGATCACAGACGAGGAGCGTTACAAAGAGGTTGTTTCCACATGGCAGGAAGCAGATGATACGCTTACCAAGGACCTTCTCGGCGGACTTGATAAATACAACAACATCTTCATGATGGCCGATTCCGGAGCCCGTGGATCTGATAAGCAGATCAAACAGCTTGCAGGTATGCGAGGCCTGATGCAGGATACAACAGGACATACCATCGAGCTTCCGATCAAGTCGAACTTCCGAGAGGGACTCGACGTTCTGGAGTACTTCATGTCTGCTCACGGAGCACGTAAAGGTCTTTCCGATACTGCTCTTCGAACAGCCGATTCCGGATACCTGACCCGTCGAATGGTAGACGTATCCCAGAACCTGATGATCCGTATGCCTGACTGTTCCGTCGGAAGAAAAGAAATCCCGGGTATGTGGGTTGAGTCCTTCACACAGGGTAAAGAGATGGTCGAGAGCCTGGAAGAGCGTATCACAGGACGTTTCTCCTGCTACGAGATCAAAGACAAGGACGGCAACGTGATCGTCAAGGCCAACCATATGATCACACCCCGTCGTGCCGCAAAGATCGTATCTGTCGGCGTGGACGAGAAGGGTGAGCCGATCACAAAAGTTAAGATTCGTACAATCCTTACCTGCCGCTCCAAACTTGGAATCTGTTCCAAGTGCTACGGAGCAAACATGGCTACCGGAGAGGTTGTTCAGGTCGGAGAGGCTGTCGGAACAATTGCCGCTCAGTCGATCGGTGAGCCTGGTACACAGCTGACCATGCGTAACTTCCATACGGGTGGTGTTGCCGGTACAAACGATATCACAGCCGGTCTTCCTCGAGTTGAGGAGCTTTTCGAGGCCCGTAAACCGAAGGGACTTGCGATCATCACTGAGATCAAGGGAACTGCTCAGATGATGGATACAAAGAAGAAACGTGAAATCGTCGTTACAAACAACGAGTCCGGCGAGTCCAAGACTTACCTGATTCCTTACGGAACCAGACTGAAGAAGGGACTTGAGGACAACGGAGCAACGATGGAGGTTGAGGCCGGTGATCCTCTGACAGAGGGTTCCATCAACCCGCACGACCTTCTCAGAATTAAGGGAACAGACGCTGTACAGGATTACCTGCTCGGCGAGGTTCAGCGAGTATACAGACTTCAGGGTGTAGATATCTGCGACAAGCACGTTGAGGTTATTGTTCGCCAGATGCTCAAGAAAGTACGCATCGAGGACGGCGGAGATACAGGATTCATGCCTGGCCGTATGATGGATTATCTTGAGGTTGTAGAGGCCAATGAGAAGATGGAAGAGGAAGGCAAGGAGATTGCAAGCTTCGAGCGTATGCTTCTCGGAATTACAAAGGCTTCCCTCGCAACAGATTCCTTCCTGTCTGCCGCATCCTTCCAGGAGACTACAAGAGTTCTTACGGATGCCGCAATCAAGGGTAAGGTAGACCACCTGATCGGTCTGAAAGAGAACGTTATCATCGGTAAGCTCATCCCGGCAGGTACCGGTATGAAGTACTACCGCAATCTGAAGCTGGATACAGACGAGCAGATCGAAGCTGCGAAGGCTGCAAAAGCTGCTGCTGAGGCCGCAGAGGCAGAAGCAGAGGCTGAGGAGCAGATTCAGGTTGAGAGCGAAGAGGTCTTCGAGACAGCGGATGCCATCGAAGAGGAAGTTTTCGTAGATGACGCGGCTGAGGCTGTGGAGGAAGAACTCAACGTAGATTTTTCTGAGGAATAATCGTTTCATCGCCTGACGGATGAAAGATTTATAACAGATAAAAAAGGGGGCTCGCACGAAGTAAAAAGTGCGAGCCCCCTTTTTCTATTCTTTTTGTTTGGTCTTTCGATACCGGACGAAATGGGCAGGGGGAGCATCATGCTAAGCGAGTACATTGGCAGCTGAGGACAGAAGCGCGAGCATAGATCAGACATGTGGAGCACTGTTTGAGGGCACTTTAAGTGCCCGAGTTGCGGAACATGTCTGATGATAGGCGGCGGAGCGCTGACGACGAGGCAACAGTACTCGCGTGTATGATGTTTCCCCTGCCCATGTTTGTTCTGTTATAGAAAATTCCTTCGGAATTTCCATAACACTACGCTCCGCGGGATGCGCAGCTCGCAGATTGTCAGATCGCTTACGCGATTCTGCTCGCGCGCCAAAGTCCGACTTCGCTCATCTCAAGATTAAGGGAATGAGAGAGCTGAAGTCTGCTTGTGGACTTTGTTCCGTACACTCGGGCATTTCATATCATTGGGATTGCGGTGTTTGTTTCATAATAAAGCTCCGTCCGCAGTGCATGCGAACGGAGCTTTAGGTATATGAAATTCTGTGAATACGCCTTTCAGCCGATCACGTCGGACATGTCGTACATGCCGGCCGGTTTTCCGGCGAGATACTTGGCAGCCTCGATGGCTCCCTTGGCAAAGATTGAGCGGGAGTAGGCTGTGTGGCGGAACTCGATGACCTCGTCGGGGCCGCAGAACATGACCTGATGATCGCCGACGATCGAGCCTCCGCGGACAGCGGAGATGCCTATTTCCTTCGGATCCCTCTTCTCGTGTCTCTGGCTGCGGTCGAAGACGAAGTGATACTCGTTGTTCACGCCTTCGTTGAGGCTCTCGCCGAGGGCGAGGGCGGTTCCGCTCGGAGCGTCGATCTTGCGGTTGTGGTGCGCCTCGACGATCTCCATGTCATATCCTTTCGGCGCGAGCAGAGCGGCGGCCTCTTTGATAATCTTCATGAGAAGGTTGATGCCGACCGACATATTTGCGGAGCGGAGAACGGCGACTTTTTTGCTGCTCTCGTCTACCTTGGCCAGTGTGGCGTCGGTCAGTGCCGTTGTGCAGAGAACAAGCGGAAGATTCTTCTCCGCGCAGTAGTCGAGCAGGGCGTCGACCGCGCTGAAATGGGAGAAGTCGATGCAGGCATCCGCTTCGACATCACACTCGGACGCGGAGGAGAAGACCGGGTAGTTGCGGGTTGCGGAAGCCGGGGCGACATCAATGCCGGCGACAACTTCTGTCATCGGGTCTGCGTCGATCAGTTCTGTGAGAACATGTCCCATATGACCGTTGCAGCCGCTGAGTAATATTCTGACCATGAAGGTACTTCCTTTCTGTGGTGTGTTCTTATCGGAATCTGCTTTATTTTACGGTAATGCCGAAGCTGATGAGCGCTTTGCGGAGTTTTTCCTTTCCGGCATCGGACATTCCGAAGAGCGGTCCGCGGAGCGGTCCGACATTCATGCCCATCAGGTTAGCGGCTGTTTTTACCGGGATCGGATTTACTTCACAGAAGAGAGCGTTGATGAGGTCGAGCGCGCCGAGCTGCATCTCGCAGGCTCCCTTTACATCTCCGTCGAGCATCTTGTGGCAGAGTTCGTGGGTGTATTTCGGTGCCACATCGGAGAGTACGGAGATAACGCCGAGTCCGCCAAGAGACATGATCGGAACGATCTGGTCGTCGTTTCCGGAGTAGAGCTCGATGTCGTCGCCGCAGAGTTTCTTCAGCTCAGCGACCTGGGAGATATTTCCGGAGGCCTCTTTGATTCCGACAATGTTTTTCACGTTCTTGCAGAGGTATGCGGCTGTCTCAGGTGTGATGTTGCAGCCGGTACGGGACGGAACGTTGTACATGATGATCGGCGTGCTGACTGCCTCGGCGATCATGGTGTAGTGACGGATCAGACCCTCCTGGGTGGCTTTGTTATAGTAAGGAGTAACGACGAGCAGGGCGTCCGCACCGTATTTCTCAGCTTCCCTGGAGAGGGCGATGGCTGTCGCCGTGCTGTTGGAGCCGGTTCCTGCGATGACAGGAACGCGGTGGTTGACTGTCTCGACACAGTGCTTCACAGCGGCCATGTGCTCCTCTTCGCTTAAGGTTGCGGACTCGCCGGTTGTTCCGCAGATCACGATTGCGTCTGTTCCCTCGGCAATCTGCCACTCAATGAGTTCATCGAGTTTCTCGTAGTTAATGGTTTCATCCTCGTTCATCGGTGTGATGATCGCTACAGCTGCGCCTTTAAAAATCGACATAGTAAAAAACCTCCAAAAAAATAATGAAAATGAATTGCATTGAGAGAATACCCTCGTGCATCCGGACAGACAAAAAGAAAAGGCTGCCAGATTCCCGGAGCCTTCAAGTCGTGGTACACACAGCAAAAAGGTCACAGAAGAGACGGATTTCTCCGGGATGATCTCCGGAAGGATCTCTGAAGATGATCTCTTTGCTGTGTGTATCATTGATCTTCGGATAGCGCTCCATCGTGTGATGACAGTCATGAAATTGTTCATTTCATGCCCAGAAAACCGACTCCAGCACCCGGTTTCCTTCGGCGTCTCACCCTTTCGCCGGCATTCAACTGTGACTGGCACATCCAACCGGATACTGATGTGATACGCGACCTCTATCTCTCATTTTTACAGAAAATTATAGCGTGGATAGGGTATAATGTCAAGAAAAAAGCCTGTGAAACCTTTGTAAATGTGGAATCTGCGGATACACAAGGAAATGCATTTGTGATATAATCGGTTAGTTGCAGATGAAGGAAACAGTTTTTCTTTTTTATAGATTTACAGATTTTGGAAATATGAAGTGAGGTCGTAAGAATGAACATTACCAGAGATGAGATCAGAAACGTTGCTATCATTGCCCATGTCGATCACGGCAAGACAACGCTGGTAGATAAGCTTCTGAAGCAGAGCGGTATTTTCCGTGACAACCAGGCGGTTCAGGAGCGCGTTATGGATTCCGGTGATATTGAGAAGGAGCGTGGTATCACAATTCTCTCCAAGAACACAGCGGTGGACTACCAGGGCACAAAGATCAACATCATTGACACACCCGGGCACGCGGATTTCGGCGGCGAGGTTGAGCGTGTACTGAAGATGGTAAACGGTGTTATTCTTCTGGTTGACGCGTTCGAAGGACCGATGCCACAGACGCGCTTCGTTCTTCAGAAGGCGCTCGCGCTGAATCTGAAGGTCGTTGTATGTATCAACAAAGTTGACCGTCCGAACGCCCGCCCGGAGGAGGTTGTGGATGAGGTTCTCGAGCTACTGATGGATCTCGGTGCCAACGACGACCAGCTGGATGCTCCGTTCCTGTACGCCTCCGCGAGAGACGGCTGGTGTACCTGGGAGCTCGAGGATGAGCAGAAGGATATGACCCCGCTCTTTGACGCGATTCTGAAATATATTCCGGCGCCGCAGGGCGATCCGGAGGCAGGCACACAGATGCTGATCAGTACCATCGACTACAATGAGTATGTCGGAAGAATCGGTATCGGTAAGATCGACAACGGAAGCCTGAAACTGAATCAGGAAGTGCTGCTCATGAACCATCATGATCCGGAGAAAAAACAGAAAGTGAAGATCTCCAAGATGTATGTCTACGACGGTCTGAAGAAGACGGAAGTAAGCTCCGCATCCATCGGTGAGCTCGTTGCCATTTCCGGTATTCCGGATATTCACATCGGAGATACAATCTGTGATCTGGAAGATCCGCAGCCGATCCCGTTCCAGAAGATCGAGGATCCGACAATCTCCATGAATTTCATGGTAAATGATTCTCCGCTGGCAGGAACCGAGGGTGAATATGTCACCTCCCGCCATATTCGCGAGCGTCTCTTCCGCGAGCTGAACACAGATGTCAGCCTTCGTGTGGAGGAGACAGATTCCGCAGACTGCTTTAAGGTGTCCGGCAGGGGAGAACTTCATCTGTCCGTTCTGATCGAGACGATGCGCCGTGAGGGCTTTGAGTTTGCGGTCAGCAAGGCAGAGGTAATCTACAAGGAAGACGAGCGCGGCAGAAAACTCGAGCCGATGGAGCTTGCCTACATCGACGTGCCGGACGAGTACTCCGGATCGGTTATTCAGGCACTTTCCGAGCGAAAAGGTGAGCTGCAGGGAATGAGCGCCGGAAACGCCGGTGTCACCCGTCTTGAGTTCACGATCCCGTCCAGGGGACTGATCGGTTTCAGAGGAAGCTTCATGACGATGACCAAGGGAACAGGTATCCTCAACACCATCTTCGACGACTATGCTCCGTACAAGGGAGATATCACCTTCCGCAAGACCGGATCCCTGATCGCCTTTGAGACCGGTACATCCGTTGCCTACGGTCTCTTCTCCGCGCAGCAGAGAGGATCGCTGTTCATCGGTGCCGGCGAGAAGGTTTATGCGGGTATGATCATCGGTACCTCCGCAAAGCCGGAGGACATCGAGCTCAATGTCTGCAAGACAAAACATCTGACCAACACACGTACCTCATCCTCCGATGAGGCTCTGACTCTCACGCCGCCGATCCGTCTCTCCCTGGAGCAGGCCATCGAGTACATCGACGCCGACGAGCTTCTCGAGGTTACGCCGGAGAGCCTGCGAATCCGTAAGAGAATTCTGGATTCCAGACTCAGAAAGAGATCCGATCTCTCCAAGAAATCAAAGTAAGATTGTCAAAAGAATAGAAAACGAAAAAGAAGGGGCTGTCGCACGAACGAATCTGTGTGACAGTCCCTTCTTCTATGGATACTGTTTAGAGTTATTTCTATACCGGACGACATGGGCAGGGGCATCATCATACACGCGAGTACTGTTGCCTCGTCGTCAGCGCTCCGCCGCCTATTATCAGACATGTTCGCGCTTCTGTCCTCGGCTGCCAATGTACTCGCTTTGCATGATAATACTCCTGCCCATATCTTTGGGATATCGTCCGGAGTTCTGATCAGATCTTCTCGTGGTTCTCGAACTTGCGGATGACGCGCTGGATGCGGTCGGCCGGATCGAGGAGGCTGCTGATCGAAGAGTCGTGATTCAGTGTGTCGATGATGAGCGCGATGTACTTGCTCATATCGCAGCTGATGTAGTACGGTTTGAGCAGAAGCTCCGGTTTCTGGTAAACAAGGTTTGTGGTGACAAGCTTTGTGAACCAGCCCTTTCTGTATGCCTCGTCGAAGGGTTCCATGCCGGAGGTGAACAGACCGAAGGTACAGCAGATGTAGATGTTCTTTGCTCCCTTTTCCTTGAGGAGACGGGCGGTCTCGATCATACTCTCGCCGGAGGCAATCATGTCATCGACGATGATCATGTCTTTGCCCTTTACGTCCGCGCCGAGGAACTCATGAGCGACGATCGGGTTGCGGCCGTTTACAATCGTGGAGTAATCTCTTCTCTTGTAGAACATACCCATGTCCACACCGAGGTTGTTGGCGATATAGATCGCTCTTCCCATGGCTCCCTCATCCGGGCTGATGCACATGAGGTGATCGGAATCGATCTTCATGTCCGGCTCGGCGTGACGGAGAATGTTTTTGATGAACTGGTAGGATGCACCGATGGTCTCGAAGCCGTGAAGCGGGATCGCGTTCTGTACACGCGGGTCGTGTGCGTCGAAAGTGATGATGTTGTCGACGCCCATGCTCACGAGCTCCTGAAGAGCGAGCGCGCAGTCGAGAGATTCTCTTCCGGTTCTCTTGTGCTGGCGGCTCTCATAGAGGAACGGCATGATGACGTTGATTCTGCGGGCTTTTCCGCCGACGGCGGCGATCACGCGCTTCAGGTCGGAGTAGTGGTCATCCGGTGAGTAGTGGTTTTCGTATCCGCAGAGTCTGTATGTCTGAGAATAGTTGCAGACGTCGACCATGAGATAGAGGTCGTCGCCGCGGACGGACTCGTTTACAACACCCTTTGCTTCTCCGGAGCCGAATCTCGGCACATCGGAGGGGATGATGTAGGTGTCACGCTCATATCCCTCGACAGCAGTCGCCTCTCTTTCGTCGGAGTGTCGATCCTTTCTCCACTCTACGAGATAGTCGTCGACTTTTTTTCCGAGAGTAGCACAGCTCTTCAGCGGAATGATGCCGAGACGACCGACAGGCGCTGCATTGTAGTAGGTAAGTTTCTCGTTTGACATTTCTCAGTTTCCTCCTGAAAGTTTCTTCTGGATACGAATGTCCTTTCCAGATAAGTGTATCAATTGGTACGATCCCATGATCCTCGAGAAGGTCCGCTCCGAAAAGGCGTCGCGGCATTTTTCCAGAGACAGGTTCGTGGAGATCACAGTGGATTTTCCGCTCAATGCCCGCTCGTTTATCACCAGGAAAAGTTCGGAGGTGACAAAGTTGTTGAGCATTTCCGTTCCGAGATCATCGATGATTAGGAGGTCACAGGAAAAAACGGACGCGCCGGCTTCCTGTGCTTCTTCGGTGCCTTTGAACTTGGATCTGCCGAGGAGTTCGAACAGATCATAAGCAGTTGTGTACAACACACTGAAGCCGGCCGGGATCAGTTCCCGGGCAATGCAGTGTGTGAGGAAGGTCTTTCCGGTTCCGACGTCTCCGTAGAGACAGAGGTTTTTTCCGTCCTTTTTGCGGATGTTGACCGGAAAAGCGGCGGTGAAGGCGCGGCAAGCGTTCCATGCATTTTCCGCTTCCTGCCGCTCGGACAGTCCGCTTACGGGATTGATGACCTTCGGGGAATAGTAATCGAGAGAAAAACGCTCGAAATTTTCCCTGTCTAATATATCATTAAGATTTGATTTTGAATAGAGGAGATTTATCTCAAGCTGGCGGAAACAGGAGCATTTTTCGTTGTTCACATAGCCGGTGTCGCGGCACAGGGAACATTTGTAGACGGGCTCCAGATAATCCGGCGGATAACCGTTTGCCGCCAAAAGAGACTTCCGTTCCTTCGCGAGATCGTTGATCGCCGCGTCTGCGTCGAAATCCGCGCCTGACTCACCGGTAAGACGGGCTTTGGCTTTTTGAACCGAGACAGAAGCAATGTCGGCGTCGATGCCGGACAGACGCGGAATTTCCGCGTACACGCGGCTGCGGCGCTCTTCAAGCTCCCGCTGGGCCCGTGCCTGTCTCTGATTGTATATTCTCATGATGGAATCATACTGGGAATTGGTAAGCGACATATCTTCTCCTTTGATTCATTACTGCTGCGCTCCGCTCAGGTGCGCACACGCGGACGTTGTTCTATTCCGGGCGCTGCTGGTTGCGCAAAAGCTCCTGCTCGAGCTGTCGGAAATCATAATCACGCTGATGGAAGTTCTCGTTGAACTTTGTCGAGTTTCCACCCTGCTTTGCGCCTGTGCTTCCGGTGGATGCTGCCTGACCGGCATTTCCTGCCGGCGCCTGGTTTCTGCGGCTCTGATGCTCCGCGTCAAGCTTCGCGACGTCGTCCAGTGTGTGGACGCCTGCTTTGTGCCAGTCGGAGAGAATCCGTTCCGCGTAGGGGAAACTCGGCTTTCCCGTCTGTTTGACGGTTCGGCTCGCGGCCTCACTGATCAGTTTCAGATCAAAGCCGTATTCGTTCATCCAGTGCTGCATGGTCGCGATTTCATCCGGGATCGGGCTTCTGCTGCGGATGCCGAAGGCCTTGAAGATGGTGTAGTAATTGTTTCTGGACACTGCGTTGTATTCCCGTGCCGCGGCGAGGGTCGTAAGGCCTTCGTCATTCCAGGCCAGACCGACTTTTTCGATGTAGTCGAGGGAACGGCCGCCTCGGGAGACACAGTACTCGACCAGGTAATCGATGAGATCCGCCGGAAAATGCAGTTCGTCGTAGAAGTACAGGATTCTTCGCATGTCCGTCGTGCTCAAAGGATGGCCGATGTAGGCCTGAGTGACGAAGAGGATCTGCTTCACAACCTCATCCTGCCCGAGCTGTTTCATCCGGCCGGAAGTAATCTGCATGACGGAAGGTTTCGGCTTGGCCGGTTTTTCCGAAGATCCGCTCTGGCCGGAAGCTGTTTTTGACTGCGCATGTCCGGCATCCGTTCCGGAGGTGCTGCTCTCCCCTGAGTAGGGATCGACCTCTTCGCCCGGATCCTGCTGAGTCGCGTGAAGACTCGATGAGATCGGGAGAAGTTCGACGCGCTCCAGTTCCCGCTCCCGTCCGTGGAATTTCAGCGAGAGGATTCCGGCCTTTTCCCAGTACCGGAGGGCGCGCACGATATCTTTTTCCGTACAGGAAAAAACATCTGCCAGGGAGGACAGCGAGGGATCGGCGTCCCTTAAGTGTGTACACCTCAGCAGATACAGATAAATCTTTACGAATTCCCCGTTTGCGCGGGGCATATAGTAGTCGATAAAATCGTCCGGCAGGAGGGTAACTCCTGCCAGTCGTTTATCCTGAATTGATAATAATCCCATAAAATCGCTCTCTTATGCGTGTGTTTCTGTGACGAGGGCTTCTCCGACCTGAACGATGTTGCCGGCGCCCATGGTGATGAGGAGATCGCCTTCTTTTACGTTCGCGCGAAGGTAGGCTTCAATCTCGGCAAAGTTCGGGAAGTAGTCGCAGTCGGTGCCGAGTTTTACGATTTCATTCTGCAGATCCCTGGAGGAAATGCCGTAGATGTCCAGCTCGCGTGCCGCGTAAATGTCAGCCAGTACGACGTGATCCGCAAGGGAGAGTGCCTCCGCAAACTGCGGAAGCAGTGACTTCGTGCGGGTGTAGGTGTGCGGCTGGAAGACACACCAGATGGTCTTGTGCGGAACGCGTCTGGCAGTGTTCAGTGTTGCCTTGATTTCTGTCGGATGGTGCGCGTAGTCGTCAATGACAGTGGCTCCGTTCATCTCACCCTTCTTCTCGAAGCGGCGGTTTGTTCCGTGGAAGGAATCGAAGCCCTTCTGAATCGTGTCGGCGTCAATGCCGAGTTTCTCGGCAAGGGCGATGACCGCGAGGGCGTTGCTGACGTTGTGAGAGCCCGGTACCTGAAGAGAGAAGTTCCCGAGGGGCTCTCCTTTGTAAAGGGCGCGGAAGGAAGCGTGGCCGAGTTCGTCGTAGGTGATCATGTCCGCGGTGTAGTTTCCGATGTTGCTGAGTGAATAGGTGATGACCTCGCAGGGAAGATCTTTGGTGATCATCTTGAAGGCCGGGTCGTCCGCGTTGATGATCAGTGTTCCGTCCTTCGGTAGAAGCTCGGCGAATTTGCGGAAGGAGTTCCGGATATCCTCGAGATCCTTAAAGAAGTCCAGATGATCGGCATCGATATCGAGAATGATGCTGATCTTCGGGAAGAAGTCAAGGAAGCTGTTCGTGTATTCGCAGGCCTCCATCAGGAAGGTGTCTGTATTTCCGATGTGGTAGTTTCCCTTGATGAGCGGAAGAATACCGCCGACAGAGATGGTCGGATTTTTATCCGCAGCCATGAGCACATGGGAAGCCATGGAAGTTGTTGTGGTCTTTCCGTGGGTTCCGGACACACAGATCGGAATCTTGTAGCTCTTCATCATCTCGCCGAGAAGCTGAGCCCTGGTGAGGAGCGGAATATTTTTTTCTACTGCTGCGGCGTACTCCGGGTTGCTGGGATGGATGGCCGCTGTATATACAACAACGTCGATATCGTCAGTGATGTTCTCTGCCTTCTGTTCGTAGGCGATCTTCGCGCCTGCCGCGCAGAGGCGGTTGGTCAGGTCTGTCTCGTGCGCGTCTGAACCGGAAACGGTAAAGCCTTCGTTCAGAAGGATGGCTGCGAGGCCGCTCATGCTGATGCCGCCGATTCCGATAAAGTGCAGATGGCACGGATGATCAAATGAGATTTTATACATGGTATGGATGGCTCCTTTTTCCTTATATTATATGACTGTATCTGACACTGTCCCCAATTCTGTTTATAGCGTATCAATTATACTCTTTACGTCACCTATTTTCAAGGTGCTGTGGGATGCCCGACAGCCACGTACGCCACGCGTCCGGCCCATGTACGGCTCACGACCCGCCGCTGCGGTGGTTATGCGGCAGATCACGTAGAAACACTGCACAATGGCAAAACCTGCGGACGGGCCATGTACGGCGAACGATAGGAAGTCGAGGACAGAAGCGCGAGCATAGCGGAGCCGGTGGAGGATGTTCGCACACACGTACTATCCTTTCGCATGGATGTGCAGAAGGATGTGTGCGAGCTTTCCGGAACCGGCGACAATTCAGCGGCGCAGCGCTGACGACGAGACGACGTGTGAGCCGTACATAGCCCGTCCGCAGGCTGGCACGGAGCGAATTGATATGCCATAGCCTGTCCGCAGGTTTTCCTGGGGTGAGGTGGCATGCCATAGCCCGTCCGCAGGTCCCTTTGAATTGAGATGACATTTATATCACTTGTAACATTTAGCTAAAATTCATAATAATTGCGGCAAAATATGTGCTGAATTATGAAAAAAGTTCACATTTTTAAGACCTCATGTTATAATTCAAATAACATAAACTTAAAGAAGGTGATTCCATGATTAGAAAAGAAATGATCGCCATGATTCTTGCCGGTGGACAGGGGTCAAGGCTTGGCGTTCTAACATCGAAAACGGCCAAACCTGCAGTGGAGTTTGGCGGGAAGTACAGAATCATCGATTTTCCTTTGAGTAACTGTATCAACTCCGGTGTGGATACAGTCGGCGTGCTCACGCAGTATCAGCCGTTGAAACTGAACAGCCATATCGGTATCGGTATTCCGTGGGATCTGGACCGAAATATCGGAGGTGTATCGGTTCTTCCGCCGTATGAGAAGAGCACAAACACCGAATGGTATACGGGAACGGCGAACGCGATCTACCAGAACCTGGCATACATGGATTCTTTTAATCCGGAGTATGTACTTATTCTCGGAGGAGATCACATTTACAAGATGGACTATGAAGTCATGCTTGACTTTCATAAGGCCAACAAGGCGGACGTGACCATTGCCACCATGCCGGTTCCGCTTGAAGAAGCAAGCCGCTTCGGTATTATGATTACCGACGGACACGGAAGGATTACCGATTTCGAGGAGAAACCTCCGAAACCGCGAAGTAATCTGGCTTCTATGGGAATTTATATCTTCAGCTGGGATGTGCTGAAAGAATCTCTGATCGCGCTGAGAAATCAGCCGGGCTGTGATTTCGGAAAGCATATACTTCCGTATTGCAAGGAAAACGGCAAGCGGTTGTTTGCCTATGAGTTTAACGGTTACTGGAAGGATGTAGGAACGCTGGGTTCCTATTGGGAAGCCAATATGGAGCTCATTGACATTATTCCGGAATTCAATCTGTATGAGGAATTCTGGAAGATCTACACCAAGGGCGACATTATCCGTCCGCAGTATGTCTCCTCTGACGGAGTCGTAGATAAGTGCATCATGGGCGAGGGTACCGAGATTTGCGGAGAAGTTCACAACTCTGTCATCGGACCGGGCGTCACAATTAAAAAGGGTGCGGTTGTCCGGGATTCCATCGTCATGAGAGGTACGGTGATCGGAGAGAGAACTGTGGTGGACAAGGCGATCATCGGCGAGAATGCTGTGATCGGCAATGATGTACAGATCGGAGTCGGAAAAGAAGCTCCGAATGTCTTCAAAGCGGATGTCTACAGTTGGGGTATTGCCACGATTGGTGAAGAGGCCGTCATTCCGGGTGGAGTGAAGATCGGCAAAAATACCGTCATTGACGGTACACTTACGCCGGAGGATTTCGAAAACGGAGAGCTTCCGGGCGGCGGTGCAATAATCAAAGAGGGCGGTGATCAGATATGAGAGCGATAGGTATCATTCTTGCCGGTGGTAACAGCAACCGGATGCGAGAACTGTCCACGAAGCGGGCGATCTCTGCTATGCCTGTGGCCGGCAGTTACCGCAGTATTGATTTCGCACTGAGCAGCATGACCAATTCACACGTTCAAAAGGTAGCGGTATTGACGCAGTACAATGCCAGATCCCTCAATGAGCATCTCATGAGTTCCAAGTGGTGGGACTTCGGCAGAAAGCAGGGAGGCTTGTACGTTTTTACACCGACGGTGACTGCTACGAATAACTGGTGGTACAGAGGTACCGCCGATGCGATTTACCAGAACCTGAAATGGCTTCGCGAAAGTCATGAGCCTTATGTCATTATCGCATCCGGTGATGGCGTGTATAAACTGGATTACAACAAAGTTCTGGAATATCATATTTCAAAGCGTGCGGATATCACCATTGTATGTACGGAATGTCGCGATGACGATCCGAACAGATTTGGTGTTTTGAGGATGAATGAGGACTGTCGAATCGTCGATTTTGAGGAGAAACCGATGGTCTCTGATTCCAACTTGATTTCAACAGGAATCTATGTTATAAGAAGAAGACAGTTGATTGAACTTCTTGAGAGATGTGCTCAGGAAGGTCGATATGATCTGGTAAAGGATATCTTTATCCGCTATAAGAATCTCAAGCGGATTTATGGATATAAAATCAACTCCTATTGGAGTAACATTGCAACGGTGGAGTCCTATTATAAAACAAATATGGATTTCCTCAAACCGGAGGTCAGGGATTATTTCTTCAACCAGTACCCTGAGGTATATTCGAAGATTGATGACTTGCCGCCGGCAAAATACAATCCAGGCAACATAGTTAAGAACAGTCTGATATCGAGTGGTTGTATCATTAATGGGCAAGTAGAAAATTCAATTCTTTTCAAGGACGTGTATGTGGGAAATAACTGTGTGATCAAGAATTCCATTGTTCTGAACAATGTGTACCTTGGTGACAATACTCACATTGAGAATTGTATTGTAGAGAGCCGCGATACAATAAGGGCAAATTCTTATTACTGCGGGGAAGACAGAATCAAGATCGTCATCGAAAAGAATGAGAGGTATGCGATCTAAAAGAATGTGAACGCGGGAAGGAGCTATATGCAGATCACTGATGTCAGAGTACGTAAGGTAACAAAAGAAGGGAAGATGAAGGCAGTCGTTTCCATTACCTTTGATGAGGAATTCGTGGTACACGATATAAAAGTCATTGAAGGGGAAAAGGGGTTGTTTATTGCAATGCCGAGCAGGAAGGCGACAGACGGAGAATATAGAGACATCGCTCATCCCATTAACTCAGAAACGCGTGACAGAATCCAGAAACTGATCCTGGAAAAATTTGAGGAAGCCCTTGAAGTAGAAGCGGAATCCTGAATGTATCGTACTTGAAAAGAAAAAGCGGATGCCGTATGGCATCCGCTTTTATGCGGGAGGAAATACATGAAGCTGCCAGAGGCATTTGAGGAGAGAATGAAGGAGATGCTGGGGGAGGAGTACCCGGCGTTCGCACAGAGCTATGAAAAGCCGAGACTTCGCGGCCTTCGGGTAAATACGATGAAGATCAGCCCGGAGGAATTTGAGCGCATCGCTCCGTTTCCGGTGAAGCGGGTGCCCTGGGTGGAGAATGGTTTCTTCTACGACAACGATGTTTTTCCAGCACAACATCCCTACTATGCGGCGGGCGTCTATTATCTCCAGGAGCCCAGCGCGATGACACCGGCCAGCCGGCTTCCGGTCGAGAAGGGGGACCGCGTGCTGGACCTCTGTGCGGCACCCGGAGGAAAAGCGACGGAGCTTGCCGCAAAACTTGACGGAACGGGAATGCTTGTGGCAAACGACGCCAGTAACTCCAGAGCAAGGGCGCTTCTCCGGAATCTGGAGCTCTTCGGCACGAAAAATGTGATGGTTACCGCGGAACTCCCCGCGAAGCTGACAGAGGTTTTTTCATCGTATTTCGACAAGATTCTGGTCGACGCCCCGTGTTCGGGAGAGGGCATGTTCCGCAAGGCACAGGATGTTATCGGCACCTGGAGCCCGGAGAGGGTGGAATATTTTGCCTCCCAGCAGAGGAACATTCTTGAGAACGCGTATGAGATGCTTGTTCCGGGCGGCCTTCTGATGTATTCCACCTGCACGTTTTCACCGGATGAAGACGAACAGATGATGGCGTGGTTTCTGGAAAAATATCCGGACATGGAGCTTATGGATCTTCCACCCTATGAAGGCTTTTCGGAGGGACGGCCGGAGTGGGCGGACGGAAGAGAGGAGCTGCGCAAATGCGTGCGCATCTGGCCCCATGTCATGGACGGCGAGGGACATTTCCTGGCTCTGCTCCGAAAGAAGGGGCAGAGGGATCCGGGGGACGTGCGTGATGGCGGGACCGGACAGGTTTCGGATTCGTTATCCCGGACGGCAGCCGGGATGGGAAGCCGGCAAGGCTCTGGGGACACTTCGGATGCGGAGGCTTCGGACGGGGTGTTCTTTGGAAGGGCGAAGAAGATCAGGAAAAAAGATCTCAGGAAAAACGGGAAAATGCCGAAGGGGATGTGCCGGGGACGCGGCGGTCGCGAAGCTTCCGCTGGCGGCAGCGGTTCCCTTACGCGTGAGATGGCAGAGCAGATGGATGAATTCCTGCCGGGCAGCGGGATCCGTTCTGATCTTGTGGAAAAATACGGGGAGAAGGGATATCTGCATCAGGATCTCCCTAAGGGGGCGGAGCGCCTGAATTTCCTCAGAAACGGGATTCTTGTCGGCGAGTGGAAGAAGAACCGTTTTGAGCCGTCGCAGCAGCTGGCCATGGCGTGCCGTCCGGATGAAGCCGGAAGAGTGTTCTCTCTGCGATCCGATGACGAAAGAGTGGAGCAGTACCTTCGGGGCGAGACTTTCCATCTGAGAGAAGGGGAGACGGCGGCAGTCGGCTGGAATCTGATCTGCGTGGACCGTTTTCCGCTCGGATGGGCGAAGATCGCACAGGGACAGGTGAAAAACAAGTATCAGAACTCCTGGCGGCGTGGTTGATAAAAAAAATAAAAAAAGTTTTCAAAATCTGTTGACAAACGCGAGAACCTTTAATATAATAGGTTTTGCTGATCGGGAAAACGATCAAAGCAATCGAGGTTTGGCTCAGTTTGGTAGAGCGCTACGTTCGGGACGTAGAGGCCGCTGGTTCGAATCCAGTAACCTCGACGATAGGAAGACCGCAGATTTTTAATCTGCGGTCTTTTTCATGATAGGAATTCCTTCGGGATAATAACAAGAGGGGGCAGCCGTGTGGCTGCCCCCTCTCTGGCTATTTATATTTTCGGATCAGGCGTTGAAGTAAGCGTCTGCCGCAACGTTGTATTTGTACATGGCTTTCATCAGTTTGATCAGATCCTGATTTGTTCCGGACAGCGTGGTTGCCGCGTATGTGAGAGCACTGTAGTTGACAGTGAGAGTGTTCTTGCCGTCAGATACAGAGAAGGCGTAAGCCTTGTTCAGGTTTCTTGCCTCAATGCCGTTGAGTGTAACAATGTAATAATTTCCGTCTTTTTCCACCTCTGCTTTTTTGCCGTCGATCGCGAAGGTGTATCCGGAAAGATCTTTCTTTGAAGTGAAGTACATCATCAGGGTTGTATCGGAATCGAGGATCAGGTTACCGCCGACAAAGGAAACGCCGGAGAGGTTGCCGCTCTTTTTCGCTTTGAAAGCGGAGATGGTGCTGTCGGAAACATCTGCGAGGGTGTCTGCCGGCTCTACGCCTTCACTGTTGTGTTTGAAGTAGAGCTGTGCGTACTCGCCGTAGATTCCGAGCGCTGAGTAAAGTGTCTGCAGATTCTTCGGAATCTGTTTGTTGCCTTTCAGGGAATTCAGAAGAGCTGCAATGGAGGTAGTGTAAGCACCGTTTATGGATTTGTTTCCTGCTGTGTCCTTCAGCGGAAGCGTGCCGCCCTCGCCCGGGATGACTTTGATTGCAATATCATCGGACATCTCTTTGGCGGTAACATAGGTGGTTACACTTACAAGCGTCTGTTTCTTTACTTCAAAAGTTTCAAGATCGGCAATTTTGAAGGTTTCTTTCTTATTGTTTCTTGTGATCTCGATGGTTGCATCTTCGTCTTTCAGGATGCGATCCGGAAGATTGAGATAAACATTCAGACCTACCTTGCCTTTCAGGGAAAGGTTGGTTGAGTAGATTGTTCCGAATCTCTCCGATACAGGGATCGTAGGAGTTACGACTTTGGTCGGAGACGGAGTTGCTTCAGAGTCTTTTTTCACTGCGTAGTAGAAGATTTCTTTTCCGGTAGCGTTGTTATCTACGATATATCCGGTTGTCTTCTTGTATCCGTCGACGATCTGCTCCTCCGGAACATCCTGTTTGTAGTATCCTCCGGCAAGTCTGATGGAGCCGGTACCGCTGGCATAGAGGCAGCTTACGCGGGGAGCGTCTGTCCGGAAGATACCGCTGGCAACAGCCACCTGACCTTTGTCTGTGGTGACAACGTGTGTTCCTTTGGTTTTGCCAACCTCGCCGGATCTCAGGAAACAGTCAAGGCTGAATCGTGCAGTCTTTGTACTGTGATCTTCGACAACAACGCCGTCCAGGTTGATCAGAGAACCGCTCTTCATATCCATGACAGACTCGTCGTTGAGAACGATCGTGGACTGCGTTTTGTTTGTGATTACTGCTGTGTCTCTGTTGGTCGAGTTGATTCTTACATTGGAGTGATCGTTTGCGATGACTACATGGCTTCCGCCGTCGGCTGCGCCGCTTCCTGTTGCATCGATAAAGCCCTTGGCGAGATAGAACGTACCTCCCTCGTTGACGGTGAACATAGCGTCTTCGCTGTCATCCTTTGTGGCAACGATACTTTCCACATCGTCAGTATCGGTGATGACAAAACCGCCCTCGATGGTGATTCCCTTGTCGCCGGTACCTGTGAGGATGGCGATGGTTTTCTCTCCATCCGCAGTCGGATTTGCGTTTACCTCGGAGAGGTCGAGTGTGATCTTCTTTGATTTCGCAACAACAAGACCTGTCCTGGAGATATCAACCGGCTTCAGAAGGCGGATCTTTCTTCCGTCTTTGGAAGCATCAATGGCATCCTGAAGGGAAGTGTACAGCACATCGCCGATGGCTGCGACAGCGTCACCCTCAACCGGTGTTGTTGTCGGTTTCGCGGTTGGTTTTACGGTTGGCTTTGTTGTAGGCTTTGTCGTCGGTTTCGTGGTTGGCTTGGCTTCACCCTCTGTGTGGTCGTCGTTGAAGGTTCCGCCGTTTACCTTTACATTCTCAAGTCCCGTTACATTTCCCTCGCCCTTGATGGTGAAAGTAGCGCCGGAGCCGACATTTACATCGTTCTCGATGGACAGGTTGTGACCGTTCAGATCGATGGTGATGTTAGCCTGATAGTAGGTGTTCATGTTGAGGGCCTGCGCTTTGATTACTGCGTCAGCAGTCAGCTGCATGGTATCGCAGCCCTCCTGCGGCAGTTTGTACATTTCCTGGGAAATGTCCGTCTGTGTCTGTTTGACTACGCCGGAAGCTCCGACTACAATTTCGGTTCCCGCGGAAACGGATGCATCAGTTGCTGCTGCGGCCGGAACTGCCATAGAGGCAGTCATCATGGCAGCGAGGAGTAAAATCATAACTTTTTTTCTTTTCATATAAATCCCCCACTTTGCTATTGAAATTTGATTTCTCTTACATTTTACAATAAAAAGAGTGAAATACCAACAAAATGTTGTACAATTCGAATTATTTTATCGTTAAAATGATATATTTTTAGTGTTTTACTATTATTTTTTGAACGGTGTTTTGGGATTTCGGGCTCCAATTTGACCGGTATTTTTGGACAATTGAGATTCCGAAGGAAGTTCCTGTAACACGAAAATGAGGCAGCACACGCGGATTTTTCCGCGCGGCTGCCCGAATGAAAATTGATGCTGGTTTTGTGTGCTCTGCGTTTGCAGATTTATCTGAGGTACAAGAGAAAAATACCTTTTTCCGGAATCAGGAATTGAAATATGCGTCTGCGGCGACGTTGTATTTATACATTGCCTTCATGACGTTTACCAGATCCGGGTTTGATCCGGAAAGTGTGGTTGCCGCGTATGTGAGAGCGCTGTAGTTGACCGTCAGTGTGTTTTTACCGTCGGATACAGAGAACGCATACGCCTTGTTCAGGTTCTTTGCTTCGATACCGTTCAGGGTAAGGATGTAGTAATTTCCGTCTTTCTCTGCTTCCATTTCTTTGCCGTCAATCGCAAAGGTGTAGTTGGAGAGATCCTTCCCGGATGTGAAGTAGATCATCAGCGTGGTGTCGGAATCCAGAATCAGGTTACCGCCGACGAAGGATACGCCGGAGAGACTTCCGCTCTTTTTCGCTTTGAACGCCTCGATCGTGCTGTCTTTGACATCTGTGAGTGCGTCAGCCGGTTCTACGCCCTCGCTGTTGTGTTTAAAGTACAGCTGTGCATACTGGCCATAGGTTTCGAGCGCGCTGTAAAGCGTTTTCAGATTCTTTGCAATACCACTGTTGTTCTTTGCCTTTGCGAGCGTCTCTTTGACGGACGTTGTGTAGGCTCCGTTTTTGGACCGGTTTCCGTCGGTGTCTTTCAAAGGAAGAGCGACGCCTTTGCCGGAAAGAACTTTGATATCAATGTCGTCGGACATTTCTTTCGCGGTGACATAAGTTGTAACGGACACGAGTTTCTGCCTGTTGGCCTCGAAAACCTCGAGATCGGACACACGGAAGGTGTCTTTCTTTCCGTTTCTTGTGATCTCAATGACTGCGTCCGCGTCGTTCAAAATTCTTTCCGGGAGAGCGAGATATGCGTTCAGACCAACTTTCCCCTTCAGAGTAAGATTGGTTGCATATATCGTTCCGTATGTCTCGGATACCGGCATCTCTGTAGGCGTCGGGCTTACTTCCGAAGCTTTCCTGATTGCGACATAGTAGATCTCTCTTCCGCCGGCGTTGTCGTCCACGATGTACTCCACGGTTTTTGCGAAGCCGTCGGCGATCTGCTCATCCGGTACGTCCTGTCTGTAGTATCCGCCGGCAACATTGACCGAGCCTGTGCCGCTTGCATAGAGGCAGCTCACGCGTGCGTCTGTCTTGAAGATTCCGCCGGCAACTGCCACATGGCCTTTGTCTGTCGTAACGACATAGGAGCCCTTCGATTTTCCAAGCTCACCGGAGCGGAGATACGGAGACGCACTGAAGCGGAGTGTTGTTGCGCTGTGATCCTCTACAACGACGCTGTTCAGATTGATCAGGGAACCTCCGCGCGTATCCAGTGTGGCTTTGTCGTTCAGAACGACGGTCGATCGGTTCTTTGCAATGATTTTCGCCTGAGCCATCGTAGCTTCTTTGATTGTAACTCTTGCATTATCGTTCGCGATGACGGCGTGGCTTCCGCCGTTGTCCGCTTCGGATCCCGTGGAATCAATGACTCCCCTGAGGAGGTGGAAGGAACCGGATCCGCTGACTGTGATGAGGGCATCTGTGCCGTCCTCCTTTGTGGCGATGATACTCTCCTCGTCGTCGGAATCGGTAATGATGAGGCCGCCCTCGACGGTAATTCCTTTATCGCCGGTACCTGTGAGGAGGGCGATGGTTTTCTCTCCGCCTTCTGCAGAATCTGCGTTCACCTCGGCGAGATCGAGCGTAATCTTTTTGGATTTCGGAATGTGAAGACCTGTCGCGGAGATGTCTACCGGTTTCAGAAGACGGATTTTATGATCTCCGCCTGCGTTGTCAACAGCATCCTGCAGGGTGTCAAAAACTTTATCGCCGGCAGCTGCAACTGCTTTTGTTGTCGGCTGTACCGGATTCTGTCCGGACACCGGCTCAAAGATCCACTGCTGGTTGGTGCCTCCTGTGTACTGCCACTGCAGGACGTTTGTTCCGTCCGTCGTACCTCTTCCCTCGGCGTCCAGAACCCTTGCCCCGTTGCTGGCGCGGGAGGCGATGGCATAGGCATTGGCCCGGTCTGTCGTCTGGATGATAAACTGCTGTGCGTTTCCGTTGTAGGCGTCATAGATCTGTACGTTCGCGTTGTTCTCGCTGCTTCCGTTTGCAATATCGATGTTGAAATTTCCGACACCGGATTTCAGTGTCACATAGCCGTCTCCTCTGTTCTGGAGATACCACTTCTGTCCCGCGGATCCACTTCCCTGACGGATCTCGACATTGGTGACATTGCTCGCCTGATCACCGGCTACCTGCAGATATTTCTGCGCGTTTACATTCTTGATGTAGTACCAGCCGTCCGGGAGCTGTACGGTTTCCTGCGCTGCTTCAGCGGTCACCGGACCGAGACCGATTTTTTCACCGAGAGTCAGCGGGGTACCGGGCACTGCCGGCGCGGCGATTGCCGCGGCCATCATCGCGCTGAGCGCGAGTGTTGCAAATTTTTTTCCTTTTTTCATACAACTTCCACCTCATGCATAAATAATTGGATTTCTTATATATTTTACACATTAATCAGGAAGAATATCAATATATTTACATAGATTTTAAAGAATTTTGCTAAGGTTTCGAACATATTGGGTGAGTTGTTGTTAAATTGGACAAAAAAAGGAGAGGACTGTTGTGTACAGTCCCCTCCGGGAATGGTTATCTATGTGGATATAAAAGGAAGAACCACGTTGACGATGAAATGGAAATATGAAAAACAGGAAGCTTATACGGAAATCTTCTCGACCATCTCGCGAAGAATCTTTGCGTGTTCGTCGAGCTTCTGGCTGGAGTTGGAGCTCGATTCCGCGGTAGAGCTGTTCTGCTGCACAACCTCGGAAATCTGCTGCAGACCGTCGGTTACTTCCTTCATGGATTCCGACTCGAGCTGCATTTCGTTCGAGATCTCGCCAATCAGGCGCTTGCTGTTCTGGGCGCTGTCCACGACGGCGGCGAGGGATTTTGCGGATCCGGTGACGATTTCGGAGCCGTTCTTTACGGCCTGGATTGTGCTTTCGATCAGGCTGGAAGTCTCTGCTGCGGCTTCCGCGGACTTTCCGGCAAGATTCCGAACCTCATCGGCAACGACAGAGAAACCTTTTCCCGCAACGCCGGCTCTTGCTGCCTCGACAGCGGCGTTGAGGGCAAGGATGTTTGTCTGGAAAGCAATATCGTCAATGGTCTTGATGATGTTCTCGATCTGGTTGGATTTATCACGGATCACTTTCATCGCGTCGAGCATCCGGCCCATCTCGCGGTTCTGTTCACTGATCTGATCTTCCATCTGACCGGAGACTTTTTCAACTTCGGATGCGTTCTTTGCGTTTTCGTGGATCTGTGCGGCGAGTTCAGTGATCGTTCCGGTCAGTTCCTGAATGGTTGCAGCCTGTTCCGTGGAACCCTGCGACAGGGTCAGCGCGCCGCTTGCGATCTGTGCGGATCCGGTCTGAACCTGATTGGCAACCTGATTCATATTTGTAAAGATGTCCTTGAGGTTTGCGTTGATTTTATCGAAGGCCTGGGCGATCTGAGAATACTGGCCCACGAAGGAACCGCTGTGAGCCACCTTCGTATTAAAGGTGCCGGCGCTCATCTCGGTAAGGACGTGTACGGTATCGGAGATGACGACGCTGGTCTGTTCCTGCATTTGACGATATCCCTCGACGGCCTGTCCGATCTCATCTGTGCCGAAGAAATCGGCGTTCAGCTCGTAATCGAATTCTCCGTTCTTCATGACGTCGATGGCGGCGGTAAGTTCGCGTATGCCGGTATTGATATATCTGGCGAGCATAAAGAAGACAATGACGGCCATAAGAAGAATAATCGGAAAAACAATGGCCATTCCGAGGACGACATTGTTGTGCACCTTGGTGAGACTCGCGAGCATCGCGTCCAGATCCGCCTGTTCGATCTTTCCGTCGGCAAGGAACTTCTCTCCGTATCCGTATCCTGCCGACTGCATTCGACGGAAGGCATAGTAGGCGAGGGACATAATTACAACAACGGTGACAGTCATCATCAGAGCCACACCGACGAATTTCTTACGCAGACTTAGATTCTTCATGTGTACGATCCTTTCTGTAAAACGGTAATAGTGGGGATTAATGCCGGGATAGCATCCGCTTTGTACGCGGATGCAGGGAAACACGGATGAAGCAGTGTCTCTTAAAAAATATCGACAGTGACAACTTGCTGTATAATAAACGTAGGGAAGGGAATTCGAAAAAAGGAAAAACGGCAGAAAAACAGTTAAAAATGATAATATTGACCGCCGTGGATAAGATTGGTATTATTTGGATTAGTTGTGCAACTCGCAGATCAGAAGATCGCTGACGCGATTCTGCTCGTGCGTCTTTCGCCCGCGTGCGCTCACCGGGGGGATTGAGGAGATGGGGGATAGGAAGTCCGCCTGCGTAGTTAGCGCTTACACAAAAACATACATCTTTAAAAATCAGTCAGGGTGATTATATTATGAAGAAATTGATTCAAAAGGTGAAAAAGGTAACGGAAAAAATCCCGAGAGTGAGAATTCCGGAAAAAGCGGTTCGCCTGAAGGAAAAGACGGCCCTCCTCTGGATGCTGCCGTTGTCGTTCCTTCTGGTGTTCGTTATAGAGTGGATGGCGCGTCATTCGTTTTCAGAGACGATCAGCTTCTGCAGACTTCACACGACGGCGTTCTGTTACAATGTTCTCGTGGTTTACGTGATCTATTCGCTGTCCTTCCTCGCGAAGCGGAGGAGTTTTGTGCGGTCGCTGATCACGGTGGTTCTGCTGATTCTCGGAGCAATCAACGGCGTAGTTCTTCTCAGCAGAGTTTCTCCGTTTGGATACACGGATATCAGTATGATCGGGGATCTTCTCAGCATGAAGAACTCGAAGTATGTCTCCGCGGGAGAGAGTGTTCTGATCATCACGGGGATGACCGTTGTGATTGTCTATCTGATTGTGCTGTTCATAAAGGGAAGAAAAACAGAAGCAAAGGTGCATATCCTGTTCCGTTTTGCTTTCTGCGCGGCATTATTTGCCGGTCTTCCGTTTCTTACAAAAACACTGCAGTACAAAGGTCATCTGAACGCGTACTTCGGAAATCTTGCGCAGGGATATTCGGATAACGGTTTTCTCTACGGCTTCGGCTCGTCTGTGTTCGGTCTGGGCATGAAAAAACCGATCTGGTACTGTGAGGACGAGGTGAAAAAGGTTCGGGAAGAGACGAAGACGGGCGAGACAAAACCTGTGAACGGAAAAAATGTCAACATCGTCGTTGTTCTCCTCGAGTCCTATCTTGATCCCACGGAAGTGAAATATCTGGAGATGGACGGGGATCCTGTTCCGTATTTCCACAAGCTCGAGTCGGAGTATTCCTCCGGACACCTGCGGGTTCCGGTCGTTGGCGCGGGAACCTGCGACACGGAGTTCGAGATGCTCACAGGCATGTCCCTTCAGTTTTTCGGACCCGGCGAGTATCCGCAGAAGACCGTTCTGAAGAAGGTGGACGGCTGTGAGAGCCTGGCTTCGGATCTAAACAGCCTCGGGTACAGCTGCCATGTCGTTCACAACAACGGAGCGAATTTTTACAGCAGAAAGAATTCCTTCTCAAAAATGGGATTCAATACATTCACGTCAAAAGAGATGCTGGACATCACGGAGTACAACCCGATCCGCTCATGGCCGACTGACGATATTCTGATCGACGCGACAAAGGACGCAATGGATTCGACGTCGGACGCGGATTTTGTCTACACCATCACGGTCGCGACGCATGGAAACTACCCGGAGAAAAAAGTTTTCTCTGATCCGGAGGTACAGGTTACCGCTGCAGGAAAAGACGCAGCCCTCAACAACAAGTGGGAATACTACGTAAATATGCTCCACCGGGAGGATGAGTGGATCCGGAATTACATCGATATGCTCGATCAGAGGGGCGAGCCGACGCTCGTGATCATGTTCGGCGATCACATTCCGACCATGGGGCTCACAAACGAGGATCTCACGACAAACGATATTTTTCAGACGAAATACATCACCTGGAACAATTTCGGCATGGAGAAAAAAGATATGGATCTGACGTCCTACAATGTGGTCAGTGAGTTCTATGACAGACTCGGCATTCACGGCGGCACGATCATGGACTACAATCAGTCTATGATCCGGAAAGGCATTCCGGCCGGTTCGTTCGAGTACATGAAGGGACTGGAGACGCTGCAGTATGATCTTCTCTACGGAGAGAAATACGTTTACGACGGAAAGGATCCGTATCCTGCGACCGGTATTCAGATGGGAATCCACGACGTCACGCTGGACCGCGTGTACCGGTTTGGAGGCTCCGGCCATGTGTTCGGCGATCATTTCAGCAAATGGAGTAAAGTATACATCAACGGAAAACAGGTTGACACGGAGTATCAGAGCGGGCAGCATCTCACGTTTGACTCGGAAAAACTGGAATCCGGAGATACCGTCGTTGTCAACCAGATGGGGTCGGGCAATGATATCCTGCGGTCTTCGAATCAGAGGACGTACACTGCTCCCGAAAGAGAAGAGAGCGAGGAGGAAGACTGATTATGAAGAAAAAAAGAATCGCGGCGCTGTTTTTTGTCGGGATACTGGCGCTTTCTTTCGCCGGCTGCGGAAAGGAAAAAGCAGAGGATGAAGAGGCGCAGGATCCGGGACCGCGCTATACGGTCGGCATTGTGCAGAGCAGAGACGACAGACAGAGCACGCAGATGACCCGGGGCTTCCGGGACGCGCTTGTCGCAACGATCGGCGAGAAGAATGTAGAGATTATCACGAAGGTGGACAACGGCAAGGTCTCGGTTGACAAAGATGTGAAAGATCTGGTCGGGCAGGAGGTGGACCTCCTCATGACAAACGGGGTGGACGCTCTGCGTGTGGCAGCGAACGCGACCGAGGAGATTCCGATCGTGGGAACCAATATTGTGGAGTACAGGGAAGTTCTGGACCTTGGAAATGCGGACGACGAAGAAGACTGGGACCGCAGAACCCGCAGGAATATCACCGGCGTCGAGTCGTCCCCGAATATGACGGATACGCTGTCGCTGATCATTGAGGCGACCAGAGATCTGGAGAGCGTGGGCATTTTGTATTCGCCGTATGACACAAGGGCGGTTGTTCAGGATGAACGGCTTGAAAAACTTCTGGATGAGGCGGGGATTCCCTGGAAGGAATATGTGGTTCCCCTGTCCGGCATGAAGGCGGCGGAGATCGGAACCTCCGCGGACAACACAACGATACAGGTCCGGAAGGTGAGAACCTCCTACAACTGGCAGGGGGAGGAACTGGAGCTTCCGGCGGACGTGACGACACAGGAGGTTGTCTCCTGTGCGGCAGAGCAGACCAGCGTTCTGTTTATCTCGGCAGAGAGTATGCTTTCGGATCAGGCGAGAGGAATTGTGGAAGCGGCCAGAGAGGCAAAAGTCGGTCTGGTGACCGACGATGCGGATATCGCGAGATACGCGCTCGCGGCGCTCTTTGTAGACCCGTATATTCAGGGATATCAGGCGGGGCTTCAGGCGCGGGAAATCCTGGTGGAGGAAAAGGACATCACCAAGATGAAGATCAAGCGGCCGACGACGTCGATTGAGCAGAAGCTGTATGAGCAGAGCTACGCGTCGCTGATGGAGATGGAATTTCCAAAGTCATTTGAGGAAGCCACCAGATATCTGACAACCAATCATGTGTGGAAGCTGACGTCCTGACGGAAAAAGGAACATAAATGGATAAGCTGTCGCAGCAGTGAATGAAATACTGTTGCGGCAGTTTTTTCTTTCCATAAATACTTACCGGAATTTGATTGCAAAAAAATATTGTATCGCGGCGGGCTTGCCGTATGCAAAGCACGCCCGGAAATGGTATAATAAAAAAGTTCTGCGGCGCTGGGAAAGGATTTGTTCCGCGAGAGGCGCGGCAGAAGGAATGACCATGAATTTCAGGGGGATTTGAAGAAGAATGAGCGAATTAAGGCTGCACAGACTTGACCGTGAGGGTCAGAGGGATCAGCGTTTCACCATGCTGGCGGAACAGAGTACAAAGCTTGTGGACGGTGGCGCTGCCGCAGTAGGAAATATCAGAGGAACGGTCCGCACGGGAGATGGGGTATATCTCTATCTTCCGGACGGCAAAATTACAAAGGCAATGGTGACAAGTCTCGGAAAGGACGGAGACGTAAGAGAGGAGCTGAGCGAAGAGAGAGGCGTCGTCGGTTTTGCGGATGCAGGCGTGGAGGAGATACCGCTCTTCTCGGTGATCAGCAACGTGGAGCCACAGCTGAAGGCGGATCCGGCGAAGACGGCGGAAAATGCGTATCTTCGCGGACTGATCGCGGAATTTAAGGATCTCTGCGGAAAAAGCGCATTTCTCAATCTGATGGTCGGAGCGGCTGCCCATGCGCATTATCTGGTGCCTTGTGCCGTGGGTGAGAGGGATGCCGAGAAGGGAACGAAAGTCTCCTTTCCGTCGCTGCCGAGCAGAGAAAATGAGAATCGCGCGGTGCTTCCGGTCTTCACCGATGCCGGAGCGCTCGGACGCTGGACTTCTCTGATCGAGCGCGCGGACAAGGGGCAGATGACAACTGCGATTTCGTTCCCGGATGTTCTCTCCGTCACAGGAGTGAGCAGAGAAGGGGAAGAGACGATCTACGACGGAGCGGTAATCAATCCGTTCGGACCGCACACACTCTTCCTGCCGGTCGATCTGCTTCGCGACATTTACGGTTCGCCGGCATATCAGAGTGAATTTGTCCGCGGGGAAAACGGCGTTTCCATGAAAGAACACCGGGACGAACAGGGAGCAAACAATCAGATGCTCGTCGGACGTCCGGAGGAAAATAATGAGACGAAGATGATCCGCGAAGAGCTGAAGAAATATCTTTCCGGTCACGCGGAGGTGAAGAAGATCTGGCTTCTGGAGAAAATCACTCCGGATGAAGAAAAGGCTTACCTGATCGTTGTGGACGTTGCGGAAGAAATCATGAGGGAGACATTTGAGGAAATCTATCGCGCGGTAGAGCGCTATGCCGTCCATGTGAGCGGTGTGGACTTCGCGAGATACGAGAAGATCAAAGAATCCATGGCGGATATTCTTGAAGAGAACGAGCCGGTGTAAACACGGCAGATAAAGACGCATAAAGAGGAGCAGAAAAAGGCCGACGCGCGACTGGCGGATCCGGGGATGGATCACGCTTCGCGTGCCGGCCTTTTTGTGCCGTTTATAAACTGTTTTTGCGGTAGATCGTCAAAAGCCCCTTGAGCTGCAGATCCGGGTCATAAATGACCTCCCGGCTGATCCAGGGGAGAACGAGCTGCCCGAGACCGCCGGTGATAATGAGCCTGAGTCCTTCAAGACCAGGAAGCTTCGCGAGCCTTCCGGCGGTTCCGTCGATCATGATGCCGGTCGCGGCGACGCTGCCGCTGATCATGTTGGCAACGGTGTCGGTGCCGAGGAGATTTTCTGTGGCCTCCGGGACAAGCTGCGGCAGCTGGGAGGTGTGCTCGGCGAGCGCTGTGAGGCTGAGCTGTACGCCGGCGGAGATCATGCCTCCGATGAACTCGTGGTTCGCGTCGATGACGGAGAGGGTAGTCGCCGTGCCGAGATCCCAGACGGCAGCCGGCGCTCCGTAGAAGGCGGCAGCGGCGGCCATGTCGACGATCCGGTCTGAACCTAGCGTCGCTTCGTCATAGCGGCCGGTTCCGATTCCGCAGGAGAGGGAAGGACGCATAATCATGGTCGGTTTTCCTGTGACTGCTTCCAGCGCCCGCGCAAGGCAGTCGTTGAGTTCCGGGACGACGGAGGAGAGGATGGATCCGTCGATCCCGCCATTCGGAATCTGATTTTTGAGGAGGCACTTGCGAAGCGCCGCCGTCATGGACGGGAGCGTCCACTTGCTTTTGGTCTCGAGGCGTTCCTGCATTTCTTTGTTGTCGTTGTTGAAACTTGCGATGACGATATTGGTATTTCCGATATCTGCGGTGATTACTCTCATGGTAGGTGTCCTGTTTTTCTGTAGGCTGCTGTTCCCGTTTGTGAAAAGTGGGATACAGCGCGATTTATATCTTTTTTATTATAGGCAGTGCCCCCTGCTTTTTCAACTCGAACGGGGGAATCTTCCGCTTCATCCGCCTCTGAACAGTGATGCGGGGGCGGGGATGACAATTGTGCCCGGCCGGAGGGGTTGAGCGGTGAAACGGGCAGCGCGGGGAACACTTTGCCTGTGAACAGTGACGCTGTATATGGTATACTGCTTGAGGAAATGATCTTTCAAAAACGCGGAGGCATCAGAGCTTCCGCATAAAAATAAAAACAGCGGGAGCGGGAGAGATTCGACCGGCTTTTGGCTGTGAAAAGAGGAATTATGTTAAAAGGAAAAAATGTACTTCTCGGCGTAACCGGGGGAATTGCGGCATATAAAACCTGTGAGCTGGCTTCGGCACTTGTGAAACAGCATGCGGATGTCAACGTGATCATGACAGAGAACGCGACGGAGTTCGTGGCGCCGCTGACGTTCGACGCGCTCACCCACAACCGGACGGTGACGAATACCTTCGACCGTCAGCACTCCTACGAAATCGAACACATCTCGCTGGCGGAGAAGGCGGATGTGGTTGTGATCGCGCCGGCCAGCGCCAATGTGATCGCGAAGCTTGCGAACGGTCTGGCGGATGATATGCTGACGACCACTGTCCTTGCGAGCCGCGCGGTGAAGCTGATCGCGCCGGCGATGAATACAAATATGTATGAAAACCCGGTGACGCAGCATAATCTGGAACTTTTGAAGGGCTATGGCTGGGAAATTATCGGTCCGGACAGCGGAAGACTTGCCTGCGGAACAACGGGAAGAGGGAAGATGGTGTCGCCGGAGCGGCTGCTGGACGCGGTCCTGCACGCGGCTGCCCACGAGAAGGATATGGAAGGCGTGAAGCTGATGGTCACTGCAGGTCCCACCCAGGAGGCAGTGGATCCGGTCAGATATCTGACGAATCATTCCAGCGGAAAAATGGGCTACGCGATTGCCACAGCGGCCGCGAGAAGAGGTGCGGACGTGACGCTCATATCCGGACGAACCGTTTTGGAGAGCCCCGGATACATGGATGTGGTCGGCGTTGTGTCCGCCCGGGATATGTATGAGGCGGTGGTTTCAAGAGCGGAAGACATGGATATGATCGTCAAGGCGGCGGCCGTGGCGGATTTCCGGCCGGCCATCTGCGCCGAGGACAAGATCAAGAAGGGCGGCGGGGAAACGGAGACTTCCATCGCGCTGGAGCGGACAGATGATATACTGGCCTGGCTCGGGGCGCACAGGAAGGCGGGGCAGGTTCTCTGCGGCTTCTCCATGGAGACGCAGAATATGCTGGAAAACTCCAGAAAGAAGCTCGCGAAGAAGAATCTCGACATGATCGCGGCCAACAATCTGAAGGAGGCGGGCGCCGGTTTTCGTGTGGACACCAATCTGCTGACGCTGATTCGTCCGGAAGAGGAAAAGGAACTTCCGCTGATGTCGAAATACGAGGCGGCCAACGTTCTTTTGGACGAATTGATGCAAATCCGAAAAGAAAAACTGTCCGCGCGTTGACAAGCAAAGAAAATCGCGTAAAAATGAGAAATGGCTTTAGAGCCGGAATGTTAAGTATTGGGTTTTGAATCAGGAGGTCAAACATGGATTACAACAAGGCGGCACTGGAACTGCACGAGAGCAATCAGGGAAAAATCAGCGTGATATCGAAGGTAAAGGTCAAGACGAGAGACGATCTGAGTACGGCTTACACGCCGGGCGTTGCGGAACCCTGCCGGAAGATCAGAGACAATAAGGCAGATGTATACAGATATACCGCCAAGGGAAACCTTGTTGCAGTTGTAACCGACGGAACGGCAGTCCTCGGCCTTGGAGATATCGGTCCGGAAGCCGGACTTCCTGTTATGGAGGGAAAGGCGGTTCTCTTCAAGGAGTTCGGAGGCGTGGACGCGTTCCCGATCTGTCTGGACACCAAAGATGTCGATGAGATCGTTGAGACGGTCAGGAGAATTGCGCCGACGTTCGGCGGCATCAACCTCGAGGATATCTCCGCTCCGAGATGCTTTGAGATCGAGCGCAGACTGAAAGAGGAGCTGGACATTCCGGTCTTCCACGATGACCAGCACGGAACGGCCATCGTTGTGTCCGCGGGAATCATGGGCGCCCTCCGCCTTGTAAAAAAAGATATTAAGGACATCACCGTTGTCATCAACGGAGCCGGAAGCGCCGGAATTTCGATCTGCCGTCTGCTCCTGGAACTTGGCGTCGGCAACGCCATTCTGGTGGATCGTCAGGGAATCCTCGCGAAGGGGGAGGACTGGATGAACGACGCGCAGGCGGAGATGGCACAGAAGACAAACCGCGATCAGCTTCACGGAAGTCTCGCGGACGCACTGAAGGGGGCGGATGCCTTTGTCGGCGTGTCCGCGCCGAACGTCGTTTCCGCGGAGATGGTTGCAACGATGGCAAAGGACGCGATTGTTTTTGCCATGGCAAACCCGACGCCGGAGATCATGCCGGACGAGGCAAAAAAAGGCGGTGCCCGCGTCGTGGCAACCGGAAGAAGTGATTTCCCGAACCAGATCAACAACGTTCTGGTCTTCCCGGGGGTCTTCCGCGGAGCGCTGGATGCGCAGGCGACAGATATCACGGAGGGTATGAAGCTTGCTGCCGTACACGCCATCGCGAACCTGATTCCGGACGAGGAACTGAACGAGGATTACATTATCCCGGGAGCCTTTGACGAGCGCGTTGCGAAGGCTGTTGCCGACGCTGTGGAGGCGGAGGCCATCAAAGAAGGAATATCGAAGCTTCACGGAGCAAAGTGATGACACGATTCTGCCCGCACGTCTTTGACGTGCCGGGCTTCTTTTTGGTTTTGCAACTTCCAGTATAGCTGTTCTTAAATAACTCGAATTCGGCGCATTCGTCGAGTTATTTTGCGACAGCTATACTGGACGGGATGGAGGAGGAAGTATGCTTCTTGAAATCAGAGACGGCAGCGTCAGCCGACAGGGGCAGCCGGTGCTCTCGCATTTTGATTTTGAAATCCGGGGCACGGAGAAAATTGCCGTCGTCGGACGAAACGGCGCGGGAAAAACGACGCTTCTGGATGTTCTGAACGGAAGCGCGGAGCTTGAATTGAATGAGAAAAACCGCGAATCCGGGGTGAAAAAAGCACGCGCTTTTACGGTCGGGATGCTGGAGCAGCAGACGCGCTCGTCGGATCAGAGGAGCGTCTCCGTCTGTGTGGAGGAGGCTGTTCTTTCCGGAAGAAGCGACGACTTCCGCTTTTCAGAGGAGCGATTTGCTCTGGAACGGGAGTTTGAGCGCATGTTCACAGGTCTGGGCTTTTCAAAAGATGACCGTGAGAAAAAACTCAGCGAGTTTTCCGGCGGCGAGAATGTGAAGATTCGGCTGATCCTCCTTCTTCTCGCGCGGCCGGATGTACTGATTCTGGACGAGCCGACCAATCATCTGGACCTCGCGTCTGTCGAGTGGCTGGAGATGCGTGTCAGAGATTATCCGGGCGCGGTTGTCATGGTCTCGCACGACCGTTTTTTTCTGGACCGGACAGCGGACGTCGTCTGGGAAGTCAGCGGAGGAAAACTGGTTCGCTATCCGGGGAATTATACAAAGTACAGAGAACAGAAAACCGCGAATCTTGAGAAGGAGCGAAAAGCCTGGGAGCGGCAGCAGGATGAAATACAGAAACAGAAGGAGCTGATCGAGAGATTCCGTCACAAACCGCGGAAGGCCGCCTTTGCGAGATCGAGAAAGAAAATGCTCGAGAGAATGCAGCCGGTGCAAAAGCCGGAGGAGGACGACGCCGTGATCCGCACAGGGGAGATTCTGCCTCTTCGCAGGGGAAGCAAGTCGGTGTATGAGTGCGAGCATCTGAAGATCGGATACGACAGAGAGATTCGTGAACTCTCTTTTCGCATCCGGCGCGGTCAGAAGATCGGCGTCATGGGCGCGAACGGAACCGGAAAGTCCGCATTTCTCAGGACGCTGGCCGGCGTGCTCGAACCTCTCGGCGGAAAACAGAGTGTCGGCGTCAACGTTGACGCCGCGTACTTCGATCAGCAGTCCGCGTCCATTACATCGGACGAGCGCGTCATCGACTGGTTTCACAATCGGTATCCGTCACTTCCCGAGAAAGAGGTCCGGACAATTCTGGCCGGTTATCTCTTCTATGGAAAAGATATGGGGAAAAAGGTGAACTCCCTGTCCGGAGGAGAGAAGGCCAGACTGGTTCTGGCGTCCCTGATGCAGAGCAGACCGAACCTGCTGATTCTGGATGAGCCGACCAATCACATGGACATACCGGCAAAAGAAACACTGGAATCTGTCTTCCGGAATTACAGAGGAACCATCGTTTTCGTCTCGCACGACAGATATTTCCTTGGCAGAGTCGCCGAATCGCTGCTGATTTTTGAGGAGGAAAAAGACAGAGTCAGCTACTACCCCTTTGGCTATAACCACTATCTCGAGAGAAGAGACCGGGGGGATGCAGGAGAAGATCTGTCCCTTGTGCGGAGCGCCGAGAATCAGAGGCTTCTCGATGAGCTGCGGGCGGTGCCGAAGGGCGAGCGGCACAGGATCCGGGAACTTTCGACCGAAGAGGCGATCATTTCCTGGGAATTTGAGCAGAATCACCGGGAGAGGGAGAAGGCGGAGCTTTTCTTCCGCAGTCTCTGCGAGGAGTGGGAAAAAATGCTTCAAAAGAAAAGGGAAATTCCCGAGACGCTGGAGGCGTACATGAATCCGGAAGCTTCAGAGACGCGGCCGGGCGAGCCGGCTGCCGCCGGGGCAGAGGGCGCGGCGGCAGCGGAACTGCGGAAACGGATCGAAGAAGCGCGCGACGCCTGGACGGAAACACTGCTGGCGTGGTACGACATCTGGCAGGATACGCGGGAGGCAGCGGAAGAAGAGAAGGAGTCTTAATAAGGAAAGAAAGAATTGTTTTGCGGGCGGATGCCGCTGTGTGGAAAGATACAGCGGTATCCGCCCGTTTTTTGTCTGGAATAGAAAATACCTCCGGGATTTCTGAAAAAAACGATCCGTGGAGCCTTTTTTTGCGGATGTGCTTTTTGAGAACAGAAGGGCAGCGAAGAATTGAGCGATGACTTGCGAAAATTAACGAAAATGAAACGAAAACAAGAGAAATTAAACGCTGAAGAAGGGGAATTCATCACAAATTGTTTGCAAATTGTATTTGCTGATCATGGGAGTGGACAAAATAAACGAAAATTATTTTTAAATTTTGAGGTGCAGAAGAAATGATGGAAAAAGGAGTAATAAGCAAACGAACGTGTTTTAAAAACCGTGTTCAACTGGAAATACTATTGCCAAAAATGGCTTACATAGGAAACTGTTTTTGTAAAAAACACAAAAAAGTCACGCGGTAACGAAATATAGGTGACTTTATGACACATGCGTGACATTCGAAAAGTAGGATATGAGCATATCGAAACGAAAACATATATATAAAAGAGTTGAGACATATGAGCGAGAACATACGTGCATTACATCTGGAAGATGAACATGAGCTTCGCAGACTGCTTGAAATAGAAATGCAGAAAAACGAGGAGCTGGAAGAAAAACTGAATAAAGCGTCCGGCAAGACAAAAGACAAAACGGCCGGGACAGAGGACAGCGCGGAATACAAGAGCTGCTTCTACCGGATGTTTTTACAGACAGCAGGTGTTCTGGTCGTGATCGCCGCGATTGCGGTTCTGATCGCAACGCTGGTCACTCCGGCCTTCCGGATTTACGGAACGTCTATGACTCCTACATTAAAAGAAGGGGACATCGTTCTTTCTGTGAGAACGACAAACTTTGACCGCGGGGATCTGGTGGCCTTCTACTTTAATAATAAGATCCTGGTGAAGCGCGTGATCGCGTTTCCGGGAGAGTGGGTGGACATTGACTCGGACGGAAACGTGACCGTGAACGGCACAAAGCTGGACGAGCCTTACATTGAAGATCAGGCGCTCGGCGAGACCGATATCACATTTCCGTATCAGGTGCCTGCAGACAGATATTTCGTACTCGGAGATCACAGATCCACATCGATCGATTCCAGAAATACAACGATCGGCTGCATCTCCAAAGAGATGATCGCCGGAAGATTGATGTTTAAGGTGTGGCCGCTGAATCAGTTCAGGGCTTTCTGAAAAAATGCCGGCAGTCAGCACACTCGAATTAAGAAGAGATTCGCTATAAGGCATACGAAACATCGGGACAATTACCGCAGACCCGCAAAGGAAGCGGGGCGCGGATAATTATAGATATAGATATTTAATAGAAACAAGAGTTTTTTGGAGGAAGAAAAGAAATTATGAAGGTTAGAAACACAGTAGTAAGCGCACTTCTCGCAGCAGTAGTCATGACAGCGTCCACAGGCTTTGCGTATTCCATCGCACCGGTCACAGCTATGGCTGAGACAAATCACAGCAACGGAACCATCACGGTAAACAAGGCGACAGACAACGAGACCTACAACGTATATCAGATTCTGAAGCTTGAGAGTTATAACGAAGCCGCAAACGCCTATGCATACAAGATTACAGCTGAGTGGAAAGGCTTTGCGGATACAGCAGAGGCGAAGGCGTTCTTCTCTCTTGACAGCCAGGATTACGTCACATGGGTCGGAAGTACAGATGATTCATCGGTACAGACCTTCGTGAGAGCGGCACTTGCTTACGCAAAAGCGAACAACATTCAGCCGACACAGACAGCGATCGCTGCGAACGGTACGGTGAGCTTTGGCAACCTGAACTACGGTTACTACGCAGTGGACTCCTCCATCGGATCTCTCTGTATGCTGGATTCTACGACTCCGCAGATGAACATCAACGACAAGAACGAAAAAACAGAGAACGAGAAGCTTGTATGGGCGGATGGTTACGGTTATCAGCACATGAACGACGCTCATATCGGAGATGAGGTTGTCTTCAAGAGCACCATTGCAATTAAGTCGGAGGGACCGAAGTCCCTTTCCTTTCATGATCAGATGGAAGAGGGACTGACACTGGATGCCTCTTCTGTGACAGTTACCAAAGAGGGAAGCAATAAAAGACTTGTTCCGAATAAGGATTACGTTCTGACAACTGACACAACAGACGGCTGCACGTTTGAGATCGACTTCAAACAGTCCTACACAGATACGCTGAAAGCCGGAAACAAGCTGAACGTGGATTACAAGGCGACGCTCAACGAGAACGCGAAAGTGGACGGGCCGAACCTGAACGAGTCCCACATCAAATACGGTAACAAGACGACAACGACGCCGAGCGTGACAAGAACCTATACCTGGTCGCTGGATGTCTTCAAATACACAAACAAAGACGGCGAGAAGGCGCTTGCCGGAGCAGAGTTCGTTCTGAAGAAGGCTGATAATGACTGGAAGGCGACCGGTGATGCAATTTGCTTCACACAGGCCTCCGACGGAGTATTCCGCGTGGACGAAAAAGGGGATCTTTCCACACTGGTTACCGGAGAGAGCGGAAAACTGAACCTCGTAGGTCTTGACAGCGGAAACTACCTGCTGGAGGAGACAAAGGCTCCGGACGGATACAACAAGCTTGAGAATGCGATCAAGGTACAGATTGAGGCAACACCTACAAACGCCAATGCGGAGCTTGCATCTGCAGTAAAGGTCGAGGATTCGAACGGAAAGATGACAGATGCTGCAAACAGAACCGTAAAAGTTCTCAACGTGACAGGCTCTAACCTTCCGAGCACCGGTGGAATGGGTACAACTGTTTTCTACCTTGTGGGAACCATTCTTGTCATCGGCGGAGGCGTTGTTCTTGTAGCGCGCAAAAGAGCTTCTGTAATTAACGAATAATTCTGCGGGTTTGTCCCGATAATATAGAAGAGACATTTTTTATGAACAAGGAATTCGGAACAAAAATACGAAAATCCGTTGCCTCGATTCTGGCCGGACTTCTCGCGGTCGCCGCCTGCCTCTGGCTGGGAGCGGCTGCGGGAGAAGCCGGAGCAAATACGTCAACGATCCGGCTGACCATTTCTTTTCCGGTGAACGGCGCGGATTTTTCTCTGTTTAAAGTCGCGGAGCCGGACGGGGAGAATCATTTGAAACTCGTCGGAAAGTTCGCGGAGAGTTCCGCACAGACCGTGGCAGGCAGTTCGGAAGGATCAGGCGTGGAGGCGTTTGATCCGGATCCCTGCGCGATGAAGCTCTCCGGAGATGAGGTGACACTGGCCGGATACGCGGAAAAAGGCGATGAGATCGCGCATATTCAGGCGAATGTACCGACGGAGCTTACACTTACCGACGGGCTTTATCTGGTGACGGGAACAGCCGTCACAGAGAACGGAACAACCTACACGCCGGTCAGCTTTTATCTGAGCTTTCCCTCCTATGACAGTGAGGGAAAAGTAGAGGAAGAACTGATCGTCGAGTCAAAATATATCCCCAATCAGGGATCACAGAAGGAACTCCGCGTGGTCAAACACTGGGCCATGGACGGCGAGTCCGGACAGAGGCCGGAGGAAATCTTTGTGGAAGTGTTACGCGACGGCGCGGTGGTTGACACGCTGAAGCTCAGTAAAGAGAACAACTGGTCAGCTGGTTACGTCCCGGAGGAAGCAGGGAACTACACCGTCCGCGAGAAAGATGTGCCGGCCGGTTACAGAGTGTCGGTGGATCAGAATGAAGACGGCTTTATTCTCACAAATACCTGGGAAGAGCAGCCGTCCGTGACGCCATCTGCCACGCCGACCGTGTCGCCGACGGTAACGCCGGTGCCGGAGGAGTCTCCGACAACCGCGCCTACGCTTAAGCCGACGACATCCACAACGACATCCGAAGCGGTAAAGACCGGAGATGAGACGAAGCTGTCCTTGTGGGTGGCTCTTATGATGGTTTCTTCGGCGGGTATGATTATTCTCGGAATGATCATGCGGATCAGAGGAGAGAAGGAATAATGAAAAAAATACACGCGCACGGGGGAGAAGTGCTGATTATCCTCGGACTCGTTCTTCTTTTGGCTTCCGGCGGGATTATCATCCGCCAGAAGCTTTCTGTAAAGAAAGCGCGGGTTCAGACGTGCAGTGAGGTTCTTCAGAATATGCAGAAGATTCTTCCGTCACAGATCACGGAAGCGGCGGAGCCGCTTCTTGAAGATCCGGACAGTCTTCCGGTAGCGGAAGTGAACGGAATGGACTGCATAGGAAAAATCGAGTTTCCGCAGGCAGGTATTTCGTTTCCGGTCGGGAGCAGCTTCCTGGCCGATGAGAAGACACTCATTCCGAAAGTTCTCCCGGATGGGGGGACGGGGGCGTGCAGGATCGGCATGGTTTCCGAGGGATCGGCAGCGGTGCGCGACGGCGACGAAGTGATTTTTACCGGCGTCAGCGGATTTTCAAACCGCTACGTCGTGGATCTTGTCACAAGAGAGGAACGTGAGGCCGTGGGGGGATTGATCATAGAGTTTTCCGACGGGCTGCATACGACCTATGTCAGCTGCGTGACTGAGTAGACCAGGAGAGATGAAAGTGAAAGCACACAAGAATAAAAGAGCAGGGAAAAAGAAGGACCGGTTCAATATCATTCTGATATTCATTGTTCTGGGCGGACTGGGGCTTCTGATCTACCCTGCTTTTTCTGACTATTGGAACAGTATGCATTCTTCCAGAGCTGTGGCGGATTATCAGAAGACGGTAGAGTCGCTCGATCAGAAGGAAAAGGAAGAACTTTTGGAGAAAGCGGAGGCATACAACGCTTCACTGTTGTCCATGCAGAACCGCTATGACATGAGTGAGGAAGAGAAAAAAGAGTACAAGGAGCTTCTGTCTGTAGATGACAGCGGTATGATCGGAAGCATTTACATCGCGAAAATCAATCTGACGGCGCCGGTCTACCACACGTCGGAGGAAGAAGTTCTTCAGCACGCCATCGGACATCTGGAGGGTTCATCCCTTCCGGTGGGCGGGGAGGGGACCCACGCCGTGCTCACGGGGCACAGAGGTCTTCCGAGCGCGAAACTCTTTACGGATCTGGATAAACTGGTGGTCGGAGATGCTTTTACCATAGATGTTCTCGGAAGGACACTGACCTATGAAGTGGATCAGATCCGGATTGTTCTCCCGGATGATTTCACAAACCTCGGAATCGAGGAAGGCAAAGACTATGTGACGCTCTCGACATGTACGCCATACGGAATCAATACGCACCGACTTCTGGTCAGGGGACACCGTATTGAAAATAAACCCGGAAAGGTACATGTCACCGCGGACGCGGTACAGATCGACAACCGTCATGTGGCGATTGCGATCGCCGTTCCGCTGATGCTCATCGCTGTTTTCGTAATGACGAAGGGAAGTTCCATGAAGCGAAAACGGCGGATGAGAAAGAAGAAAAGAACAGGGATTCGCCCCGGCGGAAGCCTTAAGAAACCGGATGGACCGGCAGAAACTGAAGACACGGAAGACATAGAGGATCGCAGTGATCGCGAAGGTTGAGGATGAAAGAGAATCGTAGAAAAAACGGACAAAAAAAGGATAAGATGAAGAAATCTGCGGCTGTAAGAAGAAAAATGATAGCCGGGCGAATGATGCCGCTGGCGTTTGTTCTTGTGGTGATCGGTTATATTCTCAGCCGTCCGGCGCACGCGGTATCTTCGGACCGGGAACTGATCTGCGGAAAGCAGGAGCATGTTCACGACGCGAACTGCTACGACGAGGAGCAGACGCTGATCTGCAACCTGGAGGAGCATATTCACAACGAGGCCTGCTACGGAGAAGTGAAGGGAACCGGTGAATCCGGAATTGTGCCGGAGGAAAACGGCGCGACAGATAGCGTTGTCAATACGTCCTCCTCTTCAAAAGAGAACGGAGAGGAAAAAAAGGAAGAAGAGACTGCCACCCGCACATTTACGGCGCAGGGAGCGGACTATCTGGTGACGGCTGTGGTTCCGAAAGAGGCAGAAATTCCGGAAGACGCTGAATTTGTGGTCGAGGAGATTCCGCAGGGAACAGACCTGTATCTGCAGTATCTGGAGGAGGCTAAAGCGAAGATGAGCGCTGCCGGAGCGTGGGAGAAGGAAGGCACAGAGGCCTCGTCCGCAGAGGATGCGGAAGGGATCTCTGAGGCAACAGATGCGGGCAGCGAAGGTGAGACGCTCGAGACTGTGCTCTCTTACAGCAGCGACAATTCCTCTGCAGCCATCTCCGGAGATGAGGCACTTTCTGCAGTTTCGCTCACATCCGCAGAAAATCCGACCGGTGACGGGGCGCAGGAGACTTCCGGAGCGGTTTCGGGCGAAGACGGAAGCGACAGCGGACAGACAGAGGAAAACCAGATTCTTCTGGCCAGATTTTTTGATATAAAATTCGTGGTGAACGGAGAAGAGATTGAGCCGAAGGTTCCGGTCAGCATCCAAATCAGTTACACTGACAAGCTGCAGATCAGCGAGAACAGCGAGGCAAAGGCCGGCGTCATTCATTTCGCGGATCACGGAACCGAGGTTCTGAAGGTTGTGGCCGGCAAGGCGCAGGAAGACAGCGGAACGATGGAACTCTCGGAAGAACAGCAGAATATGCTGAAGTCCGACGCGGAAAAATCCGCACAGGATGTGACGGCTGTTCAAAACGGGGAGACGGACGAGAAGCGCGTCAATCAGGACAGAATTACGGACATCGACCGCACGGAGGAAGTGAATACGTTTGCGTTTGCGCAGACAAGTTTTTCCATTACGGGAATAATCGTGACGGAATCCACAACCGGCGCCGCGCAGCAGAGTGCCCAGATGAACCAGCTGGCCACCAGTCTCACGAAATCTTCAGGCAGCAATGTGAATTTCGGCAACCAGAACGCGATTCAGATCCCGGCGGATTCCCTTATGGAGGACTGCGACTACATCATCTATGCCAAGAGTTCGGACGGCAAGACGGTCAACATGATCCGCGCGCTGAAAAGCAGTTCCGAGTCCGGAGAAAAGGCAACGATGGAGGCCGCACTCTCGTCGGACGGCGTATCTGTCTACGCGACGGGAAACAGCGGTTCAAACTTTGACAAGGCAGTCATCTGGCGCCTCAAGAAGAATTCCAATGGAAAGACACAGTTATACAATGAGAAGAAAAAAGTTTACATCTCCATGACAAACGGCTTCCCGTTCTCCGCGTCTTCGGATCACACGGTCACGATTACGTCTGATGGCTATATTATCGCGTCCGACGGCCAGACCTATCTGCAGGAGAACGGCTATTACGGCGTCATGATGAATAAAGGATCCGGGACGGCCTTCTGTTTTGCGGAGGTCGGATCCACGGCGGATGATAAGACGACGACGATTCCGTATTTCGGTGAGCGCGTGACAAAGCAGTCGGAGCTGAAAGCCGGCGAGCCGTACGTTCTGGTCAGAACAGAGAACGGAAAGCGGTACGACGTGGCCGTCGGAGATGTGGCGAGCACTCTCAACACGGAGAATAAAAGCGGCAAGTCTGCACAGAACAAGAATTTCCTCTCTCACGAGGTAAAGATCTCGAAGGACAATTACCTGCTTGGCTTTATTGACTCGGACGTTTGGGTGTACGGTTCCGACGGACAGTTCGTAAATCAGAGTTCGAAGACAAGGCAATATGGCAACGACTTTAAGGTGTATCTGAACCGGACGGCGACCTCCGGACAGGCGCTGACGATTGAGGGGACAAATGACCAGTCATCCGGTTTTGTTGTTAAGATTTACTGCTACGATGGGGGCAAAAAGTACGGTCTGAACGCCTACGACAATGTGGAAGGCAAGCCCGGATACAACGCCTATACGGCGGCAAAGAATTATAATTTTGCTGCTGCCGATAAAGCTTCCAGTTTCGAAATCTATCATATTGTGAAATACGGCTACGATGTGTGGTTTGACGCTACAAACGGCGGCAATAACTTTTACACCGGAGGGTATTCCACAAGCAAGACGACGCACACCGTCAAGAGGGTAACTCCTCAGAACGGTTCGAAGACTGCGTCCGTTGTGCTTCCGAGAGAAGACGAGGTAAAAGCGGAGACAACCTACAAGCCGGGGTACCGCCTGGTGGGATGGTACGACACGAAAACACACAAATCCTACAAGCCCGGAGAGACGGCCTATGTCGAGGAATCGACGGTCTTCTACGCGAGCTGGATGGCTTCCGACTACAACATCGGACAGCCGGTGGATCTGTCGCCGTACAGCGTATATCAGCCGAATATCACGACGACAGTCTTTGACTACAACGAGATCTTCAATATGCAGTCGGTCTATCTGCTGCCGAGTACCTATCTGACCGGTCTCTCGCACAGAGAATCCTGGGCGCTGCTTCCGGGAAATGAGGCCTTTACGTTCCTGTACGCGCAGCAGAACGGTATGCTGGTCAGAGCCGCGTCCCGCGGTGCCAAGAATAAATCCAACTATGTATCAAGAAATTCCGGCCAGTACACCGGAGTGGTGACGGAGGGAATTTTCAATTCCTGGCTGGCGGGCACACTGTTTTCGGGCGATACTTCACACGCGCAGGACGGATACCAGTGCATCGGAACGGATCATCATCTGTACAGTTACGATCCTTCCACCGGTTATTACTATTACGACAGTGATCTGAACGCCGCGGATTACAATCAGTCGGCTGGAAGATTCTATGTCCACAATTATGTGAATGGAACGGACAAGTCCTCCGGCAAGGACAAGGGTGATTTCCTTCCCTTCAACAGCGGAGCTTCCACGTTTAACGAGCTCCACGGCGAAGTAAACTACTGGTTCGGAATGAAGACGGAATTTGCGTTCTCGCTTCCGAATGAGGTGAAGACAGGCGGAAACGGAAATAAGGCCGTCAACGGTGATTCCATGGTCTACCGCTTCTCCGGCGACGACGACGTGTGGGTGTTCATTGACGGAAAACTCGCGCTTGATCTCGGAGGAATCCATGACCGGGTGTACGGAGAGATCAATTTCAGCGAGAACACGGTCACCATCGGACAGGCCGGAGCCACAAAGGTTGATGCCGTTCGGAATGCCGAGGGTCGTCTGACAAGGATAATCGGCGTATCCGGCAGCAAAGGCGTGACGACGAAGAGTCTCACCGGTCTGATCGGCGATCTCGGCGCCGGTCAGCACACGCTGAGCTTCTACTATATGGAGCGTGGAGCCTCCGAGTCGGACGCGGCCATCTACTTCAATATCGCTCCGTCCTACCGCGTCGACATGACAAAGACGGGGATGGGAGGACAGGCTCTCTCAGGAGCGGAGTTCCGGATTTACTCAGATCCTGAGCTGAAAAAAGACGCGAAGAACATTGTGCCGGTGCCAGGCTCCGGAACAGACGTGCGCTATGACTCACAGGGAAAACCGACCTATATCAGTACCGGTTCGGATTTCTGTCTGGACGGTTTCGTGGCGGATAAGGATTACTATATCCGGGAAGTGAAGGCGCCGGACGGCTATCAGTCGCTGAAGGCGCCCGCAAGACTCCGAATCTTCTATGAGGAGAGCGGAGAATTTGCAGGTTTCCGGGCAAGGGTTTACTTCAACCACTACGAGAACGGAACGCTGGTGTCGGATACGAACAATACGTTCAACATCGATACGTCGATCGCCGGAGCCGGCGGTTTCGGGGGGTATCATATTTATATCCCGAACTCTGCCGGACAGAGACTCCCGGATACCGGATTCGCGGACTGGTTCCTGAAGTATAAGTGGCTCGTTGTGACCTGCAGCCTGAGCGTGATCGCGCTCCTGGTTGTGCTGGCGGCCAGGATCCGCGTGAAAACCAAATAAGAGAAGAAAAAATGTTCCGAAAAAGGGGAGCGCTGCGGCTGCGGCGCTCCCCTTTCACCGGTGATAAGTAAAAGCTATCGCCACTCTCTATTTTCTCTCGACAACAAAAGAAGAAAAGCGATATGATAAAAATAATATGCGCAAAAAAGGAGGGGGCATGGCAGGTGATATTCGGATACTGAATGGAAATGCGGCGGGCAGAAGGATTCTGCCGGACGAAGATATGACGTTTCGGCTTCTGCACATGCGACCGGGTGATCCCGGCTACACGGAGAACAGGAAGCTGTTCCGGGAGAATTACACGCAGATCGGAAGACGGCTGATTCCCAAGGCGGTCGCTGCGTTCGGAGAGCTTGACGGGGGGAAGAAGGTACTCTGTCTGGTGATGACGCTCGGGGAGGTGATCAGCGATTACATCGACAGCCGGTTCGCCGGCCAGGAATATGAGCAGGGACTGCTCTTCAGTTCCATGGCCGACAGCGCTCTCTTCGCGTTCGAGGAACAGCTCCTTCCGCAGATCCGCAGAATAGTGAATGAGAAAGGATACGGGATTTGCGCCCGGATGGAAATTCCGGACGAGATCACAGCGGATGACGTCCGGAGGGCGCTGGAACTTTCCGACGCGGAGCGGATTCTCGGCGTCACGGGTACGAAGGAAGGAATGCTCCATCCGGTAAAGTCCATGTGTATGATTTACGCGCTGACGGAGGATGCGGATGTTTTTCTCGCGGGACACGACTGCGTCAGCTGCGCGTCAGTCGACTGCCGGATGAAAGCGGGGAGGACGGACGAGGATGCCGGCATGCGGCGGATGACGATACCGGCCGGCGTCGGCGTGATGGATTTCCTGCGCTCCCGGGGCGTCTGTCTTGCCTCGCCCTGCGGCGGAAGAGGCGTCTGCGGAAAATGCGGCGTGAGGCTTGTGAGAGGGACGCTTGCGATTCATCCGTCGGATTCCGTCTGCTACACACAGGAACAGCTTCGGAGCGGATGGCGTCTCGCCTGTCTGGCAGAGACGACGGAGGAAATCGAGATCCTGTACCGGGCCGGAGAGGAAGCTTTTTCCGTCCAGACGGATGCGGCAGAGGGATACGCGAAGAAACATCCGGAGAAGAAAACAGAGAAAGTTGTGGATCCGGACAGGGAGCAGCCGAAAGCGGGAAATGCGAACAGCGGGGAAGACCTGCTTCCGCGCCGTGGGCGGAACAATGACGGAGCGGACGCACCGGAGCTCGGGATCGCGATCGATCTCGGGACGACAACGCTGGCCGCTTCGCTGGTGGATCTTTCCCGCGCGGAGATTCTTGGCAGCGCCGCCGGGATCAATCATCAGAGAACCTACGGCGCCGATGTGATCAGCAGAATCCGCGCCGCAGGGGAAGGAAGAGGCGCCCAAATGCAGGAGCTGATCCGCAGAGATCTGGCAGGCCTGATCCGGGAACTGGCGGAAGCGGAAGACGGAAATATCTGCACGGATTCCGGAAGGGAGAGTGCGCAGGGCACAGGCAGAACCGGAGAGACGGAGGAAAAACACGTCCCGACCGGCGGAGCCGGAAACAGCGGCAGGATCCGTCGGATTGTCATCGCCGGGAATACGACTATGGAGCATCTGCTTCTCGGATATCCGACAGAGGGACTCGGCAGATGGCCGTTCCGGCCGGTCAGCCTGGGCGGTGAGCGACGGAGTGCCGAGGTGCTGTTCGGACCGGCGTTTTCGGAGATGACCGGCGTGGACGCGGCGACGCCGGTGGATATTCTTCCCGGGTGCAGCGCCTACATCGGAGCGGATATCGCGTCCGGAATGATGTGCGCGGGCATGTCGGGAGATAACAGAAAAGAAATCATCCTCTTTGTGGATCTGGGCACCAACGGCGAGATGGCTGTCGGCGACGGGACGAGGATTCTGGCCGCTTCGACGGCCGCTGGTCCCGCGCTCGAGGGAGGGGCCTTGAGCTGTGGAACAGGAAGTATCCCGGGAGCTGTCTGCCGTGTGAGATGGGACGGGACGCGACCGGCGCCGTCGTTTGCCGTGGAGACGATCGGCGGCGCTGAGCCCGTCGGAATCTGCGGAACCGGCGCGATCGAGGCGCTGGCGGCCTTTCTCGATGCAGGGATCATGGATCGGTACGGAACGCTCGTTGAGCCGTACTTTTCTGAAGGCGTCAGACTTGCGAAAAGAAAGGACGGGACGAAAATCGTCCTCACACAGGCGGATGTCCGGGAAATACAGATGGCGAAGAGCGCGATCCGGGCGGGAATCGGTATTCTGCTCACTAGGTTCGGGACTTCGATCGACAGGATCGATCAGGTGATCCTTGCCGGCGGTTTCGGCTTTCAGCTGGATCCGGCGAAGGCCGCGCGCATCGGTCTTCTGCCGGTGGAGGCAGAGGAAAAAACCGTCGCGGCGGGCAATACTTCCCTTGCGGGAGCGGTGAGAGTTCTCACGGAAAAGGGATCGCGCGGGCGGATGCTTGATGCGATCGCGCGGACGGAAGAGGTTATTCTCGGAAACGACGAAGAATTCCGGGATTGTTATATCAGGTATATGAATTTTGAAGGTGAGGGACAGGATGACGAGGAGTGAGTTTAAGGAGTTACTCGACAGTGGCTTTGTTTTTCTGGATGGAGCGACCGGAACGAATCTGCAGAATGCAGGCATGCCGACCGGCGTCTGTCCGGAGCAGTGGATTCTTGAGAACCGGGAGATCATGGTGCAGCTGCAGAAGGACTTTGTGGACGCCGGAACACAGATTCTCTACGCGCCGACGTTTACGGCAAACCGGCTGAAGCTCGGGGATTACGGGCTGGAAGACAGGCTGAGGCAGATGAACATCGACCTTGTTGCGATTTCCAAAGAAGCTGCCGCTGGGCGGGCCCTGGTGGCCGGCGACATGACCATGACCGGCAGACAGCTCTATCCGATGGGGACGATGATGTTCGAGGAGCTGGTCGACATCTACAAGGAGCAGGCGGAGGCTCTGATTGCGGGCGGCTGTGATCTCTTTGTCATTGAGACGATGATGAGTCTGCAGGAGACGAGGGCGGCGATCCTGGCCATCCGCGAGATCTGCGACCTGCCGGTCATTGCCAGCCTGACCTTCGAGGCCGACGGAAGAACTCTTTTCGGAACCAATCCGGAGGCGGCGATGATCACACTGCAGAGCCTCGGCGCCGATGTGGTCGGTATGAACTGCTCGACCGGACCGGACGGAATGATCGAGAACATCGAAAAAATGTACAGCGTCGCGAACGTGCCGGTACTCGCCAAGCCGAACGCGGGACTTCCGCAGATCGACAAAGAGGGAAAGACCTTCTATCCGACAAGCCCCGGGGACTTCGCGGCAGAGGGCCGGAAGCTGATTGAGGCCGGGGCGAGAGTGCTTGGCGGCTGCTGCGGCGCGACGCCGGAGCACATCCGGAGACTGGTGGAGATGGCCAGGAGCACAGAGCCGAAGCCGGTTCGAACAGAGAAACGGCGTATGCTTTCCTCAGAGAGAGCCTTTGTCGAGATTACGCTGGACGGAATGCTGCAGATCATCGGTGAGAGAATCAATCCGACCGGAAAGAAAAAACTCCAGGCGGAACTTCGCGAGGGCAGTCTGGATCTTGTCCGGGATTTCGCGAGAATGCAGGAAGAGGACGGCGCGGAGATTCTCGATGTAAATATGGGAACGAACGGCATCGACGAGAAAGAGATGATGCTCAAAGCCGTCTATGAGGTGACGCAGGTCTCCGACTGTCCGCTCTGTATCGACTCCAGCTTCCCGGAAGTCATCGAGGAGGCACTCCGGATTTATCCGGGACGAGCCCTGATCAACTCCATCAGCTGGGAGAGCGAGAAGTTTGAGCGGCTGATTCCGATCGCGCAGAAGTATGGCGCGATGTTTGTATTTCTTCCGGTGTCCGACGAGGGCATTCCGGCGACCCAGGAGGAGAAACACGCGATCATCCATGCCGCTCTTGAGGAGTGCGCGAAGCGCGGAATCGCCAAAGAGGATATCGTTGTCGATGGACTGGTGGCCACGGTCGGCGCGGATCCGGAGGCGGCGCTCCACTGCACGGATACCTTTGCCCACTGCAAAAACGACCTCGGACTCGCCACAGTCTGCGGTCTTTCGAATATCTCCTTCGGCCTGCCCGAGAGAAGCTTTGTGAATATGGCTTTTCTTGTCATGGCGATTAAGAGCGGGCTGACTCTCGCCATCGCGAATCCTTCCCAGGAACTTCTGATGAACGCGGCGGCCGCAACGGATATGCTTCTTGCGCGGGAGGGAAGCGACATCAAGTACATCACCCGTGCTCAGAAGTACAAAGAGGCGCACGCGGGTGATCCGAAACCCGGAAGCGCACCGGCCGGAGGCGCTGGGGCTGCCGGCTCAGGAGCGGCCGGATCCGCTTCGGGAAATTCCACCGCGGTCAACCCGGTGTACAAGGCGGTCATGAACGGGGAGAAGACGAAAATCATCAAGCTCTGTGAGACGGAACTGAGCCTCGGGACGAAGCCGGACGACATCATCAGCCTCTATCTGATTCCGGCGATCAACGAGGTCGGTGATCTGTTTGACAAGCAGAAGTATTTCCTCCCGCAGCTGATCGCGAGCGCAGGTACGATGGAAAAGGCGATCGCCCATCTGGAGCCGATGATTGAGAAAAAAGAGGGCAGCGGACCGGTCGAGACGGTTGTGATCGCGACGGTCGAGGGCGATGTCCACGACATCGGAAAGAATCTGGTGGCGCTGATGCTGCGGAATTACGGCTACAGAGTCATCGATCTCGGAAAAGATGTCCCGGCGGAGATGATCATCCGGACGGCGCTGGAGGAGAACGCCTCTGTCGTGGGTCTCTCTGCGCTGATGACAACCACGATGATGCGCATGAAGGATGTCGTCGAGGAGGCGGCAGAAAAGGGATATAAAGGAAAAATCATTATCGGCGGTGCGGCCGTCACCTCCAGTTTCGCGGAGGAAATCGGCGCCGACGGATATTCCAGGGACGCCGCGGAGTGCGTGCAGCTGGTGAAAAAATTGCTGTCAGATAATATTTGATGAAGCTTATCTCTTCTGATATGATAAAGCAAAAGTGTGCTGATCTAAGCAGCATAAAAAAGGCAGGTGTAAAGATTAAGTGGATGACGGTATAGGTTTGCTGGTCATAGCGGTCTGTGTGTTGGTCTCGGCGTTTTTTTCCGCCGCGGAAACCGCGTATACATCCTTGAACCGCGTGCGGATCAAGGCTCTGGCAGAGGATGGAAAGAAGAAAGCGAAGCTTGTGCGGAAGCTTCTCGAGAATTACGACAAACTCCTCTCGACCATTCTGATCGGAAACAACATTGTGAATATTGCGGCGACATCAGTGGCGACGGTGATCTGTGTGCGGAGATTCGGCGAAGACGCCGGCTCCGGAATTTCAACGGTCATCATAACGATCATCCTTCTGGTCTTCGGCGAGATTTCCCCGAAAACCATCGCGAAGGGAAACGCGGATGCTTTTTCCATGGGCGTTGCGGGGGTTATGCAGTTCCTGATGACGGTGCTGACGCCGCTGACCTTTGTCTTCGGCCTCTGGCAGAAACTCTGTATGAGAGTTTTCAAGCCGAATGACGATGTTTCCGTGACGGATGAAGAAATTCTGATGTATGTGAAGACCGCCGAAGAAGAGGGTGAGATCGATAACCAGGAGAGTGCCCTGATTCACAATTCGATTGATTTTAATGAGACGCAGGCCGGCGCGATCCTCACGCCCCGCGTGGATCTGGAGGCGGTACCCGGCGACGCGTCCAAGGAGGACGTAGCAAAGGTTTTTGCCGAGACCGGATATTCCAGACTTCCGGTGTATGAGGAGGATGTGGATCATATCATCGGCGTCATTTACCTGAAGGATTTTTACAACAAGATTTTTCAAAACGACCGGACGCTGAAGTCCATTGTCCGGCCGGTTATTTTTACAACGGAACACAGGCCGATCGGCGATCTGTTCCGTGAGCTTCAGAAAAAGAAAATCCACATGGCCGTCGTCGTGGATGAGTACGGCGGAACGCTTGGTATTGTCACGATGGAGGACATCCTCGAGGAGCTGGTCGGGGAAATCTGGGACGAGCATGAGGAGGTGGAGCCGGAATTTATCGAGACGGCGGAAAACGAGTATGTGGTCCTCGGATCCATGAATCTGGACAAGCTCTTTGAGAAACTCGGCCTCGAACTCGATGAAGATGAGGAGACGTCCACACTGAGCGGATGGCTGCTCAATGAAAACGGCGAAATGCCGAAGCGGGGCGATGTCCTGGAGCTCGGCGGCATGAAGATCCGGATCCTTGTCATGGATGATCATGTCATCGGAAAAGTGAAGATTTATCTTCCTTCAAAAGAAGAGGAAGATCCGGAAAAGAGTACGGAGAATTAAGTATTTTCTGACGGATTGATCGGTGATATACTCATTTAGTGTTAGGGGAACGCCCGGGAACCGGTGTTTCCTGTGTTACAGAAGACTTCTCCGGAAGTTCTGCGACACAAACCGTTTATTGTGAAGGAGGAGAGAAGAATGAGCCGGATATTTATCCCGGAAGGTTACAAATCAGAACTGGGTCTCAAGGAAACCCAGATTGCAATAAAAAAAGTAAAGGATTTCTTTCAGAGTCAGCTGTCTGCGGAGCTGAACCTGCAGCGCGTGTCCGCACCGCTGTTCGTGGATCCGGAATCCGGACTGAACGACAATCTGAACGGCGTGGAGCGCCCGGTAAGTTTCGGAATCAAAGAGCAGAATGAGAGACAGGCGGAGATCGTGCACTCTCTCGCGAAATGGAAGAGATACGCTCTCGGAAGATACGGCTTCAAGCCGGGCGAGGGTCTCTATACAGATATGAACGCCATCCGCCGCGATGAGGAGACGGACAACGTACATTCGATCTATGTGGATCAGTGGGACTGGGAGCGCATCATCACAAAAGAAGAGCGCACGAGAGAGACACTGGAGGAAATCGTGAAATGTGTCTATGAGGCGCTTCACGTCACAGAGAAATACGTGGCCAATAAATACGACTACGTGAAATGTATTCTTCCGGAACAGATCACTTTCGTCACGACGCAGGAGCTGGAGGACATGTATCCGGACGATACGCCGAAGGACAGAGAGTATAAATTCGCGAAACTCCACGGAGCGGTATTTATCGAGCAGATCGGCGGAAAGCTGAAATCCGGAGAGAAGCACGACGGCCGCGCGCCGGATTACGATGACTGGAAACTCAACGGTGATATCATCGTCTACTATCCGGTCGATGACATTGCTCTGGAGCTTTCCTCCATGGGGATCCGTGTCGACGAGGAAGCGCTGAAACTGCAGCTTGCCGAGGCCGGCTGTGAGGAGAGAAGCGAGTATCCGTTCCAGAAGGCGATTCTTGAGAAAAAACTTCCGTACACCATCGGCGGCGGAATCGGTCAGTCCAGAATCTGTATGTTCTTCCTGCGCAAGGCGCATATCGGAGAGGTACAGGTATCCATGTGGACAGACGAAGATCTGCAGTACGCGAAAGAGCACGGAGTGACATTGCTGTAAATAAAAAGAAGGGAACTGTCGCAAAGCAGCGGCGGTTCCCTTTTGAATTCTGCGATAGGGAATGCGAAGCGATTTCCTATCGCATGAATGAAAAAAGAATGCCGCAAGCGACATTCTTTCTTTTACTACTAAAATATAAAAAATTATGAGCAGCTTGTATGGGAATCGAACCCATGTTTCCGCCGTGAGAGGGCGGCGTCTTAACCCCTTGACCAACAAGCCGTGTATTATAATCCCATAAACAAAACAAAATGTCAACAGTTTTTTTACGGGGCATTTCATAAAAACTTTAGTTTATGAAATCCGCTTTTTATTCTATAATAGAGAACTGATTATAGTTACACAAAGGGGTATTTTTATCATGAGCAGATTTCAGGAGCTTCTGGATGCCATTCAAATCAACATGCACAGTTCCGTCCGAATGGAGATTCCGGAAGTCATTTACTTCGACCCGTTTCGTATAGAAGGAACGCCGGGGGACGCGTCGTATGTTTTTATCACGCACTCCCATTACGATCATTATTCCGTTTCGGATATCCGGAAGGTTATGAATGAAGGGACGAGGATCTTTGTTCCGAAGAGTATGCTGGGGCAGCTCCGGCACGACGGCTTTGAGGAGCGGCAGATCGTTACGATGACGGCGGGGATGAAGCTTCAGAGGGACAGATATACGGTGGAAGCTGTTCCGGCGTATAATATCCTGAAACCGTTTCACAGGAAAATCCGCGGCTGGCTCGGCTATCTGATTGAGATCGACGGGGTGAGAGTCTACATTGCCGGAGATACCGATGCTGTTCCGGAGATCCGGGATATCAAATGTGATATTGCCGTTGTACCCGTCGGAGGGCGTTATACCATGAATGTAAAAAAAGCGGCCGCTTTCATCAACCTCTTACAGCCGGCAGTTGCTATTCCCTGCCATTACGGCAGTATCGTCGGCAAGTTGTCGGACGGCGAGGCGTTCAGAAAGAGAGTAAACCCGGAGATCAGGGTCTGCCTGAAGATTGGTTAACGAATGTGAGAAATAACAGGAGGAATTCAGCATGGGATTTAATCCGTTTGAAATGAAGAAATACAAAGAGAGACTGGAACTTTTTAACGCGCAGCACCCGAAGGTAGGAGCTTTTCTCGCGGCGGTGAGTTCGCAGGGAGCCGAGGCGGGGACTGTGATCGAGATGAAAGTGACAAGGCCGGACGGACGCGAACTCGTATCGAATATCCGGCTGACAGAGGACGACGTTGAGACCATTCACATGCTTCATCAGATTCAGGGCTGAGAGGCATCCCAAAAAGGGGGCGAGGTATTGAACGATCATGAGAGAGACATACTCCGGCGGATTGTCGGAGGAATAGTGTTCGGATTCGGAATCCTGACGGTGGGCGCCGGTTTTTATTCTGCATCGCTGGATACGCGCCTCTATCTTATGCTGGAAATCTGCGGCGCGATTCTGATTCTCGCGGGAATGACGCCGTTTGTTCTCCGGTTGCAGGAGCTGAGGGAGGCCGACCCGGACGACGACCTTCGGGACCGTGTCCGCGAAAGGCTGGATTTCTTCAGACCGCGCAAGAAATCGGTGGAGGCCGAGATCATCGGAATCACGAGGAATTTCCGGACGGCGGAGGGCGAGCGGGAACAGTTCTATGTTCTCTGCAGATACAGAGATCCGGTCAATCAGAAGACCGAGACATTCACCAGCCGGGCGCTGGACCGCTATCCGGGAAGTGAGATCATCGGGAAAAAGGTACTCGTGATCTTTCACTCCGCAAATCCGGAAGACTATACGGTAGACCTGAATACGATTGAATGAGAGGGAACACATATGCTTAAGGACGCAAAAAAAACAAAAGACCAGATTGTCGAATGGATCCGCAGATATTTTGAAGAAAACGGACCGGGCTGCGTTGCGGTGATCGGAATTTCCGGAGGGAAGGACTCCAGTGTCTGCGCGGCTCTCTGCGCGGAGGCGCTCGGAAAAGAGAGAGTCATCGGCGTACTGATGCCGAACGGCGTACAGAGCGACATCAGCGATTCCAGACAGCTCGTGGAGGCTCTGCAGATTCCGCATGTGGAGATGAACATCGGAAAGGCTTTCGACGCCATGGCGGAGATGGTCGGTGAGAATAAAGAACTGCAGGAAATCACCGGACAGCAGGGGATTTCTTCCGATACAAGAATCAATATGCCTCCGAGACTTCGTATGACAACGCTGTATGCGGTGGGGCAGATGATGCCGCAGGGGGCGAGAGTCTGCAACACCTGCAATATGTCGGAGGATTATGTGGGCTATTCCACGAAGTACGGCGACGCGGCCGGTGATTTCAGTCCGCTGGCGGGACTCCTTGTGGATGAGGTTCTTCAGGTGGGCGCCGAGCTCGGGCTGCCGGAGAATCTTGTGAAGAAAGCTCCGTCGGACGGTCTCTCCGGCCAGACGGATGAGGACAAACTTGGCTTTACCTATGACGCCCTCGGCGAATATATCCGCACCGGCAGCTGCGCGGATGAGGAGACAAAGAAAAAAATCGACCGTCTTCACAGACTGAATCTTCACAAGCTGAAACTGATTCCGAAGTTTGAGCCGGAAGATGTCGAGAGAACACTGGAATTTCTGTAACGACATTTTCCGCTCCGGTGCAGGGGATAACCGGGCCGGTAAATGTCAGAAGATGAACATGAGAAAGGCGTATAAATAATCAGCTGTTCCCGAAAGGACGGAACAAGGGGGAATGATCATGGCGGAGGAATTAAGGGAAAGAAGTGAGATCGCGGAAGAATTCAAGTGGGATCTCACAAAACTGTATGCGGATGACGCGGCGTGGGAGAAGGAGCTGGATTCCTTTGGAGAACTTATCGGACGCGCGGCTTCTTATCAGGGAAAACTGAAGGACGCGTCCTCGATCCGGAGGTATCTGGATGCGGCGACGGAACTGGAGCGGATGCTCTCCAACCTTTTCGCTTACGCGAGTCTCAGAAAGAGCGAGGACACCAGAGCGGAAGTGGCACAGAGCCTCTACGCAAGGATTTACTCGAAATATGTGCAGGCGGTACAGGCGACGGCGTTTGCCGATCCGGAGATCCTGCTTCTTCCGGAGGACGATCTTCGAAAAATCGCGGAGGATCCGCTTCTCGCGGATTACCGGTATCCGATGACAAAACTGCTTCGTCAGAAGCCGCACACGCTGACGGCCTCGGAGGAAAAGCTCCTGGCCGGCTTCGGTGAGGTTTTCGCGGCGCCCGGGGAGGCCGCTTCCAGTCTGCAGAACGCGGATATGGTTTTTAACTCCTGCAGGGACAGCGAGGGAAACGAGACCGAAGTGACCGGTTCGAATTATATTCTTCTTCAGTCTTCCAAAGACCGTGTTCTCCGCAGGAACGCGTTTATGAGCTATTACGACGGCTACCGTCATCACATCAATACCTTTGCGGCGACCTATGCCGGCTGTGTCAAGAAAGCGGCGGCCGAGGCGGCGGCGAGGCATTTTTCCTCCTCCCGTCAGATGTACACGTTTCACGAGGGAGTGCCGGAGACGGTTTATGATCAGCTGATCGCTTCCGTCCGGAAATACATGCCGGAGATGTACCGTTATGTGCGGCTTCGGAAGAAACTGCTGGGTGTCGATGAACTTCACTACTACGATCTCTACGCGCCGCTTTCCGATGGCGTGACGAAGAGGTATACCTATCCGGAGGCGAAGCAGATGGTGCTTGACGCTGTACGTCCGCTCGGCGGGGAGTACGGCAGCGTCGTGAAGAAAGGTTTTGAAGAGCGATGGATCGACGTCTATCCGAACCGGGGAAAGAGGGGCGGCGCCTTCTCGGAGGGAACCTATGACTCCGTGCCTTATATTCTCTCGAATTTTGTGGGGACGCTGGACAGTGTGTCGACGCTGGCCCACGAGATGGGGCACTCGATGCACACCTGGTATTCTAACCACGCGCAGCTTCCGCAGAACGCCGAGTACACGATTTTTGTAGCGGAAGTCGCGTCGACGGTCAACGAGAATCTTCTGATTGAGCAGCTGCTGGCTGAGTGTGAGGATCCGCGCGAGCGCATGGCGCTTTTGAATCAGTATCTCGAGGGCTTTAAGGGAACGGTTTACCGTCAGACAATGTTCGCGGAGTTTGAGAAGGAAGCGCACGCGATGGCCGAGCGGGGAGAAGCCCTCTCTGCCGGCGCGCTGAATGCCCTCTACCGAAGACTGATCGAGGAGTACTTCGGTCCGGATCTCGTCGTTGACGATGAGGTGGACATGGAGTGGGCGAGAATCCCGCATTTCTACACGCCGTTCTATGTATACAAGTACGCGACCAGTTATTCGGCCGCTGTTGCCGTATCCGAGGCGGTTCTCTCCGAGGGGGAACCGGCGGTGAAACGATATCTGGAATTCCTCTCGCTGGGAGGCAGTCAGGATCCCCTCTACGAGCTGAAACACGCCGGAGTGGATCTCGGAACATCCGCGCCGATCGACGCGGCGCTGGAGAAATTCGGACGGGTTCTCGACGAGGCGGAGGCACTGGTACACCATTTAGTATAGTTGTTCTTAAATAACTCGACGGAATACTTGCGGATGACTGCAGGGTCGGGGGAACCGGAACGGAAGAATCCGCAGAACGGGACTTGCCGAAAATCTTTTTTTCAGATATTATTAACCTTTGTTGTATATGAAAGTATGAGTAACTGGTGATGCATAACTGCTGAAATGGAGTTCAAAATTGAAAAACAAGAAGACTAGTAAGGCACACGCAGTCGGTATCATATTCTTTCTGATCGCGGTCTGTGTGACGGGTTCATTGTTGTTTCTTGTATGGATCAACGGAACAATCAACGGCGTCGGAAGAATTTCAAGCATAACAAAAAGAGCCAATGCCGCGGGAAACGGGGCGACGGAGGGCAGAACATCCGGGAAGACCGGAGGGGCATCCAACGCGGCGATGACAGCCGACACGATTTCCTGGGACGATCTGGATGATATAGAAGTGATTCATGATGCGGATATTCTTAATCTTCTTCTGATTGGTGAGGACCGCCGGAAAGGTGAAGAAGGAAGAGCGAGATCGGACAGCATGATTCTCTGCAGCATCGATCTGAAGAACGCGAAGATCACACTCACCTCTCTGATGCGTGATATGTACGTGGATATTCCCGGTTACGGCGCGGACAAATTGAACGCGGCTTACATGGAGGGAGGACACGAGCTTCTCGACAGCACGATAACGAGAAACCTCGGCATCCAGATTGACGGCAATGTGATCGTCGATTTCAACGGCTTCCTGGAGGGTCTCGCGACGGTGGGAAATATCCCGATTACACTTAACAAGGAAGAGGCGGACTACCTGAATACGTATCCGGGTCTCGGTTCAGACGACGACGAGGCGCACGGTGAGGGCTGGTGTCTGGTCGAGGGTGAGAACAACCTCACGCCTTCACAGGCTCTCGCCTATGCCAGAATCCGTTATATCGGAAATTCCGACTGGGAGAGAACCGAGAGACAGCGGGCAGTCGTTATGTCGGCGTTTCGGACATTGCAGGGATCGGGCCCGGCCAAGATCATGAGCGTGGCAAAGAAGCTGATTCCCTGTGTGAAGACGGATCTCTCCAGTACAGAGATGCTCAGCCTGGTAAAGACCATCGCGGTCAACAATATTTCCGATCTCCAGAGTCAACGGGTGCCGGTAGACAATTCCTACACCCCGGATTATACAGAGGGCGGCGCGGCGGTTCTTCGCTTTAACGCCCAGTGGAACAGCGCGGCGCTTCATCACTTCATCTACGGCACGGACTACGACGAGACCATGTACAGCGCTCCGGAGGCTCTGAATCCGGGCGGCGCGGGCGATGAGCTCAACGGCGGCGAGGGAATTACGAGCACCTCCGGATACGGCACCTACGGCACGGACAATTCCGGCACAGAGTACGGTGGCGGCACGGATTACTCGGGCGGCACAGGCTACAGCGGCGGCACGGATTATTCGGGCGGCGCGGGAACGGACGGCGACACAGGCTACAGCGGCGGCACGGATTATTCGGGCGGCGCGGGAACGGACGGCGGCACAGATTCCGGTGGAACCGAGGATTAATCGTTGTTTTTTCGGCTCGAAAAATGTGTTAGTATAATTTTATATGTCAGATGTTCGAATCTCCGGCGTGGCTCGATCTGCCATACCGGAGATTTTTGTGTTATGGAATTTCCATAACACAAAGCGCTCCGCGGGATGCACACTTGCGCGATGAGTAGATGCTTCGCATCCGCGCTCGGCGCGAGAATGTCGCGAGCGACATTCTTTATTATGAAAGGGAGAGGTTAGTTATGGCGATCAACGCGCGTGGGAGTATGGTATTTGATCTGAAGACATTGCAGGAGCAGAAAAAGAAAAGCGGAGACGGTCCGGTGGTTACCTATGAGCTTTCCGTGGACGGGACGGAGAGTGCGACGGCGGAACATCCGATTCTTGTCCTCAAAGATGAAGAGAGAAAAATGAAGCATCACACGGACGGCCAGTTCATGAATCCGTCCAGACGCACCGGCTTTGAGTACAAGGAAGACGGAATGCCGGCTTTTACGGACATTCTGGTTCTGGACAGGAGATTCGAGAAATTGTATCAGTGGCTGGCCGGCAATCAGGTGCATCTGCGTTTATCCGGAGCGCACACAGAGGAAGGATACGCTGTCTACAAGATGCGGGCTGTGAATTTTTCCGGAAAGGTTCAGTCCAGCACGGACAGCTTTCTTCAGCTCGTGACCGGAAGGCTTCTTGAAAGCCATCCGGAGGCTGAGGCGGATCCCGATCTCGAGGATGAGGCGGTGGACGGGGATGAGGATGTAAGACTCACGGACATCGCCGGAATGACAGATTTTCTTGCCTGCGCGGGGGCGACGCTGCCGGCGCCGGTTCTGAAGTGGGCGCAGCGTAATCTCACGCTGATCCGGCAGAACACCATCAGTCAGGATGAGAGAAGACATGCGCAGAGAGCGCTCTCGATGATGCTGAACATCCAGTGGAAGAGCTCTTATTTCGAGTCCATCGACCCGGAGGCGGCCAGGAGAATCCTGGACGAAGAACTCTACGGTATGGAGAAAGTGAAGCAGAGGATTATCGAGACGATTATTCAGATCAACCGGACGCACACGCTTCCGGCGTACGGCATTCTTCTCGCCGGTCCGGCCGGCGTCGGTAAATCGCAGATTGCCTATGCGGTGGCAAGAATCCTGAAACTTCCGTGGGCATCGCTGGACATGAGCACGATTCATGATCCGGAGGCGATCACGGGAAGTCCGAGGGTCTACGCGAACGCGAAGCCGGGACTGATCATGGAGGCATTTTCAAGAGCAGGCGCATCCAACCTGGTGTTTATTATCAACGAGCTGGATAAGGCGGAGAGTTCGGACAACGGGGGAAACCCGGCGGACGCCCTTCTGACGCTTCTCGACAACCTCGGTTATACCGATAACTATATCGAGTGCCAGATTCCGACCGGCGGCGTCTATCCGATCGCAACGGCCAATGACAAGAGCCGGATCAGCGCCCCTCTGATGAGCCGGTTCGCCGTCATCGACATTCCGGATTACACAGCGGAGGAGAAGATGATCATCTTCTCAAGATTCGCACTTCCGAGGACACTGAAGAGGATGGGCATGCGCCCGGAGGAATGTCAGGTTCCGGAGGACGCGGTGCGGGAGGTAGTCGCTCTTTATGCCGGCCTTCCGGGCTGCAGGGATCTCGAGCAGGCGGCGGAACATCTGGCCGCAAACGCCCTCTATCAGATCGAGACGCAGAAGATCGACGGCGTGACCTTTACGGTCGGGGATGTGAAACGAATCCTCGGAATGTGAGAGGAATCCTATTCGATCTACTAGAAAATGATTATTGTTTTTGTGGACTCTGCCGAATTCGGCAGAGTCTTTTTTGATCTCGTTGACTTTAATGCATAAAACCGTTACACTTTAAAGCAATATAGCGTCGCGCTTTAAAGCGAGAAAATGCAGCGCGGCATAAAAACTTTAGGGGGACATCAGATTATGATCATCAAAGTATTACTTCTTGTTGTATTTTTCTCTGTTATGATCGGTATCGGTTTTTACTGCAGAAAGAATGCGACAGATGTCAATGGCTTCGTACTTGGAGGCCGAAGTGTGGGACCGTGGCTCACAGCTTTTGCCTACGGTACATCCTATTTCTCGGCGGTTATTTTCGTCGGTTATGCCGGTCAGTTCGGCTGGAAGTACGGTATTGCTTCCACCTGGGTGGGCATCGGCAACACGATTCTCGGTTCCCTTCTGGCCTGGGTGGTACTGGGCAGAAGAACAAGAATCATGACCCAGCACCTGGACACGGCAACCATGCCGGAGTTCTTCGGAAGAAGATTCGGAAGCAACTCTCTGAAGATCGCGGCTTCCGTGATCACCTTTATATTCATGATTCCGTACACGGCATCTCTGTACAACGGACTCTCCCGTCTGTTCGGAATGGCGTTCCATGTTGATTATTCGATTTGCGTAATCGCCATGGCGGTACTCACCGGTATCTATGTCATTGCCGGCGGATATATGGCGACAGCGATCAACGATTTCATTCAGGGTATCATCATGCTGGTGGGAATCGTGGCAGTTATCGCAGCAGTGCTGAACAGCCAGGGCGGCTTTATGGCAGCGCTGGACGGTCTTGCGAAGATCGAGGATGCCTCGGTATCTTCCACACCCGGCGTTTTTGCGTCCTTCTTCGGACCGGATCCGCTGAACCTGTTCGGCGTGGTTATCCTCACATCTCTGGGTACCTGGGGACTTCCGCAGATGGTGCAGAAATTCTACGCGATCCGCAGTGAGAAGGCAATCAACAAAGGTACGGTTGTATCTACCTTCTTTGCTTTGATCGTAGCCGGCGGATGCTACTTCCTCGGCGGTTTCGGCCGTCTTTTCTCCGGAAGAGTGGACATCGTGGCAAACGGCTTTGACTCCATCATCCCGGCCATGCTCTCCGGACTTCCGGATCTGCTGATCGGAATCGTGGTCATTCTGGTGCTCTCCGCATCCATGTCCACACTTTCATCCCTGGTTCTCACTTCCAGTTCCACCATTACGCTGGATCTGCTCCGTGACAACCTGGACAAGAAGATGACAGAGAAGAAACAGGTTTCTGTTATGAGAGTGCTGATCGTTCTCTTCATCGGAATCTCCGTTGTGATCGCGCTCATTCAGTACAAGTCGAACGTAACCTTCATCGCTCAGCTCATGGGAATCTCCTGGGGTGCAATGGCAGGTGCCTTCCTGGCGCCGTTCCTCTACGGACTGTACTGGAAGAAAGCCACAGCCGCAGGCTGCTGGGCAAGCTTCCTCTTCTCCGTGATCGTTATGATCGCGAATATGGTAATCCGTCCGTCCTTCCCGGTACTTCTGCAGTCACCGATTAACGCAGGTGCCTTCTGTATGATTGCCGGTCTGGTGATTGTACCGGTGGTATCGCTGATCACAAGAGCGCCGGAGGCTGCTCATGTAGATCAGGCCTTCGCCGCATACAGAAAGAAAGTTCTGGTTTATCAGGACGAGGCACTTTCGGATGATGAAGAAGATGCGGAGATCGCAGCTGCTGAAGCAAAAGCAGCGGCTTCTTCCGGAGCAGACTGCCAGCCGGCAGATTAAGCTGAATACATAACTGAGACTTTGTAAGAGGCAGGGTGTACATAGATGTGCGCCCTGTCTCCTTTTTTCGTCTCATAGGAAATTGCTTCGCATTCCCTATGAGACAAAACGCTCCGCGGGATGCGCAGCTCGCAGATGGGAAGATCGCTTCGCGATTCTGCTCGCGCGCCTTTCGTCCGCGTGCGCTCACCGGGAGGATTGAGGGGATGGGGGAGTCGAAGTCCGCTTGCGGACTTTGTTCGTCTCTTTTTTGGGCATGCGCGGTGATTGCTTTTCCTGCTGCCGTTGGTGTATAATAAACTTCTGTATAATAATTTCAGCAGAACGCTGGTGGCGTTCTTAGCAAAGGAGAAAAATTATGGAAAAAGAAGAATTTTTAGCTGTTTACCGTCATTCCATGGCACATATCCTCGCAAAGGCTGTGATCGAACTCTTCGGTAAAGAGAAGGTACAGTATGCGATCGGACCGCAGATCGAGAACGGACTGTACTACGACTTTACACTTCCGAGAACTCTGACTGCAGACGATTACAAGATGATCGAGGACAAGATGAGGGAAGTGATCAAGAGACGCGAGGACTGGACCTGCAAAGAGGTTACCAAGGACGAGGCGCTTGAACTCTTCAAGGATCAGAAGTTCAAGACAGAGCTGATTCAGGAGCTCCCGGCGGACGAGAAGATCACCATCTACTACACCGGCGATGACTACGTAGATCTCTGCAGAGGACCTCACGTATCCAATTCTCAGGAACTGATGAATGTTGCTTTTGAAGTGCGTTCTATTTCCGGTGCATACTGGAGAGGTGATGAGAACAAGGATCAGCTGCAGAGAATCTATGTAACAGCTTTCGCAGATAAAAACCAGCTCAAGGAGTACAAGAAATTCCTCCGCGAGGCCGCAGAGCGCGATCACAAGAAGCTCGGACCTGCCCAGGAGCTCTTTATGTTTGACGAGACTGCACCGGGTATGCCTTATTGGCTTCCCAGAGGATGGAAGCTTTTCAATTCTCTGCTTTCCTTCTGGAGAGGTATTCACGAAGAGCACGGATATCAGGAGATCTCCGGTCCGATTCTCTCCAACTCCAAATTGTGGCAGACATCCGGACACTGGGGACATTACAAAGACAATATGTTTATCATCCCGGGTGAGAAGGAAGACGAGAGCGATTACTACGCAGCAAAACCGATGAACTGCCCGAACGCGATTCTGGTATACAAGAGCAGACTCCGCTCCTACCGTGATCTTCCGTTCCGTGTGGCTCAGGTTGACAATATTCACAGAAAAGAGAAATCCGGCGAGCTCAACGGACTCTTCCGTGTACAGATGTTCCGTCAGGATGACGCGCACATCCTCGTAACCGAGGAGCAGATTGCGTCCGAGATCAAGGACATCATGAGTATCGCGACACAGATCTACGGAACCTTCGGTCTCTCCTACGGAGCAGAGCTGTCCACAAGACCGGATGATTTCATGGGTGACATCGCTGTATGGGATAAAGCGGAGGCATCCCTCAAGGAGATCCTCAACGATGTATACGGCGAGGGTAACTATGAGGTAAATGAGGGAGACGGTGCCTTCTACGGACCGAAGATCGACCTCAAGATGAAAGACGCTCTCGGAAGAGAGTGGCAGATGGGTACCATCCAGCTCGACTTCCAGCTTCCGCTGAACTTCGATATGAAGTATGCGGCACAGGACGGAACCGTGAAGCAGCCGGTAATGATCCACAGAGCGATCTTCGGATCCCTCGAGCGCTTCATCGGAATCCTGATCGAGAACTACAAGGCTTCCTTCCCGTTCTGGCTCAGCCCGTATCAGGTGGGCGTTGTTCCGATCCGGACAGAGCACAACGAGTACGCGAAGAAAGTCGTAGATGCTCTGAAGGCGGCCGGTATCCGCGTAGAAGTTGATTACGCCGACAAGAACATGAATGAGAAGATCAAGGTGTTCAAGACATACCACGATCCGTACATCATCGTTGTCGGTGACAAAGAGGCTTCTGAGGGAACCGTATCCATTACGGTACGCGGACAGAAACAGCAGCTTCACGATGTCAAACTCGAGAAGCTTGTGGAAATGTGCGAGACAATGAACAGAGAGCATTCGAAAGAACTGCTTACAACAGCGGACTGATGATCCGGGAGGCAGGCACCCGAAACTTCGGGAGCCTGTCTCTCTTATAGTGGCGCAGGATATTCCGATGGATTTTTATATTATAGGAAATTCCTCCGGAATTTCTAAAACACAAAACGCTCCGCCTGCGGGTCCTGTTCTGCGAAAAAACTCTGTGAAAGGATGTCACTTACGCAACGGTGCGAAATGAAAAAGAACGGCATATGTAAGAAGGAAAGGTAAAATCATGCAGTTTACAAATCATAAGATAGAGAGAAATGATCCGTGCTGGTGTGGAAGCGGCAGGAAATACAAACAGTGCCATATGCACTTCGATGAGAAAATCAAACAGTTTGAGCGCAAGGGCTTTATTGTTCCTTCTCACAAGATCATCAAGACGCCGGAGCAGATTCAGGGAATCCGCGAGAGTGCGAAGATTAATATCGCGGTTCTCGATGAGGTGGCCGACAAGATTCACATCGGTATGAGCACGGAGGAGATTGACAGGATTGTCTACGATACCACCACAAAGATGGGAGGAATCCCGGCGCCGCTCAACTACGAGGGCTTTCCCAAGAGCGTCTGCACGTCGATCAACAGCGTGGTCTGCCACGGAATTCCGGATGAGAATGAGATCCTCAAAGACGGCGATATCATCAATGTGGATGTGTCTACGATTAAGGACGGATACTTCTCGGATTCCTCCCGTATGTTCTGTATGGGAAATGTGGATCCGGAATGGAAAAAACTCGTGGATGTCACAAAGGAATGTGTGGAGATCGGTATCGAGAATGTAAAGCCCTGGACAACGCTGGGAGATATGGGAGCCAAGGTACATCAGCACGCCCTTGATCACGGCTATTCCGTTGTTCGGGAGATCGGCGGTCACGGCTGCGGTCTGGAATTCCACGAGGATCCCTTCGTCAGCTATGTGAGCGTACCGGGAACCGAGATGCTCATGGTTCCGGGCATGTGCTTTACGATCGAACCGATGGTCAATATGGGAACGAACCGCATCTACGAGGATGAGGATAACGGCTGGACGATCTACACCATGGACGACGCGCCTTCCGCCCAGTGGGAGGTACAGGTGGTTGTCACAGAGGACGGCTGTGAGGTAATTACGTACTGATTTGAGTAAGGAAACACTGATGCATCAGTGTTTCCTTATTTTTGGGAATGCGTGGTGCGGGAGACATTGATTTCATGCGGGCTTTCCATATCACGAACAACAGACAAGAAGGACAAGACGAGTGAATACAGAAAGAAAAAAAACATCGCCGGACAATTCCGGCTGGTTTCTTCGGGGGCTTCGAAACGGAATACCGATCTGCCTGGGATATTTCGCGGTATCCTTTGCTCTCGGAATCGCGGCAAAAAACGCGGGGATGAACGCGATACAGTCCGGCGTGATGTCGGCCACGATGGTGGCGTCCGCCGGCCAGTTCTCTGCGATCAGTCTGATCGGAGGGGGAGCAGGCGTTTTGGAGATGATTACGACAGCGCTGATCGTCAATCTGCGCTATTTTCTGATGAGCTGTTCGCTGACGCAGAAACTGAAACCGGGTACTTCGCCGGTTCACCGCTTTCTGGTGGCGTACGGTGTGACGGATGAGATTTTCGGTCTGTCATCGACGGTGGAGGGATATCTGAATCCTTTCTATACCTATGGCATAACGCTCATATCCGTCGCCGGCTGGGTGGCAGGTACGGTGCTCGGCGTGGTGGTCGGAAGTATTCTTCCGGTCTGGGCGACGAACGCATTGGGAGTAGCCATGTACGGTATGTTTCTTGCGATCATTGTTCCGCCGGCGAAAAAGAACGCGTTTATCGGCTTGCTCGTTGCGGCTTCCATGGCGGCCAGCTGGGTTTTTACGGAGGCTCCGGTACTGAAGAATATCTCTTCCGGTTTCCGTGTGATCATTCTGACCGTGCTCCTGGCAGGTGCGGCGGCCGTGCTGAAACCCGTCGCGGACGCGGAAGATGTCGAGTTGGATGAGGATGACGCGGCGCTGATGGAATATGAGAAGAAGGGGGAAATGGGGAAATGACAGGGAATGTATATGTATCGATGCTGATTATCGCGCTGACGATCTATGCGATCCGTCTGATGCCGTTTCTCTTTATCCGGAAACCGATCAAAAACAGGTATTTCCGGTCCTTTCTGTACTATGTGCCCTATGTGACACTGGCGGTCATGACATTTCCGGCAATCCTCACGGCGACAGATCATGTGCTGGCCGGCGTGGCGGCACTCGTTGCGGGACTGATCGTCGCCTGGGTGTGGGGAGATCTCTTCGCGGTGGCAGTTACCTGCTGTGTGGCGGTCTTTCTCTGCGGAATCATTCTGTGAGAAAACCGTCGCAAAACCAAAGATAAAAGACGTCGGTCTTTTCTACCGGTCAAGGAGTTCATCCAGTGTGTTTCCGTACGGCGGAAGGAAGTCGCGGACGAAGTCGTCTACTTCCGGATAGAGAGCAGTGAGTTCGTCAATTGATTTCTGGATGGTCTTTTTTGCAGTCCGGAATTCCCGGTTTCCGGCGTTTTCTTCTTCGATGCATTTGATCAGGGCAGAAATTTTGTCGGCTGCTTTTACCAGTTTTCGAAGATACTTCTCGTTCTCGATCTCAGCTTCAGTCATGCCGGCGAAGGCCTCGTCCGCGAAAAAGATCGCCTCATAGGTCGGGCGAAGATCTGCCGGCAGTTTTTCCAGAAGATGCATATCGGCCCTTCTCTCCACGTCTTTGTATGCGGCGCGTATCTCCCGGTTATAATACTTGACCGGCGTCGGCATATCGCCTGTGATGATTTCCGAGGCGTCATGATACAGGCCGATGAGAGCTGCTTTTTCACAGTCAAGCTGCCGGCCGTGGCGCACGTTCCCGATTGTACAGAGGGCGTGGGCGATCATGGAAACCTCCATGCTGTGTTCGCTGAGAGTCTCGGTTCTGGCATTTCTCATAAGAGCCCATCGCTCGATATACTTCATTCTTGATATGGTTGCAAAGAAATTTTCGCTCATTGGTTTCAGTCTCCTTCCGATCGTCACTAAAATCAAGTATAGCGCAGAAAACCGGAGCCCAGCCATCTTTTTTTATCCGTTGCAGAAGGGGCGGGGATATATTAGACTGAAAACAGATAACAGTTATTGGAAATGATAAGAACGGAAGAGAATCTGTAAAAGAGGCTTCCGGACAATCTGAGGGAAATCAGCAAATGAAATTTGACAAAAATCTGTTAAAAAAGCGGTGGGCGTCTTATACGATTGCGCTCTGTATCGCTGTCATTCTCTACCTGACACTGTCTAACATCAACATTTTTTTCACCGGTATATCCGCGTTTCTGGATTTTATCTATCCGGTATTTCTCGGACTGATCATCGCGTATATCATGGATCCGCTCGTGATGCTCTATGAGCGGCACATATTTCCCCGTGTGCGCAAGGATACGATCCGGCGGAATCTGTCGGTGGTCGCGGCGATCATCACCGTTCTTGCCGGCATCGTCTTTCTGATGGTCGCGCTGATTCCGCAGATTGTGAACAGTATTTCGACCTTCGTTGGAAACATCGAAATCTATGCGCACAGTCTTCAGAAGCTGCTGAAGGACCTTGAGAATCTGAGCAGCAACTGGAAGTTTGATTTGTCCAGTTTTATCAGTCAGGGCGAGGACATGGTGGAGCGGTTGCTGACCGATATGCCGAAGAATATGAATACGATTCTCAACACAACGGTGTCCTTCGGAAAGAGCATTGCCAGCTGGGTGATCGGAGCGATTTTCGCGATCTATTTCCTGATCGATAAAGAGCGGCTGAAAAATGCCGGAAATACGCTCCTGCGCTCGTTTGTTCTGGATCGGACGTATAAGAACTATGTGGTCTTCTGGGAGAGATCGAACCAGATCCTGATCCGCTACATCGTCTACGATGTGCTGGATGGTCTGATCATCGGCGTGACCAACTGGCTGTTTATGGCGATTGCGGATCTGCCCTACGGCATTCTGATCTCCGTGGTTGTCGGCGTGACCAACCTGGCGCCGACCTTCGGACCGATTGTCGGCGGCGCGATCGGAGCGTTTATACTTGTGCTCATTAATCCGTGGTACGCCCTCACATTTCTGATCTTTACGATCGTCCTGCAGACCGTTGACGGCTATATTCTGAAGCCGAAGCTCTTTTCATCGACGCTCGGCGTTTCCGGCGTCTGGATTCTGATATGCATCGTGGTCGGCGGCCGGATGTTCGGCGTGGGAGGCATTCTTCTCGCGATTCCGTTTGCTGCAATTATGGATTACATCTACAAAGAATCCATACTCGTGAGTCTTGCGGAAAGAAAAGCGCGGCGTGAGGAATGGTACAGAGCGGAAAACGAAAAAAAAGAAGAGGAGGCTGACCGGGCGGACGGATCGGAAGAGACTTCGGAGGAAGACGATTCCGATGCGGACGAGGCAGACGAAGGCGAGTGATCCGGCAGTGCTCTGTTATATGACAAGCGGCTTCCGCTTTTTCGTGAGTAAAATCACGAAAGAAGCGGAAGCCGCTTGTTGCGTTGTGTGACAGGATATTTCACCGAAAATTTCTTGACGTATAAGATGACGTTGATGATCTGCGGATCAGCTCTTCTGTTCTTCCAGAAATCTGGACATGGCGACGAAGGTTTCATCGCTGATATCGTGCTCCACCTTGCAGGCGTCCTCGCGGGCGATCTCACTGTCCACACCGATGGTTGTGAAGAATTCGGTGAGCATCTTGTGGCGGCGGTAGATGCGGTCGGCAATCTCCATACCCTGATCCGTCAGGGTGATAAAACCGGACCGGTCCATCGTGATGTAGCCGTTTTCGCGCAAGCGCTTGGTCGCGTAGCTGACACTCGGTTTGGTGACGCCGAGATGTTCCGCGATGTCAATGGAACGAATATATCCGTGAATTTCCTTCATCATGAGCATTGCTTCAAGATAATCTTCTGCTGATTTCTGAATAGTCAAAACATGCACCTCCGTTCATATTATAGAGGGTAGCACAGATGTATGCGGTTTACAACAAAAGAGACCTAACTTTTTAATATTTGTTAGTTGTAACAAATTCTGTTTAAAATATAGTGCAAAATTTGAATTGCAAAAAATTAAAAAGTATGCGCTCTATTCCGTGACCGTAAGGAAACGGCCCTCGGTGACGCTGTATATGCCGCGCGGCGTGCAGCGGATCTCCGGAATGACCGGAAGCGCCATAAAGGAGAGGGTGATAAACGGATCGATGCCCTTCGGCACTCCCATTTTGTGAGCGTGGGAGATCATCTTCTTGAGTTTCCGGTTTACGTAGGAGTAGCTTTTGTCGGAGATGAGTCCCATGACCGGTAGCTCCAGCGTGTCGTAGACCTCACCGTTTTCGATGATCGTGTAACCGCCTTTTGCCCGCTCCAGCTCCCGGACGGCGAGGAGGATATCCCTGTCGTTGTCGCCGATGACGATGATATTGTGGCTGTCATGGGATACGGAGGAGGCGATTGCTCCACCCTTAAGTCCGAAATTCAGAACGACTCCGACACCTGTTTTTCCCGTCGCCCTGTGGCGCTCAAAGACCGCGATCTTGTCGAGGTCTCCGTTTGGCTCGAAGTATTCATAACCCGGAAGAAGCACGTCTTTTCGCTCCGTCAGGATCTGGCCGGGAATCATCGAGAGAGCAGGAAAAGGAGTGTCCGTGCGCCTGATCTTTATTTTTTCGGGATCGAGTTCGCCGAGATGAATGGTGTCCATCAGATGCGGCGGGCACGGAGCCTGACGGATCTTCCGGTCCGGATCGACAAGTTCGCCTTTATAGAAGACCATCTGAGCGTTGAAATCCTTGATAGAATCCCAGACGACGAGATCGGCGTCATAGCCGGGGGCCACGGCACCGGTTCTGCGCAGACCGTAGCACCGCGCCGGCTGGATGGTGGCCATTTTTACCGCTGCGATCGGACTGATGCCCATACTGACGGCCTTCCGGACATTGTGGTCGATGTCTCCCTCCCGGCTGATGTCCTCGATATGCTTGTCATCCGTGCAGAAACAGAACCCCTCGGTGTTGGTGTTGTTTTCGACGATACCTTTGACGATCATCTCCAGATTTCTGGCGGCGCTTCCTTCGCGGATATGGCAGGTCATTCCGATGGAGCGCTCCTTCATCACATATTCGTAGGTTGTGCCCTCGTGATCGGTGGTGACGCCGGCCATCACATAGGCGGCGAGTTCTTCGTCCGTCAGATTCGGGGCGTGTCCGTCTTTGACCTTTCCGTCAAAGAGTTCCAGCTTATCGTTCATATACGGGTCGCCGTTGATGACAGACATACAGTCCATAACTTCGCCGAGTCCGAGCACGCGGCGGTTGGACAGATATTTCTTCATATCGATCGCAGTCAGCCGGCAGCCGTTGTCGTCGATCGGGGTGGCCGGCACGCAGGACGCGATCATGACATAGACATGCGCGGGCAGAGACTCCGTCTGCGAGAGCAGGTAGTCGATGCCGTCTGTTCCGGCGACATTCGCGACTTCGTGAGGATCCACGATGAAGGTTGTCGTGCCGTGCGCCTCGGCCTGGGAGATCAGAACCTGCGGATTCACAAGTGTGGATTCCAGATGAAGATGTGCGTCGATAAAGCCGGAGGTGACGTACTGCCCCTGCAGATCAATCTCCTCTTTTCCCTGATAGTCGCCGATTCCCACAATCATTCCCCTGGTAATGGCGATATTTCCCTCTTCCACCCGGTCCGTGAAGACATTTACGATCTTTGCGTTCCGGAGGACGAGATCAGCGGGGACGAGCTTTCTGGCTGCCCTTGAGCAGGCGAGATATTTATTCAGCTCCATGCAAACACCTCCTGAAGATTATTATATATATACGGCTGTATGATGTTTGATCATATAAAGGTATAGATAAAATAATTGTAACATATATATGAAAAACCATGGTCTCCGGCTGCCGGGAAAGATTAACGAAATTGTCTGTGTAAAAATGTGCACAACGTGAGTAATATCTTCTGTTCTGATAAGGACACAGGGAACGTCTTCGTGAAATAATAAAGGGGAAAGGCGGATGGACAGAAAAAAATGCGCAAATATCACAGAGACAAGGTTAAGTTTGTGATTGCGCGTGCGGACGTGTATAATATGCGTATATTTGCTGTTTTTTGAAAACGGCAGGAAAATGCATAAAATGAGGGAAATAGGAGAGAATTTTATGAACGAAAAAAAGAAAGGCAGTAATTTTTCCGGTCAGCTCGGCTTTGTGCTGGCTGCGGCCGGAAGCGCGGTAGGCGTCGGCAACCTGTGGAGATTTCCGTATCTCGCGGCGAAGGATGGCGGCGGACTGTTCCTGATTATTTATCTGGTACTGGTTCTTACCTTTGGCTTCACCCTTCTGACTTCCGATATCGCAATCGGAAGAAAGACGAAGAAGAGCGCGATCTATGCGTACACAGAGATGAACAAAAAGTTCAAGTTCCTCGGAATTCTGACATTCCTTGTGCCGGTTCTCATCATGACCTACTACGCGGTCATCGGTGGCTGGATTACCCGTTACGCGGTTGTATATTTCACCGGAGAGGCAAAGGCCGCGGCGGCCGATGACTTCTTTGTGAGCTTTATCACATCGCCGGTGGCGCCGGTGATCTACGGACTGATCTTCATGTTTATCACGACCGTGATCATTTACAAAGGCGTCGAGGGAGGAATCGAGAGAGTATCCAGATGGCTCATGCCGGTGCTTCTCGTTATGATCGTCGGCATCGCTGTATTCTCACTTACCATCACGCACAAGGACGCGGACGGAACCGTCCGCACCGGTCTGCAGGGACTTCTGGTCTATCTGAAACCTGACCTGACCGGACTGACGCCGGGACGCTTTCTCCAGATTCTTCTGGATGCGATGAGTCAGATTTTCTTCTCACTCTCCGTATCCATGGGTATCATGATCACCTACGGTTCCTATGTAAAGCCGGACGTCAACCTCGGCAAGTCCATCAATCAGATCGAGATCTTCGATACTCTGGTGGCCTTCCTTGCAGGTATGATGATTATCCCGTCCGTCTTCGCGTTCTCCGGAACCGAGGGAATGAGCGCGGGACCGAGCCTGATGTTTGTCTCTCTGCCGAAGGTCTTCCGGGCGATGGGACCGGCGGGAGTCTTTGTCGGAGCGGTCTTCTTCCTGATGGCGATCTTCGCGACACTGACATCCTGTATCTCCGTGCTGGAGGCGATCGTTGCGAATATCATGGCGATCTTCCATGCGGACAGAAAGAAAGTCACGCTGATTATGGGAGCGGTTTACCTGATCGCGACGGCGGTTATCGCCCTCGGATACAGCATCTTCTACGTGGAGGTAAAACTGCCGAACGGTTCTGTCGGACAGCTGCTTGATATCATGGACTACATCAGCAACAGCTTTATGATGCCGTTCATCTCGATGATCTCCACGATTCTGATCGGATGGATCGTCGGACCGAAATGGATCATCGACGAGGTGGAGTCCACCGGCGACAGATTCCGCAGAAAATATGTGTACATCGTCATGATTAAATATGTGGCGCCGATCATGATGTTCATTCTGTTCCTGCAGTCCACGGGACTTCTCGGAATGTTTATCAAGTAAGGAGAAATAGGCGAATCTGCGAGTCTTCCGTCCGGCAGCGATCGGTTTGACGGGGAAACGGAAGCACAGACATATAGAAGAAAAAAGAGAGGGAAAACATTTGCTGGAAAACGGCGTGTTGCCCCTCTCTTTTTTTGCGCGCGGGAGCGGATTCCGAAAAATGAATGGCATTCATTTTTGCGCCTGCGAAATTCTTTTCTTCCGGGCAGAAGGGATTTATAATAATACTGTCGCGCACAAAAGCGTTGAACTTTATAGCGTTACGCTTTAACGCGATAAAAGAAAAAGGGAACATTTTCCGGCGGACAAAACCGGCGAAGGGTGAAAGCGACGCCCCTGTACGGTCAGAGAATTCGACGGAAAAAGAAGGAGAGGGTAACTGAAAATGGAAAAAAGAGAGAGTCTTGGATCACGTCTGGGATTCATCCTGCTGTCGGCCGGATGCGCGGTCGGACTGGGAAATGTATGGAGATTTCCCTACGTCACCGGTCAGTACGGCGGTGGATTCTTTGTCTTGATTTATGCGTTGTTTCTGATTGCGCTGGGCATTCCGGTGCTCTGCATGGAGTATTCGGTCGGCAGGGCGAGCCGATTGAGTATCAAGCCGGCCTTTGAGAAGCTGGAAAAGAAGGGAAGCAAGTGGCACCTGTGGGGCTATGTCGCCATGGCGGGCAACTATGTTCTCCTGTTCTTCTATTCCGTTGTATCCGGCTGGATTCTGTATTATTTCTACCTGATGGCAACAGGAGCCTTTGAGGATGCGTCCACCGACGAGATCCAGAAGGCCTTCGAACATATGATGGCATCCCCGAGAATCCTGATCACCTGCATGCTGATCGTCGTTGCGATCACTGCGGTTGTCTGCAGCATCGGTCTTCAGAAGAGCGTTGAGTCCATCACAAAATTCATGATGATCGCACTGATTCTGATCATGATCGTTCTCGGTATCCGAAGCCTCACGCTTCCGGGCGCCAAAGAGGGCTTTGCCTTCTACCTGAAGCCGAACGCGGCCAATATGAAGAAGGCCGGTATCGGCAATGTAATCTACGCGGCGCTGAATCAGAGTTTCTTCACTCTGAGTATCGGTATGGGCGGCATGGAGATCTACGGAAGCTACATCGACAAGAAGAAATCTCTGGTCGGCGAGGCGGCGATCGTAACCGCTCTGGATACCTTTGTGGCAATCACCTCCGGTCTGATCATTTTCCCGGCCTGCTTCGCCTACGGAATTTCTCCGGATGCGGGCCCGAGTCTGATCTTCCTCACACTGCCCCGCGTATTTGTATCCATGCCGGGCGGAAGAATCTGGGGAGCGCTGTTCTTCCTCTTCCTTTTCTTCGCGGCATTGTCCACGATGATCGGAGTATTCGAGAACGATCAGTCTTTCCTCATCGATCTGGGACATATGAAGAGAAAAACTGCCGGTGTCGTCAACGGAGTGATTATCGCCCTGATGTCCGTTCCATGCGCTCTCGGTTTTAATGTGTGGAGTAGCTTCCAGCCGCTTCGCAAAGGAAACTGCGTCATGGATCTGGAGGACTTCTTCGTCAGCAATATCTGTCTGCCGGTCGGCTCGCTGATCTTCTGTCTGTTCTGTACATGGAAGTTCGGCTGGGGCTTTGACAACTTTCTCGAGGAGGCAAATACCGGCGACGGCCTGAAAGTTTCTTCAAAGCTGAGATTTTATTTCAAATACATCCTTCCGGCGATCATCGCTTTCCTGGTCGTATACGGACTGGCAACCTATTTTATGTGATTGGATATGTTTTTTTGGGAGACCGCTTCGGCGGTCTTCTGTTGTGTCTCATAGGAAATTGCTCCGCATTCCCTATGAGACACAACGCTCCGCTTACATGCGCAGCTCGCAGATGAGAAGATCGCTGACGCGATTCTGCTCGCGCGCTTTTCGTCCGCGTGCGCTCACCGGGAGGAGTGAAGGTATGGGGAGTCGAGGTCCGCTTGCGGACTTTGTACTCTCATAGGAAATTGCTCCGCATTCCCTATGAGACAAAACGCTCCGCTTACATGCGCAGCTCGCAGATAAGAAGATCGCATACGCGATTCTGCTCGCGCGCCTTTCGTCCGCTGCGCTCCCCTCAGGATTGAGGGGGATGGGGGAGCCGAAGTCCGCTTGCGGACTTTGTACTTAGTTGAATCCATTGTGCATTTCTGCTAATATGATAATCATATTTGCGTGACGTTTTCGTGACGGTTTGCCGCGGACCGGCTGCGCAAAAATCGAGAAAAAGAAACACAGTTTCGTGTTCCGGAAAATGTGAGAAATGTTGACAGAGACAGAAACAGGAAAATATAAGGATTATATCGGTGTTTTTGATTCCGGTGTCGGCGGACTCAGCGTCCTGAAGGAGCTCGCAAAAGAGCTTCCCGGGGAGGATTTTCTGTATTTTGGTGATTCGGCCAACGCTCCATACGGGGAGAAGGACATCGGGGAGATCCGCAGGTTGTCCATGGACATCGCGGACCGGATGGTTGCCGACGGAGTAAAAACGATTGTGATTGCGTGCAATACGGCGACGAGCGCAGCCGTGAAAGAAATCCGCGGGAAGTATCAGTCGCGGATGCCGATTATCGGGATCGAGCCCGCGCTCAAACCGGCGGCCCGGTGGAAGCGGCACGGGCGGATTCTGGTCATGGCCACGCCGGCGACCCTGAAGCTGGAGAAGTACGAGGATCTCTCCCACCGGCTGGAGGGGGAGGCGGAGTTTATTCCCGTCATGTGCGCGGGACTGGCCTCCAGAGTCGAGCAGGGAAATCTTGACGGGGAAGATCTGCATGAACTCCTCGAAGAACTGCTCGGCCCCTACAGAGGAAAGGTCGACGGTATCGTTCTCGGCTGTACGCACTATCCCTTTGTGAAGAAACAGATTCGCTCGGTCATGGGGGACATTCCCATGTTTGACGGCGGAGAGGGAACCGCCCACGAACTTCACCGGCAGCTGGAGAGACACGGACTGTTGAAGAAGAGGACTGGCCTCGGAATGCCGGCGGCGGAAGACCGCTTGGGGACGGAGGACAGAGCAGACGGAGGCAGTGGAAAGATCGTGCTTCTGTCCAGTCTCCCGGGGACTGAAAGTGAGGAGCTCTACCGGGAGATGTTTGCGATGGAAATCTGACAGACGATAGGATCCGGTACCGGATCCGGGAGGCGCTATGGGAAATATCATGGATTACCTGGACTGGCGGGGGGATCTCACCTATTCCGTCGATCCGTTTAACGAGGTGGATAACCTGATCATGTCTACATTGGCCTATGTGGATTTCGAGGGGATCATGACCGAGCCCGGGCAGCAGCTCGTCTACGGGATCCGCCATCTGAATGAGGAGTACTGGAAAATCCACACCCATGAGGAGGTGAAGGCAAGGACAACCTTCTACCGGGATGCTCCGTTTCTCATGGAAAAAATGGCCTCCTGCCGCCGCTATCGCAGACTCCGTGTTGAGCGGTATGTGAACTATGTGGATCCCTCCCACAGTGAACAGATGGCCGCGCTGACCATCTATCCGGGCAACGGAAGTACTTATGTGGCCTTTCGCGGAACGGACGACACGCTGACCGGCTGGAGGGAAGATTTCAGTTTCAGCTATATGGAGGCGACCGAGGGACAGCTGGACGCCGTCAATTATCTGAACAGCGTTCAGGAGGGCAAATGCGGAAGGCTGATCGTGGGCGGACACTCCAAGGGTGGCAATTTTGCCATCTATGCCTCGGCCTTTTGCAACCAGGAGATCCGGGACCGGATTGAAACCATCTATTCCAATGACGGACCGGGACTGGGGAGCGTCGTGGACGGTGTGGACGGCTACCGCCAGATCGCCGGACGGATCCGGAAGTACACGCCCGCCTATTCCATCGTCGGAGTTCTCCTGGCAGGAGAAGTTGAGCCGAAGCTGATCAGCAGTGATCAGGACGGCATCATGCAGCACGACGAGTTCAGCTGGCAGGTTCTCGGCAATCATTTCATTGAGGCGGAGAAAAGGGAAAAAGCCAGCGAACTCTTCGAGCAGATCATAAATGCCTGGATCGAATCGGAAAGTCCGGAGGAGAGGAAACTCTTCGTGGAGACATTGTTTGATCTTTTGGGGGCAACCGGAGCCCAGACCCTCGGCGATCTCGGAAAAAGCCGGAGCCAGACGGTCTCCATGATCGTTTCCGCGCTGAAGCGCATGCCGGCCGAGACGCGGGATCCGTTTTTGCAGATCATCCGGGATCTGGGAAGCTGCGGCACGGATATTCTGAAGACCCACTTCCAGACAGAGACCGGAAGGCTCCTGGACAAGGTGCGGGCAATACCGAAAAGAAATACAGATCAAGTAAAGAAGGAAACACAAGCATGAAAAACGAAGTAGTATACAAACAGCTGACAGAGAAAATTCTTCCGTTCTGGAACGCCATGCGCGACGATGAGAACGGAGGCTTTTACGGATATATGAGCGAGGATCTGCACATCGACGACCACGCGGACAAGGGCTGCATTCTCAACAGCAGAATCCTCTGGTTCTATTCCACCGCCTACATGTATCTGCAGGACGAAAAACTGCTGGATAACGCAAAACATGCCTTCGAGTTTTTGAAAACCTACTGTTTTGATCCGATGTGCGGAGGCATCTTCTGGTCGGTGAGATACAACGGCAAGCCGGCGGACACGACGAAGCACACCTACAATCAGGCCTTCGCCATCTATGCCCTCTCCGCATACTATGAGGCAACCGGAAGCATCGAGGCCATCGCCATAGCGGAGATCATCTACGAGAAGATCGAAGACACCATGCGCGACACCAAGGGATACCTGGAAGCCTTCACCAGAGACTTCCGTCCGGCGGACAACGACAAGCTTTCGGAGAACGGCGTGATGGCGGAGCGAACGATGAATACTCTGCTCCATATCATCGAGGCCTACAGCGCGCTTGTACATGCCCTGCGGAAAAAAGCCGCAGACCCGGTCAAGGGAGACGTTCGGGACGAGTTGTTCTTGAATGTGGTAGAGAACAAACTTGCCGCAGCCCTGGAGCTGATGAGAGACAAGTTTTACAATAGCGATAGACACAGACTGGATGTGTTCTTCGACAAAGAGTATGAGAGTCTTATCGATTTGACATCCTACGGACACGACATAGAGGCGTCCTGGTTGCTGGAGTGGGCGGCAGGAATCCTCGACGATGAAGAGATAACAGAAAGTCTTCATCCCATCAGCAGCGATCTGGTGGAGAAAGTATACAAAGAGGCCTTCGACGGACACTCCATCGCCAACGAGTGCGAAGACGGAGAGGTCAACACTGACAGAATCTGGTGGGTCGAGGCTGAGTCAGTTCTTGGCTTCCTGAAAGCCTTCGAGCGCGAAGGAAAAGAAGAATACCGGAAGGCCGCGCATGAAATCCTTGCGTTCATACTGGACAAACAGGTGGACAAAAGAGAAGGCTCCGAGTGGTTCGAGATGCTCAAAGAAGACGGAACACCCTGCCACAAGCCGATGGTTCGCGAGTGGAAATGTCCGTATCACAACGGAAGAATGTGTCTGGAAATTCTGAAGAGCGGGATCGAGATCGCCTGATGCAGGGAAAACCCGGGGCAGCAGAACGTTTGGTGTCCTGGAGATTTTGGGAGAATTACCTGTAGAAAGAAAAAATCCCCTCAGAATACCGGTGAAGCAACCGGTATTCCGAGGGGAATTCTGTGTATGAGACGTTTTTTTTAACCCGGATTCCTATTAGGAAAACGGAAAAACGACGATATCATTTGTGTTCACGTGCGAATTTGGCAGCGGTCTTCAGACTCTTATCTCTGCACCCTCTTCCGCAAGGAAACAGATTTGTGTTCACGTGCGAATTTGGCAGCGGTCTTCAGCGCGATCTCCATCATCTCGTGGAACGATGTGCGGATTTCCTCCGCGGTCAGGTGTTCCGGTTTGAAGAGATGATCGGAGATGGTGAAGAGGCCGAGAGCCTTCTTGTGCGCGTACATCGCCATCGTGTAGAGACCGGCGGTCTCCATTTCTACCGCGAGAAGACCGGCGTCTTTTTCCTTCCGGGCTACATCCGGATCCGGGTAGTAGAAGAAGTCGGAGGAATAGACACTTCCCACGGAAGTTCTAACATCCATCTCGTCGGCGATATTCACGGCGTCGCGGAGCAGTCCCCAGTCCGCGGTCGGGGCGATGGTTCCCGGAAGTCCGAAGCGGGACGGATAGGCGGAGTTCGTGGATGCACTCATGGCAACCACAACGTCGCGGACATTCACGTCATCGCCGACGCCTCCGGCAGAGCCGATGCGGATGATCGCCTCCACGCCGAAGAAAGAGAAGAGCTCCTTGGCGTAGAGTCCCATGGACGGAATGCCCATTCCGCTTCCCATGACAGAGACTTCCTCGCCCTCATAAAGACCGGTGTATCCGAGCATTCCCCGGACGTCGTTGAAGAGGACAGGATTCTCGAGATAATTCTCTGCTACATATTTTGCCCGGAGCGGATCGCCCGGCATAAGAACCACTTTTGCTACGTGTGTTCCGTCTTTGATTTCCATACATGCGGATGGTGAAGGTGTACCCATAATTATTTTCTCCTTTCAGTCCGGCGTACAGCTGGTCGGGATGCGTTCCCGAAAAAAGGATGTGTCCGCCGGCATCTATGCTGAATATTCTACCATAACAGGAAGCGGCTGTTCAATATTGCGCGGGGATTGCGCGCGCGTGTTATAATCAGAGGAGTGTTTTGTACCGGGAATCGCGAAGGAGCGATGGACTTTTTATGGCACAGAATCATTGGATTACGGAAGGATCATTTAGGTGAAAAAAGCATATTCATGGATCCGGAACCGGAAGAAGGGGCGGGGCGCAAAAAAAGCCCTCGTATTCGCGCTGGTTCTGGCATTAACGGCCGCGTCCCTGACGGGATGCAGCGTCCAAACCGAAGAAATAAAGAAACAGTTCGGACGATTTTTCAATCTGAACGAGTCTCTGGAAACAGGTTCTGTTTCCGGGAAAAGTGAGAAAAACACAGAAGAAGCAGAGAACGGCTCCATTTTCAATAAAGGAATCGATATTCCGATCGGACAGGAGTTCAGCAATTCGGATTTCACGGATTATCTGCCGGAGAAGTCGCAGCTCTTTATCAACAACGCTCCCGCTTTTTACTACTACGGACAGATCAGTGATGAGGAGCGAGTACTCTATGACGCGCTTTTTGCCATTGTGCAGGATCCTACGACGACGAAGTACCACAAGCAGGTGACGGTCACAGAGGATCCGGAGGGAGAAGGCTTCAGGAATGAACTGATCCGGGCGTATGAGGCCATGATCTTTGATCATCCGGAGCTTTTCTGGTTCCGGCAGAACGGAGGAAATTTTCAGTACAGCTGCCGGAAGAAACTGATTTCGGACGGCACATACGATGTGGTTCTCAAGCTGAGCACTGTATACGAGAACTATGAGGCGGAGATGACGGCGTTCAATCAGGCAGTGCAGGACTTTATGGCGGGAATCGATCTCTCACAGTCCCAGCCGGCGATCGGACTGCAGATCCATGACAGGCTGATTGACATGCTCACCTATGACAACGAGCTGGCCGACAGCTTCGATACAGATTTCACTTACGACTATGGATATTCCGCTTACGGAGCGATGGTTGCAAACAGCAGAGGCCAGCAACACACCTGTGTCTGCGACGGTTACACTTACGCCTATATGTATCTGCTGCAGCAGGCCGGGATCGTTGCGATCAGAGTGGGTGGCCGCGCCGGAGACAACGCCGAGACAGCCCGCCCTCATTCGTGGAATCTGGTTCAGTACGACGGAGAGTGGTATGAAGTGGATCCCACCTGGGATGACAGGGATCCGGACAGCGTCCGGAATCCGCAGGGAGGCTCGGTGATTGCTCAGGCGACAGCGGATCCGGTCTTCTGGGACAGGATCCGTCATTTTCAGTACAACCTTACAACGGACGAAATCCGGAATTATGCACCGAATGACAGTTTTGTCTATTATACGGAGACCGGTTACGCGACATTTCTCTCTTCGTCGGTGCACATCCGCGATACGGAAGACAACCGATCGGACTCGCAGGATTACATCTCGTATCTCGCTCCGGTCGCGACCGGCACCACCTATACATATGACTATATACTGGGCAGTTGAAAACGAATCGGAAATACAGATGGGGGAAAGTGATGAGAAGAACAAATGCGGAACTGTGTACGCTCTGTTATCTCGAGAGAGACGGAAAGTACCTGATGCTTCACCGGACGGTGAAAAAAAAAGATGTGAACAAGGACAAGTGGATCGGCGTCGGAGGACATTTCGAACAGGATGAGACGCCGGAGGAATGTGTGCTTCGGGAAGTGAAAGAAGAGACCGGCTACACGCTCACCGATTACCGGTTCCGGGGAATTGTCACCTTTGTCTCCGGAGACGGCGTGACCGAGTATATGCATCTGTTTACAGCCACAGGTTTCGAGGGCGAGCCGGTTCCCTGTGACGAGGGCGAACTCGAGTGGGTGGAAAAGAGCCGGATCAACGAGCTGAACCTCTGGGAGGGGGACAAAGTTTTTTTCCGTCTTCTCGACGAAGACCGTCCCTTCTTCTCTCTGAAACTGGTCTACGACGGGAAGGGGACGCTGGTTTATACGGCGCTGGACGGTAAGGTTCTCGAGGAGAAAGACCGTTTCGGAAAGGCGTGAAACGTCGGAAGTCTGCTTAGATGCGCAGCTCGCAGATAAGAAGATCGTTTATGCGATTCTGCTCGCGCGCCTTTCGTCCGCGGCCCTCACCGGGGGGGTGAGGGGGAGTTGAGGTCCGCTGGCGGACATTGTTGATAAGTGATTTCGTCAGACAAAAAAGGAGCGGCATACAGAAGTGCTGTCGAAGGAAAACTTCGGACATTTCTGTATGCCGCTTCTTTTTGTTGTTGGACGTGTTTTACAGGACGTGCCCCGGGAAATCTCAATACCCCCAAACGCCTCGTGTTTACGGTTTTCGGTAGCCCTCGAGGATCTGATGAATCGACTGGTGCAGATGAGGCAGATACTCCTCGAGGCTGCAGGGAGACTCATAGAGGATCGTGCTGTAGCCGGTGGAGCTGGTGAGCTCGATGATCGTGAAGAGAAGGATCTCCGGGTTTGCGCACTGATAAGGCGTATTCTCAAGCGCAAGCAGATAGTTTTTGTAGATCTCGCTGAGGTTGTCGGTCTCGATGGCTGAGGGGGTCTCGACGGCGTGCTGAAAAATTCCCCAGGAGAGATTCTTCGCGATGAACTTCAGCAGCATCTTGTTGCGCTGCAGATAGTTGAGCATGTAGTCGATCATCGCGAGCAGATATTCCTCAAAATCGTTGAGAGGTGCCGGCCGCTTCTTCAGCGCTTCCTGCGCCTCGAGGATCAGCTGTCCGGATTTTCTGGCTACGAGTTCGTCCCTGAGATCGTATTTGTCTTTGAAATACAGGTAGAAGGTTCCCTTCGCGAGGCCGGAACATTTTGCGATATCGGCGATCGTCGTCTTATTAAAACCGCGATCCACAAACAGTTCATAGGCGTGCTGCAGAAGAGAGGATCTCTTATTCTGCTTATTCAGTTCTACTTTTCCCATTGTTTTTTTTCAGACCTTTCTGCTTGTATAACGGATGACTGTCCCAAGATTGTCATTATCATACAGCATTTCTTATGTAAGAATAAAGCAATTATTTGTTGAAAGAGGGAAAAAGTCAACTCAAAAACTGACCGAAATTCAGTTTTTGTGCAAAAGTGACTAATATTCATTTTTTTGGATTCCGGATTCTTGTGAACTGTGAATATTGACCGTTGGTCATTTTAAAATTAGAATGACAGGTGAGAAAAGAAAAACGGGATCGGACGGCAGAAAAAAGACGTCTGCAGCAGATCCCGCGGATACAGGGAAAAACACTTTGGGAGGTGTTTTTTTCGAAAAAACAAAACACAAGAACAGGAGTTGATAAGACGTGTTAGTAAAAATCGGTAAATGGATCGCGGAAAAGAGAGCGCTGATCCTTATCCTCGCTGTAGCTCTCCTGCTTCCCGCAGGTTGGGGATACTTCAACACAAAGACAAACTATGACCTGCTCACCTATCTGCCGAAGACGCTGGATACGGTAAAGGGACAGGACATCATCATTGACCAGTACGGCATGGGTGCCTTCTCGATGATCATCGTCGAGAACAAGGACATGAAGCAGGTACAACAGCTGGAGAAAGATATTGAGAAGGTTCCTCATGTAAAAGAAGTCCTCTGGTACGACGATGTTGCAGACATCAGCCTTCCGGTAGAGATGCTTCCGACGGAGCTTCGTGAGAAGTTTTTCAAGGGAGACGCCACCATGATGCTGGCTCTGCTGGATGATTCCACATCCGCGGACTCCACCACAGAGGCCATCGACAATGTCCGCAAGGTCTGCGACGAGGACTGCTACGTGAGCGGTATGACGGCGATCCTCAACGACCTCCGGGATCTGACAGATCAGGAGCTTCCGATCTACGTATCCATCGCGGTTGTGCTCTCACTGATCGCAATGCTGCTTCTGACGGATTCCTTCGTCGTTCCTTTCCTTTTCCTTATAGATATCGCCTTCGCGATTATCTACAACATGGGAACGAACATGATCTTCGGTCAGATTTCCTACATTACAAAGGCGGTTGCCGCCGTCCTGCAGCTGGGCGTAACCATGGACTACTCCATCTTCCTTCTGGGAAGCTACCGTGAGAACAAGCTCCGGTATCCGGGAGACAAGACCAGAGCCATGGGACATGCCATCGCCAACACCTTCAAGTCCATCATCGGATCCTCCATTACAACCATCGCAGGTTTCATCGCTCTTTGTTTCATGAGCTTTACACTTGGATTTGATATGGGACTGGTAATGGCCAAGGGCGTAATCTTCGGCGTGCTCACCTGTATCACCGTTCTTCCGTCCCTTGTACTTATTTTTGACAAGGCCATTGAAAAAACAACACATCGTCCGCTTTTGACAAAGATCGACAAGGTGTCCGGGTTTATCACGAAGCACTACAAGGCATGGGTTCTTGTATTTGTATTGCTTCTGGTTCCGGCCATCTGGGGTAACACCCATGTAGGCGTCTACTATGATATGGCAGGATCCCTGCCGGATACACTTCCGTCAAAGATCGCCCAGGAGAGGGTTCGCGAGACCTTCGGAAGTTCCACGATGCATCTGATCCTGATCGACAAGGATACGCCGGCCAAGGATCAGAAAGCTATGATCGACGCCATCAACGAAGTCGACGGTGTCAACTATTGTCTGGGAATGGAATCTCTGACCGGCACATCCCTGCCGACTTCCATGATTCCTTCCGACGTGAGAAAGAAGCTGGAGAGTGACAAGTACACACTGGCATTCATCGGAACAAAGTATTATCCGGGCTGCGTAGAAGTAAATAAACAGATCGATGAGATTGAAAAAATCCTGAACAAATACGACAAGACGGGAATGCTCATCGGTGAGGCGCCGCTGACCCACGATCTGGTGGGAGTGACCAATATCGACTTCCGCAACGTAAACAGCGCGTCCCTGATTATTATCTTCGTGATCATCCTCCTGGTATTCCGGTCGCTTTCACTTCCGCTGATCCTGGAGCTTGTCATCGAGTTCGCTATTTTTGTAAATATGGCCATTCCGTATTTCACCGGAACGGAAGTATCCTTCGTCACCAGTATCATTCTCGGAACGGTACAGCTGGGATCCACGGTAGACTATGCGATCCTGATGACCAGCCGTTACCAGAGAGAGCGTCAGCTCGGATACGACCGGAAAGAAGCTGTGCGGATCGCCCACAGCGCCTGCATGGGTTCCATTATCACCTCCGGTGTCTCCTTCTTTGCGGCGACTTTCGGTGTGGCGATGTACTCCAATATCGATATTATCCAGTCCATCTGTATGCTGCTTGCGCGAGGCGCGCTGATCAGTACGGCGGTTGTAATCTTCATCCTTCCGGGTATGTTTGTGATCTTTGATCCGCTCATTGTTCACACATCCCTTGGCTTCCTCGGAAAAAAGAAGAAGGCCGAAGGACATACACCGAAGACAATCGGATAAGAGAATCCGGAAAAAGAAGAACCGGGTAAAAAACACTACAGGATAAAAAGTAGAACCCTGCGGGGGAGTTTTCCTCGCAGAGGGTTTAGTTCATAGAATCGGCGAAGCCGGGAATCGAGGAAATGTTATGAATAGAAATCAGAAAGTGACAATGAAAAAGAGAGTAAATAAATCACTGGCCGTCGCTATGGCAGCCATGGTTGGAATGACACCTGCAGCGGCAGCACCTGTTTTTGCAGGAACACAGACAAGCAAGGATGAGACCGTATATGTCAACGCGAAGGCAAACGGCGACGCGGACAATATTACGGTATCCGATCACCTGAGCGGTCTGACATCCGGAAAGAAGATCAAGGACAACTCGGATCTTGCCGAGATCGAGAACGTAAAGGGCGATGAGAAATTCACCGGAAAGGGAACAACACTCAAATGGGAGAGTACCGGTGAGGATATCTACTATCAGGGTAAATCTGACAAGCAGCTTCCGGTTGGCGTGAAGTTCACCTATTACCTGGACGGCAAAGAGATCAGCCCGGAGGCACTGGCCGGAAAGAGCGGTAAGCTGAAGATTCATATTCAGTACACAAACAACACAGAGAAAAACGTGAAGGTCGGCAAGAAGACAGAGACCCTGCAGTCTCCCTTTGTGATGATGACAGGCGTGATCCTTCCGGAGGATGTGTTCTCCAACGTCACCGTTGACAACGGACGGATTGTGGACGACGGAGCCCGCACTATTGTTCTCGGCTTCGGTATGCCGGGACTCAAGGAGAGTCTGAATCTCACAGACATGAAGGAGAAGGCAAAAGACGCCGCAGGAAAGACAAAAGGCGAGACAGCGGCCAAAGCAGAATCGAAGATCGACAGCATCAATATTCCGGATTCCGTGGAGATCAGCGCTGATGTAAAGGATTTCCACATGGATCCCACCTTCACAGTTGCTCTCACAGATGTGTTCAACAACGTAGAGTTCGACAGCATTGCCAGCACCGATGATCTCAACGACAAGATCAAAGAGCTGGAGGACGCAACGGTACAGCTCGTAGACGGAAGCAGACAGCTTGCGGACGGCGCAAGTACTCTGGACAGCAGTTACGGACAGATGGACGACGGGATCCGTCAGCTCTCCGATGGTATACGGAAAGCCGCTTCCGGAATTGATCAGTACACAGACGGTGTTTCTCAGGTAAACAATGGAGTACTTCAGCTCAACCAGGGAGCATCCCAGCTTGACAGCAATTCATCAGCTCTGAAGCAGGGCGCATCCCAGCTGGCCTCCGGAGCAGAGACCCTCAACAATGGTGTACAGCAGCTTGCCGGCGGAATCACGCAGAAGGGAACCGGTCTGGCAGATGGCGTGAATGCCTACACAGACGGCGTGTCCAAACTGAATGCAGGCATTCAGCAGATGAAGACGCAGGTTCAGGGCGATCACCTGGAGAACCTGGGACTTAAGGACGGAGCAAAAACACTTGCCGAGGGAACAAAGACATACACCGACGGCGTGCATAAGCTGAAGGACGGCGCCGGTCAGCTCAGTGATGAGAAGAACGGCCTTCCGGCACTGGCTCTTGGCGCTTCCTCTCTCAAAGAGGGAATTGACCAGTATACAGAAGGCGTGCAGAAACTGGCTGACGGTGTGGACAAGATGGCCGGAAGCGAAGGACTTCCTGCGCTTCAGAAGGGCGTGAAGGATCTCACCGATGGAGTATCCGCACTCGCTCAGGGCGTGAGCGAAAACACCGACAAAATCCTTGACGGAGCAGAAGCAATCTCGGGCGGCGTGGCTGCTCTGAACGAAGGCGTGAATGAGTTTGCGGAAAAGGTTGCCGCTGTACCGGACGCGCTTGAAAGTGCAGGGCAGGAAGTCAATTCCGCTATGGAGGACGCCGGCTCGAAACTCGGCGACGGACTCGGCACGGTGAAGACCGGCCTTAAGAATATCGGCACTTCGACAGGCACTGTCGTTTCAAGCGCGACCAATATCTCGACTGCTCTTAACAATATTTCGGCGGCCGGATCGGATCTCGGCGAAGCGGCGCGAGGGGCGACAGGAACCTACACCGATATCACATCCGAAGTAACAGCAGCACTTGAGGATGCAGGCGTAGGTACGGCGGGTATTGATATCAACAGCCTTGCAGCGACCATCAACGGTTATGCGCAGACTGCACAGGCCAATGCAATCAGCTCGACGGCATCAAACGCCGGAGACGCAGTGGATCAGGCTTGGAAGGACAAGGTATCCGGAGAGATTCAAACCGCATCGGACGAGCTGTCCTCTGTTCAGAGTGCAGCCGGAGAAATCCAGACAAATCTCGAAGACGCCTCCTCGGGACTTTCCGGGGCATTGGGCGCCGTCGGTCAGGTTAACACAGCGGCAGGCTCCATGCAGAAAAAACTCGGCGAGAATGTGAAAGATCTTCGCTCCGGAATTGACGATATCAATAAAGCGGCACAGAAGATCACAGACGGAGACGCGGATCTGAAGGACGGCGCCAAGAAACTGAGCGGTTCCGTGAAGCCTCTCTCTGAGGGCGCAGCTTCTGCGGCAGAGGGAGCAGAAAAGATTCAGTCCGGCACAGAGGATCTTCTGAAGGGACTGGAGACCGCAAAGAAGGGCGTTCATCAGTTGACAGATAAGAATAAAGATCTGACTCTCGGAGCTTCCAAACTCGCGAAGGGAACAGATTCCGCAGCTGAAGGCGTAAAGAAAATCGACGCAGGCCTGAAACAGCTGGATGAGAAATCCGATGCCCTTTCCAAGGGAGCAAAGAACCTCTACGCAGGAGCAGAGAAAGTAGAGGGCGGCCTGGCACAGCTGGCAGAAGGAAGCGCAACGCTGGATGAGAATTCCGAGGCACTTAAGAAAGGCGTAGAAAAACTTGCCGGCGGCGCAAAACAGCTTGCGGATGGAACTTCCCAGGCTTCCACAGGAGCAAGTAAGCTCTCCGACGGAGTCAGCGCCTACACAGACGGCGTATCCCGTCTCTACACAGGTACACAGCAACTCTACGCAGGAACCTCAAAGCTTGACAGCAATTCCGACGCGCTCAGAAGCGGAGCAGGTCAGCTGGTTTCCGGATCCGCAACTCTTATGGACGGAAGCGGAAAAGTAAAAGACGGCATCTCCAAACTCAGCAGCGGAGCTACGAAGCTTGCCGACGGTATGGACAAGTACAACAAAGACGGAATCAAATCCCTCACAACGGTTGTCAGAGACGCGATGACAGACTTCACAAGTATCAGAGACCGTTTCAAAGCAATTACATCTGAGGATCTCACCTACACAAGCTTCAGCGGACTTGCGGACGGCATGAAGGGTAATGTAAAATTCGTCATCTCCACAGAAGAGATCAAGGCTGCGGAGAAGTAAAGAGGAAGAAAAAACGAAGTGCTCAGTAGTTGGTAAATACACAGAGTCTTTATTTTAAAATAATGAAAGACATCCGCACATCTTGGGATAACCAGAAGATGTGCGGATGTTTTTTATTTGTTGCTGAGATTATGCAGATATTTCATTCCTGGATTTTTTTTGCGTGTTGTCCAATCCGGATATGAAATAAATCTTGTTCGATTTAATAAGCCGTGAAAAATTTTATCGGGCATTGAACCATATACAAGTACAACTTCTGGTTCGAGTTCATCTAGCATTTCTATCAATCCATTTCGAAACAGTTGTTTGGACTCAGCTGTTTTTATCTGACCATATGTGCCTATGGATACGATGCTGTGTTTTTCCACACCGAGAAATGCAACTTTGCTGCGGAACATTTCTGTTGTGAAGGTTCGTTCATCACCCCACCTGATGTTAGGAATAACATAAAGACCCTGACTTTGCAGATAGTGCCCTATAGCTCTGTTCAAATAGATATTGGTCAACTGTACAATTAAGGGGGCATCAACATACAGTGAGCAGTCTGGGGTGATAATCCCAGGAAAACGCTTCAAATCATCGACATAATCTTCTGTGTGAGTTAGAATGTCTCGGAATTTTATGTCGTGTTCATAGAAGCAAACGAAGTCGTTGTGTTTCAGGCTCCGTTCTCTGATTGAGAACGGAACCATACCATTGGGAATAATGATGTTTTTGGGAGCCTGAATGCATGGTATTTCTAAATCACCATCGAAGAAAGCGGTTTCAACCAACGAAACTCGAAGGCCTTCGTCTACAAGATTTTCAATTGTTTTAGACATGGTCATCTTCCTCATTATTTAATGCTTTTTCAGCGAAACTTACACAGTCGGAGATGTGATATGTTTCGCACTCATCTGGGTATTTTTTAATCATTCCTTTGTATGTAGCAATAAGCTCTCTACACTGTGTTTGAATAGCTAGATCTTCAATAATCTCACTGATCCATGAGTATTCTGAAGCAGTACATTCATTTTTAAGAAATGTGATTGTTCCGGGAATGTCTTCGGAAAGTATGGACAGTTCCTGTTTCCAACACTCTTCAATACCTTCGGCCCATTCGTCGTGACTGATTTTTTCTATATATTCTCTTCGTTGTATTATTTCGCGGAATTGATCGATATTCATTATTTTTTACCACCTTTCTTTTTGACGGGCTGTTTCGCGTCGGGGAAAATGGTTCCGATTTGACCATATGTGCGGATAACACCGACACGAACACCTTTCCATATGCCAAAGATAGCGATACCATCTTTGCTGTGGCGGTTCGCTTTTAAATTTGCTACATGTTCACCAGCGTGCTTAATATCTTTGCTTGTCCAGTTTCTGGGAAACCACGATTGCCCCATGGATTTTCGTTTCGCTTTATTTGTATGATCCAGTACATGGCCGACACGAACACCGTTGGCGTACGTCTTTTCGACTTTGTATCTGATTCCGTATTTATCAAGCTCGTTCATACCGGTTTGACCATGACCGCCATTTTTTAATCTGATGTGATTTCCTTTCAGCGGGTGGGTGTAGGCGCCTTCATTAGAATGAACAACTGCATACTGACTGGCTACTCCGGCAGCACCTTTGGTGTTTAGTGTTCGTCCGGTTTTAGTTGTTCCCATATGGAGCCCTCCTTGCGAATAATAAGTGAGGGTTTAAAAGATAATTATGTTTCATATAAAAAATCTCCTAGATTTCAGTCGAATCAATCGACTATTATTGAAAATTGTTTATAATGTCAATTGTTCTTGTGAAAAAAAGGAAGTAAAATAATCATCACCACAATGATAATACTTCGGTATTTTTCACAAGATAACGTATAGCTATTGGCGTAGCTATACGTTTTCTTTTTTGTGTCACAGTGAAAATAAACCACCTGCTCTGCAGGTGGAGGGAAGATCTTTAGATTAAAGAAAACTCCCGTGTTAATATAAATGTTGGTCTGCAAACCACAAATATAAACACGGGAGGTGCTCATAATGAGTACAGAAAATAGTTTAGCCCATACAAAATGGGAATGCAAGTATCACATAGTTTTTGCACCTAAGTACAGGAGACAGGTAATTTATAAGGATATCAGAGCAGACATAGGACAGATTCTTGGAACATTATGCCGAAGAAAAGGTATAGAAATAATCGAAGCAGAAGCGTGCCCGGATCATATCCATATGCTCATAAGAATCCCGCCGAAATATTCGGTG
>NZ_JHXY01000005.1 GCF_000621585.1 [Eubacterium] cellulosolvens LD2006 | reverse complement strand
TATTGTGAACTTCCAGTTTTTTTACGACTAGCGTCCCTCATTTCTATATTCCGAGCACAGAAATCATCATTCAAACGGTAGTTCTTCAAGTGCTTCCAACCGTTGTATGACATATTCGCAGGCCTCCTCGTGGAGGCCTTTTTCGTACAAGAAATCATCCAGAATTCTCAGTTTCTGTTCAAGCTCTTCTATCTTTCTCCAGAGTTCACCCTTCGTTTTCTTAGGCCTCTGCATCTGAGTCATCGCTAGTTTCTCCCTTGATATATTGCAGGATCTCATTATAACTACGAGGGCTCTCTGCTATGGCTTTCATCAGTTCTTCGCTCTGAATTGCCCGCCTTTTAGCTAACAGCTCATCAAGATCGGCTGTCAAACGATCATACTGTTCCCGGTTCTTTCGAATCGCTCCTTCGAGCTTCCTGATCTTTTCTTCCAATGCGGCTTTATTTACCGTTCTGGCCATTACAATGCTCCTTTCAATACTTCGCCGATGTAATTCGCCTTATCCTTCACTCGTGTTACCTCTATGCCAAATGCGCTCAGAATAGTCCTCTGTGTCCTTGTCACCGCATGGTCTAAGCGATAAACCTTATCCAGCTGTCTGGTAATCTCGATCTTCTCTAACTCACGGATTGCTGCCGGGACAGTAAGATAATTCGGCTTTCTTGTCATTTCTTTCGCTTTGTTCTTCAATAACGAATAGATCTTGCATCGGATGATGAGAGCTATAAATCCAATAAAAATCTTGTTGTCAGCGGCTTCATCTGAGGCAACCCTCAAACAATCATTTCCAAGGAAAGATTTATCTGCACGAAATGCCTTCTCGGAGACATCACGGCTTTTGTATAACTCGATCGCTTCTTTTGCCCCCATCTTCTCAGAAGTTATTATTGCGAAATAACCACACATATCCAATTCAGCTCTGATGACATCCAACTTAGGCTCAGCATAGACAAGGTGATTATTTTTCTCATTTCGATGGAGATAAAAATAGTGTTCAAAAGCTTTGCCAAATTCCCGATCCTCGTCTCTGTGCCTATCCAGGAACTTCTGCATTTCCTGGATTTTTTCCTCGAATCGCGTACGCTCACCGGCCGCTTTCGCAGCGCTGTAGTATATGTGAATGTACCGCTTTTTGGTATCTGATGAGTAAACAAACTCTTTAACGGTTGTTCCATATACGCCAAACTCAGAAATCTGCCTGCCCCAGTCGTTCTCAAATGTACCCTTTTGTTTCCTCACCTGGCTATTTATGAAATCCCGGATTCCTTTTACCATGATGACAAAAGCAAAACCATTCGCATCCAGGAAGCGAAGGTTTTCCTTGCTAAAGTAGCCTCTGTCCAGGATGAATCCGATGTTATTATAGCCGTAACCTTTTACTTTTGAGATCATGTACTGAAGCTGAGAAACATCATTTATACTGCCGGGATATTTCTCATAGGTAAGTGGCTCCTCATTATTCACATCAAAGCCTATAGCATAGTTAAAAACAGGCGCACCTGTGTCTACTTTCGGCTTGCCAAACTCCACCATGCTGATTTCACCGGCTTCACAGTTCTTGTTCGTAGAATCGTATGAGATATAGATTCGTTCCCTCTTATTCCTTTCCTCATTCCAGAGATCGAGAAACTTCTGCCGCTGGTTTTCATCCAGCGATCGAAGAAGATCTGAAATTGTAGAGTCACTATACTGCTTCATATTCTGTGTGAAAAGAGGATGATTATAAGCGTAATCAGGATAGTACTGCGCAGCATTGTTTTCTGTAACAACGGAGTATGCTGCAAGATCAAGGATTTTTCCTGCATCTTTGGCACCAAATGCCTGTACCAGCTTCTGATCCAGCCCAAGTGTTCTTACTACTTCGCTGATTACCAGATAGGAACCCGTTCTGAGACAGCTGCTTCTGCCATTGCTTTCCTTTTCCTCGGGAGTTTCGACCTCCGGAAAGTATTTCTTGAACTTTTCATTCGGTCTCATTTTGGTCGGATCATCTGCCGATAGCTTACCAATGGTAGAACGTTTAACAGTCGTGTACTGTTTTGACGGATCATAAATCCTATCGTATTCATAGTACACATAAGTAGCGTTACCCTTCTTTCGATATGTAATTTTTCCCTTCACGTCCGGGATATCAATCAGGTAATCCAGATACATAATCGGCCTCTTTTCTATAGTGGTATTTACGACTAAATATAGTATATCAAAAAATCCGCATCTTCGCAAGTGCAAAATGCGGATTTTATAAGTATTTATAAGGGTTTTGACGCGTTTGATTGTGTACAATTCAACGTCGAGTCGTACCAGTTATTGGAAGTTCACATATATATATTACTGGTATTTTTTATGTAAATAAAAAGAAGGTAAATGCCGGTTGCTTGTACTACAGGTGCCTGAAATAGCTGATGATCCGTTGGCATCGCGAGTTGTACACATAGATAATATAAAATGTGCATATTTGACAAATTTGAGTGCTTTTTTCAAATGTGTATAGTTTTAATTGTTTGTGCAAGTAAAAATAATGTGTAATATTTGCAAATCTTACAAAAAACAAATGCCAAATTGTGCGATATAAAGAAAAGTAGTTTCGGAGTTGTGTAAACATTGACGTTAATTCTGAAAACGATATAATTATAGTAGACTAAAACGATTTCGAGTTGCATGCAATACGATTGTATTGCGTGAAGCGGGGGCGTTTTGAAAAGTAAATGGGAGGGTAAAAATGAAAAAGAAACAGTTTTTAGCAATGCTTCTGTCTGCGGCGATGGTGTTTACTGTCGGTGCACCGGTATACGCGGCAGACAAGGATATTACGGTTTCAGAGACGGCTGAGCAGGTGGTTGGTGCGGATCGTAAAGCGGATCGTGAAGCAAGCGGCGACATTGCAATGGAATTCTATACAGCAGGTAGTTTTGTGCTGACCGGAGATTCCTATATCGCGTGGAGCCCGGGAGTAAACTGGGGACAAACCGTTACGATGGATCTTGCGGGACACACATTGGACTGTAGAAAAAATACGATTGGCACACAGGATCGCGCGATCCTGAAGATTTATGATTCTGTCGGCGGAGGAAAAGTGATCAATTTCGGCGGCTTCCAAAACCAGGGAAGCGGAACGGTCATGATCTACGGCGGAACCTATGATACAGACATTACGGAATATGTAGATGAGAACGCGAAGATCAAGAAGAACGCGGACGGAACGATCACAGTCGGAAACTCCGGAACAAACCCGAATCCGACAAAGGCGCCGACAAGCGGTCCGGAACCGACGGGAACTCCGACAAAAACACCTACAAAGACTCCGACAAAGGCTCCTACGACAGCACCGGTGCCGATCGGAGACGGTGCGGCATCCGTCGGATCGAAGGAATACGCTTCCATTCAGGATGCTGTAAATGCAGCGAAAAAGGGCGATGAAGTTCTTGTTACAAGAAATGCGGATCTCTCCAAAGAGGGACTCATCATCGAGGAAGGAAAAGACGTTGTACTCAATACGAACGGTTTCACCGTAGAAGTTGCAAATACAGCTGTCGGACAGATCATCGTAAACGGAAAACTCACCATTCGTGATGGCAAGGGCAGCGGATCAATCGCATATACAGGAAGCAACGGAAAATCCTCCTTCGGAATGGTTGAAGTTGCGGAGAACGGAGAACTCGTTCTGGAGGACGGAGCGAAGATCGACGCAGCAGAGCAGGGCTTTGGTGTAATTCCGGTTCTTCTCGATGCCTATTCCAAATTCGTATCCGAGGACGGCGCAGAGGTGACTGCCGAGGCAAGTGCGGTAAAAGTATTTGACAGCGTTGCAGACGGAAGCAAAGCAGGCCCTGCAGAGATCACAATCAACGGCGGAAAGTTTGTCAGCACAGGAGCGGACGCTCTTGAGGTGGGAAGAAACCTGATCGGCGGTTCCACAGTGACAATCAATGGCGGCGAGTTCATCGGATCGAGCCACGCCCTTGAGATGGCAGACGGCACAATGACAATCAATGACGGTACATTTGCATACACCGGTGAGTATAACTCCTTCATTCAGCTGAAGGGTGAGAACTCCAATCTGGTTGTAAACGGAGGTACCTTTGTAGATGGTCCGGAGTCCATCGAGGACAATATTTATGTACTCTACGATGAGGACAGCACAGTATCTGTAGCTGCAGGTACTTTTGCCCTTGAAGTTCCGGAAGAGCAGCTCGCAGAGGGAGCGGTATGTGAGGAGAACGAGGACGGTACCTGGACAGTGACCGGTGGAACCGTTGTGAAACCGACTGTAAAACCTACGGAGGCACCGGCTACTCCTACTCCGAAACCGGCGACGCCAACTCCGGAACCGACAACTGTTGTGGAGCCGACAAAAGCACCGTCTGATCTGACAGCATCGTATTACGGAGCAAACCTCTCTCTGGAGGGAAAGATCGGTGCTTACGTATACTTCAGAGTGCCGGCTGAACTGGCGGAAGATGAGGGCGCTTACGCGATCATCAAGATGGAGGATGCAAAAGAGGAAAAGGTCCTTCTCGATGAGAATTCCAAGGTGTCCGAGGATAAGAAAGGCGTTGTATACAGCTTTGCGAAGAATGTAAGCGCGGCTCAGACAAATAACGAGATCAACGTGAAACTCTACACAAGCGATGACGAAGAGGTTACACTGCTTGAGAATAAGAAGAAACTTGCAGATGGATACACATTCTCCGTGGCCGGCGTAGCTGCAACATATCAGAATTCCTCGACAAATTCCGCGAAGACACGTGAGCTTGCAAAGGCAATCCGGAACTATGGTATCTATGCGCAGAAGCTGATGGACTACAAGGCGGACGAATACACACCGGATGATAAACTGTCGGATGTAACTGTTTCTTCGCTGAAATCTTACGCTCCGAAGAAATCCGGATCCGTTAAAGGCGTGAAATATGTCGGCAACAACCTGTCTCTTAAGAGCGAGACGGAGCTGTTTGTTTACTTCCTGCTTTCGAAGGATGTGGATAACTATACGTTCACAATTGACGGAGAAGAAGTTGAGGCTGAAGATACGGGCGACGGCATCTACGCTGTAAGAGTGGGCAATATTGCGGCGCAGAATCTCAGTTCTGTGAAAGAATTTGCCGTTTCTGACGGAACCAGTACATTTACTGCGAAACTCAGCGCGCTTTCCTGGAGCTATGAGACACTCTCGAATGCGGCTGCAAAGAAAGAAACGCTGAATATGGCAAAGATGATCTACAGATACAGCCAGAAGGCTGACGCATATTTCAAATCCTGATCACAGGGCGGAATGTGTACGAAGAAATACAGAAACAAACGCGCAACTGAGCAGTAAAATCTTATGAGATAATGAGAGATACGGAACCAGTACGAGTTGATCTGCTGGTTCCGTATTTTTACGCTAAGAAAAGTAAATAATCTGTAATAATTCGAAAATGATCAAAAAGCCAACTGGCCAAGGACTGAATTTTGAGTGTGCAGATTAGGTGGTTGATGCCAGTCGGCAGCTTGCTGTCCGGCACCACAGGTATGAAAGGAGAAGGAAATGGGAAAGAAAAAAATATTGTCGATGCTTTTGGCATCGGCAATGACATTGTCTACAGCACCGGCGATGACAGTGCAGACATCGGCAGATGTGGATGTAAATGTATCCTCAGACAGGGAAGTCGAGGCAACGGAAATGAATACGACACAGGTTCAGGGGGCTCCGGCTCCTCAGAGTGGGGACATTTATGCGTCGCCGAACGGAAAGGGAAGCGGAACTTCTGCGTCAGATCCAACAAGCGTGGCCAACGCGCTGAAGAATATCAAAGCAGGCCATACGGTATGGCTTGCTGCCGGAACCTACAAGTTCAGTTCATCACTGAAAATTGAGAGCGGAAGCAGTGGAACAGCCTCCGCCAGCAAGAATGTCTATCCGCTGAATGGCGGAACGGTAGTCTTCGACTTCTCCGGACAGAGTGTGGGAGATTCTAACAGGGGCGTAATCCTGGATTCGGATTACTGGCATTTCTATGGCTTTGAAATCCGGAATGCCGGAGACAACGGTATGCTTCTCGCCGGAAATCACAATGTCATCGAGCGCATGATCTTCAATGACAATGAGGATACAGGTCTTCAGGTGTCCAAGTATAAAAACAACTGGCCGTCTTACAACCTCATCAAGAACTGTACATCGAAGAATAACTGCGATAAGAAGACCATGGAGAATGCCGATGGCTTTGCGGCAAAGCTGACCTGCGGAGATGGAAATGTTTTTGACGGCTGTATCTCACACAACAATTCGGACGACGGCTGGGATCTCTTCGCCAAGACGGATTCCGGCCCCATCGGCGTTGTGACCATTCGGAACTGCGTGGCCTTCCGCAACGGGCGCACAGAATACGGAGAGGGCACTCAGAGTTGTGACGGCAACGGCTTCAAGCTTGGAGGATCGGGAGTCGGTTCCGCTCACGTGGTGGACAACTGCCTTGCCTTCGAAAACCTTCACTGCGGATTCACAGACAACAACAATCCCAAACTGGAGAGAATGAGTAACTGTACCGCATATAACAACGGTCTTGACGCGAAGCCAAACTTCAGCGTCTATCGCTGCACCGATGACGGCTGTGATTTCAGCAATACCATTTCTTTCTATGATGACGGATTTTCAGAGAGGAAGATGGCAACGGCGTCCGTGGGACTTACCGGCTCCAAGATTGAAAATGACAAGTATGTCGGCACCTTCCGTAATGGTATTTATTACAACTCCGGATATCTGGCCGTCACGGAAAAGATAGCAGCAACGAACGGTATGAAGAAAGGAAATGCCGTGCAACTGTCAAACTCCGATTTCATCAGCGTGAAGGCGCCTGCCAAAGGAACAGATTTCGACAAAGCCTGGAGAAACGCCGACGGCAGTGTGAATGTACATGGCTTCATGCAGGTGAAGCCCCAGAGCGCTTTCGCGGGATATGAGGGAGCGGAGCTCGGAACTGATTCCACACAGCCGACAACTGCGCCCACGAAGACACCGACAAAGGCACCGACACAGAAACCGACAAACGCGCCTACAAAGACACCGACACAGAAGCCCACGACTGCGCCTACAAAGGCACCAACCAAGGCTCCGACAGCCGCGCCCACAACAAAGCCGGCAAACGGAGATGTATACGCCGCTCCGAACGGAAGAGGAAGCGGAACGTCTGCATATGATCCGATGTCAATCGCGGATGCCGTTGAGGCAATTACACCTGGCCATACCATCTGGCTCCTGGAAGGAACGTACCGCTTTGATTCGTCTCTTGTGATCAGCAACACAAACAACGGAACACCCTCCGCGCCCAAAATGATTCGCAATTATGACGGAGGAAAGGTTGTCTTTGACTTCTCCGGAGAATCCTACGATCCTTCCAGCAGGGGCGTTGTACTTGATGGCGACTACTGGCATTTCTATGGCTTCGAAATTACAAAAGCCGGCGACAACGGAATGCTTCTCTCCGGAAACAACAATGTCATCGAGCGCATGGTGTTTAATGACAACCGTGACACCGGACTTCAGCTCTCCAGATATGATACAAAAGCGGTGAGCATGGACGACTGGCCGGCGAACAACCTGGTTTTAAACTGTACATCCTTGAACAACTGTGACGAGAAGAGTATGGAGAACGCTGACGGTTTTGCCGCAAAACTCACTTGCGGAGAGGGAAATGTATTTTACGGTTGCATCGCTCACAACAACTCCGATGACGGTTGGGATCTCTACGCGAAACCGGCCACAGGACCCATCGGCGCAGTGAAGATCCAGAACTGCGTGGCCTATCGCAACGGCCGCACAGAAGACGGAAGAGGAGGCGATAGCTGCGACGGAAACGGCTTCAAACTCGGAGGTTCCGGCGTCGGCTCACCGCATACTGTGGACAACTGCCTTGCATTCGAGAATATCCACTGCGGCTTCACCGATAACAACAACCCGAAACTGGAGAGCCTCAGCAACTGTACAGCATACAACAACGGTCTGGACAAGAAGCCGAACTTCAGCCTCTACCGATGCACCGACGACGGCTGTGATTTCAAGAACATCATCTCCTACTATGATGAGAACCTTACACTTCGGCAGGCAGCTGCACAGGCAGTGGGACTTAACGGAACATCTACCGACAATGACAAATTCGTGGGAACCTTTGAGAACGGCGTATACCTTCAGGAAAAATGGCTTGCCATCAAGGATAAAGTAAAAGCCGAGAACAGCATGAAACTCGGTACACAGATCAATCCAACCAACAGCGACTTCGTAAGCCTTGCATCACCCGCAAACGGCGTAGATATCGATCAGATCTGGAGAAACGAAGACGGCTCCCTCAACCTTCACGGCTTCATGCAGGTGAGAGCAAACGGACAGCTCGCCTCCTATAAAGGCGCACAGCTGAGCAGCGATTCCGTCCAGCCCACCGTAAAGCCAACCAAGGTACCGACCGCAGCACCCACAGCAACACCGACGGCAAAGCCCACCAAGGCGCCAACCGCAACACCAACTCCGAAGCCCACCAAGGCTCCGACAGCAACGCCAACAGCAACACCGACGAAGGCACCAACCGCGACACCGAAGCCAACGACAGCGCCGAGAAAACGGAAAGCATACAGAGATCTGGATATCGACGGCATGATCAGCTCCGGCGGAAAACTGAAGACAGGATATGCTTCTATCTGCACGCTGGTATGATGTGATGGTATCTGATCAATAGCAATAGTGGTCGAATGATGTATATTAAAGAATAATGTGTGCTTTTGAAAGTTGTTTGAAAGTCAGCTTCGTATACGAAGGCAATGTTATACGGTTGATTGTATATGAGTATCGAGATGGGTATTCTTACAATATTTGCTTCGATCGAGTAATGAACAGAGAAGTGTGATCCGCGTCAGGGACAGAGTCATGCAACGCGAACGATAGGAGCGGAGGTGCTGAACGTCCGGGGGACGTTCGTTTAGCACCGACCGGAGCGGAGCGGAGACCGAAGCGCGAGCTAAGTATAACGGTTCTTAAATAACTCTACTTATGCTAGCCCGCTTGTCTCGATAGCACGCACCTGCAAGCCTCGGCGTAGCCCGCTACGCCTACGTTTTCAGGCACGCACTCTCGGGCAAGCGTTCGTCGCATACGTCGAGTTATTTTTCGACCGCTATACTAGCGCAGCTGCTGGAGGCATGAGAGCACAACGTGCTCGATTTTGCCGGAAGCAGCTGCAAATAGGCGGCGGGGCGCTGAGGACGAGAGCGACGTGTTCGCGTGTATGCTCTGGCACTGACGCGGTTCTTATTTTTATTGAAAAAATATTGCAAATACATTTTTATAGAAGTTCAGAAAATTCAAATGACTTTAGGCGACAGCGCCTCTATAGTAGATCTTATGGATTGTGAATAGAAAAACAATCCAAAACACCACATTATATAGCAAAGTTGCTGTTTTGGGTAACATGAATAAGAGATAAAAATGTTATAGTGATATTGGAATGACGAAAAAGAACGAAAAAACGAAAAACCAAAAGATTGCGAAAGCAACAAACAGTATAAAAAGTATTTGTAACAAACGCTGATTTTGACGATAATGACATTTTATATCACAAATTTTCTGAATTTCTGATATAATTTGAGATGCTAAAACGTTTTCGTATTATTTTACGATTGGGGGAAAGATTAATGAAGAGAAAACGCATTATGACGCTTCTTCTTTCTGCTTCGATGCTTGCATCTATGGCACCGGCAGCAGTACCTGCATTCGCAGACACTGACGCTGATGTTACAGCGACATCCGCAGATGACGAAGCACTTGTTGGCGCTACCGTAGAACTTCCGAGTGGAACGACAGAGCTTTCAAACGAGTTCTACAGAATCGCACCGAGTGGAACACTGAAACTTTCCGGTGACTCCACAATCAGTGGAAATGTAAACATCGACCAGTATTGGCTGAAAGATGTAACCATCGATTGTAACGGACATAAGCTTACAATTACAGGAAGTGTTAATGTAGGAACAGGCGGAAGCCTCTACATCACAAACGGTTCCCTTTCCGGAGCAAACAACATCCACGGTGATTACAAATATGACGGAAAACCGCTTCCGACAAACACACCTCGCCCGACAGCAGCAGTTAAGCCGAACGAGGAAGGAAAAACTCCGAAGGTATGTACATCCAAAGACAGCGGAGCTCTTTCTTATGAGATGCTGGGAGCTACAGACTTCGATAACGGAGCAGCTCTTCCTTGGCACATCTGCGAGTCCGGTACAGCTCACCTTATGTTCGATATCTCCGGTGGTACATACAACATCGAGATCGTAAAAGCCGGTGGTGAGGACCAGGGCGGTGAGGACAGATGGGACTGCCAGTTCAGACACAGAGGACTTTCTCTTAAGAAGGGAACAAAATATCATCTGACCTTCGATGTAAATGCTTCCAACGCAGGAAAACTTTACACAAAGATCGGTAACCTTGACGCTAAGACTGTAGGCGACGCAAATGCCGGTGAGTTCTGGCACAACGGTGGCGCTTCCGGTTCTTCTGACTACAACATGAAGTGGGATCCGCTGACAGTTAAGAAAGGTGACAACCACTTCTCCTTCGATTTCACAGCAGGTGAGACAGCAGAGGCTCTTGAGTGGACATTCCACTTCGGAGGCGGCGGAACTGTAACAGGAACAAGGGGTCAGCTTTCCTTCCCGGAGGGAACAATTCTTAAGTTCGATAACATGTCCCTTTCCACAGATGACGTAGATCAGGCATACATGGTAAGCCCTGAGTACGTAATCCCGGGTATCGCTGTTAACCAGGTAGGATACTATCCGAACCTGAACAAGAAAGCTACCGTAACATGTTCTTCCAGCAGCGAGCTTTCTTCTCTTCCGAAGAAGTTCCAGCTGAAGAATAAGAGTGGAAAGACAGTCTTCGAGGGCAATGTAGTTAAGAAGAGTGGACTGGATGAGAACTCCGGTGACTATGTAGCTGTTCTTGACTTCTCCGACTATGATGTAGAGGGAACAGATTACAAACTTGTATGCGGAGACAAAGAGAGCTACGCATTCAACATCAGCAAGAACGTTTATGGCGCAGAGAGCACTGGAAAAGAGCATTCTCTGTTCACAAACGCAATGAACTACTTCTATCAGAACCGTTCCGGTATTGATATTAAGGATCAGTACATCACATCCAACGATAACATTACAGGTACAAAAGAGAATCTTGCTCACAAAGGCGGACACAATCCGGATAAAGCTTATATCCAGAAAGAGTGGCAGAACGAGTACAAGATCAGCGGTGATGATGTAGACACATCCCTTGGAACAATCACTGCAACAGGCGGTTGGTATGATGCCGGTGACCACGGTAAATACGTTGTAAACGGTGGTATTTCCGTATGGACACTGCAGAACATCCTTGAGAGAGCAAACATCAAGGGTGACAAGACTGACTGGACATCCGGCGATATGGAGATCGTAATCCCGGAGGAAGGCAAGGGAGTACCGGAGATTCTTGCAGAGACAAAGTGCGAGATGGACTTCTTCTTCAACATGATCGCTCAGAAGGGTGAGTACAAAGGTCTTGTATATCACAAACTTCATGACTACAGATGGACTGGTCTGGGCGTAAGACCGAACGAGGATACCTACACACGTATCGTTAAGCCGCCGACACTGGCAGCTACACTGAACGTTGCAGCTACAGCAGCTCAGGCTTACAGACTCTGGAAAGATTACGATGCTACTTACGCTAAGAAGTGTCTCGACGTTGCGAAGTCTACATATGCAGCTGCTATGAAGTTCAAGAACGTTGAGTATGATGAGTCCGAGGATCAGACAGAGAACATCATCGGCGGAAGTGATGCACACATCCTCTACGCACCGCTGAACCACTCCAAAGGTGGTGGAGCTTACGGTGATACAGAGGTTAAGGACGACTTCTACTGGGCAGCATGCGAGCTTTACGTTGCAACAGGCGACGAGGAGTACAAATCTGACCTCCTTAGCTACAAAGATGCCCTTGAGTGTCTGTCTTCTGTAACAGGTGGTGAGAACCATGGTTCCTTCACATCCTTCAACTGGGGTAACACAGCAGCTCTTGGTACACTGACTCTGTCTCTGCATCCGGAACTTCTTACCTCCGCTGAGAATAAGAAACTTCAGAAATCCATCGAGAACAACGCTGACGATTACATCGCTCAGGAAGAGAAAGAGGGATATGGTGTTCCTTACGTTGGAACTGAGTTCCGCGATGATGTAAACGCAAGCTGGAGAAAAGAGCCGTTCAATGGTTATGAGTGGGGTTCCAACTCCATGGTAGTAAACAACGCGATCGTTATGGCTTACGCTTACGATCTCTCCAAGGATGTTAAGTACCTCAACGGTGCAGCTGAGGCTATGGACTACATCTTCGGACGTAACGGCGGATACTACTCCTACGTAACAGGATACGGCGAGCACGCTACACAGCACCCGCACCACAGATACTGGTCCGGTGAGATTGATGCTACATTCCCGAACGCTCCTTGCGGAGTTATGTCCGGTGGTCCGAACAAGGGAATGGTTGACCCTTACGTAAGAGGTACAGGTCTCTCCGACGATACACCTTCTCAGAAGTGCTACGTTGACTCTGTAGAGGCATGGTGTGTAAACGAGTGTACAATCAACTGGAACTCTCCGCTGGCTTGGATGACATACTTCCTTGAGACAGCAGATACAACAGGTTCCACAGTTAAACCTACAAAGACTCCTACCAAGGAGCCTACAGTGAAACCTACACCGGCTGTAACTGACGCTAAGGCAAAAGTTCTTGGTACAACACTTGAGCTGAAAGGTCAGATCGGTGGAAGTGTACTCTTCACAGTACCGGCTGATATGACTGACGGTTACGTAATCTTCGAGATGAACGGTGAGGAAGAGAGAATCGATCTCGCAGATCTTGAGGGTGAGGATAACGGCGATACAGTTATCTATCAGGCAAGCAAGTTCGTTAAGGCAAAAGAGACAACAGATACCATTAACTTCAAGGTATTCAATGCTGATGACGAAGAGCTTGATCTTTACTACGGTAAGAAAAAACAGGCAGATGGCTATGAGTTCTCTGTAAAGGCAGTTGCTGATACATACAAGAGCTCCTCTGACAAGACAACAAAAGATCTTGCAAAGGCAATCCAGAACTACGGCGCATATGCTCAGAAACTTATGAACTACAAGGCAAGTAGCGCTAAGACAACAGATAGTCTCTCTGATATCACAGTAGCAGATGTTGAGGAGTACGCACGCAGCGTTTCCGGTAAAATCTCCGGAGCAAAATTCCTTGGTGAGGCTCTGTCTCTCCAGGCTGATACAGACCTGAATGTATACTTCGATGTTGAGGATGCATCTGAGTACACTGCAAAAGTAAACAACAAGAAAGTCGCTTTCGATGACGGCGCAGTAGTAATCTCCGGAATCAAGGCAGCTGATCTTGACAAGACCTACACAGTTAAGGTTACAAAGGGATCCAGCACAATTACCGTTAAAGTAAGTGCTCTTTCCTGGGTATACTCTACACTGAATGCTTCGAATAGCGGTTCTAATAAGAACGCTGTCAACATGGCTAAGATGGTTTACAGATACAACCAGGCAGCAAAAGCATATTTCGATGCACACTGATTTCTGTCAGTAAGAAATAGAAGCTTACAACAATGATGCGGGCGCATCCCTTCGGGGGTGCGCTCGTTTTGTGTTATAGAAATTCCTTCGGAATTTCTATAACACAAAACGAGCCGCCGGGATGCGCACTCGCGCGATGAGTAGATGCTTCGCATCCGCGCTCGGCGCGGGAATGTCGCGAGCGACATTCTATTTAATGTTATGGGAATTCCTCTTTTAGTATGAATTGTTTGTACATTTGATACATCTGTGCTATTGTAATTTAGGGGAACAATTTGCAAAAATGAAGCGTGTTGTAGATGGAATCTGTGAATTGTGTGCAATATTAATGAAACATAAGAAAAAGATAGAGGCAGCTTCGCTGGCGCTCGTTCTGCTTTTGTGCGGGATGCAGCCTGCCTGGGCGGCCGTGTCCGGAACGGATGCCGGGAGCGCTGCCGTAAAAGTAGATGAGTTGGAAATGAAGGCGTCGGACGGCTTCATAAATGTGAGCGGAAATGAAGAGTGGACGATGCCGTTGGAATTGAGGAGCGAGAGCGAAGGTAGTGCAGATCGCTCAAAAACGACCGGTGACAGCGAGAGCGTTGATGTATCTGCGGCAGAGCGACCGGAGCGACTGGTTGGAGCGGAGCAGCTTCCTTCTTCCTACAGGAATGAAGACGTGACTCCTGTCCGTTATCAGAGCAGTTCTGCTCTCTGTTGGGCGTTTGCGGCAACGGATAACTGCAGAATCAATAGGATCAAGAGCGGCGTGGTGGACGGCAGAGACAATTATTCGCCGTATCATCTGTCTTATGCCGCACACAACGGGACAGGGGACCGGTGGACCAATAACTGGATCAACGGTGGCGGAAACAACTATATGGCGGCTTCCACGCTGCTGAACTGGGAGGGACCCGTGCTTGAGAGCGCCTGTCCGTATCCGGATTCGTTTCCTCTCAGTGAGAGTTTAATGAAAGTATCGGAAACACATCTGCAGTCTGCGTTATTCCTGACGGAACCGGTTCCGAATGATACAAACAGCCACAGGTATACTGATGATGAGAGATACAACATTCGTGAAAAGGCGATTGAGGAAATCAAGAGCGCGATCTATCGCTATGGATCTGTATCGATTTCGTTTGCGTCCGGTGGGCTCGACAATGAGACAAATTCGTATTATCATGCGTTGACGACACAAAACGGATTGCGGAAACGGACGGCCAGTACGCACGCGGTGGTTGTGACCGGCTGGGATGACTCCTACGTGACCAAAGCTGAGAATCCGGGGGCTTTATTAATCAAGAACAGCTATGGCACGAGCTATGGCGACAATGGCTATGCGTGGATCTCCTATGAGGATGCAAGCCTCACGGTTCCGTTTGTTTACGTGTGTGCGGATTCGGTGAACGGAGAGCATGAATACACCGAGCAATTCGGCTACGACGGCTGCGGGTTCAGTATTACGATGTCCGGCTTTGTAGGCGGTTATGCAAATGTTTTCACAGCAAAACGCCCGGAAATGGTTGGGGCTGCCGGTTTTTATATGCCTGCCGACGGGGAGTATACGGTCAGCCTTGAAAGAAATCTTCAGGATGGCGTACCGGGTACCGGCGAAGTAGTGGCGACAGCGTCCGGCACAACGGATCTCATGGGATTCTATACGGTCAAATTTGACAAAGAGGTGAAAATTGAGTCCGGTGAGCAGTTTGCGGTCGTTGTAAATGCAACTTCCGGCGGGATGACCTGTCAGTTCTATGAGGGGAAATCAACGTCGATCAAAACCGTAAGCTCTGAGAGAGGGCAGTCCTTTGTGGATACGGATGGACAGGGCTATCGGGATACGCAGGACGTAACAAAATGGGGCGCTTTCAACAACGCCTGTATAAAAGCGTATGCGAATCCGCTGAAAGCAGAGCGGATCCGCTACAGGGAATTGGAGTTGGATGGTACAGCTATATTGTTCAAGACATCAATAATCCGGAGTTAGGGAGAGTGAGATATGAAAAGGAAAAAGAAAAGCGGGGCTGCTATTCTTTGGATCATGAATGTGGCCGGACGGGTGAAGTATATTCTGGCAGTCATGGTTGTGATTGAGATTGCGCTCAGCGTATCGGCTGTATATAACGCCATGCTGTACAAGGGGATCGTAAACAGTGCGATTGCCAAGGACTGGAGCGGCTTTCGGTTTCATGCTGTAGCGATCGTTCTTCTGGTATCGGCTCAGATTCTTGCGTCGATACTGTTCTCTTATCTGAGTGAGGTGGCGAGAACAACACTGGAAAACCGATGTAAGACAAGATTATTCAATACCTTGTTTGAAAATGATTACGCAAAGGTGACGGCCACACATTCCGGGGAGTGGATGAATCGCCTCACAAGCGACACAGCTGTGGTCGCAGGTGGTTTTGTTGATATTCTTCCGGGTGCGCTCGGTCTCGTGACGCAGATTATTGCAGGCGTGATCGCTCTTCTTTCGATTATTCCGGGCGCGGTTCTGATTATTCTTCCGGGCGGAATGCTTCTGATCGGATTGACATTGGTTTTCCGGAAAAAAATGAAAGAGCTTCACAAGCGGATTCAGGAGGCGGACGGTCTTCTCAGAGTGCTGATGCAGGAGCGCCTGGAGAGTATGCTGGTGATCCGCGCGTTCTCGCAGGAAAAGCGGACTTTGGAAATGGCCGGCGAGAGAATGAGGAATCACAAAGCGGCCCGTATGCACAGAAAGATATTCGGCAGTTTTGCAGTTCTTGGATATTCTGTCGTCATCCGCGGCGTATATCTGGGCGGCGCGATCTACTGCGGACTCGGTATTTTGAACGGGGTTCTTACATATGGTGATTTCACGGCAGTTCTCCAGCTGATCAATCAGGTGAGTACGCCGTTTGCGTCGGTATCTTCGTACTTCCCACAGTATTTTGCAATGGTGGCCAGTGCGGAGCGACTGATGGAAGCAGAGGGATATGAAAGGTCGAAAAATCTGAATCAGGACGAGGAGAGCTGCAGAAAGAACAGGCAGTTTGAAAGCATTGGAATCCGTGATGTGTCCTTTACATATCAGCCGCCGGTAAAAAGCAGCGGGGACGATGTGCCCAGGATGCCGCTTGTTCTTAAGGATATCAATCTGGAAGTCGGAAGGGGAGAGTACGTCGCGTTTGTCGGACCTTCCGGTTGCGGAAAGAGTACCGTGCTGAAGCTGCTCATGGGACTTTACCCCGCGGACAAAGGAGAGCTGTATTTGAAAGTGGACGGGCAGAAGAAAGATCTTGCGGAAAACTGCAGAGGCCTGTACGCCTATGTTCCGCAGGGAAATCAGCTCGTCAGCGGAACAATCCGGGATATCCTGTCCTTTGGCGATGAGAAGGCGGAGAAGGACGATGAAGGACTCTGGAAAGCGCTGGAGATTGCTTGCGCGGACGAATTTATCCGGTCTCTGGAAACCGGACTTGACACACAGCTCGGTGAGCGCGGTGCCGGCCTTTCGGAGGGACAGATGCAGAGAATTGCGATCGCCAGGGCGGTCTATTCTTCGCATCCTGTTCTCCTTCTCGATGAGGCGACGAGCTCGCTGGATGAGAAGACAGAGGCAAAACTTCTCGACAATCTACGGGCGATGACGGATAAGACGGTCATCATTGTCACACATCGACCGGCGGTACTCAGTATTGTGGATTCGGCCGTGGACTTCGGAAAAATGGGATCCGGAAACGGCGTGGAAAAGGAAATGGCAAAGACTTTTGAGGGACGTCGCTTTGATGTCTGACAAAAAGGAGGAAATGTTGAGGAATCAACGTCTCCTCCTTTTTGCGTGAAGACAAAGTTGCCGTTGAGCGGAGGGGGCGTCATTCTGCCCGATTCCGTGCAGCGAACATCCTCGTTTTGGCGTGAGATAGACGCATTTTTGAGAGGAATATAGTATATATGCACAAAATGAGGAGGTGTTGAAATTCGTAAAACGATTTCGTAAATGCCGTCGTCAGGGATATATTTTGGAGGGTTACTGCAGGTGGCGAAATGTTTGCTGTACTCTCCGGAAAAGGCGGGGCGGACTTTTTGGATTGTATCAGATTCTTTACAGGATCTCCATGATGCGGAAGCGTGAATTACGGATAATTTGAGAAAACAAGTCGTGCAACGCGGTACGTGATAGACAAATTTTCTGTCAAAAGAAAAGGGGGTGACAGACGCACCCGTGGTCACGCGCTGGATCTGTATTTTTTTGCAGATTATCAAGAGAAAATGACATAGAAACAAAGAAAACGCGCATTTTGAACGGAACGGCGGGAGAAAAACATACATCAATTTGATGTTTTGGAATCCATTTTGACATATACCGGGATACAGTTTTTTTATTTATCAGAAAGTTACTGACAATTTGCACGAATTTTCTGATGCACAATTGACACAGTACTGACACAACCGCTATAATTGTATTAAACGTTTTCGGTATTATGTATTAATGGATAAACGAAAATAAGGCGTATATACGCGCAAGGGGGTAAAGGAGAAGATATGAAACGGAAAGCAGTAGTAGCACTAATTCTCGCACTTACTGTTTCGACGATGGTTCCGTCGACAATGGTATTTGCTGATCAGGACGTTAAGGCGCAGAGCGCAGCAGACGGGGATGTTGTAGGAGCGCCAAAAGAGGTTTCCGGCGATATCGCCAATGTGGCAAACCAGAAAGGAGAGTATGTGCTCTCCGGAGATGCAATGCTTCAGTGGTCTGACTGTGGAGCATGGTACGCAAGTGTAACCATCGATCTGAATGGTCACACACTTGACCTGAACGGTCACAATCTGGTAGCTCATGACAATGCAACCTACACCATCAAGGATTCCAAGGGTACCGGTAAGGTAGTTGGTGCCAAGGGAATTGGAACAGAGGGAAGCGGAAAGATCGTCCTTCTGGGTGGAACTTATGATGCGGATATCACAAAATACGCTTCCAACGCAACAAAGAGCGGAAACAGCTGGGTAGTAGGAGGCTCTGTAACAAATCCGACAGAGGCACCGCAGCCGACCGACGGACCGGTCAGCGATGCTGTGGCAAAGATCGGAAGCAAACAGTATGATTCTCTTCAGGATGCTGTCGACAGCGCTTCTAACAAGGCTACAATTACCCTGCTGAAGCAGGCGGATGTCACAGACGGCCTTGAGATTCCGGCAGGCAAGACCGTGACCATCGATCTTGCAGATGTTGACTATTACGAGGATGACGAGGAGTCTGCTGCAATCGTGGCAGGTGACAGCAAGATTGATGTATACGGAAATCTCACAATTAAGGATTCTGACGGCTATGTCAGCCTGATCTCCGGTACAGGTTCTGAGGTCATCAGTGTACATGACAACGGTAAAGTGACTGTTGAGAGTGCGTTCATCACAGCAGAGGATACAAATACAACAGCAGTTGCGCTGGAAGGAAAAGGCGCCCTCGTTGTTGATGCTGCATCTACAAATGACGCGGTTCTTCAGTCTGTAGGAGCATCTACCGTAAAAGCAAAAGGAAATTCCACAGTTACTCTTGAGGAAGGCGCAATCTGGAACGCAGGAAACGGCGCGGCCATTGAAGCTTCCACAAAAGGTGCTGTAACTGTAAATGGCGGCTTTGTACGTTCCGGCGGACTTGACGGAGCAAAGGGAAGCAACCTTGTGAAGCTGAGCGGAACAACTCTTACCGTAACAGACGGAAGATTCCGTACAGATTCCGGCAAGAACTTCACGAAGAGCAACAGCGCTTCTGTTGAAGTAAGCGGAGGACTTTTCAAACAGCAGCTCGATGAGGCTGATGTAGCAGATGGACTTCAGCCTGTAAAAGTAACCAGCGGTGAGTTTGCAGGTTACTGGACAGTTGAAGAGGGTCAGGCGGCACCTACACCTACAAAGAAACCTTCCAATCTTCAGAGCAAGATCATGGGTCTGAACCTCGAGCTCAAGGGTCAGATCGGTGGAAGCGCACTTGTAAGAGTGCCGGCAGACGCTGCAGACGGCTATGCGATCCTGACAATGAACGGCGAGGAGACGAAGGTGAACTTCTCCGATCTCGACGGTGAGGATTACAATGGCGACCTTCTTTTCCAGATTAATAAGTATGTAAAGGCAAAAGAGACTACCGATACGATCAATATCAAGATCTACACTGCTGACGGAGCAGAGATTCCGGTATATTACGGAAAGACAAAATATGCAGACGGTTATGATTTTACGATCAAATCGATTGCAGAGACTTACCAGAATACAGGCGACAAAACAACGAAGGCGCTTGCAAAGGCAATCCAGAACTACGGCGCATATGCTCAGAAACTTATGAAGTATAAGACAGGCAATGCTTCTGTGACAGATAACCTTTCGGATATCTCCGCCTCTAATCTCAAAGCATACGCAAAGAATGTGAGTGGAAAAGTGACCGGCGTTAAGTATATCGGTGCATCTCTGTCTCTTCAGGCGGATACTGTTCTGAATGTATACTTCAACTTCAGCAAGGATTCTTCGAACTACACAGTGAAGCTGAATGGCAAGAAGGTTGATCTCGTAGATGATGGAGTTGTGATTTCCGGTATCAAGGCATCTGAACTTGACAAAGTGAACACAATCACAGTATCGGATGGATCCAGCACAATGACCGTTAAGGTAAGCGCACTTACCTGGGCATATGATGTAGTGAGCAACAGCGCAAGCGACGCGAACAATCTGAATATGGCTAAGATGGCATACAGATACAACCAGGCTGCAAAGGATTACTTCGACGCACACTGATTTGTGAGTGAATAATTCTTATATAAGACGCTTTACGGGCGCATCCCTCAGGGGATGCGCCTTTTTTATCTCATAGGAAATTGCTTCGCATTCCCTATGAGACAAAACGCTCCGCGGGATGCGCGGCTCGCAGATAAGAAGATCGCTTACGCGATTCTGCTCGCGCGCCTTTCGTCCGCTGCGCTCCCCTCAGAATTGAGGGGGATGGGGGAGCCGAAGTCCGCTTGCGGACTTTGTTCTGCTTTGGATAATTGAATTGATAAAACAAAAAATATAACACAATAGAAAAATTGGTAAAAATGCATCTGCTGTGTGACCAATATCTAACGTGCTTGTGATAATCTACCCACATCGAAAGCAAAAATGACTTCGATAATTGTATTAAATTAATAAAAATACTGCCCAAATCCGGAAGATGACCTCTTCCAAAGGCGGTGTTTTATATGGGAGGAATTTACGAATGAAATTAAAAGAAGGATTCGTCACACAGGAGATCGGCGGACAGCAGGTTATGGTTGCTGTGAACGGTCAGGCATTCAACGGGATGGTGAGAAGCAATGAGACGGCAGGATACATCGTTTCACTTCTCAAGAACGATACGACGAAGGAAGAAATTGTGAAGGCCATGCTCAAGGAATTTGATGCACCGGAAGATGTTATATCAAAAGATGTTGATATGGTAATCGGAAAACTTCGTGAAATTAGCGCAATTCAGGACTAAAGAATTTGTTAAAAAATTCAAGGCGAAAATGCACATATTGTGTTGACAATATAGGCGCATGGTTATACAATAGTAACTGTCAACGGGAACAAGTCAGATAACAATAAAAGAAAACCTTATTATTAATAATATCTGAAAAGTTGGATCGATTCAAATAATTATAATTTGGATTGAAGCAAAGAGTTGACACAGGTGTGTTGGTTAACAAACTTCTGTTTGTTTAATCATAAAAATCTATGAGGAGGTAAAAACACTATGAGAAAGTATGATGCAGCAGCTATGGATGTTGTTCGCTTCGAGGGAACAGCAGCTGAGATCGTAACCGGAACACCGGATCCGGAGTCTTCTTGTCCTTGGCTTCCTTGCCGTGGTGAGGATCAGACACCTATCATCACATCTGACTGATGTTTAGATGAAGCGTTGTCGGGGGTGGAAATTACAGTTTCCACCCCTTTTTTTTAGAGGTGATATAAATGATTCTTGAAATCGCAAACATAAAGTTCAATATGGTAGATGTGGAGCCCGGGAAACATATTGTGAGGGCGACATATAGAGATTATATTCGGAATGGGATAGAGACAGATGTGGACATAAAAGTCACATCTGATGAGATAGATAAGGCGAAAACTGAATTTGATATTGCTGACGATGGGGTAGGCGTCGAAACGGCCGCGATCCGAAAAATTTACGAGACACTGCCGGATTTCGATGCTTTTGTTATGCATGCGGCGAGTTTGTCGGTTGATGGAAAAGCATACGCGTTTTCCGCGGCATCCGGAACAGGTAAAAGTACGCATATGAATCTTTGGATGCGGAAATTTGAAGGACGTTGCCGGGTAGTCAACGGTGATCGGACGATCTTTCGAAGGGATGGCGAAGGAAGACTTCTGGCTTGCGGCAGTCCCTGGTGCGGCAAAGAAAAATGGCAGTCGGATATTATGGTCCCGCTTCAGGGGATTTGCTACATAGAACGCGGATCAGTCAACAAGGTTCGACGATTGGATGCGCCGGAAGCTTCTGCAAAACTTCTGAACAGTACGCTGATACCGGGAGATGCGGGGCAGCTTGTAAAACTGATGAAGCTGATGGATTGGGTTGCGAATCATGTGCCTGTCTTCGTGGCAGAGGTAAATATGGAACCTGAAGCTGCGGATGTTGTCTATGAGGCAATGAAATAGGTTTTTTTGAGAATATTATGCTGAAGACGTGCGTCGAAGTGTAGATGAAAGATTATAGTATAGGGTGGTATACCAGATGATAGAGAGAATGGAAATGTCGGGACTTTTTGACTTTTTTGCTGCAAAGCAGGTTCTGAATGACAGAAATAAAAAGCTCAGAGTTTCGAATTATACGGTTCCCTTTGAATATAAGGGCAAGTTTTTGTTTAATGAGCTGACCAGACAGTTCATAGAGCTCACGGATGAGGAGTGGAAACAGATTCCGTTTGGCAAGACCTTCGCCTATGACGAGGAAAATGAAACATTAAAGAAACTCTTTGAGGATTATTATTTCATTCCGGAAGATGAGGATGAGACAGAATTGTATATGTCTCTCAGAACAATATTGAAGACAGTGAATAATCCTCAGGATGGAATTTCCCTGTACACGATTTTCCCTACCTCGACCTGCAACGCTAAGTGTGTGTACTGCTTCGAGGAGAATTTTGTCGGCTATACGATGACAAAAGAGGTGCAGGAACAGGTTGTCAGGTATATTCTGGAGACAAAAGTAAAAAGGGGACCGATTACGATTTTATGGTTTGGTGGCGAACCGTTGATCGGAGCAAAGATCATAGATTATATCTGCGGTGAATTGAGGAAGAACGGCGTGGAGTTCAGCTCTGTAATTGTCACGAACGCAAGCCTTCTGACGGAAGAGATCGCGGACAAGATGAAAGATAGCTGGAATCTCCGCCAGGCACAGATCACTCTCGACGGAACACAGGAGGAATACGACGCGAGAAAATGCTACATCGATGATTCCAAATCCTACTTCCCGCAGGCGATTGCCGCGATTCACAGAGTTTCGGAACGCGGGATCCCGGTGCTGATCCGTCTCAATCTGGATAGAAATAATGCGGCGAATCTCAGGGAACTGATCGATTATCTCGCTGTGGAGTTTCCGAAGAAGGATAATCTGTACGTCTATCCGGGGCTTCTGCATCAGCTTATGAAAGATCAGAATGCCATGAATATGTGGGCTGAACATGCATCTCTTATGGAATATGCGAGAAGCAAAGGCTTCTGCTCCGGAATGATGCGGAAGAGTATGCTGGATATCGAATACTGCAGCTATGAGGCCTATGAGCACAGCTCGGTGATTGATCCGAGAGGAAAGTTGACGAAATGTCAGCATATCGAAGATGATTCGAGGTTCTATTCGGATATCTTCCACTACAATGAAATTCAGGATCCGGAAGCCTGGGCGGAGATCTCCCGGCCGAGTGTCCTGCGCGATAAGTGCAAGGGCTGTTCATATCTTCCGACGTGTACGGACTTTGATAGGTGCCCGAACGACAAGGTGAGCTGTAAGGTGATGAAGAACTCCATGGAGATGTGTTGGCTGAAATATGAAGTCGACAGACTTCGCGCAGGGGATACTTCAAAAGTTTCAGGCGTTGCCTTCTGATTGGAAGAAAATATGAGAGTGAAGTATGCGGATGTTGTGTTCGACGTTAGGTACGAGTGCAGAGAAGCGGATCGATTGTTCGAAAGATATGAGACGGATGAGCCGGCGGATGAACATGTTGTCATCACGGAAGAAGATCTGACAAAAACATTTATAATGGTTAATGACTTCGGATTCAGAAAAAATGCTCAATGGAATCTACTTGAGGAGGATCTGGTTTTTTATGCTGCACATATGAAAATGTGCCCGTTGCTTCTGGCACATGATGTTCTGGTGTTTCATGGAGCAGGTGTTGCGGTGGACAATCGGGGTTATGTGTTCCTGGCGCCTCATGACACCGGAAAGACGACTCATGTAAAGCACTGGCAGAGCTGTTTCGGAGATAAAGCAGAGCTGATTGATGATGACAAACTGTTTATAAAAGCATCGGATGATGGATTTTATGTATATGGTACGGGGTGGGCGCCGTATACACGCCCTGCGATGGTGGGGGGAGTGCCCCTCGCCTGCGTGACCGGTATCCGTCGCGGCCCGGAAAACAGAATTGGTCAGATGGATGCGGATGCAGCCATGCGTCTGACCACGAGGCACGGGTATCGCGCAAAAGATCCGATGCAGCTGTTGAAGTGCATCTCTCTTTGTGATCGGATTGTAAAGTCTGTTCCCTTTGCTTCTTTGGAATGTATCAATGATATCAGCGCTGCATCGGTGGCTTATGAGTATCTCAGCAGAGCCTGAGAGTGTCAAGGCAACAACTTGATGAATTGAATACGCAAAACGAAATCGATTGAGAAAAAAGACGTTTTTCCTATACGGAAATACGTCTTTTTTTGGTTTTCTTGTAAGGCCTTTTTGATGAAAAATTGTATTATAAAATTGCGAAATATACGATATTTCACCTCGGAACGTACGAAAAGCGTTGTATTGTTGTATTTATATATAAAATAAGCAGATTTGATGCAATAATAATTGAAAAATCTGCCATGTAGAGCTATAATCAAATTGTGAGAAATTTTGAAAAATATAAAATATTTGATATGAAAATGAACGGCGAAAGTTGGTAATTGGGTGATGGAACATGAGTGATTATTTTGATATGCACTGTCATATCATCCCGGATGTTGATGACGGAGCGAAAAATATAGAGATATCCTTGAATATTCTGAAAAAAGAATACAAAGACGGGATCGGAAACATCATTCTTACCCCTCATTACAGGGTGGGAATGTTTGAGACGCCGGAGGAAAAAATCCGGGAGAATTACCTGTATTTGAAAGAACAGGTTCGGGATGAAATTCCGGGGATGAACTTATATCTTGGGTGTGAGTACCATGTCAATATGGAAATGGAGGAGGAATTAAGAGCGCGGCCGCAGCTGCGGATCGCGGATACGCAACATGTGCTTCTGGAGTTTTCCGGAGCCGACAGCGCGGCATACATCAAGGAGAGGGTGTATGTGGCCCTGAGCCTCGGCTATCAGCCGATCATCGCGCACATCGAGAGGTATCCTGCTCTGGAAAAGGATTTTGATCTGATTGATTATCTGCGGCGCATGGGGGCCGGGATCCAGATCAATGCGGACGCCGTACTGGGGGAAGACGGACGTTCTGCAAAGAAATTCTGCAGGAAACTCATCAAAGAGGATCTCGTCGATTTTATCGGCAGTGATGCTCATAATATGAAAGAACGCAAGCCCAGGATGGGTGAGGTGATCCGGCTGTTGAGAAAGAAAGCCGGGGACGGTTACGTGGATCATATCTTCCGTGAGAATCCGCAGAGGATTCTGGATGAAGCGGTTCAGTAACCGGAAATAAAAAACTATATAGTGTCAGGAGAATTGGGGAATGGAAAACAGAAAAAATGCTCAGATTGAGATTGACCTCGGCGCGATCATGCACCTGCTGTTCACGAAGCTGCCGGTCATCATTATCACCAGCGCGATCTTCTTGTTCGCGAATGTGCTGTATGTGAATGCGAAGTACGCGCCGTATTACACGTCGTCGACAAAGCTGTATGTAATGCCGAAGAGCAGTACGGGATCATTGAACTCGGATCTGCAGGCCGGTGCTACACTGACAAAGGACTACGTCGAGCTGATTCAGAGCCGCGAGGTTACGGAGGCGGTTTCTGCCAGACTGACGATGAAGAACACGGTCGGCGGTTACATCTCGCCGGGAGCCATTCGGAGCATGATCCGTGTCAGTGTGGCGGACAATACGCGTGTGATTACAATCTTCATCACGGACGCTGATCCTTTCAGGGCCTGTGATATTGCGAACTGTGTCCGCGAGGAGGCTGCAAAACATATCACGACCGTTATGAATGCGGAGGCTGTGAACGTCGTCGACGAGGCAAGTATTCCGATGGCGAAATCGGGCCCGAATCCCAGGAGGAACGGAATCCTCGGAGGAATTTTCGGCGCGTTCCTTGCGATTGCCGCGGTCATCATTTTCAATCTTGCGGATGATACGATTAAGAATGCCGGAGATATTCAGAAATATCTGGAAATCAGCGCACTGGGTGTTATTCCGCTGGCCGAAGGTGTCAAGAGAAATAAGAGACACAGATTTTTACATATCGGAAGGAGAAGGTAAGAGATGGATGTAATTAAGATTAAACAGCCGGATCAGGATTATTTCACCCGTGAGGCGTATAAAACACTCCGCGCGAACTTCCTGTTCAGCGGTCCGGAGAAAAAAGTAATAGATGTAACCAGCTGTTCGGAGAACGAAGGTAAGAGTACCGTATCCATGCAGCTTGCGATTTCTCTTGCTCAGAGTGGAAAGAGAACACTGCTGATCGACGCGGATATGAGAAAGTCGGTACTTGTAGGACGTACCGGTGTATCCGGCAAGCAGATCAAGGGACTTGCCCATGCGCTTTCCGGACAGTGTGACGGTGTGGATGTCGTGTACGCGACAGATATCCCGAATTTCTTTATGATCTATTCGGGACCTTTCCCGCCGAACCCGACAGAGCTTCTCGGAGGAAAAATTTTCCACTCGATGCTGGACAGCCTTCGAAAGGTTTTTGATTATATCATCATTGATACACCGCCGCTCGGTTCGGTCATTGACAGTGCGGTCATTGCGGGATATTGCGACGGTTCCATTCTCGTCATCGCCGCAGAGGAGGTCAGCCGCCGGTTTGCCATGGATGTAAAGGATCAGCTTGAGAGAGCAAACTGTCCCATTCTCGGCTGTGTGCTGAACAAGGCGAGTCAGGAGAATGAGCGTTATGGCCGCTACGGCCGTTATGGCCGCTACGGCAAGTACGGCCGCTACGGAAAATACTACGGACACTACGGATATTACGCCGCATCGGACGACAGTAAAGACGGAAAGAAAACAAAAAGCGAGAAAGATAAGAAGAGGAAGAAGAAATGAGTGAGACAAAGAAATTTATTATTTTCGGACTGATCGTACTTTCTCTTCTTATTGCCGGAAACGGAATGATCTATGTAAAGCAGGACAGAAGATGTCCGGAAATCACATTTCCGTCTGATGAAATCACGTATGAAGCCGGTACGGATCAGACGGTTCTCATGGACGGCGTGATCGCGCTCGACAGCAAAGACGGGGATGTGACAAACACACTCCGTGTAACCGATGTCCTTCCGTCCGACGACAATCAGACAGCGATGGTTGTCTATGTCGCAAAAGACAGAAGCAATAATGTGGTCCGGAGAACGAGAAGAGTGAATTATATCGCGGACGCGAAGAGCTCCGATGAGGCCGAAGAGGCACAGAAAAAGGAGAAGAGCGGAAAAGATACCGGGAAGACGGTATCTTCATCCTCCGCAAATGGCGAAGAGGCGGTGGTTTCGTCTTCGACAGAAAAGGTAGTTTCCTCCTCACTCACAGAGGGAATGGCTGACGACGTGAAAGCTGCTCATGAGGAAGGTGCGAAAGCCAATGATGAGTCGATTAAGCTTCTGGATAACAACGCGCCGAGGCTTTATCTGAAGCAGTACGCTGTTCAGATTGGACTGGAGCAGGATTTTGATCCGCTTCTGTATATTGCGACGCTCAAGGATGAGACGGATTCGGAATCGGAGCTGGCAAAGCGCGTGACGGTCAAGGGCCAGGTGAACAACCAGGAGACAGGTGTCTACAGACTGGAGATTTATGTGGTCGACGTTGACGGAAATCAGTCTAATACAGCGACGCTTGCCGTATTCGTCAGGTAATCGGCGCGAAGAGAGTTGTGTCACGCCTGTGTTTATGGAATCCCTGCGGATGAAGCATGGGAAAGCCAATGCGCGCGGGAAGGTAATATGATAAAAACGGGAGGATGTACCGATGGGGGTCGGTGCATCCGGTACCAAGAAACTGGTGGTGGGGGATTTGCAAAAGAAAATCATAGGAATAATTGTAGATATCATGTGTATGACCACATCCTATCTGCTGTGCGTCAGATTGCGTTTCGGATGGTTCCGGTCTCCGCTCTCCGGCGACTTCAGCCTGTGGGGGACACTTCTGCTGTTTATTCTCGCCTATGCGGTCATGAATATTTTCATGGCGGACAGGAAGGAGAAAAACAGCAGCCGAACGATCTTCAGTCTGATGCGGAATGCGCTTCTTGACAACGCCATGCTCACGCTTCTGCTGATCGTGATTGTGTATCTGATTCACACGGAATCCAAAATATCGAGAGGTTTCGTGATTTCCTTCGCGGTCATGGATACCTTTATGATGATTCTGGGACACCTGATTGCGGACCGCCTTTTCAGAAATTATCTGAAACGGTGCAGAAAGAAGCTGGTGATCGTTGCGAACCGTTCCAATTACAGGTTTGTCATGAACAGGATTCTGGAGGAATTTGACCTGGATTATGAAATCACGGGTCTGATGATCGCGGATCGGAAAGAGAACGGATTTTTCAGAATCTGCTACGATTCGAATGGGCGCGCTGTGATTGACGAGAGGTACAGGGACTTTGACGAGTTTCTGAAAAGGGGCGTCGTCGATGAAGTGTTCATGAGCCTTCCGGACAGCGACAATGAGCAGATCAGTCAGCTGATCGAGCGCCTTGAGAGTATGGGAATCGATTCGTTCCTGACGATCAATACGTTTTCTCTGGGTGTTGAGGAAGCGAGAATGGAGAACTTCTCAAAGTACCATGTGCTCCGTTTTTCTCCGCGGGTGTTCAGTGATACGGATTTTGTCATGAAGAGAATCCTCGATATCCTCGGAGGTCTGGTGGGCTGTATCTGCTGTCTGATCGTCGGTCTGTTCGTGGCGCCGGCCATCTATATTGAAGATCCGGGACCTGTGATCTTTAAACAGCAGAGAGTCGGCAGGAACGGACGACGCTTCACGATGTATAAATTCCGTTCCATGTACCAGGACGCCGAGGAGCGGAAGAAAGAGCTCATGAAGCACAATGAGATGGATGGACTGATGTTCAAGATGAAGGATGATCCGAGAATTACGAAGGTCGGAAAATTCATACGAAAGACCAGTCTGGACGAGTTTCCGCAGTTTTTCAATGTGTTGATGGGAGATATGTCGCTGGTCGGAACCAGACCGCCGACGGTCGGCGAATTTGAAATGTATGAGAATCATCACAAGCGAAGACTGAGTCTGAAACCCGGGATTACAGGTCTCTGGCAGGTGAGCGGGAGATCGGAGATTACAGATTTCGAAGATGTGGTCAAGCTTGATCTCGAATATATCGATCGATGGTCGTTTCTGTTCGATGTACAGATTCTGTTTCGGACGGTGGCGGCTGTATTTGAGGCGAAGGGCAGTGAATAAGTTTTTATGAAAGTATTGATGATCAACAAGTTCCTCTATCCGAACGGGGGATCGGAGACATATATCTTTCGTCTCGGCGATTATCTGAAGGCAATGGGACACGAGGTGGAGTACTTCGGAATGGAACATGAGGGTCGCTGCGTGAGCAATCGCGCGGAGGCGTATACGTCCGACATGGATTTTCACGGCGGCAGTGCGCTGACGAAACTCACGTATCCGTTCCGGATCATCTATTCGGCAGAGGCGAGAAGAAAGATCCGGGAAGAACTGGATGCCTTTTGTCCGGATGTGTGTCATGTGAATAATTTTAATTATCAGTTAACACCGAGTATCCTGCTTGAAATTGTCAGGTGGAGAAAACAGACCGGACATTTCTGCAGGATTATTTTTACGGCACACGACTATCAGCTCGTCTGTCCGAACCATATGATGAACAATCCGAATACGCGGGAAAACTGCGAAAAATGTCTCGGAGGACATTATCTGAACTGTCTGAAGGGCAGATGTATTCACGGCTCCGCCGCGAGGAGCGCGATCGGTACGATGGAGGCCGCGTACTGGAAAGTGAGAAAAACCTACCGGTATTTTGATCGGATCATCTGCTGTTCGGAGTTCCTGAAGGGCATGTTTGATTCGGATCCTCTGTTCAAAGACAAGACGGTTGCGTTACACAATTTCGTCCGGAAGGTCGAAAACCGAAGCGCGGAGAAAAAGGACTACGTCCTGTATTTTGGCCGGTATTCGGAGGAGAAGGGCATCGGAACACTTCTGGATGTCTGCCGGGAATTGCAGGATATTCCGTTTGTCTTTGCGGGCAAGGGACCGTTGGAAGAGCGCGTCGACGGGATTGCAAATATCCGGAACGTGGGCTTTCAAAGCGGAGAGGAACTGGCGAAACTGATCCGTGAGGCGAGATTTTCCATTTATCCGTCGGAATGGTACGAGAACTGTCCGTTCTCTGTCATGGAGAGTCAGATGTTCGGCACGCCGGTGCTCGGTGCGAGAATCGGCGGAATTCCGGAGCTGATCCGGGAGGGGGAAAACGGCGAACTGTTCGAAAGCGGAAACGCCCTGGAACTCTCCGAAAAGGTCCGGAGACTGTGGGAGGACAGAGAACTTCTTTTGAAATACACCGCCGCGTGCTCGGGAGACGCATTCGATTCGGTGGAAGAATACTACAACAAACTTGTTCCGATTTATGAGGGGACAGATAGCGGGGCATAAATATGCGTGAGAAAAAACTGAATGGCACAGTCATTGTAACCTATCGATGCAATGCGAGATGTACGATGTGTAACCGGTACAAGGCACCGTCAAAACCCGAAGAGGAGATATCTATTGAGACGATCCGGAAGCTTCCGAAGATGTATTTCACGAACATCACCGGCGGGGAGCCTTTTATCCGGCAGGATCTGAAGGAGATCGTGCGTGAACTTTACAAGAAGAGTGACCGCATCGTTATCTCGACGAACGGTTTCTTTACGGACAGAATCCTTGATCTGGCAAAGGAATTTCCGAATATCGGCATCCGGATTTCGATCGAGGGACTCGAGGACACGAACAATGAGATCCGCGGTCTGCAGAACGGTTACCAGAGAGGGTATCAGACGCTGAAGAAACTTCGCGAGATGGGAATGAAAGACGTCGGCTTCGGCATGACGGTTCAGGACAGGAACGCGAAGGATCTGGTGCCGCTGTACCGCCTCTCGGACGAGATGGGCATGGAGTTCGCGACAGCCTCTCTTCACAACAGTTTCTATTTTGTAGAGGCGAAGAATATCATTCATGACCGGCCGATGGTTGCCGGAAATTTCGAGAACCTCGTCAATGAGCTGCTCCGCTCGAACAGTCCGAAGAAGTGGTTCCGTGCGTATTTCAATCACGGTCTGATCAATTATATCTACGGGCAGAAGCGTCTGCTTCCGTGTGATATGAGTTTTGACACCTTCTTTATCGATCCCTACGGCGATGTCATGCCGTGTAACGGAACGAAAGAAAAAGAAGTGATGGGCAACCTGAACATGCAGAGCTGGGAAGAACTCTGGAACAGTCCGGAGGCCGAGCGCGTGCGCGCAAAGGTGAGACACTGCGACAGAAATTGCTGGATGATCGGTTCGGTTTCTCCGGCAATGCACAAATATATCGCGACGCCTGCTCTGTGGGTAGCGAAACACAAGGCGAAGGCGCTGTTCTCAGGAAAACCGTACAGCATGTATGAGAACAAAATCTGCTGTGATTATAGGGATGGAAAGGTGACAAAAGAGGAGCTTGACCGCTGCAGTACCTGTGACCGCACATTGAAGATCAGCAACGGACTGAGCGAGGCCTCAAACGAGATGCTGAAAAGCAAAAGCGGTGAGGATATTGTCGACGCCGACATCCGAAGACAGCTTGGTTCGAACGAAGGGTAGAGAACTATGAAGAAAATATCTTGTGTCGGCTTTCACGCGACAGGAGCGGGAGTGATCGACGATCTTCTCCGTGAATTTGATAATGTGTCGCAGGGGGCTTATGAAGTGGAGGCACGGATGCTTCAGGATCCCGACGGCGTATCCGATCTGGAGTACAATCTTCTGGAAAATCCGCACCGGCTGAATTCCGGCTTTGCGGTGAAGCGCTTTTTGAAATATGTGCGGATGACTTCCAGAATATACCATAAAGTATTCGGAAAGAAATGGGAGGAAATCTCCCGGGAGTATGCGGAACGGCTGACCAAAACGACCTATCCGGGATACTGGCACGGAGATCTCTGGCTGCTGGCGCCCGTGTGGAGAGGTTATTTCCTGTATCGAAGGGCGCTGGCCAAAATCTCACCGAAGGCGATCCGGAAACCTCCGTATTACAACTACTTTCCCTGGCTGAAGACCAGACACGTCTGTATCAGCGAGGAGGAATTTTTGGAGGCCACGAGGGATTATGTGGACGCCCTCTGTGAGACATTGAACAGGGATCACAAAGAGTTTGTACTTCTGGATCAAATTCTCTCACCGTCCAATCCGGCGAGATATTTCCGCTATGTGAGGGATCTGAAAGTCGTCATTGTTAACAGGGATCCGAGGGACGTCTATATTTACCTGAAACATGTCGGAGATCACGTCCTTCCGCAGACGCCGGAGGAGTTCAGTGAGATCTTCCGTGATACACATAAGATACAGTCCGAGGTGTCCGAGGATCTGTGCATGCAGGTGCAGTTCGAGGATATGATCTATAAATATGACGAGTATGTTCCGAAGGTTATGGACTTTATCGGAGTTACCGGGGAGCATCACACACATAAAAAAGAGAGATTCAAACCGGAGGTTTCGATGAAAAACACGAGACTCTGGGAGAGGTACCCGCAGTATGCGGAGGAGGCGAAGGTCATCGCCGAACTGCTGCCGGAATACTTATATTCATATGAAGATATAGATGTCTGCGTGTGAAGAGGCGGGAACCTGCGGGATCCTTCGCGGATGTACTGCTTTTGGAAGTGAAGAAATAACTGGGGGATAATGTAGCATGGGATACAAAGGTCTGATCATGGCTGAACTTGACACGGATATGATCAAAAAAAATGTGCCGGATATAGATTTTGATGTTGCCGGATATGGAAAAAACAAGAAACTGATGTCATCCGAGGAAATTGCGGATGTGATCGGGGATTATGATGTGCTGGTTTCTGAGTTTGAAACCATAGACGCTCATGTTCTGGAGGCGGCGAAAAAGCTCAAACTGATCGTCTGCTGCAGAGGAGGCGTCAAATCCGTGATTGATCTTCCGAAGGCTGAGGAACTCGGCGTTCGTGTCGAAAACAATGTCGGAAGAAACGCCAACGCTGTCGTAGAGGTTATCTTCGGCTACATGCTCGACTGGGCGAGAAACATCGAGAAGAGCAACCGGCAGGTTCACGACGGAACCCTGATCGGCAAGGACTTCTATCTCCCGGATGAGTACAGAGACTCGCTCTGGGGATTCGGCGAAGACAGCCCGTATGTGGCGCTCAGAGGAAGAAGTCTTTCATCTATGACCATCGGCATCGTCGGATACGGACACATCGGACGTGCCGTGGCCGAGAGAGCGAATGCTTTCGGCATGGATGTTCTGGTTTACGATCCGATGTGCGGCGAGAGCAACATCTCCGACAATGTGCGGAAGGTGTCACTTGATGAACTGATGGAGACGTCGGATGTCGTGACGCTTCACTGTCCGGTGACTAAGGACAACAGGGACATGATGAGCTACCATCGTTTCCGTCAGATGAAGAAGGATGCGCTGTTCATCAACGCGGCGAGAGGCGGTCTGGTCGATGAGGAAGCGCTCGCGTGGGCGTTAAAGAATCACGAGATCGACGCGGCCGCGATCGATGTGGCAAAGCAGGAGCCGCTTCCGCCGGACAGTGTGCTTCTTTCCGCGCCGAATCTGACGATCACTCCGCATATCGCAGGGGCGTCGGATGAGGTGATTCGAAAAGGAACGGAGATGGTCATCCATAAACTGACCAAATTCGTCGGAAGCGATCCGGCTGTTTGAGACGGAGCGGTTCCGACGAATCCGACAGAGAAAACTTGAAACACGGGGTGTGGTGATGAAGAAAAATATAGGCGTTCTGCTGGCGGCCGGGATCGGAGTCAGATTCGGTTCTATCTGTCCGAAGCAGTTCAGCTGTCTGAACGGCAGAGAAGTGATCTCGTACAGCATTGAGATGATGAAAAAAGTCGCCAATATGGATGATTTCATCGTGGTTGTCGGGCGCGACGAGCACATCAGCGGAGAGCTCGACAAAAAGTATAAGATTAAGACTATTGAGGGCGGGGATACCCGGGCGTATTCTTTTTATAACGCCCTGCAGTATATTCGTGAGAATTATCCGGACTGTGAGAAGGTCATTTTTCATGAGGCAGCCCGACCGCTTCTGAAACCCAATGTGATGGAGCGGTACTTCGACCTTCTCGACGACTACGACTACGTAGAGACCTGTGAGAAAGTGGTGTCTTCTCTTGGATGCTATCTGAAGGACGTGAAACCAAAACGGGAAGATTATTACCTGATCATTGCCCCGGAGGCGTACCGGTTTGACCTGCTCATGAAACACTTTGATCCGGAATCGGAGATTTATTTTGCGGCGGATCAGCTTCCGGAGAGCGCAAGAGGGTATCAGTGTTTTGATGTGAAGAACAATATCAAGCTGACATACAGGGAAGATGTGGGCCTGATTGAATATCTGCTCCAGCGGGGAGAATATACCTAACTATTTTTTGCAGAAAAAATGCTACGAGCCTGCGCAGTCGACGGGCGAAAATGTAAATAAAAGAAATCAGGAAATCGAGAGAAGAGAATGAGAATTACGATAAACAAACGTGCATTGCCTTTGAGCATTATCATCATGATTATGATCGTTCAGATTCCTCTGATGAAAACATTTAAAATTCTTCAGTATCTGGACGAGGGGTGGACGGTGGTTTCGATCGTCTATCTGCTGGTCATCATCGTCATGGAACGAAAGATGGAAAGGGAGATGTTTGTCAGCTTTTGGATTATCATGCTCCTGCTGGGGATTGGTCTTTTGGGAAATATCATCTGGCAGATCCAGACCGGAACCGGAGCGATTCTGACAGATATCGGAAACATGTTCAAGACATATATGACTCTCTATGCTGGCGTCACGTACCTGAATCACTGGGAGGAAGAGGACAAGCTGGCGCTCCTGCAATACGTCAACGGTTTTTGCTGTATTATTGTAACGCCGGGATTCTTTCTCGCGATCACAAACCTTTTTGTGAATATCAATATGCACACGGAGTATGTAAACGGATTCCGGGCGTTCCATTATGTTTTCAACCGTGTAGGAAACCTGAACATGAGCTGCGTAATCATGCTGATGATCGAGACGGCCTGGATGAACTATCTGGACGCGCAGGAGAGAAAAACACAGCGTGTCTTCCTTTTCATGACACTGATGCTGATGCTCTCCACGCTTCGGTCAAGGGCGTACGGATTCTTCATCATCTACGTACTCGGCTATCTGATCTTTGTATACGGAAGGTCGGCTGCGCTGAAAGCGGCGGCGCTGATCGCGATCCCGGGAATCTCTCTTGGTTTCGGTGTACAGAAGTTTGTGTATTACTTTGGATATGATACCAGTGCCCGTGGCGTTTTGTTTCAGTACGGCGTCAGGACGGCGAATTCCTATTTTCCCATCGGCTCCGGCTTCGCCACCTATGGAACATATGCCGCGAGAAAATACTATTCACCGCTGTATTTCAAGTATGGATTCGAAAAAGTCTGGGGACTCAGTCAGAAGATGGGAGATTTCCTCACAGACGATTACTGGCCGGCGGTCATGGGAGAATTCGGTTACTTCGGAGCTTTTCTTATGCTGATATTGATCACGCTGATGTTTTTTAAAGTACTCGGAGAAACCGGGGATTATCCGGCGAATCGTTTTGCCGGTTTGTTCGGACTGATCTGTATGGTTATTTCCAGTATGGTAAGTGCAAGTTTTTTCCACACGATGTCTGTTGTACTCTCCCTTACGGTTGCGGTATGTATCGTGTGCAGAAAGAATATGAAAGACATGGTTACCTTTGATTCACGTCTGTAATCCGGTAGGACCATGATGAAACGCCGAATTGGCGTATCCTTGTGTCATAGGTAATTCCTATAGCACAAAAAGCAATGTCATGTATCAATTGGGGGAGAAAGACAATGGAAGAAGAGAAAGTCGAAACGGTTGAAAAGGAGTCGGATTCCGGGGTGACGGAAGAGCAGATCCGCGCGGTGCAGGTTCCTCTGACAGCTGAGGAGAGAGAACGAAAATTCATTCAGGAGCTGGAGCGGGATGTGAGAAGCAAGATCGCTCAGGAGGAGGCGGAACAGGCCCGGCTGATGGCTGAGGGCAAGTTGAATCTGGACGAACATCACCACCACCATCACCATCATCATCACCGTCATCACAGGAAAAAGAAGCTGTCCAAAGCTACGAAAACACTGATCGTCATCGGAGTGCTTCTTGTTGCCGGAGCGATTACGCTCTTCGTGATCGCGGCGTCGGTTCTTGGAAAGATCAAACACGTGGATAAGAGCCTCGGAAACGCCGCCTATATTTCCAGGAGTCAGGAGTCTTTTGAGATCGACAGCACGTCGATTCCGGATACACTGAAGCCGGAGGAAGTCAGCTGGAACAACGCGGACATCGATGTCATGAGAGACAAGAATGTCAGCAATATTCTCCTGATCGGACAGGACGCGAGAAAGGGTGAGGAGAGAGCCCGCTCCGATAGTATGATCATCTGCAGTATCAACAAAAAGACCAAGAAGATCACCCTCGTTTCGCTGATGCGAGATATGTATGTGCCGATCCCCGGCTTTTCCGACAACCGTATCAATGCGGCCTATGCTTTCGGTGGCATGGATCTTCTCGACCAGGTCATTCAGCAGGATTTCGGTATTCATATTGACGGAAACGTTGAGGTGGATTTCGAGGGATTTGTAAAAGCCATGGAGGTAGTCGGAGAGATCCCGATCGAACTCAATGAGGAAGAGGCTGAATTTCTCAATACCAAAAAAGGATGGGTGGCCGAAGCCGGCGTGTCCAACGAGGGATGGAACCTGAAAAAGGGTATGAATCTTCTCACGCCCGGACAGGCACTTGCCTATTCCAGAATCCGATATGTCGGACACGCGGACTATGAGCGTACAGAGCGCCAGAGAAAGGTTCTCACAGCAGCGTTCGAGGAGGTCAGGGATCTCGATGTATTCAAGGCGATTGAACTTGCGAACAAGGCGCTTCCGAACTTTACGACAGATATCAATAACCGCGCGATTCTCGGTTATATCTATACCGTTTTCGCGAACGGCATGACGATGGGAGAGACCCACCGGATTCCGGCAGACGGAAAATACACCGGTGAGAATATCAACGGAATGTCGGTTCTTCTACCGGACCTTGCGGCCAACAGTGAAGAGCTGAAGACATATCTGTACGGAAAGACAGAATAAACGTATATTGCCGGTTTGTGACAAGAGCCGTGTATGATGAAAAGAAAACGAGGGGGAACATAGCTTGGAATTAGGAAAACAGGAAAAAAATATACAGGATCTGATTTATCTGGTGGCTTGCGCGATTCACGAGGTTGAACCGGCGGATGAGATCGTTCGCGCGATGGATCTGGATGAGATATACAGGCTGGCGACGAAACAGTGCATCAGTGCAATGCTTGGACATGTACTGAAAAACAAGAAGGAACTTCTCGGGGCGGAGAGGTTTAATCTTTGGAATCAGGCAGAAGCGCTCTCTGTTCGAAAAAATATGTTGATGGATATCGAGAGAACCTCCATCCTCAGCTGGATGGAGCAGCAGGGCATTTGGTACATGCCGCTCAAGGGCGTAATCATCAAGGATATGTATCCGGCTTTCGGTATGAGAGAGATGTCCGACAACGATATTCTCTTTGATCCTGCAGCGAGAGCCGCTCTTCATGATCACATGGTCGACTTAGGATACAGAGTAGAGCTTTATGAGACGGACAAAGATGATCAGTATATGAAGAATCCCGTGTACTTCTTTGAGATGCATGTGTCGCTTGCGGAGGACCATCTCTATCCAAAGATTTATGAGTATTACAAAGATGTGAAGGAAAGACTTGTTCCGGATGCCGGGAAGAAATACGGCTATCATTTCACGGATGAAGATTTCTATATTTTCCATGTCGCACATTCGGAAAAACATACGGAGCATTCCGGAGACGGTCTGCGCAGTATGATTGACAGTTATGTATATCTCACTCAGAAGCCGAACATGGACTGGAAGTATATTGAAGAACAGCTTGAGCTGCTCGGAATGCTGGAATTCGAGAGCGACATGAGAGCGCTTGCATTCCGTCTGTTCGGAACCGCGGAATACGGGATCTATGACCGATGCAATGAGGACGAAATCAGAAAAGTAGAAGCGCATGTGAGAGCCGGAAAACATGGAACGCTCTCGACCTCCATTGAGAAATACATCAACAATGTGATGGATACAAACGGCGGAAAAGGCGGAAAAGGAGCATACTACATGCACAGACTTTTCCCGGATAAGGCCACGATGAAGAGAAACTATCATGTTCTTTTGAAACATGGATGGCTTCTTCCGTTCTGTCATATACACAGAGTGGTTCGAGGCGTTTTGTTTAAACGGGATAGGATTAGCAGAGAATTAAACGAGGTCAGGAAAGCGTGATCCCGGAAGTGAATGGATCGTGCGGACAGAGGGAGAAAGATGGATGTGAAACAGAGAACAGGTAGTCTTATGGTTATCCTGCCTGCGTACAATGAGGAAGGTAACATTCAGCGAAGTGCGGATTGTATCGCGGAGAAACTGGAGGCGGCATCCGTCTCCTACAGAATTCTCTATGTGGACGACGGATCCACGGACAAAACCTGGGAGTGCATTCAGAAGGCGTCAGAGAAAAACCCGAAGGTGAGAGGCCTGCACTTCTCGAGAAACTTCGGAAAAGAAGGGGCGATTTTTGCTGCTCTCTGCAACATGGATCTGGACTGCTGTGTCGTCATGGACGCGGATCTTCAGCATCCCGTGGACAAGCTGTGGGAGATGTACCATCTCTGGGAACTTGGCTACGACGTGGTGGAAGGTGTGAAGACAGATCGCGGCCAGGAGGGACTCCTTCACAAGAAGGCCGCCGGAGCCTTCTACAATCTGATGAGCTGGGCTGCCGGCTTCGACATGAAGCGTACCTCGGATTTCAAGCTTCTGGACAAGAATGTGGTGGATGTGCTTGTGAGCGTGCCGGAGAGAAAGACCTTCTTCCGAGCCATGTCCTTCTGGGCCGGTTTCCGGAGAACCGTTGTGGAATATGACGTTCTGGAGAGAGAAGCAGGAGAGTCCAAGTGGTCTACGAGAAGCCTTGTCCGCTACGCCTTGAACAACATTGGCTCCTTCACGGAGAAACCCATGTACTGGATCATGTATATGGGTATCGCAATTTTTTTGGGGAGTGTGATCTATGCTCTGATCGCTCTCATCCGGTCAGCCCTCGGACACCCCGCTCCCCGGAACGCCGGTGTGATCTTCGCCGTACTGCTCACCGGATCCATGATCATGATCGCGATGGGAATCATGGGCTTCTACATAGCCAGAATCTTCGATGAAGTCCGTCAACGCCCGAGATTCATTATCTCAGAGGCATGCGGCTCGGAAATCAGCATGGGAACCGGCACGGTTCAGAAACTGGGATGAGACGGAGCGATAAAGAAAGAAGGGATGCCACTTTCGTGGCATCCCTTCTTTTCTTTATCGGTACAACCGCCGCAGCTGTCATTTTACCTTGTAGATGCGTATGTAGGAATCTTTTGAGGTGTATACAAGCTTGCAGGCCTCTTTGATGGCGTCTTCGGAAATCAGTGTCTCGCCGTCGTCGAGGGTTTGTCCGTACTCATCATAGATGATGTAGTCAATGCCTTCTTTTTTGGTCAGTTCTTTTATAACTTCGCTGTCTGTCGTCGCGTAGATGGCGGTGGAGACAGAGGTGCGGTATTCGATGTCGTAGCCGGCGGACCATGCGTAATAAGCATATCCCCTATACATCATAATGCCGGACATCGGAACTTCGTGGAAGGTATAGCTGCTCGGTGCCAGAACCAGATCCTCGGAGGTCAGATTTTCATCCAGCCATGCGGTGACATCGGAGTTCAGATCAACCTGATAGGAGTGGTCGAAGCCGTTGTTCCTGATGATGATCAGGAAATCATAGAGACCGTTTGCGGTCAGAAGGACAAGGAGCAGTACCATACAGGCGCGGCCTGCGGCTTTTTTCTTCCAGAGGGCTGCGAGGACCCCCCCCCAGATAACCGAAAGAAATACTGCCGCGATCATGATGTATTTATGATTTACAGTTACATCCGGCGTCAGTGACATCGTAAACGCGAAAACAACCGGGATCAGGAAACTGAAGATCAGAATCCTTGCCTGCCTCTTTTTAAGAAAGATCAGCAGAATAACTGCGCCTACAATGGTGATGCCCATGATACGCGCCAGATAAACCAGGACGCCGAAGAGCGAGGGATCATTGAGAAGGAACCCCCAGAAGAAAGTTGCCTTGAAGACGCTCTCTTTGATGAAGACGTGTGTCTGCAGAAAGGAGACGCAGACCGCGCATACTGCGAGGATCAGGTAATCGAGTTTGTGATCCGAAAAAACAGCCATTCCGAAGAGAATCAGCAGTGCGCCGATGACAGCGGCTCCGTTCCAGAAGGTCGCGGATCCGAGAAGGACTCCGAGCAGAAGGGCGCGAAGGGGATCCTCGAAGATCCAGGCGCTCTTCTTTGACCAGCGGGCGGCAAACCATTTCAGACGGCCGTTCTCGCTGTCCGCGCAGGCAGTATCTGCATAGAAGAGGAAGAACCAGATCACAGCAGCGGCAACCAGAAGACCAAAGGCGAGGTGGCGCTGATTCAGGTAGACGTTGTAATTCCAGAGTCCCCAGTTCTCATTCTCTGTGTAGCCGATAAACGATCGATTTTGTTTGATGGCCTCGATCAGATCATGGCTCTGCAGGTGTTCGATCATGAACTGTACAATTGCCGTACCGCTGCGGAAGAAGAACAGCGCCGGCACGAACAGTTCCGCGGCAAAAGATGTAAAGAGCCTGTAGGAGAGCTGTGTCGCCAGCATCAGGAAACCGACCAGAGCCAGAATCGACGGAAGGTTGTAAGCGAAATCCAGACGCAGCCCGAGGAATTCAAGATTTCCGGTCAGAAACTGGAACATGAAGTGGTATTTGACGTCGGAACCTCCGTAGAACGGATACTGTGTCGGAAAGTTCGCCTGTTTTGAAAACGAGCGGATCATGGACACATGCGGCGCGTAGTCGCTGAAGACCGTATATCCCGCGCAGATGGTTCCGTCTTTCGTGACAAAGAACACATGGAAAATGGATAATGTCACAAAAAGCAGAACGGCCGCGTAGAGAATGGCCTCCCGGATGAACAGCTTCCTGTCGCAAACAGGTTTTAACTCCCGGAACCCGTTCTTTTTTTTCTGCACAAAAAAATATGCCGCAACGATGAGGGCGGAGACAAGCATGACAATGAGGTTTGCCGGTCCGAGTGGCTTCGCCGCCTGCATTTTTGTGTGGAAAAAGTAGGCAAGAATGTAGAGCGGCCAGGTGAGAAGAAGAGTACCGAAGCCGAAGGCGGACGGTACGGCGATCCAGATCATGTTCTGACCGGAAGGCTTTTCAAAAAAAGTTTTTCGAAACAGAGCATGAAGGAATACGAAGCCTGTCATACAGGCCAGAATTAGATACAAAATTGCTAACATTATACATTTACTCCTTTAAAAAATCTATAATTTAGAATACGTTTTCTTGGATTAAAAAGCAAGTCCACAAACTGTCAGAATAAAATACGGGTAATTTGGCAAACCTGTTTATCTGTGAGCCGCGAATCCGAACAGAAATTATACTAAAAAAACACTCAGGGTATGCAAAACTGTATACAGGTTTTCAATTAGCAAATTGAAAGTCAGAACGAAATGTCATAAAATTGTTATCCATAGGGCATTTATTTAGAAGTTCAAGTGGAAGGAAGTTGGAATGGCTGCAAGAGAAAACGATTTTGATTTTGAAGATCTTGGACCCAAAGTAAAGCTACTGAGATTACAGCAGGGTTTGACACAGAATAAAGTGGCAAAAGAATTGGGAGTGACCCCCGGATACGTGAGTAACGTGGAGAACGGCCGCACGGCTATGAGTCTGAAGGTTCTCTGCTATTACGCGAATCTTGTAGGACTTAGCGTAGATTCACTGGTTGGAAAAATTGAGCCGGAGTACAGATCCGTCGCTCTGGATCATGAACTGCAGTTTATGATCAGGGATATGGAAGAAGATGAGAAAGAACGTCTCCTGAGAACCATCAGGGTCTGGTTTGATAAGATTTAAAAAAAGAGGTGCTGCCGCAACGATCTGTTGCGGTGCACCTCTTTTTTGTCCCATAGGAAATTGCTTCGCATTCCCGGGTAATTCAGCTCTTGATCTCGCCGGCGGACTTCAGAGCCAGTTTGGTGATCAACGGTCCCACAAGTTCGTAGATGACGATTCCGCACAGGACGACGGTCTGCAGGGTGGCTCCGTATTTCGGATAGGATGCTTTGGCGGCAGTCACAAGACCGATGGCCACACCTTCCTGAGGAACCAGAGTGAGTCCCAGGTACTTCTTCACGACAGCAGGGGCGTGTGAAAGAGAGGCGCCTATGTAGGCTCCGCAGAATTTACCGAGTACGCGGAATACAACGTAGCAGACACCGATGAGTCCGATTTTCGGGATAATCGTGATGTCCAGAGAGGCGCCGGCCAGCACGAAGAACATCATGTAGATCGGCGGCGTCATGCGATCCAGCGGTTCGAAAATCTTGTCTGTGAACCGGGAGGTATTGGTAAATACACAGCTCATCATCATGCAGGCGAGCAGGGATGACCAGCCCAGGAGTTCACAGATGCCGCAGCAGCCGAAGACGAAGGCCAGAGTGAGAGCCAGCCGGTTTCCGCGTCCCGTGTAGAATTTCACGAGCTGTGTGAGCAGCAGGCCGAGAACAGCGCCGAAGAAAAGGGCGGCCAGGATCTCGAACAGCGGCTTCATGACAGCCAGGAAGGAAATGCTTCCGGAACCAAGTACCTTGATGAGTGCCATGGAGAGACCGAAGGCTACGAGGGCGACAGCGTCGTCCATTGCAACGACCGGCAGCAGGGTGTTTGTCACAGGTCCTTTGGATTTGTACTGCTTGGTGATCATTAACGTGGAGGCTGCGGCGGTGGCCGAAGCGATGGCTCCCAGAGAGAGGGCCAGCTCATAGTTATAGCCCAGCGCCAGAAGAATCAGATCCACAACAGTGGTGGCGGTCAAGCCTTCGAAAACAGCAATGATGGCCGGGGATTTTCCAACTTTTCTCAGATAACTGAAACTGAACTCCGCGCCGATCGAGAAGGCAATGAGTCCCAGAGCCATGTCGGAGATCAGTGCATTGTAATCCTTCACAACGCTGTCGCCAAGAAGATTCAGGCAGTGGGGGCCGATGAGAATACCGATGACCAGGTAGCCGGTGACATTGGGGAGCTTCAGGGCTTTCACAATTTTTCCGGCGGCCAGAGCGGCTATGATAAAAATGGCAAGATAAACCAGGGGATTCAAAGAATTCATTTCTGACCACCGACTCCTTCCATTGCATCGATGGGCAGGGAAAGCAGGATACCTGCGTTGGGTACATTCAGGTCTCCGCAGATGTCATGGATGATGGCTTTTGCCTTCGGAATGGTCTCGTCCGGCATGGCGAGAAGCAGAGTAAAGTTCGGTTCCTTCTCGTCTTCGCCGTTCATGATATGGCGGATGATCCCGAACATGGGCGCGTCCTCGTCATTGTTGATGACGTTTGCCATACCTGTGCTCTCGATAATGGTGCAGCCCGGAATGCCCTGTTCGGCAAATTCACGGACAAGCCGGTTTTTTACATTTTCATGGGTGAGAATCAGAATAAGTAAATGCATGGTCAGCCTCTTTCTGTTTTTCCTACTATCATAGCACGTTTCTGCCGGATGTGAAGTCTCAGCCTGCAGTCGAACGAGGACGGAATACGCGAATAAGTATGAACTGTGGGACGAATGGATGTATAAATTCGGAAAAAAACACGATTAACGGAAAAAGTATTGGCAAATAAAGGGGATTGTGATAAATTATATCTGCCTGAGCCGCAATGGCGACAGGAAATCAACTGCAAACGGAATCGTGCGCGTTAAGTGCCCACATGCAGCTTGCGAGTAGCTGTTAGGGACGAAAAGGCCCAGAGCTTTGCGATGCCTGATTCCACCCGCTGCATGCGAAGATAAACCAGGTTATCTCCGAATGTAGTATCGTTCTTTTACCACAAGGAGGTAATCTGAAATGACACACAATCGTTTTGTGGAGTCGGCAGGTGAGCTGAAGAAGCTTTCTGTTCTGACTGCATGCGCGATGCTTGCCGCTCTTGCGATTCTGCTGGAGCGTGTGACATCCATCAACATCGGACCTTATATCAAGATCGGTTTTTCTGCCCTTCCGAACCAGATCTGCGACGCTCTGTTCGGACCGGTGACCGGCACACTCTTTGCCGGCATTCTGGACGTTGTGAAATACTTCATCCGTCCGGACGGACCTTTCTTCTTCGGTTTCACCTTTAATGCGATGCTGGCGGCATTCATCTACGGCTGCTTCTACTATAAGAAGAAAATCACGATCTGGAGAGTTCTGATTGCCAAGGGAATCGTGGCTGTGATCGTGAACGTCCTTCTGAACACATGGTTCCTCGATATGCTCTACGGAAACGGCTTCCTCAAGGTTCTTCCGGCGCGTATCCTCAAGAATGTCATCATGTGGCCGATCGACAGTATCATTTTCTTCCTTCTCTACACAGCGATCCGCCAGACGGGAATTTTCCGTGTCTTCGAGAAAGGACGAACCGGCAGACCGGCGCAGCCTGTGGAGAAGAATGTTGCGGAATAAATCAAAGACGGTATAATAAAACTATGAAAAGCAGAGGCTCCTGGTGGTCTCTGCTTTCGTTTATTAAGGAACTTAGAATCATCCACGGAGGGAATGCAGGATGACATTAAAAAATCTGAAAATCGGCGAGAGCGCCGTGATCAAGACGGTCGGGGGGGACGGTGCGCTGCGCCAGCATTTCCTCGATATGGGAGTTATACCGGGAGCGGAAGTGACGGTTGTCAAATTTGCGCCGTTGGGAGATCCGATGGAACTGCAGATTCACGGTTATGAGCTGACGCTTCGTCTCGATGACGCCGATCGCATCGAGGTTGAGGTTATTGAAAAGAGAAAAAATCCTCACACGAGAATTGAGAAGATTGATATAAAAGACCATCCCGGACTCGGAGAGGACGGACGATATCACGCCAAGGGTGACGGAGAGCCGCTCCCGGCCGGATCGCTGCTTTCCTATGCGCTGATGGGAAATCAGAACTGCGGAAAGACGACCCTCTTCAATCAGCTGACCGGCGCGAATCAGCACGTCGGTAATTTTCCCGGCGTCACTGTCGACCGAAAGGACGGCGCGATCAGGGGAAAAGCGAATACGCTGGTCACGGATCTGCCGGGGATTTATTCGATGTCGCCCTACAGCAGTGAGGAGATCGTCTCCAGGAATTTTGTGCTGAATGAGAAACCGACAGCGATCATCAACATCGTGGACGCGACAAATATCGAGCGAAATCTGTATTTGACGATGCAGCTTCTGGAGATGAATATTCCGATGGTGGTCGCTCTCAATATGATGGATGAGGTGACCGGCAACAACGGAGCCATCGATATCAACGGGATGGAGGCTATGCTGGGGGTTCCGGTCGTGCCGATTTCCGCGGCGAAGAACGAAGGTATTGCGGAGCTTGTCGCCCATGCGATTCACATCGCGCAGTACCGGGAGCGCCCGGCCAGACAGGATTTCTGCAGCAGGGATGATCACGGCGGAGCGATTCACCGTGCGATTCACGCAGTGGAAGCAGTCATTGAAGATCACGCCGAGCGGGCCTCTCTGCCGCTCCGGTTCTCGGCGACAAAAGTGATCGAGGGAGATCCTCTGATCACGAAGCAGCTGGATCTCGATCCGAACGAAGCCGACATGATCGAACATATCGTTCTGCAGATGGAAAAAGAGGGCGGTATGGACCGGAGCGCCGCGATTGCGGATATGCGGTTCGATTTTATCGAGCGCGTCTGTGAAAAAACGGTTGTCAAGCCGAAGGAGAGCCGTGAACGGCAGAGATCCGAGCGGATTGACCGCGTCCTCACGGGAAAATGGACGGCGATTCCCTGTTTCATCGGAATTATGGCGCTTGTCTTCTGGCTCACGTTTAACGTGATCGGCGCGTTTTTTCAGGGACTTCTCGAGGCCGGCATCGGTTACCTCACGGACATCGTCGACGGGTGGATGACTGCGGTTCATGTCAACGACGCGATTCACGGCCTTGTCATCGACGGAATTTTCGGCGGCGTCGGAAGTGTGCTCAGCTTCCTCCCGATCGTTGTGACCTTGTTTTTCTTCCTGTCCCTGATGGAGGACAGCGGCTATATCGCCCGCGTGGCGTTCTTCATGGACAAGATCTTAAGGAAAATCGGACTGTCGGGAAGAAGTATCGTGCCGATGCTTATCGGCTTCGGATGTACGGTTCCGGCTGTCATGGCCACGAGGACACTTCCGAGCCGCCGCGACCGGCGGATGACGATTCTTCTGACTCCGTTCATGAGTTGTACGGCGAAGCTGCCGATCTACGCGTTTTTTGTCAGTGCGTTCTTCCCGGGAAAAGGCGGCCTGATCATGACCGGGCTTTATCTCCTCGGAGTGATGGTTGCCGTGCTCGTGGCCTTTCTCTACAAGGGAACGCTGTTCCGCGGCGAGGCGGTTCCTTTTGTGATGGAGCTTCCGAATTACCGGATGCCGGGCGTCAGAAATGTCGCGCAGCTTCTGTGGGAGAAGGCAAAGGACTTTATTACGAAGGCTTTCTCCGTCATTCTTATCGCGACCATCGCGGTGTGGTTCCTGCAGAGTTTCAATTTCCATCTGAATCTGGTGACGGACTCTTCGCAGAGCATCATGGCGACGATCTCCGGAATCATCGCTCCTGTTTTTGACCCGCTTGGCATGGGGGACTGGAGAATTGTGACCTCGCTGATCAGCGGTTTTATGGCAAAGGAGAGCGTGGTGTCGACGATGGAGATTCTCTTCGGCAGCGGAATCGCGACGGCGATCGACAGCGGGACAGCGGCGACACTCATGGTGTTTTCTCTTCTCTACACGCCCTGTGTGGCAGCGGTTGCCTCGATTCGGCGTGAGCTGGGGAGCAAGTGGGCGGTCAGTGTTGTGCTCTGGCAGTGTGCAGTCGCATGGATTGTCGCCTGGCTGGTGCGGTTGATTTTGTTTTTGTGATGCTTGTTCATGCAGACTTTCGGCGATGTGGAAAGTAGATGACTATAAAGAGGCGCAGATCTGATATAATATCCCGCAGAGACGATGCTCTGCGGGATATTTGCGTATGACAACAATCTTGGAATGCATAATTACGTTTACTTGAAACGATTTTTCAAAAAACAGCGAAGGGATTCCTTTCAGGGAACAGGAGGTAAGAAATGATAATCAGAAACGGACGCGTGATGAATCCGGCTGACGGCAGGGATGAGATCGCGGATATTCGGGTTAAAGACGGAGTGGTGGCGGAAATCGGAGAACTTTCCCCAAAAGAGGGAGAGGAAATCATTGACGCCGGAGGATTCATCGTCGCGCCGGGACTTGTCGACGCGCATGTTCATTTCCGCGATCCGGGCTTTACCTGGAAAGAGGATATTTATACGGGAGCGGCAGCGGCAGCGTCCGGCGGAGTCACCACGGTGATCTGCATGGCAAATACGAAGCCGGCTGTCGACAACACGGAGACATTGAGGGATCTGCTGGAGAGGGAAAAAGATCTTCCGGTACATGTGCTGAATACGGCGACCGTGACGGTTGGACTGAAAGGAACGGAAGTTACGGATATGGAGGCGCTGGCGGAAGCGGGAGCTGTGGGCTTTACGGATGACGGCATCCCGATCCGTGACCAGAAGCTTCTGCTTCAGGCATTTGAGAGAGCGGCGGCGCTGGATCTTCCTATCAGTCTTCACGAGGAGGATCCAGAGCTGATGGGCTCGGCAGGCGTGAACCGGGGACCGGTCTCTGCAAAACTGGGAGTATCCGGAGCGCCGGCGATCGCGGAGGAGGCGCTTGTGGCTCGTGACTGTCTTCTTGCGGAGGAGTCCGGCGTCCGGCTGGATATTCAGCATGTCAGCAGCGGAAGAAGTGTGGACATCATCCGGTTTATGAAATCCCTCGGGATTCAGGTATTTGCCGAGGTGACGCCCCAGCATTTTTCCCTCACGGAAGACGCGGTTCTGACATGCGGAACGCTGGCCAAAGTCAATCCGCCGATCCGGACGGAGGCGGACAGGAGAAAACTGATCGAAGGTCTGAAGGACGGAACCATCGATATGATCGTCACGGATCACGCGCCGCACACCATGGAAGAGAAGGCAAAGGGCTTTAACGGAGGCGCGCCGAGCGGCATGATCGGCCTGGAGACGTCGCTTGCCCTGGGCATCACTTCCCTCGTAAAGACCGGCGAAATGACCATGATGGAGCTTTTGGGCAAAATGACGGTAAATCCTGCGGATTTCTACAAACTGCCCTGCGGAAGGATCGAAGTCGGCGGTTGTGCCGATCTGATCCTGATTGACCCGGATAAGGAGTGGCGGGTGACAGAGGATTGCTTCTATTCCAAATCGCCGAATTCGCCGTTCATCGGATGGAAGCTGACCGGAAAAGTTGTGCGCACAATATGCTCCGGAATCACCGTATACACGGAAGAGGCCGGGATTTGCGGATAACAACGTCCGCAAGCGGACTTTCAGACGGCAGACTCCCCCACCTCCTCACTCCTCCCGGTGAGTGTCGCGGACGAAAGGCGCGCGAACAGAATCGCTTTAGCGATCTACCCATCTGCGAGCTGCGCATGTGGGCGGAGCGTTTTTCGTCATAGAAGTTCCGGAGGAATGATCTGTAGCAAAAAGAATTCTGTGAAGTGTCTGTGTGTCAGATTCATGAGTGCAGTGTCTGCGCCCGCACAACATCAGGATGACAGATCGGTTCGCGGACCGGTGACAGAACATTTTGTTTTGTGTCATGTGATGTATTTGCAGACTGCTCAAATGATACGAATCTTACGAAAATGGCATGAAATTTGCGAAATATGCGGTGGGATTAACTGACAACTCAGTGACATTTATTTGTGCAGTTGCGCGTATTGAGAAAAAACTCCTTAATAGGTAAAATTATACTGAAATTTAGTGAGAGTTCTGACTGCTTGGCGGGCGGAATGAAAAACTTTCTGAGGGGGTTTCTATGAAGTACAGAAAGATAGCAGCTGCATGTATGGCTGCAGTATTAGCGGCGGGAACATTTGCGGTTCCGGGAGCCGGTTCCGTGCAGGTTTTTGCTGCCGACAACATCATTACAAACGGAACATTTGACAAGAATACGAGGGACTGGGGATTCTGGCAGGACAGTGACGCGTCCGCGGATATTTCCTGCGTGAATCAGAAACTTCAGCTTCGCGTTGACAAGACCGGTGGTGAAAACTGGTCCGTACAGCTTTATTTCGACGGAGTACCGATGTACAAGAATGGAGTATATCATGTCTCCTTCGAGATTTCTTCCGATGTAAACCGCTCCGCGGATTTCTGCATTCAGGAGAATGGAGGAACCTACCAGGCGTATACATATAAATCTTTGAGTCTCAGTAACCAGACACAGAAGGTGGACTACAACTTTACAATGTCCGCTGCTACGGATACAGCGGCGCGTTTCCAGTTTAATCTCGGAAAGTGCGCGGAAAATCCGGGCGTACACAATATCACACTGGACAATGTAAAACTGGAGTTGATCGACTCCAGCCGTGTCAATCCGTCGGAGATCGTTCACAATCCGGGCGAGGACAAACCACAGGGATGTGATAATATTGTCGTCAACCAGATCGGATACCGCACGAACGCGGACAAGGTTGCTGTCTTCCGCAATGTGAGCGGACAGTCAGAATTCAAAGTAGTAAACGCGGAGACGAATCAGACGGTTTACGAGGGAAAACTCAAGGACAGAAGACAGAACTCCGATGCCGACGAGACAGACTGGTATGGTGATTTTTCCAAGGTGACAAAACCCGGAAAATACTACATCACCTGCGATTCGCTCGGAACTTCCTACACATTCACAATCGGCAACGATGTGTACAGTGATGTAAATAAGGATCTCGTGAGAATGATGTATCTGCAGAGATGCGGTACCGAGATCAAGGGTGCGAACAACTTCAACCATTCCGCCTGTCATACGGGAAGAGCTCAGCTCTACCACACAAATGAGACCATCGATGTGTCCGGAGGATGGCACGATGCCGGAGATTACGGCCGCTACGTTGTTCCGGTCTGCAAGACCATCGCGGATCTGCTTACCGCATACAGCAACAGTCCGGAGAGTTTCGGCGACGACACCAATATTCCGGAGAGCGGAAACGGCGTGCCGGATATTCTCGACGAGGTAAAATGGGGAATGACCTGGATGGAGAAGATGCAGGACAAAAACAGCGGTGGTGTACACCACAAAGTATCCTGCAAAGACTTCCCGGGTTATGTAATGCCCACGGAGGAGAACGGACAGCTCATCGTGACCCCGATCTCAACCACAGCTACCGCGGACTTTGCGGGCGCCATGGCGATGGGCTATGAGTATCTGAAATCCGACTATCCGGCATTCGCAAAAGAGTGTCTGGCCAGCGCAGAAAAGGCATGGAGCTTCCTTGAGAACAATCCGTCCTTCATTTTCTCGAATCCTTCCGACATCTCCACCGGTGATTACGGCGATACCTCGGATGAGGAGGAGAGATACTGGGCAGCTGCGCAGCTCTACAGAGAGACCGGAAAAGACAACTACAAGAACTATCTGGAATCCCACAGATCTGCAGGAGGCATGGACTGGAGACAGTGCGGTACCTACGGACAGCTCGCGATTCTCACAGACAGCAGGATCGATAAGAGCTCTTCGATCTACAAAAAAGCATACAACGCTTTCATTTCCGATGCGGACGAGGCTCTCGGAAACAGCCAGATGCACGGATACGGAGAGGCTCTTTCCTCCTATGAGTGGGGAAGCAACATGACCTGCGCAAACAACGCCGCTGTCATGGGAATGGCTTACAAACTCACCGGCGATGAGGATTACTATCTGGCCGCTGAGAAAAATGTGGACTATCTGTTCGGACGCAACGCGAACAACGTCTGCTTCGTAACAGGATACGGTTCCGTATCCCCGCAGCATCCGCACCACAGACCTTCCATGTGCCAGAAACAGGCAATGAAGGGAATGCTGGTCGGAGGACCGGACTTCCGTCTTGAGGATGGAACAGCAAAGACAAACCTTGTGGGCGAGCCGGCGGCAAAATGCTGGATCGACAACTCGGAGAGCTACTCCACGAACGAGGTAACCACATACTGGAACTCACCGGTAGTATTCCTTTTGTCCACGCTCTCCAAGACATCGGCGCAGCCGACAGCAACACCGAAGCCAACGGCCACACCGACGCCGACGGCAACATCGACGCCGCAGCCGACAGCAACACCGAAGCCTACGGCAACAGCAAAACCGACGCCGACAAAGACACCGGTAAATCACAGGAGAATCCGCTACAGTCAGCTGAACCTCGACGGAGAGGCAACGCTTTTCGGAGTGGTGAATCGCTAAACGCGCTATATGAACGAGAAAACGCCGTGCACGAATCGTGCACGGCGTTTTCTCGTTGTTCCTCAGGATAATCTACAGAATTCTCTATGGAGCAGAAGGTTTCGCGAAATCGACCAAAGTATACATGCTCACACGTCGCTCTCGTCCTCAGCGCTCCGCCGCCTATTGCGGGGTGCTCCCGCAAAAAGCTCAACCGCTTTGTCTTATGCCCTTCGGGCGATGTACAAAGCGGGTCTCAGACATTGCACGTCTACGCTCCGCTCCGGTCCGCGCTAAACGAACGTCCCCCGGACGTTCAGCGCCGCACCCACGCTATGCTCGCGCTTCGGTCTCCGCGCTGCTACGGTCGGTGCTAAACGAACGTCCCCTGGACGTTCAGCACCCTCCGCTTCCAAGTGTTCGCGCTGCATGCTTTGGCCGATTTCGCGTATATAATTGAGGCTACGTCATGCCGAGATGAATCGGTGGATGACGTGCGCGACGCCGTCACAATCGTTGGAGGGCGCGATGTAATCCCCGTACTGTTTGATCTCATCGGAGGCGTTGTCCATGACAACCCCCATGCCTGCGTAACGAAGCATCGAGATGTCGTTGTAGCCGTCTCCGCAGGCGATCAGTTCGTCGCTGGTGATCCCGAGCATCCGGTTCAGAAGATCGAGGCTGGAGGCTTTTTCGATGCCCTTCGCAGTGATTTCCAGGAAAAAGGGTTCGGAGAAGAAGGCGTTGATCTGATCACCCAGTGTTTCGTTGAGATAATCTTTGAGCGGGATCAGATCCTCGTGTTTTCCCATGGCAAGAAATTTGATGACAGGCTCCTTCAGTTCGTCGAGAAGATTGTCTACTTTTCGTGCCTTACAGCTGCAGCAGCGCTCTTCCTTCTCCAGGTATTCGCAGTCGGTGTTCTCAGTGATGATGCCGTCCGCGTCATAGGAGACAACGGTGATGCCGTATTCTCTGCAGGCGTCGCAGATCATCGGATAGCAGTCGGCCGGTATGGATGCGCTGCGGATGACGCGGCCGCTCTTGCATTCGACGATTTTTCCCCCGTTGTAGGAGAGAATGTATCCGCCGAGGCGGAAAAGATCGAGTTCTTCAGCGACAGGAATGATGCCGATCTCCGGTCTGCCGGAGGCGAGGATGATTTTCGTGTCCTCGCGGATAGCGTCGTGAATCGCCTGTTTATTCGTATCGGAGACTTCCTTATTGGAATTCGTGAGTGTGCCGTCGAGGTCGAGGGCCAGAGCTTTGTACTGCATAATGAGATCCTTTATTGCTTTAAGAAATAATAGTGTAACGGTAATTCTAAATTTCGGACGGAAGCTTTCTTTTTATAAGGAAACGGATGTGGAAAGTGATCGCTCTTAAGGAAATAAATATGGAAAACGATCGCTCTTTGGAAAAAGAACCGCCCTGTCAGTTGTACAGGTTTTCCGTTCAGGAACGCAGACCGCCGGTTTTTGATTGTACACCGTGAAAAAACAGATGTAAAGCATGGGGCGGCCGGATGTCAAATAATTTCAATAATTTAGATAAAAGTTACAAATGAGCAAAGTGCCGTTAAAATAACGGTAGTATAAGTATTCAACTGTGTTTTTTTCTCTTTTTTCCCATGAAATATACATTGAACAATGGAAAAAACTGTTATAGACTATATGTGTATTCGTGCAGAAAAATGACAGGAATGACAGAAATCTGTACAATTTTACAGCGGATAGAATAAGAGGAATAAGAAAATGATTCAGATCGTACCGGATCAGAAATTTGACACGGTCATTAAGGGGAAGAAAAAGCAGGGGAAAGTAAGTTTTACATTCAGCAGTGGCTCCGGCATGAAGCTGTTCGTTGCGTATGAGCTGATTCAAACGGGGCTTTTTGGCAGTAAGCTGTATATTGGCGTGTTGAATCCGGACACCGGAGACCTGGAGACACTCACAGAAGAAAGAGAAATCGACCAGGTAAACTCGGCGCTGAAGGAAATCTGGAGAGAGCGCGGAAGGAAGAATCCGCCGAGGCTGAGAAACAATGTACTGACTTCGCACAGAGAGATCATCGCACATTTTGACTAGCAGAGAGTTACAAATGCTTTTTACAAAAGACAGAGGCTTACCGGCCTCTGTCTTTTTTTAAATTTACAAAAAAATTTTTGAAATCCTCATTCTTTTGTTTTTGAAAATTTCATAAAATATTATCTGTGAGGGCGATGCAATCCCTTTGTTTATAAGGAAAACAGCAGGGGGCGAACCGCGGATCCGGTGTAAAGGAACGGATTTTTCTCACAGAAGAAACAAAATAATCTGTCACTCGGCTGCAGTGTCAGCCGAATAAGGAGGACAAAACATGAAAAAGAAAGTTATCAGCGCGTTATTGTGCACAGTAATGGTCGGTGGACTTGTGGCCGGATGCGGATCGAGCACATCCACATCCGAGAGCAAGTCGGATTCTGCAGAGAAAACCGCGTCGTCAGCAGATGCGGACAGCGCAGAAGAAGTTGCTTCCACATCAACTGTTGTTGCGCCTACGGTGGACGGCGACTATCCGACATTGAACAACGGTGAGCCGCTTGAGCTTTCCATCTATACACAGTACGCGGATGATGATTCCAAGGTGCCGTATGACTATGCGGTAGAGGCTCTGAAGGAGGCGTTCCCGAACGTCACTCTGAAGAAGATTGATCAGGCACAGGACGACGGCGCTACACTGAAGACCCTTGCGTCCACCGGTCAGCTTCCGGATATCTATCAGGCGTCCACCGATATCATCAACACATTCCGTGAGAGCAACCAGATCATGAGACTCAACGATGTGGCTGATTCCACAGGATATACAGCAAAGCTCAGAGACGTAAACAAAGAGCTTGCCTACGATGAAGAGGGCAACATGTATGTATTCCCGTTCTCAGGACAGGAGTATGTACTCTGGTACTACAACAAGGCAATCTTCGAGGAGAACGGAATTGAGGTTCCGAAGACTTATGACGATCTCGAGAAAGTGATCAAGGCTCTGAAGGAAAAAGACATCACACCTCTGGCGCTCTTCGCTCAGGAGGGATGGAATGCGACAGCTGCTTTTGATGTTGTGGCAACCAGATACAACAACGGCGGAGTGAAAGATCTCGACACAGGAAAAGCCGCTATCGGTGATCCGGAGTATGTAGAAGCAGCGAAAATGCTTGAGAAGCTCGTAAAAGACGGCCTTTTCCAGAAAGACGCGACAACAACAAACTACGACAACGCGAACTCTATGTTCAAGACAGGAAAGGCTGCCATGATCCTCAACGGACAGTGGTACATTGAGGAGGCTACAGAGGCTCTCGGCGACAACGTTGACTGGATGTACTATCCGGCAAAGGATGAGAAAGCTTATGAGGCAAACAAAAACGCCTTCTCCGGCGGCGGATCTTCTTCCGGATTTGCGGTAAACCCGGACGGAAAGAACGCAGATGACGCGGCCATCGTAGCTGAGTTCATCGCTGAAAAATACTGTGAGGCAAAGGTTCTCAAGAGACACAATCCGCTCGTAGCCATCGACACAGGTCTTCAGAGCGAGTCCGAGCTCCCGGCTATGATGCAGAAACTCTCCGATGAGATTCCGAATATCACATCCACAACGAAGTTCACATGGGGACTTACAAACGCAACATTCAACGATTCCATTCAGGCAAACAGCCAGGCTCTGATCTCCGGTGAGTTCTCCGCGGATGACTTCATTTCAACGATTAAAGACGACACAGAGGAATAAACCGCTGTTCGACGGGAAGCCGGTTGGTTTTTCACAGAGTTATACGCCGCGCGTCCTGCGCGGGAATGACGATACGATAGATGTTATATAAGAGGAAACACGGAGGAATCCGTGTTTCCATGAAAATCTGAATCATAAAAGGGCTGTCGCACGAAACGCGTCTGCGAGGAATCCAAAGGTACCTGCGGATGCCGGTACAACAGCCCTTATCTTTTCAGTCACATATATTTCGGCACAAAAGAGCGGGAGAGCGTCGGGCTTTTCCTGCGAGAGGATTTGACCATGAAAAAATATCTGGGTAATAAGACGGCGATCGTGCTTTTCATGTTTCCGGCACTGGCTGTTTTTATCCTTTTTGATTTTATTCCGATTCTTCAGGTATTCGGTTACAGCTTCACCGACTGGAACGGCGTGACAGACGCCGTGTTCAACGGTATTCACAACTATACGAAACTGTTCCGCAACAGAACATTCATCACAGCCAATCTGAACCAGGTGATCTTCGCGGTGATCATCACGCTGTATCAGATGGTTCTCGCCACGGTATTTTCCATTACGATTTCCGACCCGAGAACAAAGGGAAGAAAATTCCTTCGCGTAGCGTATTTCATTCCGGTTGTTCTCTCTGTAACGGTCGTTTGTCAGCTCTGGGTGGCAATGCTCGACGGACAGGGTCTTGTGAACCATATCTTCGCTCTGTTCGGCGATTACAAACAGAACTGGCTGGGCAGCAAACATCTGGCGATCGTTGTCGTTGCTTTCGTAAACGCATGGCAGTGGATGGGTTATCAGTTCGCTCTGATCAACGCCGGAATCAAATCGATTCCGAACGACTACTACGAGGCGGCAAAAATCGACGGCTGCACCAATACACAGGCGCACAGAAAGATTACAATTCCGCTTCTGAAAGAGACCTACAAGTTCTGTCTTGTAATTTCTCTGACCGGTGGTATCAAGGCGTTTACCGAGATGAATATTATGACCGGTGGTGGTCCGGGACGTGCGACCTACACACTGACGTACATGATGTACAGTGCCGCATACAAACAGAACAAGTATGGATACGGTCTTGCGGCTGCGACCATCATGGTTCTTGAGTGTATGGTAGTTATGATGGTGATTAACTTCGTATTCCGCGACAAGAAAGAGGCGGACGAGGAGAACAAGGCAAGGAGGAAACGCAATGCATAAGTTAAAAAAGAGTCCCGCACGTATCATTTTCCTGATCTTCTGCTGGATCTACGCGGCGTTTTCCCTGTATCCGCTGATCTGGATGCTGTTTTATTCTCTGAAGAATAACGATGAGATCTTTATTACAAATCCGTTCGGATTTCCGACAAACTTCCGGATTGAGAACTACGTCAAGGCGTTCAAGATGTACAACGTGCCTCTGTACTTTATGAATTCACTGATCGTGTCGCTGGCCACAGTAGTAGGAGTAATCTTCTGCGCGCTGCTGTTCAGCTATGCGACAAGCCGCATGGAGTTTAAAGGAAAAGCTTTTTTCCGTACATTCCTCGGCATCGGAATGTTTATTCCGGCGCAGGCGATCATGATACCGGTTGTTAAACAGGTACAGTTCTTCCATCTCATGGGAACGAGATTTTCGCTGATCTTCCCGTATATCGCAATCAACCTGGCGTTCTCCTGTATGGTTTACTACGGATTCTTCAAGGGAATTCCAAAGGAACTCGAGGAGGCCGCATGTATGGACGGAGCAACGATCTATCAGACCTTCTTTAAGATCATTGTTCCACTGGTGCGTCCGGCGACGATCACCCTCGCGATCTACACCTTCCTGAATGCGTGGAATGAGTTCATTCTTGCCAACGTACTGGTCGGAAGTATTCCTTCCATGAAGACACTTCCTCTGGGAGTACTCTTCTTCCAGGGATCCTTTACAACCGACTGGGGCGGCATGGGTGCAACCATGGTGATCGCTTCCTTCCCGGCAATCATTATCTACACACTTTTCTCGGAGCAGGTAGAGAATGCAATGACTGTCGGTGGTGCAGTGAAAGGCTGATATGGTATACTGAAAATACAGCCGAAAGAATTTGTGACGGAATGAATAAACATGGTACAGGAGCAGGGCTGTTCAGTCCTGCTCCTGTATCATACCGGGAGAAACGACATTGAAATCTGTGAAGAAGAAGCCACACCATTTTTCCATTATCGTAAGAATAACGACCATCACGATGATCGTCGCGATTGTCTCTGTGATCCTCACTGCGGTTATTCTTGTGTCGCAGTACAGCCGGGAGATTATGAAAAGGAGCAGGATCCAGACGGAAGAGAGCATCCGTGTCATGGCGGACCGGACGGAATCTGTCTTTCACAGCGGAACGCTGTGTCAGAACAATCTGACGATGAATCTGAACGAAATCTACACGGGGAAGACCACTTCGAAGACCGCGCAGGAAATCCGGACGGCGCTTGAGAGGAATGTCCTTCTCTTTGACGGCATTGTGTCAGCTGTATTCATCAGCAGAGAAGGAGGCATTTATTTTTCTGATGATGAGATCGTGAACAAGCGCTTCGCGATTCTGGAGTCCGGTCATTTCCGTGAGTTGAAGAGTACAACCGGCACGCAGACCATGATGTACATCGACGATGAGGGTGCAATGTCCTATGACGGCGTGAAAGTGATCGTTCTCGCGCGCCGCGTCACAAGGATCACAAGCGGAAAGACGCTGGGCTATCTCTTTGTAAATATCAGTCAGAACTACCTGATGAAAGCCTATGACAGTGAGATCAGCGACTATCTTCTGTTCGACGAAAACGGAACGTTTGTGACCGGCGCAGTAGCGAGCACGGATTCTACGGAGAGCGCGAAGCTGGACAGGATTCTGCGCAGTACACCGGCTGTTCGCGAGACGCTTTTCGGTGACGCGGAAAGCGAGAGTATCCGGATCGGCGGCAATACGTATCTGTTGTCGAGAAGGACGATCGGGGATACCGGCTGGCGGATGGTCGGGCTTACAAATACGAACCGGTTCAATGTGACAAGGGCGCAGCTCATGCTGATTCTCGCGGCGGTGGCGCTGGTGGCTTTTGTCCTCAGCGGCTTCAGCAGGTTCATTACCCGGACGACGGTTACCGGTCCGATCCGAAGACTTCGGGACGGTGCTATGAAGATCGCGGCCGGAGATCTCTCCGTGCGTTTTCCGGTGACCAGAAATGATGAGATCGGGGATTTTGCCCGTACCTTCAACTACATGGCGGAACAGAATGAGCAGCTGGTGCAGAGAATTCATGAAGAATCCCAGAAGAAGAGGGAATATGAACTCGCTCTGATTCAGGAACAGGTAAAGCCCCACTTTCTCTACAACACCCTGGATATCATCATCATGCTGATCGAGATGAACCGGACCAGAGAAGCGATCCGCGTGACGAGGAAGCTGGCGGATTATTACAAGAATACACTGTCCGGAGCGGAAGAGGTCGTCATGCTCTCCAGAGAGAAGCAGATCATCATCGATTACCTGGATCTTCAGCTCATGCGGTACGGAGACAAATTCCGGTACGAGGTGGATATCCCGGAGGAACTCGACAATGTGGTGATTCCGAAGATGACTCTGCAGCCGCTGGTGGAGAACGCGATTTATCACGGAATCAAACAGCGGGAGGGATGGGGAAGTATCCGGATCTCCGGCTATCGTGACGAGGACGGCTCCGTCATGCTGATTCTGGCCGACAACGGCGTCGGAATGAAGCAGGAACAGCTGGATGCGCTGAAAGAACAGATCACCGGAAGACCGGAGGAGATCAGTAAAGTTAAGATGGGAACATACAATGACAGAAAGCATTTCGGCGTGTACAGCGTATATCACCGCCTGAAGCTTTATTATGGGGAGGACTATGGACTGGATATCGAGAGCGGGTATCAGATCGGAACCCGCATTCTGATTCATATTCCTTTCGGTGATGAGGAAAGAACGGAGGAAACCAGGAAATGATCCGAATAATGATCGTGGACGATATGCCGATTTTTCTTGAATATTTAAGAGGTTGTCTGGACTGGAACGCGTACGGCTTTGAGATCTGCTGCGAGGCGAGGGACGGAAGAGAGGCCTGGGAGAAAATCGGCGAATACTATCCGGATGTTGTTCTGACGGATATCACGATGCCCTATGTGAACGGACTGGAACTGGCGGACAGGATCATGAAGAATTATCCGGATATATCCGTTATTCTGATCACCGGAAACAATGAATTCGAGTACGCCAGGAGAGCTGTCAAAATCGGTGTCTGCGATTATATCGTAAAGCCTTTTGAGAAACAGGAACTGCTGCTCAGCCTGATGAAACTGCAGGACAATGTGAACCGTGCGGTGGAACTGGAGCAAAAGGAACACAGAGATGAGAGGCTGCGGACGGAGAACTGTGCGCGGGCAGTGGTCTATTCGAAGGAACAGGCAGCTGTAGACACGGCGGTAAGGGAGCTGGGAATGTCCGGTGAAAACTTTCTGGTCTGTGGTATCCGCTTCCGGGCGGATGGACAGCTGGATCCGGAGCAGCTGAGCAATTGGTGCGAACTGATCCGCGAGATTCTGGCCGGGATGATTGAGATTGACGGAACCTTTGTAATCTTCCGGGACTATGAATCCCACCTGATGGTCCTTCTCAACTTCCGCGACCGGGAGTCCGCGATGGGATTCAAGGGCTACGAGTTCACGGATCTCATCGGCATCATCCGGAATCAGCTGAATGTGGAGACGTCGATCGTGATCAGCGATTTCTGCGAGAACTGCGGAAAACTCCGCGCCTGTTTTTCCAGGGTGCTTCAGACCCTCAGAATCAAGGGACCCGGACAGGTGTGGGACTGCAGAAAGAGAGAGTACAGCCGGGCGACGCAGGGACCGGAATCCGACGTGCACGCCCTCGACGTTGTGGCGGCGGTGATTCGTGACCTTCACGATCTTCAGGAGGAAAAAATGGAAGAGGATATCGCGTTTGCCTGGGACGCCGTCGGGAGGGACGGATCCGGGATGCACCTGTCCTATGAGAGCCTCTCGTCCGCGATCCTCAGCATTCTGCTGACGGATATTATCAACGCGGGCATATCGCTGAAGGCGTTGTACGGCGAATTCCGCAGTCCGGAACAGATGCTGGCGGATACGATGGATCCCGAAGAGAGGAAACAGATGCTGATTGACCTCTGTCATAAACGGATCACGTATGAGAAAGAAAAGAAGGAGCAACCCTCCGATGATGTGGTGGGAAATGTGATCCGTTATATGGAGGAAAACCTCGGAAACAGCAGTCTTTCCGTTGCTGATCTGCTTGGACTTGTGCCTGTCAACCAGACCTATCTCCGCAAGATGTTCAAGGAGGAGACGGGCAAGACCCTCAACGAGTATCTGACTTCTCTGCGCATGGAGAAAGCAAAGACGCTGATTCAGAATTCACAGGACAAGCTGGCGGATATCGCGGAGCAGACCGGGTATTCGGATGTGAGTTATTTTTCGAACTGTTTCAAGAAATACTTCGGGACTTCACCGAAATCTCTGCGCGCGAAATGAGCCGCGAAGGGATGTACAGGCAGGGGCAAACATTTAATGGCTGAGCGATCCGCGACGAGGCTTTTGGAGTCGTGCTTTTCGTGAGCGGGCAGGAATTTGGTCCGGTTATTTAAGAAACGGCGGAATAGATTGCAGGCGAAATGAGAGATACAGGAGAAATGAAATGAAACGAGCAGAACAGACCTTTGATTACAGGATGGTTTCAGACCCTGAGATTTTTAACATACACACATGTGCGGCGCATTCGGATCACCGGTTCTACCGGACAGAGGAGGAGGCGCAGCGCAAAGATGATATCCGGCATATCGCATCGAGCAGTTTTCAGCACAGTCTGAACGGACTCTGGAAGTTCAGTTATGCCGCCAATTATGCACAGGCAATTCCGGGCTTTCAGCAGTGCGGGTACGATGCTTCCGGCTGGGATGACATTCCGGTACCTGCCCACATCGAGATGGAGGGGTACACAAGCCCCCAGTATGTCAATGTTCCCTATCCGTGGGACGGAAAAGAACAGCTTGAGCCGGGACAGATTCCGGTGGAATACAATCCGACGGGAAGCTATCTCAAAGACTTTTGTGTTCCGGAAGAAATGAAGGGGAAAAGACTTTTCATCTCTTTTCAGGGAGTGGAGAGCGGTTTTGCCCTCTGGCTGAACGGGCAGTTCGTCGGCTACAGTGAGAACTGTTTCACACCGGCGGAATTTGAACTCACGGAATATCTGAAGGACGGCCGGAACCGCCTCGCCGTGCAGGTTTATAAGTGGACGGCGGGAAGCTGGGTCGAGGGACAGGATTTCTTCCGTTTTTCCGGCATTTTCCGTGACGTCTATCTCTACACGATTCCGGAGATGCACATAAGAGATCTGAAGCTTCTTGCCCTTCCGGATGAAGCACTGCGAGGAGGGGAACTTTCCATCGATGCAGATTTTGAATGTGATTCGGATATCTCGGGCGAGATGGAATATACGCTGGCGCTCAGAGGAAATACTTTGAAAAAGGGCTTTGTAAATCTTACAGCCCCCGGGAGACTCTCCTGCAGGATTTCGCTGGAGGAGGTGGAACTCTGGAGCGCGGAGCGGCCGGTTCTCTATGATCTGACGATTGTGGTCAGGAACCGTGCAGGTGAGGTTGTGGAGGTCGTTCCGGAGCGTGTCGGTTTCCGTCGCTTTGAGATGAAAGACGGAATCATGTGTCTGAACGGAAAGCGCATCGTTTTCAACGGCGTGAACAGACATGAGTTCTCCTGTGACAAGGGGCGTGTTCCGGACAGGGAACTCACGCTTTTTGATGTTGTCACGATGAAAAAGAACAACATCAACGCCGTCCGGACGAGCCATTACCCGAATGACTCCTGGCTGTACCGGCTCTGTGACGAGTACGGACTCTACATGATTGCGGAGAACAATATGGAGAGCCACGGCAGTATGGACGCCTACGAGCGCCATCAGATCTGTATGGAGCAGCTGGTGCCCGGAGACCGGAAGGAGTTTCTGGAGATGATGCTGGATCGGGTGAATTCCTGTTATCAGAGGGACAAGAACCACACGTCGATTCTGATCTGGTCTGTGGGCAATGAGTCCTGCGGAGGAAGCGTGATCTATGAGATGTCACAGCTGTTCCGGAAACTGGACGATACCCGGCTGGTGCATTACGAGGGACTGTTCCACGACAGAAGATATAACGACACCTCGGATATGGAATCGCAGATGTATCCGTCCGTTGCGAGTATTCGTGAGTTTCTGAAGGAGCACACGGACAAACCCTTCATCTGCTGTGAGTACACACACTCCATGGGAAATTCCAACGGAGGAATGAATCTCTACACGGAGCTGGCGGAAGAAGAGCCGAGATATCAGGGCGGTTTTATCTGGGATTTTGTGGATCAGACGATCCGGACAAAGAATCGCTACGGCGAGGAATTTCAGGCTTACGGCGGTGATTTTGACGACCGGCCGACCGATTATAATTTTTCCGCGAACGGAATTCTGAACGGTGACAGAATCCCATATGCAAAGATGCAGGAAGTCCGCTATCTCTATCAGGGAATGAAGGTTACCGTCGAGAGCGAGAGAGTGGTGATCCGGAATAAGAATCTGTTCACGGACACTTCGGAATATGTCTGCAAGGCCCGTCTCTTCCGGGAGGGAGAAATTCTCGAAGAGAAAGAATCGGAGATCAGCGTTGCGCCGCTCTGTGAGAAGGAGTTTCCGCTTCCGTTTGCGCTTCCGGATGAAAAGGGAGAATTTGTGATTCGCATTTCCTTCTGTCTGAAGGAGGACACGGACTTTGCGAAGGCCGGATATGAGATCGCGTTCGGAGAGCGCGTGTTCACGGTCGGAGCGGATTCCTGGTTTGCTCTTGCAGGGCAGAGAGAGGTGGGGAATGCTTCCGTAAATTCTGCGGACGACCGTCCGTTGAAGCTTGTCCGCGGTTCTGTTCACACGGGTGTAAAGGGAAGGGATTTCTCTCTTCTCTTCTCTGCCGTGCAGGGAACGCTGGTGTCCTGGAAACACGGAGGAAAGGAACTGATTCGCAGGAATCCGCGACCGAACTTCTGGAGAGCGCCGGCCGACAATGACATCGGCTGCCGTATGCCGCAGAGATGCGGCGTGTGGAAGCTGGCGAGTCTCTATCAGGATGTCGACGGGGATCCGGAGATCGAAGAGAGGGAGGACTCGGTTGTAGTATCGATCCGGCGCAAACTTCCCGCCGCAGGAGATGCGTCAGTGCTCACATCCTACACGGTGCGGCCGGACGGAACGATTACCGTTTCCGTTGATTTCGATGCGGACAGCAGTCTTCCGAATATTCCGGAAATCGGTATGCTCTTCGGCTTCGATGCGGATTACGATCATCTGCGCTGGTACGGAGAGGGCCCGGAGGAGACGGCGACGGACAGACGCTGCGGCGCGAAGACCGGCGTCTGGACGAAGATGGTAAAGGATACGATGGAGAACTACATCGTGCCGCAGGATACCGGCCTGAAGACCGGCGTCCGCTGGGCAGAGCTCACCCGCGCGGACGGTTCCGGGATCCGTTTTGAGGGAGATGAGATGTGCTTCTCGGCGCTCCCGTACTCTCCGGAACAGCTCGAGACGGCCATGCATCCCTATGAACTTCCGCCGGTTCATCACACCTATGTGCGCTGTATGAAAGCGCAGGCCGGTGTCGGCGGCGATGACAGCTGGGGCGCGCGTCCTCACGAGGAGGATTTGATCCCGTCGGGCAAATATCACTTTGCGTTTCGGATGAAAGCGATCTGAATATATAGAAGGAAGAGGCTGCCGCGAGGCAGCCTCTTTTGCGTGTTATAGGAAATTCCTCCGGAATTTCTATAACACAAAACGCTCCGCAGGATGCCGGGCTCGCAGATAAGAAGATCGCTGACGCGATTCTGCTCGTGCGCCTTTCGTCCGACTACGCTCACCGGGGGGATTGAGGGGATGGGGGAGATGAAGTCCGCTTGCGGACTTTGATCTCAATAATCCAACCCGTTTCTGTGAAAAATAACAAAAAAGCAAGCATTCGGCAGATGAAAAATCCTTATACAGCAAGTTGGAACACAATAATGCCACATGTCAAGTACGGAATTTGGAAGAGTTCTTACATTATAGACACTTTTATAAATAAATCTAAATAAATATAATTCATATAAAATTGAGAATAGTGTGGAAAGGAGCGATGAAATGGAAAAAAACAAGGTTGCATTTGTGGCTTCATCCGGCGGTCATCTGGAGGAAATCTCCAGACTCAAAAAAATCGAGAGTAAGTACCGGTGTTTTCTGGTGACGGAGCGCAGCGATTTTGAAGAACCTGTATTCTGTGAGAAAAAATATCACGTGATGCAGATGAATCGCAGACAGCTTCTGTTTCCGGTTAAGTTTTTGATTCTGTTTCTGCATGCTTTCTTTATCCTCATCAGAGAGAGGCCGGAATTTGTTGTGACGACGGGGGCGTTGATCGCCTATCCGTTTTGTGTGATCGGAAAATTCATGGGAGCGAAGATTATCTATGTGGAGTCTTACGCGAGAGTTTATCACCCGTCGCTGACAGGACGGCTTCTTTATAATTTTGCGGATCTGTTTGTTGTGCAGTGGGCAGATATGCTTCAGCTGTATCCAAGGTCAATTCTGGGAGGAGGTATCTTTTGATATTCGTGACGCTGGGAACGCAGAAATTTCAGATGAACCGTCTGGTGCAGGCTGTTGACAGACTGGCGGAACAGAAGAACGAGAGTTTTTATATACAGACAGGCAATTCGAACTATCGACCGAAGCACTGTGAATACATGAAATTCCTCAACAGTGAAGAATTTCAAAGAAAAATCACGGAATGTTCCGTACTGATCACTCATGGAGGAGTCGGATCCATTGTTTCCGGTCTTCACGCGGAAAAGCCGGTGATCGTTGTTCCGAGACTGGCGAAGTATCGGGAACACGTGGATGATCATCAGAGGGATATCGCGGAAGCATTTGAACAAAAACACTGTGTCATTTGTTGTGAGGATCTGGAACATCTGGAAGAGGATATCCGAAAGGCGAAGGAAGAGGTGTTCGAACCGCTCATTGAAAAAGGTGGGGATGTGGAAAACATCATTCTGGATTTTATGAGTATGTTTTCCGAACCGTGAGGTGTGATACATGTATAGAAGCGACGGACGTGCGAATGACAATCCTGTGCAGATCCTGCTAGATATTGCCGTGCTTTTTGTTTCTTTCGGAATCAGCGTGATGTATGCGTCCAGGTTATCCGGGGCGGAAACGTGCAGAGGGCTGGCCTTTGTGTGTATCTTTACGATCATTTATGTGTTGTTGAACAGAGGAGCGGGAATTTATAACACCACGTGCTTTTTTTATCTGGACAGATTCTTAAAGCGGATAACATGTTCATGGGGATGTGCATCTGTTTGTACGATGGCAGCGCTGTATTTGTACGATCCCCATACGGATCTGTATAAATTCTATGGCTCTTTTTTGATTGTGTCGTATCTGCTGATGGTCCTCAGTCTTTTTAGCTGCCGGATGTTTCAGATTGTCACTTCGGAGAAAAAAGCGCCGAGAACGGCGCTGGTCGGGAGATTTGAGGACTACGAGAGGTTTCAGTATTATCTGAATAAAACCAGCATGAAGATGAACGTGATCGGTTTCATTCTAAGGGAAAACGATACGCGGGTCGGACAGTTCAATGTGATCGGCAGACTTTCGGAACTGGAAGAGATTCTCAGGGAAAAAAAGATTGATCAGCTTCTTTTTATGCAGAAAGCAGACGAGAGTTGTGAAGCTTTTGAGACGTATGTGCAGGCAGGACTTCAGATGGAAGTGACCGTTCGGATTTTGTTTGACACGCATAGATTTTGCAAGAGCAGGATCGATGTTGGTGCTGTGGGAACATATCCGATGATCACATATAATGCGGGACTGGTACAGAAAAAAGAGAAGCTGACAAAGGGTTCAGGAAGGGAGTGTAAGGATGAAGAATACAGAAACGAAATACAAAATGAAAAAGAATCTGACGGTGACAGACCTCTCGGGAGAGAAAGTTATGATTGATTATGACACCGGCAAATACTTTATGATCCGTGGAGCCGGCAATGAAATCTGGGATCTTCTGACGGATCGTGAGATGAGTTTTTCGGAGATTGTCGACGCATTGCTTGCGGAATATGAGGTGTCACGCGAAGAGTGCGAGACGTCCGTCCGACAGTTTCTGTCAGAGATGGAGAGATATGAATTTATCTGACAAATCGTCAGAGCCTTTTGAGAAATTGTGCTCCGGGACCGAGGTTCTGCGGATTCGTCCTGTTCGGATGCGGACGATGTACAGGATGGATCGGGAGTGAGGAAAGATGAGGGAAGATAATGATTCAGAGAATGATCAGAAATTTGCATCTGGAAAAACTGTTTTGGATCATCCGCTCCAAACTGTTGATGATTATTCTGGCGGTAATGGTAGGAGCGGTGCTGGGAGCCGGAGTTGGTGTTTTGACGGGGTCGACGATCTACAGAGCGGAGATCTCTCTGTATGTGTACAGCAATCCGGAAGCGCTGACGGACACCGATATCAATATCAGCAATGGAGACATTGCGCAGGCAAGAGGCCTTGTGGACAGTTATATGCAGATTCTCCGAAGCAGATCCTTTCTGCGGGATGTGCTGGAGGAGAGCGGCATGAATTATTACATGGATTTCCGCATGCTGGACAGAGAGATTGGCGCGGAAGCGGTATCCACGACCTCTGTATTCAAAGTATATGTCTATGACAGGAACCCGGAGCGCGCGCAGCTGATTGCAAATACGATCGGTGAGCTGGCACCGGACCGGATCATCAGTGTCGTCAAGTCCGGAGGAATCGAGATTATGGACAGGGCGGAATTGCCGACGGAACCATACGCGAAGACAAGCATTCGCATGATGGTGCTGATCGGCGCTGTCGGAGGCCTGGGGCTTTCGGTGTTGTGGGCCCTTTTCCGTGGACTGAACGACACGAGAATCCGCAGGCGTTACGAGATCACGGACCTGTTTACGCCGGAGATTCTGGCGGATATACCGCAGATGGCCTCATCTGCCGACGCTGTTCTTCAAAAAGGATGCGACAGGGAACTGACAGAGGCCTACCGGAATCTCAGGGCTTCAATTCTCTGCCGTCAGGAGGGTGAGACCGGGCAGCTCTATGCGGTTACCAGTGCGGATCCGGGGGAAGGAAAAACGACCACTGCGGTTAATCTTGCGTCGGCTGCTGCAGCCGTCGGTAAGAAAACAATTCTTTTGAACGCGGATCTCAGAAAGTCTTCGGAGGATGAGGGCAAAGACAAAAAGAAAGCGGAGAACGAATGCATGGATCTGGCGTCTTTCCTGAGAGAAGAGACCGGGGAACTGAAACCGGAGATGCTGGAAAACGGCGTCTGTGTTCTGCCGCTGGGGAAACTCGATGAAACAGACGCGGAACTTTTGTTTAGCGAGCGTTTTCGGCACCTTCTTGAAAAATGCAGGGAGGAATACGATTTGATCCTCGTAGATCTGCCTCCGCTCGGCGTCTTTTCCGATGCGCTTTGTTTGGCGGCCGAGGCGGACGGATATCTAATCGTTGTACGTGAAAAGATCACACGCACAGAGAGGGTGGAATTGCTGGTTCGAAAACTGGAGAGTGCCGGCGCAGCGATTCGCGGCTTTATCTACAACGGAATTTCCAGAACGTCTCCGGATTACAATTACGGGGAGAAAGCCAGAAACTACGGATATCATGAAAAGAATCTGAAGAAAACGAAAAAGGGGATAAAGGTACAGACGAATGCCGGATGAGATCAGTGTCAGCGTCATCGTGCCGGTTTACAATACGGCAGCTTATCTGAAGCGAAGCATGGATGCGCTTGTGAATCAGTCGCTGGAAAAGCTGGAAATTCTCGTGATCGATGACGGATCGACGGATGAATCTCCTCAGATTCTGAGGGACTACGAGGAGAAGTATCCATCGAAGGTAAGAGTGATTCATCAGGAGAACCGCGGACAGGCGGCCGCCAGAAATCTCGGGATTCGAGAGGCGCGTGGAACGTATATTGGTTTTGCAGATTCCGACGACTACGTGCATCGGGAAATGTACCGGAAAATGTATGAGCTGGCGACGGAGACCGGCGCCGATTATGTGGAGTGCAGATATCACGCGATGCTGGAGGGCGAATCGGGAATCCGCGAAATATCTCCGAGAGGAAGGATTCGCGCACACAAAGAGACGAGGGAAATGCTCATTGATCCGCAGGTGTCTCCCTGGAACAAGCTTTTTCAGAGGGAGGTTCTTCTCAAAAGCGGGGCGGTTTTCCCGGAAGGGTTTATATATGAGGACACTTCCTGGTACGCAAAATGTGTTCCGTATATCAGGAAGACTGCGTTTCTGGACGAGGCGCCGGTCTATTACAGTATCCGGGAAAACTCGACGATGACAGGGGACCGGGGGCGAAGGGTCGCGGATATTTTTCCGGTCCTGAAAGATATGCTTTTCTTTTACAGAGAACGGGGATTTTTCGATGCGTATCAGAACGAACTGGAATACTTCTGTGTGAAGATTGCGCTTTGCAGCAACCTTGCGCGAATCGGAAGAGTCGGGGACGGGAAACTGGCCGGTGAACTTACCCGTCGGACGTTTGCTTTTGTGGAGGAGGAATTTCCGGAGTACAGAGGAAATCCGTATTTCACAGGAAAGACGGGACTGTATATCAGAAATGTGCGCCGGTGGAACGGCAGGATCTGCTCGAAGATCCTCGGCAGAATCATGAAAGGGTGAGCGCATGAAGATTTCGGTTATCATGGCTACATACAACGGTGAAAAATATATCGCCGAACAGCTTGCGTCGATTCTCGGCCAGACAAGACGCGTGGATGAAGTGATCATCCGGGACGACTGTTCTGCAGACCGTACGGCGGCAATCGTGGAAGCTTTCATATCCGAAAATCATCTGGAAGGGGCATGGAAGTTTTCGGTGAACAGAGAGAATCTGGGATACGGAACGAATTTTGCCAGAGGCCTTTTTGAGGCGTCCGGGGACTACATCTGTTTCTGTGATCAGGATGATGTGTGGCTGCCGGATCGGATTTTCCGGATGGAGAAAATGATGGAAGAACACCCGGAAGTCCTCCTGGCCGGAACGGAATTCGAACCGTTCTCCTGTACAGACGATGCACCGGAAGTGTCCAATGCGGAACTTGCTTCATTTCGTGGGGATGACAGTCTGGAACACCTTTCATTTGTGGCCGAAAACGTTTTCATTGGCTGCCAGGGCTGTACCATGATTTTCCGGAAAACGTTTCTTGACCGGATCAGAGACTGGTGGTATCCGGGATGGGCGCATGACGAATATGTGTGGAAGCTTGCGCTCTGCATGGACGGGCTGTATTTCTGGCACCATGTGACGCTTCGCAGACGGCTGCATTCGTCCAACGTCACCCTTCACAGGGAACATGACATTCAGAAGAGACTCCTGTATTTGGAGGAATTGAAGAAGAGTCACGAGCAGACGTACCGTTTCGGGCAGAGGATCGGAATCGACAGAAAAAAACTGGAGCTGATGGAGAAGGAAATCCGGGCGGCTTCGATGCGGATGGAGCTGATCAGAAACCGCAGACTCTGGCTGGGGATCCCGCTTTTATTTTACGGGAAATATTACCACAGGAAGAGATCCATGCCGGTGGAAATGCTGATGGCGATTCGAAACAGAAAGAGCGTATGAGAAAAGAGGGATGGGATTGACGGCAGGAATTGATCTTCACAGGTACGACGAGAAAAGTAAATATGTCCGTACGTCAAGAGAGAGAGAACTGTTTCGACAGATCAGTGTCCTTTTTGTCTTTGTCATGTATGTGATGCCGCAGTATTTCGGGATACAGCTTCCGTTCTTTGATCTCTCGGCATTGCGGATCATGATTGTGATTGTTCTTTTCGATATTTTCTCAGACAGAGGCAGAATGCGGGATCTGCTCTGGATGATCTACAGAGAGCCGATGACGGTTGTGCTCTTCCCGTATATCGTAGTTCTTATTTACACCATGCTTCTGAGAGCGGACTTTAACGCTTTTTTTAATCCGTTGATTGAGATTCTGACCATGTATCTTATGATTTACATGATCCGGTACGTCTTCGGAGTCAGCGGCTTTATCCGCCTTATTACGATCTGTGTGTGGATTCTGACGATCCTCGGCATCGTGGAGTGTTTCACACAGGAATCACCTTTTGCGCATTTGGTGACGATTTACGGAATATATACCGGGCGCTTCATTCGGTCGGGACATTACAGAATCATGGGGAATGCGGTAATGTCTCTCGGTTATGGGCTGATGATGGTGACGATGCTTCCTTTCGCGGTGCTGGAAGAGGTAGACGGCCGTTACCGGATCAGTTACCTGAAGCGACCGCTGCTGGTGATTCTGCTGATTGTTGATGTTTTTATGACCGGATCAAGGTCGACGCTCGGCGTTTTCCTCGCCGAACTTGTTCCGCTGTTTTTTCTTCAGGAAAAGAGAGAATTGAAAATCTCCTCGGCGGTTTTGTCCATCGTTTTGATTGTTTTTTCTGCGGTTCTGGTGGTCTGTCAGAAAACCTCCTTCGGAAACTACGTTCTGCTTCAGCTGGCGATGCTCGTGGATACGGTTTTCGGAACGGAGTGGGTGGTGAATTTCGGGGGCGCGGTCGGCGATCTGGTTTCCAGTACACACTACAGAGAAGTGATGAAAGGAATCTGGACGATCGACTGGCTCAATCCCTTTCTCGGTCTGGGGCGGAAAAAATCGTTCGCCGGCATGGTGGATGGGTTCCCCATTTATTCGATTGACCAGTATTATCTTGCGGAGTACATCCGTTACGCGTGGCCGGGCGTGCTGGCGTATGGTTTATTCCTGATCTGGAGTGTAAAGACCATGGCTGTGTCCGCACTGAAAAAATCGGTCGTCGCGAGAGCGATGCTGGTCGGAACCATATTCTATCTTCTCAATCTGTATTATGTGGATGCTCTGCAGACATTGAAGTATCTGTACATTAATATTGCGATTGTTGTGGCAGTGGGACCGGCAAGTTCCGCGGATGAAGAAAAAGAGAAATCGGGGTACATAAAAAAAAGATGGATAAGCGGAAAAAAAATCTTCGGGTCAGTGTGATCGTACCCGTATACAACGGTGAGAAATATCTTGAGAAATGTCTGGAGGATCTGAAGGCACAGACACTTTGGGAGATCGAGATCATACTGGTGGATGACGGGAGTACCGACGGAAGCGCGGGGATCTGTGACAGGGCGGCCGCAGAGGATGAGAGAATCCGGGTGATTCATCAGGAAAACGGAGGTCTGTCCGCCGCAAGAAACGCCGGAACCCGGATCGCGGGGGGAGAATATGTTGTTTTTCTGGACGTAGATGACCGCTTTGAACCGTATCTCGCGGAACACAGTTACCGTCTGGCAAAGCAGTATGACGCGGACGTCGTGATGTATAGTTTCCGTTATCTGAACGCGGATACGGGAGAAGAGACAGATAACAGCGCGTCGGTCTTTTTCGAGGGGACGAGGGAGGCGTTTTTTTATGAGGCATTGACGGACGCCGTCCGGTTTGAAATTTTTAACGCACCCTGGAACAAACTGATCCGGCGATCGTTTCTGGAGCGCTGGGGGTTGCGTTTCGATCCGGATTACCCGATTTACGAAGATATCCTGTTCGCGGCGAGGCTTCTTCAGAAGGCGAAGAGAATTGTGGTCACGCCGAAGATCTGTTACACCTATTTCGTGCGATCGTCCGGCAGTCTGATCACAAAGTTCTGTGACGGCTTTTATGATTCAGTAACGGCCTATTACAGGGAAGCGATGAAATACTGCGAGGAGTTTTCGGACAACCGGCGTCAGGTCGGGGCGCTGACAACGCTCTATGACCGGCTGGTTCTCCTGCATTTGAAACAGATTTCGCTGAATGCAACGCTTCCGGAAGAGAGACGGAAGCAGATGATTGATGATATTATTCACGATCCGGAGTTCCGGAATACACTTGGAAAAGCATCGCTGCCGGCAAGAAAGGCCGCAGTGAAACTACTGATTTATTCCGGAAACACGAACGGGATCATTTTCCTGTATAAATGGCTGGAGCGATGGAGGAAAAAGGAGCATGCAAAGAGAACTGTTGCGAAAACTGGGGTATAAGATCAGTGATCATATGCTTCTGGGATCCGTGTATGACAGCCTCATGATGAAGATCCGGTACGGAGCGGAGCCGCTCCGGTTTAATTACAATGTCATGATTGGACAGAAGCACAGGATGCTCTACTACAGAATGCTCAAGAAAAAGTTTTTCAGTGAGGCGGTGAAGGAGAGGCCGTGGGAGAAACTTCCGAAAGTGTCGAATCCGAAGACCATCTGGTTTCTCTGGCTGCAGGGGATGGAAAACGCGCCGCTTCTGGTCAGGAGGTGCTATGAGTCGCTCACACGTCAGTTCGCCGATCACAGGATCATCGTTCTCACAAAAGAGAATCTGCGTGAGTACGCTGCGCTTCCGGATTATATTGAAGAGAAGTACCACAGAGGAAAGATCTCCCATGCGCATTATTCGGATCTGATTCGTCTGGAGGTTCTCCTCCGGAGAGGAGGAACCTGGATCGACTCGACCGTTCTGTGTACCGACGGGAGCCTTCTTCGGGAACTGGAGACAAAACCGTTTTTTATGTACAGTTTTTATTATTTCGGTTTTAACGCGGAGATTATGAGAGCAAACAACTGGCTGATCGTCAGCAGATCGAATGACAATCTGCTCTCGCTGGAACAAAAACTGCTCTACATGTACTGGAAGGTATATGACAGGCCGGTAGACTATTTCATCTTTATGATTTTTATGTCGATGGTGCTGGAATACTACGAGGATGAGGCGAAGGAAATACCGATTGTCAGTCAGGCGGAGGCTCATATTCTCGCTACTTATATTTATGACCGGTTTGATGAATCGAAATACCGGATTTTGCGCGCGGGTACCGGATTTCACAAACTGAGCACCAGATTTGAGATGGAAAAGGCTGAGCAGAAAGGAACGTTTTATGATGTCGTCATTCGTCAGGGAAAACTGTGAACAGATTCCGAAGATCATACATTACTGCTGGTATGGTGGAAAAGAAATCCCGGAGGCGTTGCAAACGTGTATGGCTACCTGGAAGATCCTCGGAGAGTATCAGGTGATGCGATGGGATGAATCCAATTGCAGCTTTGCGGAAAATGAATTCGTCAGGAAGACGTGGAGAGAGAGAAAGCTGGGGTTCATCGGTGATTATTACCGGCTGAAAGCGGTGTATCTGTACGGCGGGATTTATCTGGATACCGATGTAAAGATCAACAGGGATTTCGGAAAGCTTCTGGAGAATAAGGCCTTCTTCAATTTTATATTTGACTGCTCCATCGGCTCGGCGATCATCGGAGCTGTCCCGCATCATCCGCTGATCGGTGCGCTTCTGGATCTTTATGAGCGAACGGTCATGGAAGAATACCGGCCCGGAATTCCCCCTCTCACGGAGGGAGAGGATGGTCTGATTCATGCGAACGGGTATGTGACGAGTAATTATTACTATACCTGGTACATGATCCGTCAGAGACCGGAGCTGATGCTCAATAACCGCCGGCAGGTTTTTGATGATTTTGTGATTTTTCCGAAAGAAGACTTTGAGATCGGAAGGATGAGCGGCCGGCACTATGCGGTCCATCTCTGCGCCGGTGAATGGAGAGCGCGGGCAGAGAACTCCGGAAGGTTCTATGACAGGCTGAAAGTGCGGATTTCCGGCTGGCCCTGGCTGTTTGATCATTTGCAGATCATAGTCAGAACGATCCGGTATCGAAAACTCAACCGGAAAATTCCGTTTTATCCGTGCGCCAGGGCACAGAGAAGAAAACAGCCGCTCCCGGAGATATAGAGATGTATAACTACCGGTGGCTGATCGGGCATTTGCCCGGTTTCCTGCAGATTCAGCTGCAGGGCTTTTCCTGGATGCATGTGGCGCTGCTTGCGGCCGCCGGAATCGTGGGTTTCTTTCTCCTTCTGTATATTTTTCGCGGCACGCGAGGACGCAGATTGGACGGGAAACTTCTTTTGACCGGCTCGCTGATGATCATCTGCGTATCTGTGATTCTGGAGATTACGGTTTTTCGAAGAAGCACAGCAGGAGACGGGGTGATACACGGGGAATTGTATTTCGGTTCTCTCCATACGGGTTATGCCGAGGCGGAGCGGTTGGTCTATTCGGTTTTAAATGTACTGCTGTTTGTGCCGTTCGGAATGGCATACCGGCTGTTGCGCTGCGGTGGACGGTATGTATATCTGATCTTTATGACGGCGCTTACCGGATTTTGCTTCAGCTTTCTGATTGAAATCAGTCAGCTTCTTCTGGCAAAAGGATATTTCGAACTTGTGGATATTGTATGCAATACCACAGGCGGTGTGATCGGTGCAGTGCCGGTAAGTGTCTGCATGCTTCTGCTGCGGATGTTGAGGGGTGAGAAAAATGGAAACTGAAAAAAAGAAAATAACGGTGAAGGACTGGATGATCATCCTGATCAGTCTGGCAGCTTTCGCGGCACTGATCGCGCTTCTGCTGTACTCGAGAAGAAGCGGGCAGGAGGCGGTTATAAATCCGGGGGAACAAAATCTTACGGAAACGCAGAACGATGAGCCGGAGAACGTAAAAAAGGGTGATGACAGCGTCATACAGATCAGGATGGAGGACAGGGAAAACGTTATTGTCCGGATGAAGGGAAGTCAGGATCTGAGCGTAAAGGGATATTTGCTTGCGGTCAACGGGGAGACAGAGGAATTTCCGGAGGATCTTGAGCGTCTGGAGCCGGACAGAGAAGTGACGTTTTCTCTGAAGAAGCCGATTCCGGAGGATACAGACAACGTTGTTTCGGTCTGTGACAGCGCCGGAAACATCCGGGCATCCGTGCTGGTTCCCTCTGAAGAGGAGAAAAAAAGCAGCAAATGTTTTTTCTCGGATTCCGGCGGCTTTTATCCGGACGATGTGCGTGTTCAGATTCACGCGCCGGACGGTTGGAAGATTTACTACACAACGGACGGGACAACTCCGACAGAGAAATCTAAGACATATCTCGGAAGTGTTCCGATCTCCAACCACACGGGAAGCAAGATGGAATGCGCGGAGAGGGCGGCGGAGGGAACGTTTTCGCCTTCCAAGCAGATCAAAGGAACGTTTCTTCGGGTACTGGCGGTCAGTCCGGACGGTAAAGAGGAATGCCGGGCGGAACAGTCTTATTTTGTGGGAGTCAGTCAGGACAGTGCCATCCGAAATCTTCCGGTGCTGGCGATCGGTTCCGATCCGGACGGGATTGTCAGCTATGAAAATGGAATCTATGTAGCCGGCCGTCATTATGAAGACGCGGTTGCCCGCGGAGAGGGAACCGACGGGTACGCAAACTATTACGATGATGTTTCCCGGGATGCGTACGCAGAGTTTTTTGAAAACGGAAAAGACAAATCATGGGAGGGATCTGTGAAGCTTTCTACATTAAAGGACGGGTATGTAAATCTGAGTCAGAGAGGGCTTGTCCTGGATCATTTGTCAAGGAAGGTAATGAAGGGATCCTCGCTCTATCCGTACACGGATCAGAAAAAGATATACCTGTATAATGGCGGGACGGACAACATGTACAAGATCCGGGATCGTCTGGCCTCGGAACTTACGGATGGAACGTCCGTGGGAGCGGCGGACGTACAGATGTGCACGGTATTTCTCGACGGAGAATACTGGGGCGTGTATATGATGCGCACTCCCTGCGACGAGTCAATGATCCGCAGGAAATATGAAATCAAAGATACTTCGAAGATACAGGTATCCGGAACCGGTGAGGAATCGTCCCGGGAGTTCAAGGATTTTGTGTCCAATGTACAGGAGGCGGATCTGTCGGTTGAGGAGAATTATAAGAAAGTGGAAGAACAGATGGATATTGACAGTTATATCCAGTATCTGTGTTTCAATATGTTCCTTGCCAACGCCGATTTCGGAAAGGAACGTCCGACAATCTGGCGGACAACAGCCGGTACGGGGAAAGGCAGCGATGACGGCCGGTGGAGGTGGATTCTCGGAAGTATGCAGAACACCATGGATAACGGGTATATGGGACGTGTTTCCACTCCTACGATTGATACGTTTTTTCAGCCCGGCGTGACGCAGGATCTGTTTCTTCAGTCTCTTCTTAAAAGCCCGAAGTTCTGTGAGAAGCTGGAGAAGACAATGAAGGATCTGTGCGGGAAGTTGAAGGCAAAACGGGTGAAAAGCATTCTTGACAGATATACGGACGAATACGGAAAAGCCATCCGGTCGAGTTATATACGTTTTTTCGGCGCTGCGGAGGATAAGTTTTTCCAGCAGGAGACAGCCAAAATCACGGCGTTCTTTGACGGACGTGCGGAATACATCATGAAATATACGCAGGAGACGGTGCAGGAGGCACAGGGCGGCTGAGAGTAGCCGGAGGCGTGCTTCGGAAGAGAAGGAGACAGACGGGTTATGGAAGCAGTTGCAAAGATGGATCAGGAGCTGAAGAACGGGGGAGCGGCCGGCGCAGAAAGTGCTTGCCGGGACGCGGATATCCGAAGAAGGTGCCGCCTTCTGGGTGAGGCAGTAGCCGCCGGACTTTCCGGGAAGACGGGGGCGCTGCAGGAGGAGATCAGCATAGAAGACAGCAAATGGCTCTGTGAAGTATCGGGAAAAAACATGATGGATACAGTGGTTCTTCCGCAGATCATGGATTATTGCGAAGAGTCGGTCAAAGAAAGCCTGAGATCGCGTGTGCATTACAGCATGATCTGCTCACTGATCCAGATGCGTTCTGCGACAGAAATTGCCGCCTATTTTGAGAAAGAGAAGATCCGGCATCAGTTCTTAAAGGGAACAGTGCTGAAGAGGATTTATCCGACCTTTGAACTGCGCGATATGGGGGATATTGATCTTGTTGTGGACGAGGCGCAGCTCGGCGAGGTCGAAAAAGTTCTGACAGATCTCGGTTACACAAAGGGTGCGTCGGAGGATCATCATGACTGTTATGTCAAGGAACCGTTTCTTGTGGTAGAAGTTCACTGGGATCTGTATGACAGACACAGAGATCGTCGCCAGTACCTGTACTTCAGAGACTGTTCCCGCAAAGAGAAGCTGAGCTGCAGAGAATTCGGACAGCGCTTCGATGCGGTTGATTTCTACATCTATATGATCGCTCACTCGGCAAGACATTTTTATGAAACCGGCTGCGGCATCCGTCATCTGGCCGATGTGTATATTTACTACTCAAAAAAGAAAACGGATATGGATCCGGAACGTCTGAAAAAGGGGCTGGAAGCCTGTGGCCTCGCGGTTTTTGAGCGTAAGCTTCGTGCGCTTGCTTTTGACTGGCTGGAACAGAGATCACTGACGGATGAGCAGCTGGATCTTCTTTCCTATATGATTGATTGCGGTGTTCATGGACAAGGAGAGAACGGAATCTGGGCAATGCTGGCTGAAGACGCGCTCGCCTCCGGGGGAGACGGAAACGCGAAGCGGAGCTTTCTCTTTCCGTCATACTCGAAGATGAAAGAAATCTATCCGTGGATGGAGAAGCGGCCGTTTCTCCTTCCTGCCGGCTGGATCATGCGCGCGTTCCGTGGGATCAGAGACAGAAATGCTCTGCAGCGCGCGAAAAAAATACGCGACATGGATGTCGATGAGTCAAAGAAAATGGTTGATCTGTATAAGGGCATGGAGCTGCATTTAAAGAGGGGCTGAATATATGAGCAATACACAGAGCAGACTGAAACAGAGCACGAAGAACTTTATTTCCGGAAGTGTGTATCATGTGGTGACGATGCTTTTGAATTTTGTTTCGAGGACGGTATTCATCCACACACTCGGCGTGGAGTATCTCGGTCTGAACGGCATTTTCGGAGATGTGCTGAATCTGCTGTCGATGGCGGATCTTGGTTTTTCCACGGCGATGGCCTATTCCTTTTACAAGCCTCTGGCAGAGAAGGATGAGGAGAAGCTGTCGGCTTTGATTTGCGTATACAGGAAAGTGTATCATGTGATCGCTCTTCTGATTGCGATTGTCGGATTGCTCTGTGTTCCGTTTCTGAAATACGTGGTTCATACGGAAAAAGAAGTTCCGCATCTGATTGTTTACTACCTCATTGCGCTTGCCGGAGTTGTGTCCTCGTATCTGTTTGTGTACAAGTCTACTCTTCTCACCGCGGATCAGAAAGACTATATGAATGTCAGATTCCGTACAGTAGGGTCGCTCATAAGCACGCTGCTCAGTATAGCAGGACTTTTGATCTGGAAAAACTATATCTTGTATCTGGCGACGGGGCTGATTTTTGGAATCCTCATTAATCTTCGCATCACGATGCGCGCGAATTCGGAATATCCGTATCTGAAAAAGAACCGGAAACGGAAAGTGAGAGATACGGAGCTGAAGAAACAGATTTTTGAAAACATGAAATCGGTGTTTGTGTACAAAGTGAGTGAGACATTTTTCTGGTCGACGGACAATCTGATTATTTCCATGCTGGTCGGAACCGCTGCGGTCGGTCTGTATTCAAATTATCTGATGCTGAGTTCAAAACTTCTGCTGATGGAGCAGATCATTTTCGCATCGATGACAGCGAGTATCGGCAATGTGATTGCGAGTGAAAACCGTGAAAAGAGATATGACGTTTTTCAGGGAGCGCAGTCGCTGAGTTTTATTTTCTCGGGCGTCATTGTCTGCAGTTATTTTCTTCTGGTTCACGACTTTATCCATGTCTGGATCGGGGAAGAATTTCAGCTTTCAGGGCTTCTGATCCTGGCTGTGAGTCTCAATACATATATGTGCTGCGTGTTACAGCCGCTGTGGTGTTTCCGGGATGCGACCGGGATGTATAACAGGATAAAGTACATCATGCTTCTGGGTGCTCTGCTGAATCTGGTGCTGTCCGTCATCCTGGGGAAAATTCTGGGAACGGCGGGAGTTATTTTTGCTTCGGCGATTGCCCGCATCGCCACATATGTCTGGTATGAGCCGAAACTGCTGTTTCGGATCTATTTCGACAGGGGCTGCGGCAGGTATTTCTTCTCTCTTGTCCGGAATTTTTGTGCGGTTCTCATTGTCATGGGAACCGGCTGGTGGATCGGAAACTGTTTCCATGCGCAGAGCTGGCTGCAGCTTGCGCTCAAGGCTGCAGTGACCGTATTCTCGATGGGGGCGATTTTCTTCGGCCTTTACTGCAGATCGGATGGAGGAAGGATGATCGTGGCGAAGGTTTCGGCACTGGCTTTTCCGGGGAAACATGCACACGCAGCGGATATCGGCGAGATGTGAAAGGAAAGAGGTATGGGAAGGATTTATCGCTTTTTTCGTTATAACAGGCACCGTTCTCTGGCGGTAAAGGTCTATCTGTATTCAGCCTGGTACCGGGCACTGATTCTGGCCGGACGGAGCCGGGCGCTGATTCTGTCGGCAGGAGTAAGAGGGGAGGAGTCGCCCGATGAAGAGAGCGCGGATGCGTACAAAAAAGCTGCCGTGATCGGATACGAGATCAACAGGATCTGCGGACATACGCTCTGGAAATCCCTGTGTCTGGTGCAGGCGCTGACGGCCGCGAAACTGCTCCGGCAGGCGAAGGTTCCGGCAACGATGTATCTCGGGGTCGGGCAGGATGAGAAAGAGGGCATGATCGCGCATGCATGGGTCCGCTGCGGGAGACTATTCGTCACCGGCGGCGACGGAGAAAATCTGGCGGTTGTAGATAAAATACGTGTGGGAGGAGAATGAGAATGTCGGCGATTTGGGGAATTATTGATTTCAAAGGAAACTCGATCAGCGAAGATGACAGGAGAACGATGCGTGAGGCGTTTGACTCGTGCCGGATCGACAGATGGGAGACGCTGGAGGCGGAGGGGCTGTATCTGGGCTGCGGCATCCAGTATTTCACGGAAGAAGCGAAGAGAGAGGTTCTTCCGGTCAAGACCGGCAACTGTTACCTGACGGCTGACGTAATGATTGAGAACAGAGAGGAACTGATCGATCCAAACGAGAGAGAACTTCCGGATGGCGGGATTCTCCAGCGGCTTCTCGAAGAGGATCCGCTGCACGCGCCGGAAAAGATCGTCGGAGTCTGTGCGGCCGTCTGGTACGATGCGTCTCAAAAGCAGGTGCTGCTCTTTTCCGATTCCGTAGGGTATCACTTTGTCTATTATACGATGGAAGACGGGAGACTGTATTTTTCATCGCTGTTGGAACCGCTGGCGATGATTCGCAAAGAGCTTCATATCAATGAACGTTTTGTGGCAGATTATATCGGACAGGACAACCTGAATGCCTTTACGGAAAGCGAGGAAACTCCATATGCGGAAATTTTTCGGACAGCTCCGGCCCAGAAAGTCCTGGTAGGAGAAAAACGTTTGAAAAAAGAGTACTACTGGGATCCGGTCGGGAAGAGGAAGAAAATTCGTCTCGGATCGGATCAGGAGTATAAAGATGCATTTTTGAAACTGTATCGGAAGTGTACGGAGCAGACACTCCGCTCCGCCGGCAAGACCGCCATTTTTCTTTCGGGGGGATATGATTCCACATCTGTCGCAGCCCTTGCCACGGAGATTCTGAAGGAAAGAAACGAGCGTCTCAGCGCGTACACATCTGTCCCTCTTAAAGGTTGTGTCATTGACAAGGGAGAACATTATGAGACGGATGAGTCTGAAGCCGTCAAAAAAACGGCGGAATACTATGGAAATATCGATGTAAATCTCTGTGATTTCCCGGAGATGAATCCGTGGTTTTCAGCGCCGGAATACCAGAAGATCTGTGAAATGCCTTACAAATCCCCGGAGAATCTCCTGTGGATGTATGGAATCATGGAGAAGGCCGCTGAAGACGGATGCAGGATTATTCTCGGAGGCATGTTTGGCAACGGAACTGTGTCCTATGACAATGCAAGAGCATATTTTTCGCAGCTCTTCCGGCGGGGGCACCTTTTACGTCTGCGGCGCGAGATTAACCGTATGCACGAGAAACAATTTTTCACGAGAAAGAGTATGTGGCTCACAACTCTTTGCGACAGTGTCCGGAGAAGTTTCAAAATTATAAAATCGAGCGGGTATGCGCAAACGGGGTATCTGAGAAAGTGGGGGACGCAAAAGCGTCTTATGGGGATACGTAGAAAAAGTTGTAGGGATATACAGACAGAGACCGGTTATCACAAATGTTTCTTAGCCAGAAATACATTTCGTCATTACGGGGAGTATGCACAGCATCATTCTTTGTACACCGGGGTATTACTTCTGGATCCGACCAGGGATCGGAGACTGGTAGATTTCTGCATGTCGCTTCCGCCGGATCAGTTCACTGGGAATGGAGCGATGAGGCGGCTGGTTGCGGATTATATGAAAGAACTGATGCCCCCTCATGTACTGAATAGCAGAAAACATGGACTTCAGAGCGCAGATCAGACAATCAGACTTATACGAAAAAAAGATAAAATTGCAGAAGACTGGCTCCGGATCTACAGGGAGCATGCAAATGATCCACGGGTGAATACCGAAAAGGCGATGGGGGATCTGAAGGCTGGCAAAATGGAGGAATGTGAAGAATTCAATTTGACGAGACACATCTATACGACATGTTTTCTACGTTATATGGATCGTGTAGAAAAAATGTGCGAGGAAAAGAAAAAGAGTAGTATACAAACTGTGTAAATGCAAAAACAGAAAAAAACTGAATATTACAGACGTGATAGATTCGTTGTCTAAATTGTATGCCCAAAGTATAATCCTTTTATAATTCAAAACGATTATCTATGAGTAAAGGAGGAATCTATCATGAAAAAATGGGTAAATCCAGAGTTTAAAGTTCTGAATATTTCTAAGACTACATATGGCCCTTGGAATCAGACCATCCCCGATTCTGAGCTGACTGCGGAGTTTGATGAGTTTGGTAATGTAAAAGGCTATAGACAGTTGTTTGGTCAGGCGTCAGGAACAACGGGCGAAACAGGAACCCCTGCAGTGTAAAGCAAGAGCAGACTTGCGGAGTGTAGAGGCGATTGAGGTGAAACAGGATTTCCCATTAGGGGAATCCTGTTTTTTTTTTAAACAATGATGTAATCGGCACAGAGGGGAGGAGAGCTATGTATGTTTATCAGATTTACAACCTGAGGGTTGCCTCAGAATTTGAGATTCCGACAGCAGCAGAGTGTGGTTCGGATGAGAAGATCCGGCCGGATGTTCGCCTTTACCTGGATCCGCTGGAGGAGGGATACTCCTCGCTTCTGAAATACCGTGAGGAGGCGGGGGCTTCGGGGACGCCGGAGATGCAGAGGCAGAAGTTGACAGATGTGGACGATGTTCTGACGGTGATTGTGCAGAGACAAACGGCGGAAGGCCGGGAGATTTACATTGACGGGATCGGTTTCTTTCTTGTATCGAACGGGGACTGTGTTCGATGTCGGTTTCTCACGGAGGATACTTATCGGAGAGATCAGTGGCTGTTGAATCATATCTTTACAGTTTTGGCGGCCCAGCGAAAAGAAATCATTCTTCACGGCAGCGCGATTCTTCCCAAAGGACACAGGGGAATGATTCTGATCACCGGTGACAGCGGCAGCGGAAAGTCGACGCTGACAGACGCGCTGCTTTCGGATGGAGCAGGATTTGCTTCCGACGATTCTGTCCTTTTTCGCCTGTTCGGTGAGGAGGGCGTCATGGGCTACGGGGCGTATCCTCTTCGCAGGCTGATGGAAAACGCTCTTGGAGAGAGGAGCAGGGAGGACTTGATCTTTGTTCCGGATGGAAAAAAGATGAAATATGGCGTATTGGAAAGAGAAAACTTTCGACAGGGACCTCACAGACTGGAGGCTGTCTGGATTCTGCGGAAGGGAGAGGTACCGGACGTTTCGATCAGCGAGCTGAAGGGGGTCGACAAACTGGAAAAGCTCTTTACCTGTATCTATAACGCTTCCTGTTACCAGGAGCACGGGCTTCCTCCGTGGATGATGGAGACCATGCTGGCGATTGCGTCGGTTCCTGTTTATGTCGTCACCAGGCCGGAGGGAAAGGATACACTCCGGCAGATCCGTGACGCTGTGACTGCTAAGCTGGAGGAAGCGGACAACACGGAAACCGAGGTGGAAGAAAAGAAATCCGGGCATGAGAAGCCGGAGAACGGAAAAGAAGAGCGGAAAACGCCGGAGATCAGCCTGATCGTACCTGTATACAACATGGAAAAATGGCTTCCGGACTTTTTCGAGGGACTTGACGCGCAGACCTGTGAAAGCCTGGAGATTATCTTCGTGGATGATGGTTCGACGGACAAGAGCGGGATGCTTCTCGAAGAATACCGGTCGAGATGCAGGGGAAAGACCGGGTGGACGGTGCGCATTCTCCGACAGGAAAACCGCGGAGTATCCGCGGCAAGAAATGCCGGTATTGAGGCAGCGAACGGAGGCTGGCTCGCGTTTGCAGATCCGGACGACTGGCTGGCGGCGGATTATCTGTCGGAGATGCATGCGATGACCGAAAGGGAAGATATTGATGTGGTGATCTGTCATGAACGGGCAGTGGAGGAAAATGTCCACCCGTCCGATGTAGCGACGGGAAATGACGCGGTTCCGGAGTCGGAGTTGCTTAGGATCGAGGATAAGCCGGTACTCATGCGTCATTTTCAGGATGACTTTCCCGGTCTGGTGACCTGGTCCTGGAACAAGCTGTACAGGCGTGAACTCATCGGTGATAAACGTTTTTCCGGTCTTCGCGCGATGGAAGATGTCATATTTAACGCGGATGTTCTCAGCGGTGCCACACGGGCGGCCTGGATCGGCCGGCGGCTGTACTGTTACCGGCAGCGAAAAGACAGTGTTTGTCACAGAAGAGAGGCGTTCTATTATGACGATTACAGAACGGCACTCCGTGAGCAGAACAGGATCATGGAGAAGCTTCGAGACGAACAGCTCTTTGAGCGGGATCTGGCCTTTTGTCTCGGAAATCTGGCGAGGCTTGAGACAGAGGCGGAACTTTTTGGATACCGGGAAGTTGCGGAAACGCTCGGGAGAGAATATATCGGGTTTTACGAGAAGGCAAAAGGAAGACTTCGGGGAAAAGCAGTTTTGAAGGCCATGTGCTACCGGTATATGAAACGGGTCTACAAAATGTACATCACAGGAAAGGTCAGAAACCAGTTAAGAGAAAACGGGGAGGACAGCGATGAGCGGAGAAGTGAGAGACGAAAACTTCAGAATTCTTCTGATTGATGACGATACAGAAATCATCGAGTTGAACAATGCTTTTGCGAAGACTGACTGCAGGGTGATGACGCTGACAGATTCGCATATGGCAGTGGATGCTGTCGAACAGTTCCGGCCGGACTGCGTTGTTCTCGACGTAAAGGCGCCGGAGAAAGACGGCGTGAGCGCATGCAGAAAAATCCGGAATTTTTCCGATGTGCCGGTTCTCTTTCTGACGGAGAAGGCACCGGAGGAAGAAAAGCTTCTCGGCTTTCACGCGGGAGCGGACGATTATATCGAAAAACCCTGCAGCTTCTCGGAACTCTATATGCGCATCATGGCCAATGTGCGCTGGTACAGAAAAAACCAGCAGCTGGAGCAGAAACAGAAAGAGGCAGGAAAACTGACCATCTCTGTTCCTCCGCTGCTCGCTGAACTCGACCGGCGAATGATCACCTGTGACGGTGAGGAGGTGCAGCTCTCGAACAGAGAATATGAACTTCTTCTTTACCTGATGCAGAATACAGAGAGACCGGTGAGCTTTGAAGACATCGGAAAGAAACTGTTCGGTATTTATCAGGAGTCGGACCGGCAGTCTCTCATGGTCTACATTTCCAGGCTGAGAAAAAAACTGGCAGTGTATACCGGGCGGAACAATCTGATCGAAACTGTCTGGGGGAAGGGCTATCGTTTGAATCGGCGGATGAGGTGAGAGTATGGACGAGCGTATGGAGGTTCAGTATCCGAACAATAAGGAGACACAGAGCGGTGAGGGGGCGATCGGACGGACGGAAAGGATGGCGGACGTGAGAGAACTCGTCAGTATCGTGATTCCGGTGTATATGGTGGAACAGTATCTCGAAGAATGCCTGGATTCCGTGCTCGGACAGACCTGGGATAAGCTGGAGGTTCTTCTTGTGGACGACGGTTCGGTGGATCGCTGTCCGGAAATCTGCGACAGATATGCCGGACTCGACGCCAGATTCCGCGTGATTCACCAGGAAAACAGGGGACTCTCCGCGGCCAGAAACGCCGCTCTCGATCAGGTGAAAGGGGACTGTGTATTCTTTCTCGACAGCGACGACTACCTGGCTCCGGAGGCTATTGAAAAACTCTGCCTGGCGAGAAGAGAGAAAAACGCGCAGATTGTGATCTGCGCCAATTATGTGCTCCGTGATGGTCGTCTCACGATGGAGGATCCCGTGGAGGACAGTGTGGATGTCCTCGGCCGCTTTGACGGGCTTTCTGAGCTGATTGACGACCGGCTGATTCACAACTATGCGTGCGGGAAGCTGTTTGACCGGGAGCTCTTTGCGGACATTCGTTTTCCGGACGGACGGGTCTATGAAGACATTGCCACGACTTACCGGCTGTTTGACCGGGCGGACAGGATTGTGCGCATTCCGGATCCTCTTTTGTATTACCGCATGCGGGAGGACAGCATTTCCGGGAGCGTTTCGATGGAGAAATGGCATGAGCAGAATCACGCGATGGTTCTTGCGATGATCGAGAGACGTGCGTTTTTCCTGCAGAAGCATGAAGAAGAACTGGCGGGAAGAACGATGGAGAGGATGCTTCCGTACCTGTATTCGGATATCCGTACCGCGTATTATGTCGGCAAGACGGAGGACGCAGCCTGTGCGCAGGCATATTTGAAAAAAAATGAAGCGTACATCATGCGCGATCGGAATATATCCGGAAAAGATAAAAAGCTTTATCACATGTATCTCACCGGTCCGAAGGCCTTTCAGATACTTGACCACATGAAGCTATTTGTGAAAACCGCAAGCTCCGTGGAAGAAAAAATGATCGCGAAAATATCGATCGGAAGACTGCCGTTCGATCTTCTTCCGGGAAAGAAACGACGGATTGTCTTCTTTGCGCTTCCGTGTTTTGACAATCTCGGCTCGCATGCCATTCGCTTTGCGACAGAGAAGTATCTGGAGGCATATACGGAAAAGGACAGAGGAGCGCAGCTGTTCACTGTGGGCGGCTGGGACACCGTTCCGGGAATCAAGAGCCTGAAGCGCTTCATTGGTCCGGAGGATGTTCTTGTTCTTCAGGGCGGCGGCAATCTCGGAAACCGCTACGACTGCGAGGAGATTTTCCGCAGGAAAGTAGTGAGAAGCTTCCGGCGCAACCGCATCATCATCCTTCCGCAGACCGCGGTCTATACGGATGACGAAGACGGACGGGAGGCGCTCGAAGCAGACCGGAAAGTCTTTAACAGGTGCCGGGATCTCATTATTTTTGCGAGGGACCGTCATTCCGAGGCTGTTTTGCGGAAGAATTTCACCGCAAAGGTTATTCCGATGAAAGACATGGTGCTTTCTCTCGGAAATGTGGAGGAAAAAACACAGAAAAGAAAAGGCATTCTGCTTGCGCTGCGTCTGGACCGGAAAAGCAGTCTGACAGGAGGAGAAAAAGAAAAGATCGAGCGGGTTTGCAGGAAGTATTCAAAAGATGTCTTTGTTACGGATACCTGCATTCACCGGGAACTCAGGGATGCTGAGTCCGAGGAGACCCTGCGGAAGAAATGGAAACTCTTCTCCGGCAGGGAACTGATCATCACGGACCGGCTGCACGGAATGATTTTTTCCGTCATCACGGGTACGCCCTGTATTGTGATCGGAGCGAAGAATGCGAAAGTGGGAGAGACCTTCCGCACAATCAATGACTGCAGGTATATCCGTTTTCTGGAGGATGAGAGCAGGCTGGAGGAGAACGTCAGAGAAATCCTGACAGGAGACGCCGGAACGAACATGATTCCGGATTACAGCAGTAATTTCCGAAAGCTTGACAATGCGCTTGTGGTATAAAACCTTCCTCCGGAATTTCTATACCACAAAACGAAGGACTGCATCCTGAAAAATGTGTTTAAAATAAAAAAAATATGATATTCCATATGAAGAATAATCGGCATTTATGATATACTAATCATGAAAGAGTTTCCAATAGTTGTTCCGAAACGTTTCTGCGCGGGGAAGACATTTGGAAACTTTCCGATACGGTTTTATGAAAGAGAAAAGACAACTCCTCAGTGTATAGGTATATATGAAAGGCAGGGTGTCTATGGATCGAAAAAAACTTGAAACGATCATCTCTCATCTGACGGATTCCGCGCTCAAAAATGAGCCGATCATTCGCGATCTTACGGATCATGCGGACTGGATCGTTCGTCAGCCTTCCGTCGGTCTTCTCTATGACCAGCAGGATGCGGATGTTGGTTTTGTCGATGATGTGGATAGCGCGGAGACATCGGACGAGCTTCTGGTGTCTCTGCACAGTGTGTCTGATGCCGACTGCAGTCAGATCTCGGCGATCCGGATGGCAAAACAGGGAAAGAATTTTGTTTTGGAGGGGCCGCCGGGGACCGGGAAGAGTCAGACGGTTACGAACATCATCGCGGAGCTGCTCCACGACGGAAAGAAAGTTCTTTTTGTATCGGAGAAGAAGGCGGCGATGGATGTGGTCTACCACAATCTGGAGATGGTAGGCCTCGGGGATTTCTGTCTGCGTCTTCACGCACCGGACGAGGAGCGGGGGCGTGTGCTTGCCGACATCAATCAGGCACTGTATCTTCCGGCTTCGCAGATTCGCCGGGGAACGGGGGAAGAGATCCGCAAGAAACAGGAAGCGGTGAAGAAACTGGATGATTACCAGCAGCAGCTCCATCAGATCAACAGCGGCGTGAATATGTCGCTGTGGCAGCTCTATGAGGAGGCGGCACTTTATCACGGCGTTCCTGATATCGATTATATGATCCCCGACATCCGGAATCTCTCCGATCAGGATCTGCACAAGACCTGTGATCTTCTCTCGGAGTATGCGGATCTGGTTGCGGGCGCTTCCTATGATTATCATCTGAATCCGTGGTACGGTTATATCGATCCGGATACGTCCGTGGACAACCGGAGAAGACTGAAATATTGTCTGACCCGATTCACCAGATGGCTGGACGAGATGATCAGCGTCACCGCTGAGATTCCGAATCTTCTCGGACTGGCCGCCTCCTCGCTGAATACGCTGAAAGAGTGCCGCCGCGTCATTGATTTCATGGCGCAGGACAATCTGGTCACGGATGCTTTTTTTCAGCCGGAGGAGCTCGTCAGGATTGACGACGCTTTTAAACAGATCAGTCTGCTCTCCTCTTCGCAGGGGACGCTGGAGAAGGAGATCTTTAAGAATTATCGCATGGATGTCCTTGGAATTGACGCGGAGGACATGGAGCAGAAGCTGCTCGAATACGGCGGAAAAATGAACCGGCTGGTGAATGCGGATTATAAGGAAATTATCAACAAACTGCGGATGCACCGGAAAGACGGGAAGAAGACCGATTACCGCACGGCGCTCCGCGATGTGCAGCTTCTCGTGCAGTATCAGAAAGCCCAGAAGCGGTTTGAGAAAGCGGATGCCGTTGTGCGGGGAAGAGTCGGCGGCGTTTACGAGGGAATCGAATCCGACTGGGATCGCATCCGCGGGCAGAGAGAGCGTTTTCAGGCGATGCTTCGAACCGGAACGGATTTCGGACGATTCGCGACACTGAAAGACAGCCGTTTCTTCAGCCTGAAGAGAATGTGTGTGACGTGGTCGCACCGTCTCACGGAAATGGACAGCCTGAAGAACGGAGATCTGGGCTATCTGCGCAGCGCCTTCGATCAGGAGGAGATTCCTTTTGAGGAGATGAATATCCGGAAGCTCTCCGCAAGGCTGAAGGGCTGCCTGGAGAATTTCGACAAGCTGGATTCCTGGCAGCAGATGCGAATGGTCATGGGAGATCTTCGCGCGCACGGCGATCTGGAGTATCTGGACGCGCTGATCGACAGCGGCGTCTCGGAGAAAACCTTCGCGAAGTGTTATGAGAAGACGTTTATCCGCACGTGGATCGACGATCTGCAGCATGAGCTTCCGGCGCTCGCGGGCTTTTCCAGGAGCGGCCAGGAGCGGATGGTCAAGACCTTCCGCCTCGAGGACAGAGTGCAGTTTGACCTGAACCGGAAAGTCATTGCCGCGGAACTCTCCCGGCACAGACCTTCGCTGGATAAGACCGGAGCGGGAAGCGCGGTTGCCGGTTTTCTGTCCGAGGATCTTCGTGACCGTTCACTGGAAGAGACCTTCGATGAATACGGCCGTCTGATCACGGAGATCAAGCCGTGCATGATGATGTCGCCGAACAGCGTGAGCAGATACATACGGCCGGGAGGGATCCATTTCGATGTTGCGATCTTCGAGGAGGCCTCGCAGATCACGCCGGAGGAGGCGCTCGGCTGTGTCAGCAGAGCGGATCAGATCATCGTTGTCGGAGACCCGAGACAGATGCCTCCCTCTGAGTCGTCGGAGTCCCTGCTGGATTTCAGCGCGAAAGCGCTCATGCAGGTGCGACTGAAATGGCACTACAGGAGTCACTCCGAGGCGCTGATCGCGTTTTCCAACAAGTACTTTTACAACGGGACGATGGCCACCTTCCCGACGCCCTACGGCAGGGAAAACTCCGAGGGCGTTCACTTCACCTATGTAAAGAACGGCCAGTACGACAGACACAGAAAGACGAACCTCGCGGAGGCCGAAGTGGTCGTGGACAAGATCTTCGAGATCATCGAGAAGTACCCGAGGAGAAGTCTTGGCGTTGTGTCTTTTACGACGGAACAGGAAGAGCAGATTCGTGTGGTTCTGGAGAAGCGGAGAAAGAAAAATCCGCAGTATGAGCAGTTCTTCGAGTCGAACAGTGTGGAGCCGTTTTTTATCAAGAACATCGAGTCGGTGCAGGGGGATGAGCGGGATACAATCATCTTCAGTGTCACCTACGGAAAAGACAAGATCGGTAATATGACAAGGACGTTCGGAATCCTCAGCACGGAGAACGGAGAGCGGCGTCTGAATGTGGCGGTCACCAGGGCGAAGTGCATGATTCAGGTCATCTCGTCGGTTCGTTCCGAGGAGATCAAGGTGAACGGAAAATCAGCGGCCGGCGTTGTTCTTCTCGAGAAATACCTCGATTATGCGGAGAACGGAGCCGCTGTTCTCGGAGAGGAGAAACCGGTCAGCTACAGCACCCATGCGGAGCAGAACCTTGAGATGGAGGTGCGGGATTTCATCCGGGATCTCGGCTATGAGGTTGATATGAATTATGGGCTTTCGGCGGTGAAGACGGATCTGGCCATCCGCAAACCCGGAAGCTGCGACTATATGCTCTGTATCGAATTTGACGGGGAGTCCTATCACAGCCTGGGCAATGTCCGCGACAGAGACCGGCTGCGTCAGGAGACCATGGAAAAGATGGGCTGGAAATTCACAAGAGTCTGGTCGACCGAGTGGTACAAGAATCCGAAGAAAGAAAAGGCCCGTCTGAAAAAACTGCTGAACGCGTAGAGGAAACGCGAGGCACGGACTCCGGATTCAAGAAACATTCAAGAAACATTCAAGAAACAGACCGAAAGTGCTTGAATTTGTCAGAAGAATACAGTAACATGAAAACGTCAAGAAAATAACGAACTTCAGGGCAGGGTGAATTTCCCGACCGGCGGTAAAGTCCGCAAGCTTAGGCAGATCCGGTGTAACTCCGGAACCGACAGTAAAGTCTGGATGGAAGAAGATTCGTATTGCGACAGAAGGAACAGAGGCGCCGCCTTGCAGGAGGCGCAGGTAAAAACTCTCTTCGGCTCGTGGAGACGAGTGGGAGTAGCAGCGTTTTCCGGCTGTCCGCATCATGAATAGTTGATTTCAACGCCCTGTGGTGATTTCACCGCAGGGCGTTCGTTGTCTCATAGGAAATTGCTTCGCATTCCCCATGAGACAAAACGCACCGCTTACATGCACAGCTCGCAGATGGATATAGATCGCTTACGCGATTCTGCTCGCGAGCCTTTCGTCCTGCGGCGCTCACCGGGAGGAGTGAGGGGATGGGGGAGTCGAAGTTCGCTTGCGCACTTTTTCTAGGGGAAAATGAGTTATGACAGATGAAGAATACATGCGAAGAGCCATCGCTCTCGCCCGCAAGGGGGAGGGATGGTGTCACCCGAATCCCATGGTCGGCGCTGTAATCGTCCGGGATGGGGAAATTATCGGTGAAGGATATCATGCAAAATGCGGAGAACTTCACGCGGAGAGGAACGCGTTTCGGTCTCTGCGATGTTCCGCGGAGGGCGCAGTGCTCTATGTGACGCTGGAACCCTGCTGCCACGTGGGAAGAACGCCGCCCTGCACAGAGGCGATTATTGAGAACAGGATCGCGAAAGTGATCATCGGATCGCGGGATCCGAACCCGAAGGTCCACGGAAAAGGGGCGGAGATCCTCCGTAGAGCGGGAATCGAGGTTGTCGAGGATTTCCTTCGGGAAGAATGCGACGCGTTAAACGACGTCTTCTTTCATTACATCACGACGGGACGTCCCTACGTGAAGCTGAAGTATGCGATGACGGCAGACGGAAAGATCGCCACGAGAACCGGCGCGTCGAAGTGGATTACCGCGGAGGCGGCGAGGGAAGAAGTGCAGCGGATGCGGCACGCCTGCATGGGAATCATGGTGGGCAGCGGAACGGTAAAAAAAGACGATCCGATGCTCAACTGTCGGCTTCCGGGAGGAAGAGATCCGGTGCGGATTATCTGTGATTCGCGTCTTTCCATCAGCAGGGATTCACAGATTGTGCGCTCGGCAGACCGGCAGAAGACGATCATCGTCGGCGCATGCAGGGAGGCAGACGCGGACTTTGAAGAGAGACGCGGCACACTGGAAAATGCGGGCGCTTCGGTGTGGAATCTTCCGTCCCGGCAGGGAAACGGTGTGGATCTTTCTCTTCTCATGCAAAAGCTGGGAGAAGCGGAGATCGACAGTGTCCTGCTCGAGGGAGGCGGCATTCTGGCGGACAGCGCTTTGCGCGAGGGGATTGTCAGCGAAGTGGATGTTTTTACCGCGCCGAAGATTTTTGGCGGAAGAGGAAAGTCGCCGGTGGAAGGCGAGGGCGTGGATCTGCCCTCAGAGGCGGTGATGCTCACGCCGAAGGAAGTGAAGATGTTCGGCGAGGATCTCTTCGTCCGGTATGAAGTGAGGAAGCGGGAGGTAGATACGTGTTCACCGGAATAGTAGAAGAAACAGGAATTGTGGAGCGGCTGGAACTCCGGGGATCTTCCGGACGGATCCGGATCCGTGCTTCAAAGGTTCTGGAAGAGACGAGGATCGGAGACAGTATTGCCGTGAACGGAATCTGTCTGACGGTTACGGATCTGTCGGAGAACTCCTTTGAGGCGGATGTGATGGCGGAGACGGTGCGAAGGAGCAGCCTTGGATCACTGGGGAATCAGGACCGGGTGAATCTGGAGCGGGCGATGCGCGCGGACAGTCGCTTCGGCGGACATATCGTCACCGGACATATCGACGGCTGCGGGGTGATCCGGTCGATGAAGCGGGAAGAGAACGCAATCTGGGTCAGAATATCCGCAGGAGACAACCTTCTCAGAGGAATTGTTGAGAAGGGATCGATCGCCATCGACGGCATATCGCTGACGGTTGCGGAGGTGGATGAGAACGGATTTGCGGTCTCCGTGATTCCGCACACCGGTGAGGAGACGACCCTGCTTGACAGGAAGGCGGGCGATCCGGTCAATCTGGAGACAGATATTCTCGGCAAATATGTGGAGAAACTGCTGTTTTCGGGAGCCGCTCACAGCGGGACAGACCCGGAGCAGGAGAGCGCCGGGGGCGGAAATCTAACGCTCGAGTTTTTGCAGGAAAATGGCTTTTAGGGTTATCGGATGGCTCAAGTTGATGAAGCCAAAACAGAAATAAACAGAAGAAAACAGTTATCGATAGAGAGAGATCCGGCCACCCGAAACGGAAGTACGGGCAGGTTCGGGATGAAAGGGGGACAGTGTGATGGAAGAGAAAACAGGGACGGCGACAACAACGGGAAATGAGAAGAGACAGTACTCGACGATCGAGGAGGCGATCCGTGACCTCCGGGCGGGAAAAATCATTCTCGTGACGGATGATCCGGACAGAGAAAACGAGGGCGATATGATCTGCGCGGCGGAATTCGCGAGCCAGGAGAATATCAACTTTATGGCGTCGAAGGCGAAGGGGCTGATTTGTACACCGATGAGCGTCGAGGTGGCGGAGCGGCTCGGTCTTCCGCCGATGGTGCTTGAGAACACGGACAACCACGAGACGGCCTTTACGGTATCCGTTGATCATGTGGAGACGACGACCGGCATATCCGCCAAGGAGAGAGGGTTTACCATGAGAAGCTGCGCGGATCCGTCGACGAAACCCTCCGATTTGCGCCGGCCCGGCCATGTATTTCCTCTGATCGCAAGGAGGGGAGGCGTGCTCGTTCGAAACGGACATACGGAGGCGACGGTGGATCTTCTCCGTCTCGCGGGACTTACAGAGTGTGGTGTCTGCTGCGAGATCATGGCGGAGGATGGCACGATGATGCGGACCGGAGAAATCTGGGAGATCGCGGATGAATATCAGCTTGCCTTTATCACGATCAAGCAGCTGCAGGATTATCTCCGCGTCCATGAGAAACATGCGGTGCGGGAGGCGGTGGCGTCCCTGCCGACGAAATACGGGGATTTTTCGATGTACGGTTACATCAACGACCTGACCGGTGAGCATCATGTGGCGCTGGTAAAAGGCGAGATCGGAGACGGGGAGGATGTTCTCTGCCGTGTCCACTCGGAGTGTCTGACAGGGGATACCTTCGGATCCCTGCGCTGCGACTGCGGAGATCAGCTGGAGGCAGCCATGAAGGCCGTACAGAAAGAAGGCCGGGGCATCATCCTCTATATGAGACAGGAGGGCCGCGGTATCGGACTGATCAACAAGATCCGCGCCTATGCACTGCAGGAACAGGGCTGCGATACCGTGGAGGCAAATATCCGCCTTGGCTTCAAGGCGGACCTCCGAGAATACTGGCTGGGGGCGCAGATCCTCAGAGACCTTGGCTGTAAATCCCTGCGGCTTTTGACAAACAATCCGGATAAGGTCTACGGCCTCTCGGACTTCGGGCTTGAGATTCATGAGCGCGTCCCCATCGAAATTCCGGCTCAGAAGTACGATTACCGCTATATGATGACAAAGAAGATGAAAATGGGACATATCCTGGACGAGGGAACCTTCGGGGGACAGATGTCCTGACGCAGATCATTTACCACCGATGTTTAGAATCAGATAACAGAAGACGTGCAGGATAGTCAGAAATGATTGCGATGTGTATGCTCTGGCCTCGACGCGAACATGCAATGGGAAAAAGATAAAGAAGAGCCTCGCGCCGATATATAACATAGAGAAATGAAAGAATGAGGAGAAGAATCCAATGAACAACATTCAGGTAGTAGAAGGAAAACTGGTAGCAAAGAAGGACATGAAGGTTGGTATTGTGGCGGCCAGATTTAACGAGATCATCGTCAACAAGCTTCTCGGAGGTGCGGTTGACGGTCTGGTGCGTCACGGTGTGGAGGAAGAGAACATCACGGCCGCGTGGGTTCCCGGAGCTTTTGAGATCCCGACAGCGGCTAACAAGATGGCACGCACAGGCAAGTACGACGCCATCATTTGTGTGGGAGCTGTTATTCGCGGACAGACATCCCATTATGATTACGTGTGCAACGAGGCGGCCAAGGGAATCGCTCAGGTTTCCCTGGAGACAGGCGTGCCGGTGATGTTCGGAATTCTCACAACAGACAATATCGAGCAGGCCATTGCCAGAGCCGGAAGCAAGGCAGGAAACAAGGGATATGACTGTGCGCTTTCCGCCATTGAGATGGTAAATCTTTTGTCACAGTTCTGATATTTTTTTGCGTGACAGGAGAAAAACGCGAAATATCTCAAAATGTCGTGCATATATCCTATAAGTCGTTCAAGAAAAAAGAAAAGGTCATAAATATGACATTTTTGAAGATGAACATGAAATAGATTCTCGTTAAAATTAAATACAATAATGTCATACATCAGACGTGAGGGGGCAGTCACACAAAACTTGAGATGCTTATCGGGCATCTTTAGAAAAGAAGAATTTTGTGTGACTGCCCCGATTCGTTGAAGATATTTCGGAGGATCATATGGGTGAGATCAGATTTCTTGATGATAAAGGTACATTTGAACTGAACAACGCTGAGAACTACAGCTATCTGTATTTTCCCCTTGCCTGCGCAAGAGGACTGAAGAGCAGTATCACGCCGAACCTGGGTGGCGATTCCAAGATTGACCAGGAATCCTTTCTGCTGGAGCCGGTAAGCTCGGAAAACCTTCACAACAACCGCAGCACCAGAAACTTCTGGTGTCTGGTGGAGGGAGAGAAGCCCTGGTCGGCAGTGGGAGCGTCCGCAGAGGCAGAGGATGCGAAATTCACAGATGAACAGGATGTCAATACTGTGACCGGCGGTTTGATGTGGCACAAAGTAAGCCGCGAGAATGCTGCGCGAAGTCTCAGAAGTGAGATCACTTCTTTTGTTCCTGTGGATGCGAATACTGAGGTCATGATTGTCCGGGTGACGAATACAGCCGACAGGGAAGTAAAAATGTCCGCAGTCGCAGCGATTCCTGTCTATGGAAGAAGCGCTGACAACATCCGGGATCACCGCAATGTCACCAGTATGCTTCACAGAATCCGCACAACGGAGGCGGGCGTAATCGTCAAACCCACCATGTCTTTTGACGAAAGAGGTCATCGTGTAAACCATACGTCCTATTTTGTCTTCGGAGCTGAGGGGAATGGAAACAAGCCGGAGGGCTTTTATCCGACGGTTTCCGCATATCTCGGCGAGGGTGGAAGCTTCACACATCCGGCGGCTGTATTCTGCAAAAAGGCAGCATCGCAGATGGCGGCTTCCGGAGAAACGTTTGAGGGAGAAGAGGCCGTGGGAGCGATCCGTTTCCGTGAGGAAATCTTAAAGCCCGGTCAGACCCGCAGTTTCGTTGTCGCAATGGGAATTGCACAGGAAAATGAGAATCCGGAGAATATTTTTTCTGCGTACAGAACAGAAAAAGAAGCAGAGCGGGCCCTTGCAGAGACAAGGGAGTACTGGAAGAAAGCTGTCAATGTGGATTTCCACACTGGAGACATTGCATATGACAACTTCCTCAAGTGGGTGAGCTTCCAGCCCTTCCTTCGCAGTCTCTTCGGCTGTTCCTTCCTGCCTCACCACGATTACGGTCGTGGCGGCCGCGGATGGAGAGACCTCTGGCAGGATTGCCTCTCCCTTCTGATCATGGATCCGGGTGATGTCCGGGGAAATATCATCAACAATACCGCCGGCATTCGCGTGGACGGAAGCAATGCTACGATCATCGGCAGCAGGCCCGGAGAATTTGTTGCTGACAGAAACGGAATTGCCAGAGTCTGGATGGATCACGGCGTGTGGCCGCTGAAGACCATTCTTCTCTATATCAATCAGACCGGAGATCTGGACATCCTTCTGGAGAAGGTTCCTTATTTCAAAGACGGTCAGGCCAAGCGCGGAACCTATCATGACGCATCCTGGTCGGAGGATCAGGGAACCCTGCAGAGAACAGAGGCCGGGGAGATCTACAAAGGAACCATCCTGGAGCACCTCCTTCTGGAACATCTCACTTCCTTCTACGAGGTAGGGGAGCATGGCATGCTTCGTCTTCGCGGAGCTGACTGGAACGACGCCATTGACATGGCCGATGCGAGGGGCGAGAGTGTTGCCTTCTCCTGTGCCTATACAGGAAACCTGCGTGAGCTCGCCGGCATCCTCCGGAGACTTCATGAAGAAAAAGGAATCGACGTGGTATCGGTTCTCTCTGAAATGGAGACGCTTCTTCAGAAAGAAGGCGCTGAAAAAACAGAAACAGAGAGCCTCTATCAGGATCGCGTGATCCATACGGTATCCGGAAAAACCATGGAGTATGGCGTTGAAGAGCTCGCTGGAGATCTGGAGCGGATGGCGGATGAACTGCAGGATAAGATCCGTTCCCAGGAGTGGATCACCGAGGATGAGAAGGCCGGCTGGTTCAACAGCTACTATGACAACAGCGGCAACATGGTAGAGAGGGCCGGCGAAGATGTCCGCATGATGCTCACCGGACAGGTATTCTCCGTGATGAGCGGAATTGCCGACAAAGAACAGACTGCAAAGATCTGTGAGGCCGCAGACCGTCATCTCTACAGAAGAGAGATCGGTGGCTACCGTCTGAATACGAATTTCAACGAGCTGAAATTTGACATGGGAAGAATGTTCGGCTTTGCCTACGGCGAAAAGGAAAACGGCGCGGTATTCTCCCATATGACCATCATGTATGCCTACGCCCTCTACAGCAGAGGTTTTGTCCGCGAGGGATACAAGGCGCTTCAGTCACTCGCGGATCAGGCCATGAACTTTGATGTCAGCAGGATTTACCCGGGTGTGCCGGAGTATTTTGACGCAAAAGGACGCGGCAAATATCACTACCTCACAGGAGCTGCCAGCTGGTTCCTGCTCACCATGGTGACTCTGGTCTATGGTGTCCGCGGAAACCTCGGTAAACTGGAGATCTGCCCGAAGCTTGTGAAAGAGCAGTTCGATGAGAAGGGAATCGCAAAGATTCATCTCACGTTCGGAGGAAAAGAGATCACCGTATCCTTCTCCAATCCTTCCGGAAAGGATGCAGGTGAGTACCGCGTGAAAGCGGCAGCCTGCAACGGAAAAGCCCTGGAGGTACAGGAGGATCGAATGGTGATGGCCGAGGATGTTTTTGCTTCCCTGGCAGAGTCCGGAAATGAGATCGAGATCGAACTAGTATAGCGGTCGAAAAATAACTCGACGTATGCGACGAACGCTTGCCCGAGAGTGCGTGCCTGAAAACGCAGGCGTAGCGGGCTACGCCGAGGCTTGCAGGTGCGTGATATCGGGACAAGCGGGCTAGCATAAGTAGAGTTATTTAAAAACCGTTATACTAGGATAAGCGATCAGTTGCCAACGGGAAGATGATGATCGATCCGGCAGCGGTCAGCTGCGGTAAATGGTTCAGTGAATGGTCGTGCGGAAGAAGACCGCTGACTGCATACCGGCAATAGCGATGGTGTGCCGGACCGATGAACATAACATAAATGAGGAGGAGTACGTAGTCTCCGGCCGGTGCCGGGGGCGTGCAGAACTACTTCACGGAGAATGGGAGAGACTATGAATTACGGATATTTTGACGACAAGAAAAGAGAATATGTGATCACAAGACCGGACACTCCGGCGCCCTGGGCGAACTATCTGGGCTCCCCGGAGTACGGAGCGCTGATCTCCGGAAATGCCGGCGGATACAGTTTCCGCAAATCCGGCGCGGACGGAAGAATCCTCCGTTATGTATTCAACGGCCTGGATGAGCCGGGACGTTACCTCTACATCCGGGAGGATGAGGGCGAGTACTGGTCTGCGTCCTGGAAACCGGTGTGCAAAGATCTGAAGGAGTACAGAAACATCTGCCGTCATGGCCTTGGATATTCCGTTTTTGAGGCAGATTACCGCGACATTCATTCCGAGGCAACATATTACGTTCCGGCGGGCAAGACGCATGAAGTCTGGGCACTCTCCGTCACGAACAATTCCGACAAGGCAAGGAAGCTGACGCTCACAGCCTTTGCAGAGTTCACCTGCCACAACAACTATGAGCAGGATCAGGTGAATCTTCAGTATTCCCGTTTCATCGGAAGAACAGTTGCCGAGGGAAACAGAATCATGCAGGTTCTTCACGGAAACCTCGATACACAGAGCGCTCCGGTGGACAACAAAATCGTTGAGAAAAGGTTCCTCGCGCTTTCCGGTGCGCTTGTCAGCTCCTACTGCGGAGACAGAGATGCGTTCCTCGGCTGCGGAAGAAGATACGGAAATCCTGTGGGCGTAGAGACCGGTGATCTCGGAAACGAGGACGGCTACAACGAGTACACCTGCGGTGCTCTTTCCTGTAAGGTAGAGCTTGCACCCGGGGAGACAAAGACAGTCGCCTTTACTCTGGGACTTCATTCTTCAGAAGAAGCTCAGGAGATTCAGGATCTGTATGCACAGCCCACTGCACAGGTAAAAAAAGAACTGGAGGAGCTGAAGGCAGAGTGGGAGGCGAGACTCACACCTCTTCAGATCGAGACTCCGGATCCGGACTTCAACACCATGATCAACACCTGGAACGCATACAACTGCTTCATGACTTTTATCTGGTCCAGAGCAGCCTCTTTCATTTACTGTGGACTTCGCAACGGTTACGGTTATCGTGACACCGTACAGGATATTCAGGGAATCATTCACCTGGCTCCGTCCATGGCAAAAGAAAAGATCCGTTTCATGCTTACGGCACAGGTGGACAACGGCGGCGGACTTCCGCTGGTTAAGTTTACACACAACCCGGGACACGAGGACACACCGGACGACGCTTCTTATGTACAGGCTACCGGACATCCGGCCTACCGGGCAGACGATGCCCTCTGGCTCTTCCCGACGGTTTACAAATATCTGTCGGAGACCGGCGATCTTGCCTTCCTAGATGAGGATCTCCTCTTCGCCAACAAGGGACATGCAACCGTGTATGAGCATCTGAAGATGGCGATTCAGTTCTCTCTGGATCACCTCGGAGTTCATGAGATGCCTGCCGGACTCTATGCCGACTGGAACGACTGTCTGAGACTTGGAAAAGCCGGTGAGTCCACCTTCGTGGCTCTTCAGTTCTACTATGCTCTCCGTACCATGGAGGAGCTGGCCGCATACAAGAAGGATGATGAGTATCAGGCTTTTGCGACAGAGCACAAAAAAGCACTGGAAGAAGTCATCAACAAGTACTGCTGGGATGAGGATCGCTTCACCCGCGGTTTCACAGAGGCCGGAGAGCGCATCGGAGAGCGGAAGGCTCCGGAGGCAAACATGTGGCTGAATCCACAGAGCTGGGCTGTCATCAGCGGTCTTGCAACCAAAGAGCAGGCAGCCTCCGCCATGAACCTCGTACATGAGAGATTAAACTCTGCCTACGGTGCGGTTCTGATGGATCCGCCTTATCACTCCCACGCCTTTGACGGCGCCCTCGGTGTCATTTACAACCAGGGAACCAAGGAGAACGCAGGAATCTTCTCTCAGACACAGGGATGGCTGATCCTTGCAGAGGCACTCCTTGGCAACGGCGACCGCGCCTATGAATACTACAGAGAGAACAGCCCTGCCGCACAGAACGACAGAGCAGAGACCCGTCATCTCGAGCCTTACTGCTACGGACAGTTCACCGAGGGACCGGCAAGTCCTCACTTCGGAAGAAGTCACGTACACTGGCTGACAGGAACCGCCTCCACGATCATGGTGGGAAGCGTAGAGGGAATCCTCGGTATGCGTCCGGATCTGGAGGGAATCCGTATCGCTCCTTCCATTCCGTCAGACTGGGACGGACTGAAGATCGAGAAGACCTTCCGCGGCTCCAGACTTCACATCACCGTGAAGAATCCGGATCACGCCCAGTCCGGCTGCAAGAGCCTGACCCTCAACGGCAAGCTCATGGAGGGCAATTACATTCCGGCATCCGAGTTGAAAGAAGAGAACGAGATCGAGCTGGTGATGTAAGCAAAAAATTGCACGTATAACATCCGATAGATCCGGAAAAAGCATCCGGGTAGTAGCGCCGGAACTCTCCGTAAGCAATCGCAGGAAACTAAAAAAATACAGGAAACGTTAAGAGCGTTTCCTGTATTTTACTGCTGCCCCGCGTAGTTTGCGTAGATCTGCTCCAGACGGCTGTACTCCTCTGGGGTGAGATTTTGCTGCGCGTAGGTAATCAATCCCCGGTAATCGCCGCTCTGCAGATAATTGTTGACGGCGGCAACTTTATCCGGGGTGATATTGTTCTCCACGATCTCCGTCACGGCTTCTTTGTCCTCCGGCGTCAGGCTGTCGATGGCCTGCTGGATTTCCGGGTGTTCCGCGCCCGCGTACTGAATCGACTCCTTGACGGCATGATCCACGACCGTCTCGGCGATAAGTCTGCGAACCGGTTTCTGACAGAAATATATGACGCCGGCGGTGATCGCCAAAAGTATGATCAGGCAGCGCATCATTTTTCCCGCGAAGGAACCGCGGTGTTTTCGTTTTCTTCCTGACATATTCTTTCCTCCTGTTTCCATCAGTATTTTTAACATTATACCATGACAGGGGAGAAATAAAGCGAGCGTTATTTAATTTGATCAAGGGTGAATTCAATTTGGTCATATGAAAATGAAATGACCAAATTGAAAGCGATGTGGATAATTAAGAAAGGCTAAAGAAAAAATAAAAATATATTGACACGGATAGAAAACCTGTGTTATTCTATCTCTTGAAATACAGTATGTTACTTTAGGTAGGCATTCGCTGGATATGGAACATTTTTAATTGATGTCTGTGTCTGTGAGTGGCTATTTTTTTTGCTTTACGGGAGATAAAGCAGAAAAAGAGTTCCGAAAGGGGAAGCCAGTTCAACAGAACAGACAGCCCGTCTTCATATTACAAGGAGGAATTATGAAAGACAAAATTTTCGGCGTACTGCAGCGTGTGGGACGAAGCTTTATGCTGCCCATCGCAATCCTTCCGGTAGCAGGTCTTCTGCTCGGACTGGGAAGCACATTCACCAACCCAACAACCATTGAAACTTACGGACTTGGCAAGTTTTTAGGAGACGGTACCGTACTTCATGCTCTGCTTATGATCATGAACGCTGTCGGAAATGCGATCTTCAGCAATCTGCCTCTGATCTTCGCAGTGGGCGTAGCCATCGGTATGGCGAAGAAAGAGAAGGAAGTAGCTGCTCTTGCTTCTATGATCGCTTACTTCGTTATGAACATCACTGTTGAGGCTATGCTCACACTGAACGGCAAGATTCTTGCTGACGGAAGTATCTCCAAAGACGTTCTCGGCGGTACCATCACCAGCATGTGTGGTATTCAGACCCTGCAGATGGGTGTGTTCGGCGGAATCATCGTCGGTCTCGGTGTTGCGGCACTTCACAACAGATTCCACAAGATCGAGCTTCCGGCTGCCATCTCTTTCTTCAGCGGTTCCCGTTTCGTTCCGATTATTTCCACACTGGTATACATGTTCGTGGGAATTCTGATGTACTTCGTATGGCCGGCTGTACAGAACGGCATTTTCGCCCTGGGCGGACTTGTTACAAACAGTGGTTACGCAGGAACCCTGGTATTCGGTCTCATCAAGAGAGCACTGATTCCTTTCGGCCTTCATCATGTATTCTACATGCCTTTCTGGCAGACTGCTGTTGGAGGACATCTCGAAGTTGCAGGAAAAATGATCGAAGGTGGTCAGAACATCTTCTTCGCGCAGCTTGCTGACTCCGCAAATGTGGCACATTTCAGCGCAGATGCCTGCAGATACTTCTCCGGAGAGTTCATCTTCATGATCTTCGGTCTTCCGGGTGCAGCCCTTGCTATGTACCGCACAGCAAAACCTGAGAAAAAGAAACAGGCCGGCGGACTTCTTCTTTCCGCAGCCCTTGCATCCATGTTTACAGGAATCACAGAGCCGATCGAGTTCTCCTTCCTGTTTGCAGCTCCGATTCTCTTCGGTGTTCAGGTAGTACTTGCCGGAACGGCATACATGATTGCTCACATTCTGAATATCGCCGTAGGTCTTACCTTCTCCGGCGGTTTCCTGGATCTCTTCCTCTTCGGAATCCTTCAGGGAAATGAGAAGACAAGCTGGCTGCTGATCATACCGGTAGGTATTATTTACTTCTTCCTGTACTACTTCATCTTCACCTTCCTGATCAAAAAGCTTGATCTGAAGACTCCGGGACGCGAGGATGACGATACAGAGACAAAGCTCTTCAGCAAAGCAGACTATCTCGCAAAGAAAGACGGCTCCGCGCTCAGCGAGGATGATCTTCTCAGCGACAGAATCATGAAGGGCCTTGGCGGAAAGAAAAACATTGTAGACGTAGACTGCTGTGCCACAAGACTTCGTTGTACCGTGGTGAAATCTGAGCTTGTAAACGACGCTATGCTGAAGGCAACCGGAGCTTCCGGAGTTGTTCACAAAGGACAGGGCGTACAGGTGATCTACGGACCGAGAGTAACGGTAATCAAATCCAATCTTGAGGACTATCTTGAGAAAGCTCCGAATACGGAGTACATCGCAGAGGCTGAGGAGACTGAGTCTGCAGCCGAGGCAAAGACTGAGACAACAAAGAAAAAGGCTGTGCGCACAGTGACCATCAGCAGCCCGATCACGGGAAAAGCCGCTGACCTCTCTGAGGCACCGGACGAGGCTTTTGCAGGCGGAATGATGGGAGCAGGATCCGCAATGACTCCTGCAGAGAATATCGTATACGCTCCGGAAGACGGAACGATCGCCTTTGTCTTTGATACAAAACATGCCATCGGATTCATGACAGACACTGGTGTGAGCATGCTTCTTCACATCGGTATCGACACTGTGAAACTGAACGGCGAAGGTTTTGAGGTCATGGTTAAGGACGGACAGCATGTGAAGAAGGGAGAGCCGATGATGAAGCTTGACCTTGACTTCCTTGCAAGCCATGCGCCTTCCATCGTTTCACCGATCATCTGCACAGACCTGGAGGATGGCCAGGAAGTACGCCTTCTTCACACCGGAGACATCAAGGCCGGTGAGCCGCTTCTGGAAGTGGATATCTGCGAATAAAGAAGACCCGTGATCGAAACGGGAAGCAGGCAGCTGACCCGTTGGCAAAAACTGACAACAAAAACGGTCACATGCGAGAAGTCTTACTTTTATTCGCAACCGATTATGATACAATTATAATTAAGAACGAAAGCCGCGCAGAAATCTTATGGCTTCTGCGCGGCTTTTGTGTAACCGGGAAATCCTGAAGGATATTCCGGCTTTGCGGAAATCTCCGCGGATGTTTTTGAGAGGTGAAAGAATACGGAATGTACAGGATCAATAAAGTGTTGAATCACAATGCCGTGGTTGCTGTGGACGAAGAGGGTACGAACGAGTATCTGCTCATCGGCAGAGGAATCGGTTTCGGAAAGAAAATCTCCGAGAGAGTCGAGACCGGACCGGAGGTGAATATTTATTCGCTGAAACCTGCTTCCGAGAGAGGCGATGCCAGAGAAATCGTCCGGCATGTGAATCCGGAATGCCTGGAGCTGGCGGGTGAGATTCTGGATGAGGCACAGAAGCACGTGGGAAAGCTGGACAGAGAGGCTATTTTTCCCCTGGCGGATCATCTGGAGTATGCGATCCGGAGAACGAAGAAGGGGGAATCGATCAGCAATCCCCTGACCCCGGATATTCAGACCATCTTTTATGTGGAGTACAAGGTCGCCATGTGCGCCTATCCTCTGATCAGGAAGCGGTTCGATCTGGAGATTTCAGAGGATGAAATCGGCTTCATTGCCCTGCATATCCATTCAGCCATCATGGATGAGAAAGTCTCCGATGCCCTGCAGACGGCAGAGATTGTCAGGGAGTGTGTGGAAAAAATCGAGGAATTGACAGGAACCCGGATGGAAATTATGTCTCTGGGATACAACAGGATGATGAATCATATCCGCTACATGGTAAAGCGGATTCACACCGGGGAGAAGCTGAAGATGAACCTGAACGATTATATGAAGCTTCATTATCCGGAAGCGTTTGAAATCGCCGGTCAGGTGTGCGAAGATATGAGCAGGAAACTTAAGTGCAGTCTCCCGGATGCGGAGTCAGGATATCTGGCAATGCACATTCAGAGGGTGACCGGCCCTGACGATGAAGGGGATGGAATGACAGAATAACAGAGCAACAGACGGACGAGAGGAGACATAAGGACAGGCAGGGAGATGTGTTGTAGCTGGAAATAATGAAAAGGTGGTTTGGATATGAAGAAGTCATCGGTTGCAGGAAAATTGATTTTTTATGTTGCTCTTATCCTTACGGGGCTGGTGTTTTTTGCCGTGCTGGAACTCAATAAGAATATTCCGGCAGGCTGGAGCATCATGCTCCTGCTTTTTGTGGTGTTTGCCGTTCTATACAGAAGAAAACTGTCAGGCAGAGGCAAGCTGATTCGAACGATCAGCTGGCTCTGCCTTTTTGCGTCCGGGGCAGTTGTTGTACTGCTGACCCAGGGACCTTATCGTCTGGTGCCGGCAGTGCCCGAGGTGGATGAGCCGAAGCAGACGGGAATTGTACATGTGGCACAGGGAGATATCCGCGGCGTCCTCACCGGGGATGAAACGGTAGAGATGTACACCGGCATTCCTTACGCGAAACCTCCGGTGGGGGATCTTCGCTGGAAGGAACCACAGGATCCGGAGCCCTGGGAGGGCGTGAAAGTGTGCGACCACTTTGCGCCGATGTCGATGCAGCCTTCCAACAGCAGAATCTACGATTCTCTGGCACAGATCATCGGTTATCACGACTATGAGATGACCTTAAGGGACGACTACCGGACGATAATGAGCGAGGATTCTCTCTACATCAATATCTGGAAACCGGCGGGGGACGTCCGCAAGGCGCCGGTTCTCGTCTATGTACACGGGGGATCTCTGAAGACCGGGCAGCCCTGGTATGACGATTACAGCGGACGTACGTTTGCGAAGGACGGGGTTGTGGTCGTGAACATGGCTTATCGACTGGGCGTCTTCGGCTACTACGCGGATGAAGCGCTGGCGGAGGAATCGTCGACGGGAACTACCGGAAATTACGGTCTGCTGGATCAGATCAAGGCTCTGGAATGGGTCAGAGATAATATTGAAGCCTTCGGAGGAAATCCGGAGGATGTCACGCTGGCCGGAGAGTCGGCCGGATCCGCGTCGGTCAGCGCTCTCTGCGCGAGTCCTATGGCAAAGGGACTCTTCACAAAGGTGATTGCGGAGAGTTCATCGGTGTCAACGAAAGAGCCGCCGCATTCTTTTCGGTTGATGGAGCAGGCGCTCGCTGACGGGGCAGACACCAGAGCTGCGCTTGGCATCGGAGAGGCGGCTGCTGACGGGAAAGCACCGGACCGGAGCGGCGAACAGAGAAGGCAGGAACTTGCCGGCATGCGGGAACTTCCGGCGGAAAAACTCGTCGGTATGGCGGAAATCAACCACCACATTACGGTGGACGGCCGGGCGCTTGCAAAGACGCCCTGGGAGTATTATCGCGACGGACAGTTTAATGAGACGGCTCTTTTCAACGGATATAACAGGGATGAGGCTGCTCCGTTTGTTCTCTTCGACCGGATTACGGAAAAGAATCTTTCCTCTGTGCTGGAGCCAATCCTGGGCGATTACACCGGCCGGGCACTGGAACTCTATCCGGTTCATTCGGACAGAGAGGCGACGGAAGCCTATGAGAAGATTTTCTCCGTCTTTTATTTCGGGTACTCCCACTATACGTGGACAAGACAGACCGCGGAGAAAATCCCTGTGTATGAATACTGGTTTACAAAAGAGAACGGTCGCCTCGGCGCATGGCACAGCGGAGAAGAAGTGTATCTCTACGGAAATATCCCGGTCGGAAAGCAGGCGGGTGCCTCACTCTATACGGATGAGGATCTTGAGACCAGCGAAGTATTCCACAGCTACGCACTGAACTTTATCCGGACCGGCGATCCGAACGGAGAAAGCTCCGGATCAATCCTCCCGGACCGGAGAGGCAAAGCTCTTCCCGTGTGGAAAAGAAGCGGGACAGAAGGGAATGTTCCGGGAGAAAACGTTCAGGAGATCGGCGGAGAGATTCGCGAAGTTCAGGATGAAAATCTGGAACTCTTCCGCATTCTCGATGAGCTTTACGGATGATCGGTGCGTAATTCCGGGACGTTTGAATTTCGAATGGTAATATCATAAAATAATCAAAAAGTGATGGTTATATAAGAACAGTTATACGAAATAACCGGATGCGGACGTTGAGCTGTATACAGACAACGGACGGCCGGAAGATGACTGGAATGGGACTGGAAAGGATACAGATATGAAGAGAAAAGTCATTTGTGTTTTACTGGCAGGCGTTCTGACCGCGGGAATGACCGCGTGCAGCTGGTCGAAAGACGCTGTAAAAACGACGGCCGGTTCATCGGTTACCGCGGCGGATTCGAACGAAGATAAAAAAACGACAGCGGATTCCTCCGGTGAGGACGTGACAGCCGGCTCTGCGAGCAGTTCGGCCGGAACAGCGGCGGAAGAAATCGTCCGTTCCGACTCCAAAGAAACCGTCGCAGGAACGTCCGCGCAGGGCGAAGAACTGAATCTGGCCGGAAACGCGGAGGAAGGCGCCGCGGAGAAACTTGCCGGTGCCTTTGATCTGTGTGTCGGCTGGGGAGGGAGCGCAGGCTCCGCTCTGAGATCCGCGGCTGCGGCAGAGGCTCTTGTCGAATGGGCGGCAGAGTATGCGGGAAGCGCGGAAGAGACAGAGGCGTCCGTGAAACAAGCGTGGGACAAATTCGATGAGGACACGAAATCCAACTTCAAAGAAAACTGGAGAGGCATCCGTTCAAACGGCGACTGCATGTTCAGTGATTTTGAATCGGTAAAAGGCGTGCTCGGCGACAGCGGTGTTCTCGAGAAAGCGACGGAGGCAGTTGCAAAGGAAAACGCTCAGCAGAAATGGGAGACGCTGCGGGACTGCGTGGAAAGCGGTATGTGATGGAAAAGGAACCGGCGTGCCGTCGGGGACAGCCTTTGTGTTGCGTGCACGTGCATAGAATTTGTGTGAGGTGGTGAGGCGCTTGACGGAGATTCAGTATTATTTCAGTGATCTCGGATTAAAAGCATTCTATATTGCGATGGCTCTGCTCATCTTCTGGAATATTTCCCAGAAGATGGTTACACAGTGGGAAAAACTGATTTTTCGTAAAGCAATTGTCTGCTACACCGGCTTCATTGTCGCAGATGTTCTGTGGTACATCAATGATACCAATCTTCATCACTGGGGACCAAAAGGCATGTATCTGATCGCGGTTCTGTATGCGATGTTCCAGGTCGGATGCAACTATAATATTCTGCTCCTGTGTATGGCGAGAATGAAGTACGGGTTCGTGCTGAAGAGGAGCCGGAGACTGGTGCTGATGTCGCCGGTGCTGGTGGTGTTCCTTCTGCATCTGCTGAGTATGAACAGCAGGGAGATCATTTATTACAGCGGAAATTACATGGAGATCGGCGACGGCTATGTCATCATGCAGATCGTGTCCGGAATTTACATGCCGCTTCTGTTTATTCTTGCCGCGTCAAAAGTGAAGTCGGAGAAGAATCCTGTGGTGCGAAAAGAAGACCGGAATATTATGATCTTCTCCTTTTTTCCCTGCATGTGCTATGTGGCCGAGTATTTTTTTACCTGGGCGACGATGAAGCCATATGTTCTTCTCGGTTGTATCGTGTGGCTCTTCCTCCTGTTCCAGAACAGAGGTCTGAATACGGATTTCCTGACGGGACTGAACAACCGTGTCCGTCTGGAGATGTATTTTCATGAGATTTCAGGGGTCTTTGAGGAAAAGTGCTACTACATATTCATGATGGATATGAACGACTTCAAGAGTATCAACGACAATTACGGACACGTGGAGGGCGATCGGGCGCTGATGCTGGTCGCGCAGGCGCTTCGTGAAATTGCGGGCCGCACGGGTTGTTTTGTCGCCAGATACGGAGGCGATGAATTTGCCGTGATCTGCACCCTCGAGGATATGGATCCGGAGCGCTTCGGACAGATGATCATGACCGGAGTAGCACAGGAAGCGGAAAAAGAAGGCGTTCCCTATCCGCTTTCGATTAGTGTCGGCTATGCCCGCTGCCTGAAGGACGGACATACCTTCAGACAGCTGATCGACATCGCGGATGAGATGATGTATCAAAACAAAAAAAGAGCAAAAGAGAATAAGAAGTAAAAAGCAGTAAGACAGTAACCTTTTATCTGACGATCAGAGATTCGGAAGATGTCGCGCGCGACGCGCATCAGGGAGGCGTTATGAGAAAAGAGAGAGATGTACTGTTTCTTGTTTTGTTTCTGATTATTTTCATCAACGGATTCGAGTCCGGAGGGTATCAGGCGAGCCTTCTGGAGATCGGAAAAGAGTACAATCTGACGCACACATCCATGGGGTTCTTCGCATCGTTTGAGCTTCTGGCGGATATGCTCGCGCCGATCCTTCTGGGACACTGGGCGGACAAGACGGGGAAACGGATAAGTATCCTCGTCATGCTCGGCATACAGGTGGTGAGCAACCTTCTGATCGTGTTCTGGACGTCCAATTACGTTTTTCTGTTCAGCATCTTTCTGATCGGACTTACGACAAGCGCCCTTCAGTTCATTTCTCTTGCCGCACTGGCAGACGCGTACCCGGTGACAGGAACGACAAAGATCGGATATATCACTTCTCTGTATGCGCTCGGAGCACTGGTCTCTCCGCTGATCGTCCGTTTTTATCTCCGCTACGGCGTGGGCTGGAGAATGCTGTTCATTCTTCTCGCCGCAACTTCGCTGGTCGCGCTTCTGAGCGTCCGGGTGGTGACCTTCCTTGTGAGAGAGCAGCCGGCGGTATTACCGGAAGAGGATGGAGGACGGGAGAAGATGCTGATCGTCGGCGTCCTTCTTCTCTGTGTAATCATGTGTATCTATGTCGGTTTTGAGAACGGCTTCTCGTTCTTCATCGATACCTATATGAACACGCAGCTTCACACCGAAAACGGCAAGATCGTTCTCTCGATCTTCTGGGCATCGATGATTCCGGCGAGGATCCTGGCCGGAAAATTCTCCGCGAAGGCGAAGCAGATCCTGTATCTCTGCTGTATCAGCATTCCGTTGCTCACGATCGCCATCGCTTTTTCCGGCAGTCAGCTGATGATCCTTATCCTCAGCATTCCGCTCGGAATGGCCAGCGGCGCGATTTATCCGAGCGTTCTGAATACATCTTTCCGTTTTGCGGGACGCAGTACAGCGACAGTAACAGGAATGATCACGACAGCCACCGGAGTCGGGGGCGTTATATTCACCGCTCTTACCGGTATTCTGTCGGATCGGTTTGGAATCCGGATCGCAATCGCCGCGCTTGCGGCCTTCTTTATCCTTGCCGTTCTCTCGGTCGCCGGACTCAAAAAGGCCGAAAAAATGGGAGTAAAGCAAAAGAAAGCATAATCATACAAAGAGTGCCTTATGGGTCATAACATAATCGTCGAAATTTTCTGTTCTGCTTATTTTTCATTTGAAAAAGGGCGAAGAAAGTATATGGGAAAACACAAATCGTTGTTTTCAAAGACATCAGGTTCTGCATTTTCAGGATCAGGAGGTTATGTATATGGCGCGGATGACGGGCACGGGAAGAGAAAAGAAAAAAGAACAAAGAACCGCCGGGAGGCGGAGCAGAGCAGGAAGGACTCATACGTATAAAAGCGTATCAGTCCTTCTTCTTGCGTTTCTGTTTCTGTTGGAGACCGTATACGGTTCTGCAGGAGTTCTTATATCTTCTGCCGGGACGCGGACGGTCGGGGCGGAGGTGCTTTCTTCTGCGAGCGGAGCTGAGCCGGAGGTGGAAGAATCCGGCGGGACAAAGCTTTCCGGCGAATCGGAGGAAGAGGAACCGGAGAATCTTTCGGAGGATTTGTCCGGGGATTCGCCGGAAGATGCAGCACCGGATTCCCCGGAACCCGGCGTGAAGGAGGATTCGGAACAGGCCGGCGACGGGAACGCTGAGAGCGTCGTCTCCGGAAGTGACCGGGAAGAACCGGAGGTCACACAGAAACCGTCGTTCGGATCTACCCCCGTTCCATCCGGGAAGGCGGAAAAAGAAGAAAAGAAAAAAGAAGATACCAGGTCGGATTATACCTATAACGACGGCCGGATCCGTGTGTCGGCGCATCTTCAGGATCCGAAGGCGGTTCCGGACGACGCGGTGCTGCGCGTGCAGCCGATCACCAACCGGACGGCGGGATACTCGTATCAGGCGTACATGGACGCGTTGAACGCGGAGGCGGGAACGCCCGGAAGAGTTGCGTACACGGCGGACAATACCTGGCTGTACGACGTCGGCTTTTTCGTCACGCCCACGGATGAGGACGGGAATGTCACCGGCGACGAATATGAGTATGAGCCGGAGGCGGGATCTGTCAGCATTCATATGCAGATTGTAGACGCGGATCTCGCGAAGTGCGTGGAAAAAGAGGAGACCGTGCCGACCCTGACCCATCTGCGGCTTGCGGATCCGGTGAAGCTTGGAGCCGATACGACAGAACAGGTCACCGGCGCCTCCGCGTCCGATGTGATCTGTGAGGAGATGGCGGGTTCTGTCTCCGTCTCCGGATATCAGGCGGAGGTCGCCTTTTCGTTGGACAGCTTTTCCGCGATTGCGATCACAATTCCGGAGGGGAGCGGAAATCATTCCGCAGAGAGCAGAGTCATTGAGAATAATGTGGATGCTGAATTCTACGAAGTAAAGGGATACAGCGTCGATCATCCGGAAAAGGGTGAGGATTTTCTTACAGAAAAAAAAGACGGCTTGGCGACGTACAGTCTTCCGTCCGGCATGAGCATGAACGAGCTCGACCAGGTGGGGATCGGTCTTCAGCTCACTGTGGTTGATCCGGAGAACCGCACGCTCATGGGCGGCGATTATTTCGATCTGAAGATTCCGGAATTTCTGATCGTGGACGAGGCGGCGGTCGGAACGCAGAACAGTCCAACCGTCGTCAAAACGGATGATAACAGAAATGAAATTCTGACCTATTACAAGGTGCCCGGTGAGAATACCATCCGCATCGCCTTCACGGACGCAGTGAACAAGAGCAACTATCTCTACAACATCACGGCGCGGCTCTCATACGTATTTCAGGTCAACCAGAAGCTGATTTCCGCGCTGGAAAATGAGCAGCTCTATGAGATAGAAATGGCGAACGGGCAGAAAATCCGGATCCTGGTTCTTCCGAGATCGAAGGAGATTCTCGGCGTGAGCAAGGAGGGAAAAATCGACAAGACGGACCAAAAGACGGTCACATGGACGGTGATCGCCGGTTCGGACGGCAGCAGCCGCGGCGTTTCCCTCGCTGGAGTAACGCTCACCGATACGTTCAATTCAAAAGAACAGAAAATCCGAAGCGTCCGCCTCGGAGAACAGGAGATCTACACAGAGGATGGAGGCGTGTCGGACAGCGCGCTCTCTTTTGACACGGCAGAGTCGGACGGTATGATCCGGATGGAGTATGTTTTTCCGGAGAACACGGCGCTGACAGCTCCGGCGACATTTACAGTTGTGACAGAAGTGACGGAAGCTGCCGTCGAGAAAGCGAACAGGAATGCGAATGTGGACACAAAGGTGTCCAATCAGGCACGGATAACCGGAGATCCGGTCGACGAGACGAAGGAAAAGAATTCGGATCAGGCGGAGGTGACGATCCCGGTTGTACGGCTCACGAAGAGCGGAGAACAGATCGGGGGAGACAGAATCCGCTGGACGATCAACCTGAACAGCAGTCAGTCGAATGTGTACAAATGTGTGGTCAAAGATACCATGACGGGCGGGCTGGTTCTTGATCCGGATACCGTCCGGTATTCCAGTGGGAAAATATTCACCGGAGGCGAGGCGGAGACGCCGGTCGGCACATCCCCGGACGCGAACGGGATTTCTTTTGCGGCAGGAGAGGACGCCGGTGACGGGGCGCTTCGCGCGCCGTCGGACGGAAGTGTCGGAGATACGCTTCACATAAGCTTTGATCAGCCGTTCAGCGACGCCTATACGATCACATTCGAGACGACGATCGATCACGAAAGGGCTGGGGGTGCCGCGGGGGATGGCAGCGGATCCGTGGATCTCGCAAACACAAGTCAGTACAAGAACAGCGCGACGGTTCTCGTCTATTTTCCGGACGGCAGCGGAAGCGGGCCGTCTGTCGAGTACGGCGTTCCGGATATCGGAACCGAGATGTACACACTGTATCTCACAAAACAAGTCAGTGCGCGCACGGTGCCGGATCCGAAAACCGGTTTGATTTCATGGGAACTGGTTCCGGGAACGAGACTTCAGACCGGAAAGACGGCGGAACTCTGCGACACGATTCCGGAAGGGCATACACTGATGAAGGACAGTTTCCGGATTGTGTACAGGGATCCGGATGCAAACGGCGCGGAGAAAGAACTGACGGAGGGAACGGATTACGAGATCACCGGTATCCCTGACAACACCGATGGAAGTGTGTCGGGAATCGCGAAGAGCGGAAACGACCTTCAGGTCACACTCAAAAATGCGGATGCGGTGCGTGATCTCTCACATGTCATGTTCACAGTTGTGACCCGGGATGACAAGTACCTCGGCGGAAATGTGAGATCCCGTTCGGTCAACCGGGCGACAATTCTTCTTACAGAAGACAGCGGAAAGGTCTTCACCAGCAACGAGGCGACGGCGGAGAACACATGGGGGAATGAGCTCCTCTCCAAGAAAGGGGAGGTTGTCTGCAGCAGCAAAAACGAGCCGCTCTTTCATTACACGATTGGGATCAACAGGAAGGCCAATCGCCTGACGGATGTGGTCTTTGAGGACGATTTCACAGAGGGGAACGCGCAGAGCAATCTGATCTACTATACGTCCGGAGGAAAGAAGTATGCTCTTGACAGGGAGGAGTATACGATTCTCGGAGCGGACGCCGCGCAGTACAAACCGGTGATCCGCGACAGTGTCGGGCGTGTGCTTTCTTCTGACAAAGTGACGGTGGACGTGCAGAACGACGCGGCCGGAAAGAAGATTTCGGCCGCCTGGAAAGAGCCGTTGGAAGACGCCTGTGTACTGGAGTTTTATGTGAAGATCCATACGGACAGTGTGGATTTTTACGAGAAGGAGGGATTCCTCGGTACAGACAGTTCCGGACAGGAAGCTCTTCCGGTTACCTTCGGCGCGGATAACACCTGCGCTCTTCGTTTCAAGCCGCGGAATAAAAAAGATGCGGAGGTGACGGCTTCCGCCGGAAGCGAAGCCGCACTGTCGGCAAGTGTGCTCGGCAAGAAGGGGCTCTACAACAAGGAGGGACGGACAAACAGCTGGACCATCGATATCAATCCGGCCGGAATGAGCCTTTCTACAGGAAGCGGAAACCCGGTTCTCAGGGACACGGTGCCGGCAAGCCAGAACCTTCAGAAAAAAACAATTGTGCTCTGCCGCGTAGATCAGAGCACGTCGCCGAACGGCATGATACAGCTTTTTGATGGCTCGAAGGATGCGTTCGGAGCAGAAAACGGAAACCGTGTGAAGGTAACGGTCAAAAAAGAGCGAAGCGGAATCACAAATCTTCAGATTGATTTCCCTTCGGACGCAGGCACAAGCGCCTACCGGTTGACCTACAACACGGTTGTGACAAAGGCGGCCGCCGCTGATGCGGTGTCCAACACGGCAGAACTTACCTGGGGAAGTGCGCCGCACACGGCCTTCGTGACGGCAACCGCGGAGGCACTCGCCTCCGGATCGGCGAGTGCAAACCAGTTCAGTATGATGACGATGACGAAGGTGGATGCGCTCTCGGTCGACGGTACGCCGATCCCGATTCCCTTCGCGGAGTATGAACTCTATACAAAGGACGAAAACGGAGCTGTCGACGAGGTCGTCGACTCGGCGTGGACGGATGCAAACGGACAGATCACCTTTGTCTGTGATACCGGTAAGGAGTATTACATCAAGGAGGTTGCGGCGCCGGAAGTGACGGATGATCTCGGCTATGCGCTCGACAGTCAGGAGTACGGGCCGTACGAGCCGAAACCGGGACCGCAGGACATAGGCCCGAGAAACGCGGCCGGAAGCTCCATGAAGAAATATTTCACGGACGAAAGGGATACCAGTCTCTTCAAGACCGGTTCCGTGGAAGTGACAAAGATCTTTGACAAGTCCGATCCCCAGGCAGATTACACGGGTGTCGGCAGTTCGAACGGATATCAGGCCGGTTTTCAGCTTCTCGTCTATCCGAACGGAAAATCCGGAAAGAGCCGGGTGGTGGACACTCTGCTCGAGACATCCGCAGAGGGCGTGTATGTCTATGACCAGAAGTCTGCGGACAGTGAAAACAATGCGCAGGCCTCGCTTTCCGTTGTGAAAACCGGCGCGTCGAAGGCAAATACCAGCGGTCTTCAGGAAGCGAAGCTTTCGATCCGGAATCTTCCATGGGGGCAGTATGCCCTTCAGGAAGTGGACAGCCAGCAGCCGGGGTATGTAAAAAACGCGAAACTCTATTATTTCAATGTCTCAAAAGTTACGTCGGGAGATGCTTCCGTTGTCTTCGAGGACAGTGAGACCGGAGACAACCGGGTGACGATTCATAATGTACCGACGAAACTGACCGTGAAAAAACTGGATGCTTCCGGAAACGCGATCGGCGGCGGAGCAGACGGAGCGCTCGCGGAGGCAGAGTTTCTGCTCACCGCCATGGACAAGAGCAATTTCGCGCTGTCAACGAACGTACAGTATCCGCTCAGTGATGATGAGCTGTCCTTTATGCTTCGCGGAAGCGAGTTTTCGGACGACGGAACGCTGTCGCTTTCCGGTATTCTGGTGCATGGAGAGAGTTACACGCTCAAGGAGGTAAAGCCGCCGGCCGGCTATACCACAGCGGCCGCAGTGACCGGAATCAAAGGCGGCGATGCTGTGGAAGCCGTCGTGAAAGACACAAAGACTTCGTTTACGTTCAAAAAGACGGATCAGAACGGAGAAAAGGTTGCGGGCGCGACCTTGACGCTGAAAGGAAGATTTGCGGACACGGCTGACGGCTCCAGAATCCCGGCAACCGCTGCTTCGCCGGAGGTTGTTTTTTCCGGAGCCGGCGTGCAGCAGGAAGCCGTGTGGACAACGACGGCGACGAAGGCGGATGTCACATTCACCGGCAAACTGATCGCCGGAGAGACGTATCTGCTGACGGAATCAATGGAGGATCAGAGCGGGCAGTACACCGAGCCGAAGGCAGAAATCCGTCTGCAGGTGTCGGAAGACGGAAAGAAAATCACTCTGACCGGCGGGGACGGGACGGCGCTTGCGCCAACGGCGGCGACTGCGGATACGGACGCGAAAGACGCTTCGGTCGGGATCGGAGCGTATATCACCGGCGTCAATACGGTCAATATCCGAAATCACAGATATCTTGCGTCATTTTCATTCGAGAAGGTGGACAATACTGCGGAAAAGAACGGAATCAGCGGGGCAGTATTCAAGCTGGAGCGTCTCAAAGAGGATCCGCAGGATCCGTCGAGGAAAGTGACGGATCAAACGATGCAGGGGATTGCGACGAATGCGGACGGAAAATTCATCTCCTCCGGATCGTCGCTTACAAATATTTTTTACGGTTCGACCGTGGCAAACAGGAAGCTGTCGAAAGGAATCCCCGTCGGAACTTATGTCCTGACGGAGACGAAGGCGCCGGACGGCTATTACACCAATCCGGATCTTACGTGGGAGTTTGCGGTCACTGCGGATGACGACGGAAAAAACGTTGTCAGAACCGCATCCGCAGGAGATCCGGGAGAAGGCGCACTGGTGAATTATATCCGTCCGGTAACTCTCAGGATCACGAAGAGAGATGTCAATGACAGCACGAAAGTTCTGAAAGGAGCGGAGTATACACTCTACACCGACAAGGACTGTAAAACAAAAGCGGATACGATGGATGCGTCATTCCTCCAGGAAAAAACGGACGGAACGGCGGCGGATACGTACGCGAATCCGCAGGTGACAGACGACAGGGGAGAGATCTGTTTTGCGTCTCTTCCGTGGGGAACCTATTATCTCAAAGAGACAAAAGCGCCAAAAAGCTACCGGCGTGACGCGAATACCTACCGGATCGTCGTCGGGAGGGACGGCGTGAGTTTCGGAAATAACAGTGAGGTTTCCGACAGCAGACTGGGAAGACTCACAGAGAATCTGACAGAGAACGAGGGAGGAAGAATCCGCGTCTATGAGACAGAATTGAGCGATTCTCCGACCCAGCTGTATGTGGTGAAGACCGATCAGTTCGGAAAGAACGCGGACGGCGTCATCCTTACGATCTATGAGGCGGACGGGACAACAAAGATTGATGAATTTGAGTTTACGGGACATCAGGATGTCAAGGACGCGCCGAAGTGGAATCTCACAGGAAAACTCAACGCCGGAGGGACCTACATCATCCGGGAGACCTACCGGGACGAAGCAGCTGAGAAAAAGTATCAGAAACCGCACGAGACCGGAGATGTGACAAAACGGATCGACAAGTATACCGTACATGTCTCCGAAAACGGTTCGGCGTGGGAACTCGACGCGCTCGAAGACGGCTATGTGCTCACCGGGACAAGTGCGGATCCGGAGCTGAAAAACGATGTCGCGCTGAATATCGATCAGGGTTCCGTGCTCGGTATTGTCAACAAGAGAATCATGGGCACAACGGCAATCCTGCAGAAAGCGGCTGTAAACAGCAACGAGAACGGCACCGGAAAGAAGTACAAATACCTGGACGGAGCGGTTTTTGCTCTGTATCAGGAGGGCGCGCAGGGAAGCTGGACAAAGATTAAGGAATTTACGACCGGAAACGGATACGGTTTCCTCACAACGTCCAATTTCGATGACTATGTGGACGAAAACAAGTTCACGAAGAACGGCGGACTGGTGGCAGGAAACTATATGCTGAAGGAAGTGCGGGCGCCGAAGGGATATCAGATCAATCCGACGGAGTACGGTTTTTCCGTGGACAGCGCGTCGGACGGCAAAGTCATTGTCATCGACAGCAAAACGCCCGATCAGCCGATTACGGATTACCGTCTGGAGGACATGATCCCGAAATGGCCGGATTCCTATCCGGGTACGCCGGTCCTTGACGAACCGATTCCGGGACAGATCCGGGTGAAGAAAACCGCGTCGGACGGCACATCTCCTCTGGAAGGGGCTGTTTTTGAACTGTATGAGGACAAGGCGTGTACGACGCCGGCGGAGTATTATGACACCTTTGACCGGACAAACGGCGCCGCGACCGGCGGGATTGCGACGAACGCGGACGGAGAGGCAGTATTTTACGGACTTGCCTGGGATACCGTTTACTGGGTAAAAGAGATCGCTGCACCGACCGGATACGCGGTCAACGGCAGTGTGCAGCCGGTGCGGATTACAGCCGGCGATTACCGGAATACGATTGATCTCGAGGATGCTCCCGCCGGGGAGGCGTCCGGAACAAAAATCTCCGCGGGGGTGACGGAAGCTACCGTTGTTGACGGCGATCAGGTCAAAGTCGAGGCGGACGTGGCATTCAGCGACGCAATGACGGAGATCACCATTGTAAAAGACGATCAGAATCAGCAGCTCACCTATGAGGACGGTGTGGAACTCTCCGTTTACGCCGAAGAACAGAAAAAAGAAGACGGAAGCTTTGAGGGCGAACCGGTGTACAGGTGGACGGCGGGAAGCAGACCTCTGTCCGGAAGCGCGTCGCAGACCGGTTCTTCCGGAAATGATCCGGCAGATGGAGGACAGACGGAGAATCCGAATGCCCGTGTGATTTCCGGTATTCTGACCGCCGGCTGTACGTATGAGCTGGTGGAAAAAGACAACACAATGTTCTGCCATGAGGATCCGGTGGAGTTCCGGATTGACGCGGAGGGCAAGATTGTCCTTCCGAACGGAAAGAACAGAGACGGACGTGTATTCACGGATGCGGAGGGAAAGGTTCTGACGCTGACAAACCGGAGGATTTTTTCCGGAGCCGCATTTGTGAAGACGGATGCCGAGAACAGTTTCAAAAAACTGGAAAAGGCGGAATACGGTCTCTACTGGGCAGGAGGTTATCTCGGCGGCTACAGCGTGGACGCGGATACACTGCTGCAGGTGTTTTCCACAGACGGGAACGGCCTCGTCTCCACGGTCGGCAATATGACAAAAGATACGATCGCGGAGGGGGCGAAACTGAACGACAGGCAGAAGTCGCTTCTTGCCGGAGGCCTGCTTCCGGGACACTATTATTTCCGGGAGACGGATGCCCCGTTCTATTACGCGAAGAGCGATACAAAGTATGCGTTCACAATTGATGAGAGTTGTGACGGAAAGGTTGTTCTTCTCGGAGAAAACGCCGGTCAGAGCGGTTCGTTCGTGAAAGGAACCGTGCCTCTGACGGACGGACAGCAGAAGGAGACGCTGGAAGCGAAGCTGCGAAAGGCTGCGGAAGACGGGGAAACCTATGTGACGGATCAGAGACTTCCGGGCGTGATTGAGCTGGACAAAGTGCGCAAAGATCATATTTCGGAGCATGTTGGCGGCGCGGAGTACTCTGTTTTTACAGCCCGTGCCTGTACAGAAAAGGATCTTGCCGCAAAGGAGGGATCTGCGTTTGACCTGGAAAAGAATTTTGAAAACCGGGTAGTGACAGACAGTGACGGACTGGCGGTGTTTGCGAATCTGAAGTGGGGCAGATATTACATCAAAGAGACAAAAGCTGCTTTGGGATATCAGATCGATCCTTACGTCTATGAGGTGGTCGTGGGTGAAAATTCCTACGGGGACAGTGTATCCCTTCGGGGACTGTCGGAGCAGAACGGACATATTCTGTCGACATGGACGGGAGAGGACGCGATCTACACGTTTATTACGGTTCAGGATTACGCGAATACGCTCACCATCAGCAAGAGGGCACAGATCTTTGCGAATCAGGCCTCAAAAGAATCCGGGACAGAAGCACAGGGAGGAGCACTCTTCCGCATCCGGCTTCTGGACAAGGATCTGAATCCGACGGTCAGCACGACGCAGAATCTTTCGACAGATAGAGACAGCGGAAAAATCCTCTGGGAGCGTCAGCAGGTCGGCCTGATTCAGGGATACGCCTATCAGATCGAAGAGGTGGAAGCACCGGAGGGCTATATGCTGATTGCTCCGATCCGGTTCATGATTATGGACGATTACGGAACGGTACAGCTTCTGGACGGGGACAACCGGCCGGCAAGAGAAGTGACGGTTACCGACGCCGAGGGCGAAGAGAGAGAGGGCGCGTCGCTCGTCGCGAGAGTGGAACAGAGCGTGAAGACAGAGAACGGACAGCAAGCCGGAAGTTCGTCGGGAGCAGACGAGAGCGAGGACGGGCAGGACGAAAAAACAAGGCTCTGCGATTTTACGATTGTCATCACGAACCCGCAGCAGGACAACCGGATCTTGCTGACAAAGACGGACAGGTGCTTCGGAACGCCGGTGCGCGACGCGAAGTATCAGCTTTACGAGAGCCGGGAGGATCTGACGGACGAAATCCGGGCGGGAACAGTGACGGCAGACGACAGCAGATTGACGGCATCTCTGGATGCGGATGGAAAAGAGATTATCTTGCAGACAAATGCGGATGGAGAGGCTGTGTTTACACATCTCACCCCCGGAAAGTATTACTATGTGACGGAAAAGGCCGCTCCCTCCGGTTACAGACTGGACGGAAGACTTTATGCCGCCGGAAAATTCCGGTCAGGCGTAGTCGATGAGCCGACGTATCACGGCGAGACAAAGGAGCTTAAGGTATCCGACGTGCCTGTCAGCTCATTGAAATTTACAAAAGTACTTCTCGGCAACGAGGATGAAGGCAATCCGTCGTATCTGCCACTGCAGGGCGTACAGTTTGCGTTCTACACAGATGAGGAGGCGAAGACTCCGTACCGGATCGCACAGATGACCGGAAAAGAGGATCTTCACGAGGGAAGCGACGGTCACGGGAGCGGAACACAAGCGGATCCTGCGGCGGCGTCCGGAGAAACGGAAGATTCTGAAGAGGACTGTGTCATTCCGGAGGATCTGACGTGGACGGGAGGACTTGAGGACAACAAAATCGGGGCAGAGGCTGTTGCTCTCACCGGCGGGGACGGAACGGTGAACATCACCGGACTTCCGCACACCGTCCTCTATATGAAAGAGGTGCGCAGGGAAACCGGGGAGAATGACCGGCTCCGTGAGAACAGAACGATCTACAGAGTTGATCTGACCGGAAAAGCGGCGGAGATCACTGCGGTCACCAGGGAACCGGGCGACGGGAAGACGCTCCGGGTGGAAGAGAACAACGGGAAGACGGTCACGCAGATTGTCAACCGGTATACCTATGGCTCAGTCTCCGTGGTCAAACTTGACCGGGAGGATTATCTCGGCCGTTCACTGACGGCAGACGGAGAGGAGAAGGAGCCGAAGATGACGGCGATTGCCGGCTCTGCTTACGGACTCTTCCGGAGAGCGGATACGATTCTCGAGGGTCCCCAGACGCTGCAGCAGGTTTCGACGGGAACGGCGGCAGACGCGGCATCGGAGGATGCCGGAAGTGAAAGCGGTGGCAGAACGGAAGAGACCGCCGGAGATGTAGGAAATACAAAAACAACCGGAGAAACCGGGAAGACAGAAGAGAACTCCGGAACACGGAATACAGACGACATGACCGATGGCGGAATCTGGGTGCAGGTGGCACAGGCAGAGACAAACAGCTACGGGCGGATTACATTCGACAGGCTGATTCCGGGATACGATTACAAGATCCAGGAAGTGGCGGCACCGGCCGGATACAGAAAATCCAGGTCAGCGTTCTATTTCTCCACGTCTCTTGCGAGAGAAGAGACGGCAGTGCAGAGCAGTGTCGCGGTGACGCCGGAGAAGGCGGCGCCAGAGGATGCCGCCTTCAGAGATACCGCCCAGACAGACAGTACTCTTGCGACAGACGAAGACGGCGCACTGCTTATGGAGGGCGATTCCTACGTATGGCTGGAGCCGCAGATCATGCTCAGTGTCAAAAAAGTTGACGCGGCTGGGAAATATCTTGCGGGAGCTGGATTCGAGATCCGGGATGAGAGCGGAAAAGTTCTTGTATCCTGGACATCTGGAGAGGCGGCGAAAATTCTCTCCGGCAGTGACACAGCAGCCATGGAGACGGGAAGAACCTACCTGCTGTACGAAGTGCAAACACCGGAGGGATATGCGACAGCTGAGCCTGTGTCGTTTGTTGTCGAGGACAAGCGTGTCGGTGGACAGGAGCTGTACGTGCAGGACATCGACCGAGTGGTGAACGTGACCTGTACGCCGTCGCCCACACCGGAGGCGCAGACTTCGGAATCCGCGCAGATCACGCCGCCGACGAAGACTGGAGGACGTCCCGGAACAACGCTGACACCGGAGCCAAACAAATCCGAAGGGACATCGCCGACGCCGGCAGGAGGCGGATCGCAGGATCAAACGCCGGCTCCGGAGGGAGCGCAGACCGGTGACAAGCCGACGGTTCCTTCGACAAGAGAGGAGGTAGAGCAGACTGTCGACATCGCCAGACTTCCGCGAACGGACAGTGTTCCGGATGGAGGTTACGAGATCGAAATCAGCGACGGGCAATCTGTGGTATTTGATTCGAACGGAGAGGCGATCGGTCTGCGAAGCGCGGTTCAGACCGGTGACAGTTCCGGAATCATGCGTGAGCTGTACATCTTTGTTGCAGTCGGACTGATTCTCCTGGTACTCATCATAAAGAAGCGCGGATTCGGCAGGAACTGAAAAAACACAGAACAGGAAGAATGATTTTTGGGCACTTGTGACAGTTTTCGCAGGTGCCCTTTTGTTGTACTATAGTGTGGTATGGCTGTTATGAACGTCCGGTTATTTGGCGGACGATCTGCAGAGGAAATGCTGAGGGAATATGGATGAGACCGATGATCGGGGCAATGGAAAGTGATTTCTCAGTTTTTCCGCACGGGAAGGGAACCCCGTTGTAAAAAAAGATTGTATGGAAAGAGTGGGACAAATGGACAGGGAGACAGGAGAGAGAATGCAGGCAAGGCTGAACTTCTTTGATCAGCTGAAGAGTCAGGGCGTAAAGGTTGAAGTGCCGAAATCGGAGAAATTCGATCTGATCGACAGGGCGGCCCGGGGAGATGTTGAAGCGGCGTTTCTGCTCGCAGAGGGTTACGCAAAAGGTACGAGAGACTGTGAGAAGAGCACGGAAAAGGCAAGAAAATGGGCAGGCTACGCGGCGAAGAGAGGAAACGAGGACGCGCAGAGACTGCTTTTGAGCCTTGGAAAAAGCAGAAGATGATAAAAAAGAACCACTTCTCTTTGACGGGAAGTGGTTCTTTTTGTGTTATAGGAAATTCCTCCGGAATTCCCATAACACAAAACGCCCCGCAGGATGCGCACTCGCGCGCCCTTTCGTCCGCGGCGCTCACCGGGAGGAGTGAGGGGATGGGGGAGTCGAAGTCCGCTTGCGGACTTTGTTTTCAGCCGCCGAGCTCGATCATGCGGTCGATCGGTTTTCTGGAATCCGCGATGATCTCGTCGGAGAGGAAGATCTCTTCGCCTCCGATGCCGGCCACTGCGTTGTAGATATCGACGAGAGTGGTCATTTTCATATTGTGGCAGACACACTGCTTGGAGAGAAGCCAGAACTTTTTGTCCGGACATTCGAATTGCAGATGCTGAACGATGCTGCTCTCGGTACCGATGATGAATTCTTTCGCGTCGCTCTCCTTCGCGTATTTCATGATTCCTGTGGTGCTTCCGGCGTAATCGGACAGCTCCGTCACCTCCGGACGGCACTCCGGATGAACGAGGACAAGGGCGCCCGGGTGCGCGGCGCGGGCCTGTGCCACCTCAAGCGGGGTGATGCGCAGATGTGTCGGGCATCCGCCGTTGAAGAAGCGGAAGTTTTTCTCCGGAATCTGGTCAGCCACCCAGCGGCCGAGGTTGCAGTCCGGAAGAAAGAGGATGTCCTTCTCCGGCATGTTGCGGATGATCTTCACCGCGGACGAAGATGTGACAACGACATCGACAGCTGTTTTCAGACTGGCGGTCGTGTTGATGTAGGCAACCGTGGCAAAGCCCGGGTTTTCTGCTTTCATCTTCAGGACGGCATCCCGGTCCATCTCCTGAGCCATCGGACATCCGGCCATGGAGTTGGCCAGAAGAACTTTTTTCTGAGGGGAAAGAATCTTGCAGGTCTCGGCCATGAAGCGGACGCCGGCCATCAGAACGCTCTTCTGCGGAGCCTGGGCGGCTTGAACACTCAGTCCGTAGGAGTCGCCGACGTAATCGGCTACCTCCCAGATATCGTGACTCTGATAGGCGTGGGCGAGAATGCACACGTCATTTTTTTTCTTGAGTTCCAGTATTCGATCCTGTAATTCTCTGGTTGTTGTCATAATTTCTATCCTTTTCTATGAGTTTTCGATAAGCATCATCGTATTCCGAGTATCTTCGCACCTTCGTATTTCAAATAACTTCGCATCATCGTATGCGGCAGTATTTCCAACGCCGTTACAAATTGTACCCATTATATACAGTACAAAAACAGCTGTCAAGACAGATTGCCCGGGTTATATTTACAGGTGTCTTGACACCTGCTATACAGAAGATTATAATACCACTCAACACCTGAAGGCTGTGATCCCTTCGTAATTGGGAGTGAGGGCGAGACACAGCGAAACGAATACAACGTTTATAAACGTTTATAAAGAGAGAAGGAATTAACATGAAAACAGATGTCCTGATCATAGGAAGCGGCTGCTCCGGGCTGTATGCAGCCCTGCAGCTTCCCGAGACCAGAAAGATTACGATCATCACAAAAGCAGATCTGGAGAGCAACGATTCTTTTCTGGCGCAGGGAGGGATCTGTATGCTCAAGAATGCGGAGGATTATGACAGCTACTTTGAGGATACGATGAAAGCCGGTCACTATGAGAACGACCGGAAAGCTGTAGAGATCATGATCCGCTCTTCACAGGATGTGATCTGGGATCTGATCGGATACGGCGTCGATTTCGCAAAGGAGGAAGACGGCTCGCTCGCGTTTACCAGAGAGGGCGCCCATTCGGACAAGCGGATTCTCTACCACGAGGATATCACGGGAAAAGAGATCACCAGTCACCTGCTGGCACAGGTTCAGAAACGGAAAAACATCGAGTTCCTCGAGTACACGACGATGATCGATCTCATCGAGGACAACAACACCTGTTACGGCGTCGTGGCCGCCCGGAAGGACGGAAGTCTGATCAAGATCGAGGCGGGAGTCACGATCCTGGCGACCGGAGGAATCGGCGGACTCTACCGGCATTCCACAAATTTCCGCCATCTGACCGGAGACGGCCTGGCCGTCGCATTGAAGCACGGAATCCGCCTGGAGAATATCAACTATATTCAGATTCACCCGACGACGTTCTACACGAAGAAGGCAGAGGAGAGAAGCTTCCTGATCTCGGAGTCTGTGAGAGGAGAAGGGGCAAGGCTTCTGGATAAGAACGGAAAACATTTCACGAACGAGCTCCTTCCCAGAGATCTCCTGACGCAGGAGATCCGCAAGCAGATGGAAAAGGACGGCACGGAATTTGTCTGGGAGGATCTTCGCCCGATCCCGCGGGAAGTCCTCGAGAGCCATTTCCCGAACATCGTCGCCCACTGCCGCGCGAACGGCTACGATCCGTTTACGGAGCCGATTCCGGTTGTCCCGGCACAGCATTACTTCATGGGCGGCATCAAGGTTGACCATGAGAGTCGCACGTCCATGCGCCAGCTCTACGCGGTCGGTGAGACCGCCTGCAACGGCGTCCACGGAAAGAACAGACTTGCCAGCAATTCCCTTCTGGAGAGCCTTGTGTTTGCGAAGCGGGCGGCGGAAGATCTGGAGAAAAACTACGACCGCATCCACACAGATCATGCCTGCGTAGAGAAGGTCAATCTGGAGGAGTACGCCGACGTGGATGTACTGGAGAAACGATACACGCAGCTCGTCCAGGATGCCATCGACGTTGTGAACAACGGACAGCCGTCGGGGGCGGAATACCGCACAGCGTAACGTAAATCGATACGCGCAATGCGCGCAACGGGCAGAAGTCACGTCCGAAGCGACAACCGGCGATTATAAAGGACGAGCTATGCGCGACGGGTGGATGCTTTACACCCGCGCCCGGAGCAGGAACCCAAATGTAATGAAGAATGATGACCGAAAGGAAAGAAAATAATGTACGATCCAATTACCATGAAACTGAATGTTGAGCCATTGATTCTCGGAGCGCTTCGCGAGGATATCACCAGTGAGGACGTATCCACAAACTGTGTGATGCCTGAGCCGCAGGCCGGTGAAGTGGATCTGATCTGTAAGGAAGACGGAATCATCTGCGGACTGCAGGTTTTCGAGCAGGTGTTCAAGCTTCTCGACGAGAAGACAACGGTGGATTTCGAAGTAAAAGACGGAGACGAAGTGAAGAAGGGACAGCATCTCGCGACTGTACACGGGGATATCCGCGTCCTTCTCTCCGGAGAGAGAACCGCCCTCAACTACCTTCAGAGAATGAGCGGAATCGCGACAATTACCCGTCAGACAGCGAAGCTTCTGGACGGCACGAAGATCCGCCTTCTCGACACGAGAAAAACAACACCGAACAACCGGATCTTTGAGAAATACGCAGTCCGGATCGGTCAGGGCAACAACCACCGCTACAACCTCTCCGACGGAGTTCTGCTCAAGGACAACCACATCGGCGCAGCCGGCGGTGTCAAAGAGGCTGTACTCATGGCAAAAGCCTACGCGCCGTTTGTCAGAAAGATTGAGATCGAGGTGGAGAATCTCGATATGGTGCGCGAGGCCGTGGAGGCCGGCGCGGATATTATTATGCTGGACAACATGGATCACGATACGATGAAAGAAGCAATCGACATCATCGCAGGAAGGGCAGAGATTGAGATCTCCGGAAATGTGACGGCAGAGAACATCGCCCGCATCAAAGATCTCAAGGTGGACTTTGTATCCAGCGGCGCGCTGACCCATTCCGCACCGATCCTGGATCTTTCCCTGAAAAACCTTCATGCTGTATAATAGTCAGAGGGATGACAGAGAAAAATGATGGAGTGAAGAGGCATGGACGGAGAAGAGAGAAGAAAAAAAATCGTGCAGGCGCTGCATGAGAAAAAAGATCCGATTTCCGGAGGGAAATTTGCCGAGGCCTTCGGCGTGAGCCGTCAGGTTGTCGTACAGGATATCGCGCTGCTCCGGGCATCCGGCAAAAATATTTTTTCAACAAGCAGGGGGTATGTACTGCAGGAGAAGGACTCCGCAACCCGTGTATTCAAGGTGATTCACTCGGACGATGAAGTGAGGGAAGAGCTCTCCGCGATCGTCGACCTCGGAGGGATCATCGAGGATGTTTTTGTTTATCACAGAGTTTACGGGGTGATCCGCGGGCCGCTCAACATCCGGTCGAGGCTGGATATCGAGAAGTATCTGCAGAATATCGCGAGCGGAAAATCCAAACTGCTCAAGAACACGACCTCCGGCTATCACTACCACACAGTGACGGCGGCCAGCGAGGAAATTCTGGATCTGATTCAGGAGAAACTGCAGGAGCGCGGGTTCCTCGCCAAACTGCAGGATTACGAACCGGTCGACTTCTGGAAAAAAGAAGTGTGACCGGCCGGAAGTAAAAAACAACGTTTTTTAAACGAATAATTACATTTCAGAGAAAAAACTGAGAAATTCCCCCGATCATATTGACAGTCCGAGCGGAGTTTTGTAATTTGGTTTCATGACAGGAAAATGCATGGCGTGCAAATGAACGAGGAGATTTTTGGTATGCAGGAATATGACGCAGAAGTAATTAAATGTTTTCTTGAGAATCAGGGAAAGCTTTTCCCGGAACCGGTAGCCGCTAATGATGAGGAAGCCGAGTTTTTCCTTGAGGACGTGTGCGCGGTCGTTGTGAATACGAAGAAGGAAGTGCAGGAATACTTCGAGGAGGAAGGAATCGACCTCGACGGACAGGATCCGCTGGCGGCAGATGAAGTATTCGCTCTCGAGGACGGCAGATACCTGATCGTAGAGGGCTGAGGAGACATCTGGTAAATCCGTGTTTCCTTACATAAAAGACATTTGATACGGCAAGAAAAAAGCTGGTGTGCGAAGGACATCTACGGGGATGTTTCGTGCGTCGGCTTTTTTGTCGCATAGAAAATATGGAGGGGAAATTGTTCCGGCATATAGAGTGAGGCTTTCTTAGGGTGCTGTTCGGGCAAGCCGGCAAGAGTCGGGACAGGTTATTTAAGAACATCTATACCGGGAGTCAGGGTGAGTCGGGAGATGCGGCTTGCCTGCGTATCATGTACAGGGGGGAGAACGATGGAGAAGAAAATAACGAGGATCTGCGCAGTGCAGATGACGGTGAGCGCGGATAAAGAAGCAAATCTGACGAGAGCGGAGGAGGAACTTCTCTCCCGTGAGGGGCAGATGGATCTCGCGGTTCTTCCGGAGATGTTCTGCTGTCCCTATGACAGCTCTCTGTTTCCGGAATACGCCGAGGAAGAAGGAGGTCCGGTCTGGCGACGGATGTCGGCACTAGCGAAGAGGCTCGGCGTATACCTGATTGCCGGATCGGTGCCGGAAATCTCGGACGGAAAAATCTACAACACCTCGTATGTCTTTGACCGGCAGGGAAGACAGATCGCCAGACACCGAAAGGTACACCTCTTTGACATCAATGTTGAGGGCGGACAGTATTTCATGGAGTCGGACACACTGACAGCAGGGGATTCCTTCACCGTATTCGAGACGGAGTTCGGAAGAATGGGACTCTGCATCTGCTACGATATCCGGTTTCCCGAGACTTTCCGCAGCATGGGGAAACAGGACATCGTGATGGCGTTTGTTCCGGCAGCCTTCAATATGACGACGGGACCGGCACACTGGGAACTTTCCTTCCGGATGCGCGCCCTGGACAATCAGATCTATCTTCTCGGCTGTTCCTCCGCAAGGGACGAAGAGGCCGGTTACATCTCCTACGGACACACGATCCTGACAGATCCCTGGGGACAGGTGAAAGCACAGCTCGATGAGAAAGCCGGTGTGCTGATGGAGACGGTGGATCTGGATTACGAGAAGAAGATCCGGGAGCAGCTTCCGCTTCTTCGGCACAGAAGACCGGAACTCTATCTGTGACGGTTTTTCGATCCTGGACACCGAAGGAATGAAGCTGTCAATGGAACGTCATGGTGAAAAAGAGGGAGAAGCTTGTATGACGAAAGAGGCACAGGGAGATGTTTTTTCCTTCGCTCCGATGGAGGGGATTACGAATGTGGTGTTTCGCAACGCGCACCACGCTGTTTTTCCGGGAACACAGAGATACTACACGCCGTTTCTCGGACTGAACCAGAATATGAATCTGCAGAAAAAAGAGTGGCGGGATATCGATCCTGAGAATCAGCTCTGTGTCGACGGGACGGCGGAGGTGATTCCACAGGTTCTGACCTGCCATGCGGATCAGTTTCTCTGGGCGGCACAGATGCTGGCCGACAGGGGATATGGGGAGATCAATCTGAACACCGGCTGCCCGGCACCGACGGTTGTCACCAGACACAAGGGCGCCGGCCTGCTGGAAAAGCCTGTGGAGCTGGAAATCCTGCTCGATGAGATTTTTGACGGGATCGGCAGGATTCACACAGGGAGCGGAAAAGAGATGAGAGTCTCCGTCAAGACGAGGACGGGAATGAAAAGCCACGACGAGGCGGAAGCGCTGATGGAGGTTTTTGATCGCTATCCCTTTTCGGAGATCATCATTCATCCCCGGGTTCGGGAAGAATACTACAAGGGCAAGGCGCACCCGGAAGTTTTTGCTTCCTGTGCCGGGAGGACAGCGAAGAAACTCTGTTATAACGGCGATATATACACGGCGGAGAACTGGAGGGAACGAAAAAAACAGTTTCCGGAAGTGACAGCCTGGATGTTCGGCAGAGGCTTTGTGACAGATCCGGCTCTTGTTCGTCAGATTCAGGGCGGAAAGGAACTGGAGGCCGGCGAACTTCTGGAATTCCATGACAGGATTCTGGACGGCTATCTTCAGATGGGCACGGAGGATCGCAACGCGATGTTCCGGCTCTTTGAGCTCTGGACATACTGGCGCTTTCATTTTCAGGGGGCGGACAAGTGCCTCAAGAAGCTGAAAAAGACGAAGAGCCTTGCGGATTACAGGGCGAGGGTGAACGAGCTGTTCGCGGAGGCTGACTTTGCCCCCGGTTTTTATGACGGTCTGAAGTGATTGAACAAAAAACGAGGAATATCCGGTTTGCCTGCGGGTTTTGTGCATAAGCCGGTCGAACAGAAGACAGGATGTGCATGAATCGATGGCGGTGACAGTCAGGGACTCACGTCACAGGGATGAGTGAACGGATAGAAAATGGAGTAAGAGAGTGAATACAGATACAAAGAATCGTTTCTGGACGAAACTGCCGGCGGTGATCGGCTTTACCTTTATCGCGTGCTTCCTCTGGGGAAGCGCGTTTCCCTGTATCAAGATCGGGTACAGGCTGTTCGGGATTCCGGCCGGAGATTCGGCAAGCCAGATGGTTTTTGCCGGCACCCGCTTCTTTATCGCAGGGCTGATGGTTATCGCGATTGCCAGCCTGCAGAAAAAGAAATTTGCCGTTCCTTCTGTCCCGGGAATACCGAAAGTGCTGATCCTGGCGCTGTTGCAGACTGCCGGTCAGTATTTCTTTTTCTACATCGGCCTGGCCCATGCCTCCGGTGTGAGTTCTTCGATTATCGAGGGAGCGAATACCTTTTTCTGCATCCTTGTGGCGGCCTTTATTTTCCGGTCGGAGAAAATCAATCTTCGAAAAATGCTCGGCTGCGCTGTTGGCTTTCTTGGGGTCGTGCTGATTCAGCTTCCCGGAGGAAGTGTGGAGATGCATTTTTCTCTCATCGGGGAGGGCTTTGTGCTCTTCTCAACGGTGCTCGCCGCTTTTTCTTCTTCCTATATTAAGAAGGTGGGGCAGCAGGAAGACCCGATGCTTATGTCCGGCTGGCAGTTCTTCGCCGGCGGTCTGATGCTGGCGGCCGGCGGCCTTTTTGCCGGAGGGCGGATCAATTTCGCAGCGGCGGGTGAAAAACAGGCGGCGGCCGTTCTTCTGCTGATTTACATGGCCTTCATCTCCGCGACGGCCTATACGATCTGGAGTATGCTCCTCAAGTACAACCCGGTGAGCCGGATCTCGGTCTTCTCCTTCATCAATCCGGTGATTGGGGTGCTCCTGTCGGCCCTTCTTCTGGGAGAAGGGGGAAGAGCCTTTACACTGACCGGAATCGCCGCGCTGGCTCTTGTCAGTCTCGGTATTGTGATCGTCAATCGAGCATAGCTGTTTTCCTGAATAACTCGACGGAATACTGCCTGTTTGCCCGAATCGCAGGTATCTGAAAGCCTCGCCGCAGTTGGAGCAGAGACGGAAAAACGGTAATGGCAAAGAGTTAGTCCGCATTACAAATCTGGATGACAATAATAAACAAACGAATTTATAAAGTTTATAATTATTTTGGGACAAGTACACAGTTTGCACACATTTATTCGTTATGATAATTACAGATAGTTGATTAACCACTCACTATCTCCCCCTCATTTTAAAAGAGCGTCCATGAGATAATCATGGGCGCTTCTTTTATGCCCCAAAACTCTTCAAAGTGTAAAGGCTTCCTATCGTTCGCGGACATGTCCCCCTCTCTTCACAATTCCATCCCATTATGGTATTCTTTACTTTGTATATTTGGGTGCATCTGCGAAAAAATCCTTTCGGCAGACGTATCGGGGAGTGAAAAAGATTTTACGAATATATTTGCGCAGTGCCCGGCACTGCAGATCGAGAGGCTGAAAATGGCAAAGAATCTGAAAACCCTGCTTCAGGGACTGGAGTATGAAATTCTTCAGGGAGACGAGAACAGAGAAATTGAAAGCGTAATCTACGATTCACGAAAGGCAGCGGCAGGCTGTCTGTTTGTTTGTATCCGCGGCGCGGTTACGGACGCACATACATACGCGGCCGATGTGGCGGCAAACGGAGCAGCGGCGCTGATCGTCGAGGAGGCGGTTGACGTTCCTGCAGAGGTCACCGTTGTGAAAGTGGACAACAGCCGACGCGCGCTGGCGCTCATCTCCGCAGAGTGGTTTGACCATCCGGCGAAGAAACTGAAGACAATCGGTATCACGGGAACCAAGGGAAAGACGACCACCAGCTACATGGTGCAGTCGATTCTGAATGCGGCCGGTCATAAGTGCGGACTCATCGGAACGATCGAGACCATCACCGGTAAGCGAGTGATCCCGTCACCGAACACGACGCCGATCTCCTATCTGGTCAATGAGTACTTCGCGGAGATGGTCGAGGCCGGACTGGACAGCGTTGTCATGGAGGTTTCCTCTCAGGCGCTCAAATACGACCGTGTGGCAGGCATTCATTTCGACTTCGGTATTTTCACAAACCTCGGTCAGGATCACATCGGTCCGAACGAGCATGATGACTTCGAGGACTACCTCGCGTCGAAGAAAAAACTGTTCGATCAGTGTACAATCGGTATCGTCAACCGCGACGATAAACTCTTCGACCGGATTGTCGAGGGAGCAGCCTGCGAAAAACTGGAGACCTACGGCTTCTCCGAGGAGGCAAGCCTTCGCGCGACAGATGCGATGATGCTCTGCAAGCCGGGCTACCTCGGCATCCGCTATCAGACCGAGGGACTTGTAAACATTCCGGTCGAGGTGGATATTCCGGGCAAGTTTACGGTGTACAATTCCCTCGCCGCTGTCGCAGTCTGCCATCACTTCGGCGTAACCGCGGAAGAGATCATGAAGGCGCTGCCGAAGGCAAAAGTGAAAGGCCGCGTGGAGATGGTCAGGGTATCGGATAAATTTACCCTGATGATCGACTACGCCCACAACGCGATGGCTCTGGAGAGCTTGCTCTCGACGCTTCGCGAGTATCATCCGGCCAGACTGGTCTGCCTCTTCGGCTGCGGAGGAAACAGAGACCGCGAGAGAAGATTCACGATGGGCGAGGTGTCCGGCAAGATGGCCGACTTCACAATCATCACTTCGGATAATCCGAGAGATGAAGAGCCGCAGGCGATCATCGACGATATCGTGACGGGAATCAGCCGCACCGACGGACAGTACACGACCATCATCGATCGCAAAGAGGCGATCGCCTGGGCGATCCACAACGGAGAGCCGGGAGATATCATCGTTCTCGCCGGAAAAGGGCACGAGGATTACCAGATCATCAAGGGCAAGAAGTACCCGATGGATGAGAGGGTGCTGATCGCGGAGATTCTTGAGGAAGACAGAAAGAAAGCAGAGCAGGCAGAAGGCTGATCAAAAGAATGAGCAAACGATACGCGGATGTAATCGTGGATATCACGCAGGCCAGTCTGGACAAGTCTTTTCAGTATTCCATCCCGGAGAATCTCTCGGAAAAAATCTGCGCGGGCAGTCCGGTGAAAGTTCCCTTCGGTGGCGGCGGAAGACTGGTCGACGGCTATGTCCTCGATCTGAGTGAAAAACCGAAAATCGAACCGGAGCGCATCAAGCCGATCCGGGAAGTGATGGAAGACCGGGTGTCGATCGAGTCAAAGCTGATCCGTCTGGCTCTCTGGATGAAGATGACCTACGGCTCGAGTCTGAACAACGCACTGAAGACAGTGCTTCCCGTCCGGGACAAAGAGAAGCGGCAGGAGCGGATCCGCATCGTTTCTGCTGTCGACAAGGATCGGGCACAGGAACTGCTCGCTGAATACAGGAGGCGGCGTTACGTCGCGAAGGAGCGTCTTCTCTCGACTCTCCTGGAAAAGGGAGAAGTGGACCGCGCCGCGGCTGTGGGTACACTGAAAGTATCCGCAGAGACGATCAAAAGCATGGAAAAGAGCGGGATCATCCGGCTGCTTTCTACGGAGGTGCAGAGAGATCCCCGGGATCTCATCTCCGGGACAGAGACATCGGTGAGCAGATCCCTGACGGAGGAACAGCGCCGGGCGGTCGACGGAATCTGCGAAGAGTGGAGAGCCGGGAATCGACCCTGCCTCCTGCAGGGCGTCACCGGAAGCGGAAAGACACAGGTTTACATGGAGCTGATCGAGCAGACTCTGTCAGAGGGAAAACAGGTGATCGTACTGATTCCTGAGATCTCTCTTTCCTGGCAGACGGTGCGTCGCTTCCGCAGCAGATTCGGAGAGTGCGTCACGGTTCTGCACTCGAAAATGAGCAGGGGGGAGCGTTTTGATCAGTTTGAAAAGATAAAGAACGGGAGCGCGGATATTGTCATCGGACCCCGATCCGCTCTTTTTTCACCGTTTCCGAATCTTGGCCTGATCATCATTGACGAGGAACAGGAAAACTCCTATCGCAGCGAGACTGCTCCGCGCTACGACGCGAGGGAGACGGCCCTGGAGAGGGCAAGGATGGAAGGTGCCCACGTCGTCATGGGGTCGGCGACCCCGTCTGTGGACAGTACCTACCGCTGTGAAAAGGGAGAGTACGCAAGGTTTCTTCTGGAGGAGAGATACGGCGGGGCTGTGCTTCCGGACGTCTCCATTGTGGATATGCGCGAGGAGCTTCGCCGGGGAAACCGCTCGATTCTGAGCAGAGAACTCTGTGAAAAAATCGCGGACAGACTGGAGAAGAAGGAACAGGCCATTCTCTTTTTAAACAGAAGAGGTTTTTCCGGCTTTATTTCCTGCCGTTCCTGCGGAGAAGTCATGAAATGTCCGCACTGTGATGTGTCGCTGACATTTCACAACAACGGAAAACTTGTCTGTCACTACTGCGGTTATGAGCGGCATCAGGTGAGCAGATGTTCCGTCTGCGGATCTCCGTACATCAGCGGTTTTCGGGCCGGCACGGAGAAAGTGGTCGCCGAATTGCAGCGTTTTTTCCCGGAGGCGAAAATTCTGCGCATGGACGCGGATACGACCCGTCGGAAAGACGGCTTTTCCAGAATACTGGAGAGCTTTGCCTCGCACGAGGCGGATCTTCTGGTCGGGACACAGATGATCGTCAAGGGACATGATTTTCCGCTTGTGACGCTGGTGGGCGTGCTGGCGGCGGATCTCTCCCTTTTTGCCAGTGATTATCGGGCGGCGGAACACACCTATCAGCTTCTGGTGCAGGCCGTCGGCCGCGCAGGAAGACGGGAGAAGGCGGGAGAGGCCGTGATCCAGACCTATCATCCGGATCACTACAGTATCCAGGCCGCGGCGCGGCAGGATTACGCTGCTTTTTATGAAGAGGAAATCATGGCCCGCGAGATGATGGGATACCCGCCGGCGGAGGATCTGCTGGCGATCCACGGCTCGGGAATGGATGAGGAAAAGCTGGACTTTGCGATGAAGCAGCTGAAGCTTTTCTTACGGAGATTTGAGAAAGAGAGCACCGTGATGATCGGACCGGCGCCGGAGTCGGTGACGAAGATCCGGGATAATTACAGAAGGGTCCTGTATGTCAAAGACAGTGACAGGAAGAATATAATTCTAATCAGAAGATACGCCGAGAAGTATATAGAGGCAAATGAAGGATTCAGCCGAATGTTGTTTCAGTATGATCTCAATGCGTGACAGAAGCAGGAGGAAGTAAAAAAGATGGCAATCAGAACGATAAGAACAGAGGGAGATCCGGTACTTGAGAAGGTTTGCAAGCCGGTGGCAAAAATGTCTCTTCGCATGAAGGTTCTTGTGAAGGATATGTTTGACACAATGTATGACGCGAGCGGCGTCGGACTGGCCGCTCCGCAGGTGGGCGTGCTCAGGAGAATCGCCGTGATCGATGTGGACGGCGAGCATCCGTACGTATTTGTGAACCCGGAGATCATCGAGATGAGCGGCGAGCAGACCGGTGATGAGGGCTGCCTGAGTATTCCGGGAATGACCGGAACGGTGACCAGACCGGATTACGTCAAGGTAAAAGCGTTCGATATCAATATGGAGCCCTTCGAACTCGAGGCGACCGGCCTTCTCGCCAGAGCCTGCTGCCATGAGTTCGAGCATCTCGACGGCGTTCTCTATACCTGCCATGTGCAGGGACGTCTCCGCCATGTGGGTGAGCCGGCCGAGGATTTCGAGGAGATCTTTGATGATTTCGGAGAGGAGCTGTCGGAAGAATGAGAGTCGTCTATATGGGAACGCCGGACTTCGCGGTCGGCACGCTGGAGGCAATCCTCGAGGCCGGACATGAAGTGGCCGGGGTGGTGACACAGCAGGACAAGCCGGTCGGAAGAAAGCAGGAGTTGAAGCCGACGGCAGTCAAGGCCTGTGCGCTGGAACACAACCTTCCGGTTTATCAGCCGGCAAAAGTAAAAAACAATCCGGAATTTCTGGAGACCTTAAAGGAGCTCGCTCCCGATGTGATTGTTGTCGCGGCTTACGGCAAGATCATTCCGAAAGAGGTTCTGGAGCTGCCGAAGTACGGCTGTCTGAATGTACACGCCTCCCTTCTTCCGAAGTACAGAGGAGCTGCCCCGATCCAGTGGGCGGTCATTGACGGAGAGGAGAAATCCGGCGTCACGATCATGCAGATGAACGAGGGACTGGATACCGGAGATGTGATCGCGAAGACGGAAGTGGTTCTTGACGCGGAGGAGACAGGCGGAAGTCTGTTTGACCGTCTGGCAGAGGAGGGGGCGAAGCTCCTCGTGGATACGCTGGTCAGGGTGGAGAACGGAGACATTCATCCGGAGCCCCAGCCGGCGGAGAGCACGACGGCGTACGCAAGAATGATCACAAAAAACGACGGACGCATCGACTGGAACAGCAGCGCTGTGCAGATTGAGCGTCTGGTTCGGGGACTGAATCCGTGGCCGAGTGCGTTTACCTCGCTGAACGGCAAGGGATTAAAGATCTGGAAAAGTCAGGCGATCGACGGCACGAAGGAGAAGGCGTGCGGCTGCGTTCTCGCGGCCGGAGCCGAGGGCCTCGATGTGCAGACCGGAGAGGGAATCCTCCGGATCACCGAGCTTCAGCTGGAGGGAAAAAAACGGATGGCGGCCGGAGACTTCCTGCGCGGACATGGGATTCCGGAGGGGACGATTCTCGGATGATGATGGAACAAAGTCCGCAAGCGGACTTCGGCTCCCCCATCCCCCTCACTCCGGAGGGGAGCGCTGCAGGACTTTGGCGCACGAGCAGGATCGCGTTAGCGATCTTCTTATCTGCGAGTTGCGCATCCCGCGGAGCGTTTTGTGTTATGGGAATTCCGGAGGAATTTCCTATAACATGAAAAAAGGACGGGGAGTTCGTCACGGGACTTTCGTCCACGCGCGGGTCATCCTGCCGGCGGTGCTCTGACAGAAGAGCGGCTTTTTGGGATGGGAAGCCCCGTGGATCGTATAGGAAACTCGAAACTCGAGAAATTCAGGAGGAGATGGTGAAATGAATAGTTACGGCTACAGTCCTTATTATTTCGGTTTTGACTGGACGTATCTTCTGATCCTTGCGGCATTTGTGCTCTCAATGCTTGTGCAGGTTTTTATGAAGAGCACGTTTTCGAAATACAGCCGCATCCGCAGTGCTTCCGGCCTGACGGGAGCTGAGGTTGCGAGAAGAGTTCTGGAGAGTGAGGGAATCTACGATGTGCAGATCCGGCCGGTCGCGGGCTCTCTGACGGATCACTATGACCCGAGGAGCAAGACCGTAAATCTTTCCGAATCCGTGTATCAGAGCAGTTCGCTGGCCGCGCTTGGCGTTGCGGCTCACGAGTGCGGACACGCGATTCAGCACGCGAAGAATTATGCGCCGCTCTCAATCCGGAGCACGCTGGTTCCGCTGGCAAACTTCGGATCCGGCTTTTCCTGGCCGCTCTTTGTGGCCGGACTGATTTTTTCTTCCGGTATTCTGTGCAGGGTAGGCATTCTGCTCTTCTGCTTTGCCCTTCTTTTTCAGGTGGTGACCCTTCCGGTGGAGTTTAATGCTTCCCACAGGGCGCTGCAGAAACTGTCTGCCTGCGGGCTGATGGACAGGCGCGAGGTCGGAGGAGCCAGAAAGGTTCTGACCGCGGCTGCCATGACCTACGTCGCCGCTGTGTGCAGTTCCCTGCTCTACTTACTCAGAATGGTTATTTTGGCGGGAGGAAGAGATCGTGACTGATCGCGTAAACGTGAGAGAACTGGCTGTGGAGACTCTGCTTGCCATCCGGAAGGAGAACAGGCAGAGTCATTTGCTTATCAGAGACGTTCTGGATCAGTACGCGTGGCTGCCCGACAGGGAGCGCGCGTTCTATGTGCGTCTGACGGAGGGGACTCTGGAGCGGCGCCTGCAGCTGGACTATATCATCAACACTTATTCGAAGACGAAGACGGGCAAGATGAAACCTATGATCCTTGAGATTCTTCGGGTGGCCGTCTATCAGCTTCGCTACATGGATTCCGTACCGGACTCCGCGGCAGTCAATGAGGCTGTGCGCCTTGCGTCCAAAAGAGGTTTCGCGGGGCTTCGGGGCTTTGTCAACGGAGTTCTCCGGAGCATTGTCCGGGAACCTGAGAAGGTGAAATTTCCGGACAGAAGCAGCGGCGCCGCCTATCTGGAGGCTGTTTATTCCATGCCGGACTTCCTCGGACAGAGGTGGATTGACGACTACGGCATGGACCGCGCGGAGACGATCTGCAGAGCCTTTCTCGAGAAAAACCATATCACCGTCCGCATCCGGGGCGAGGAGGAACCGGTACTCGAAGAATTGAGAGAAGCAGGCGTCTCGGTGACCAAAAATCCGCTGGCGGAACACGCCTATGATCTGGAAGGCAGCGGAGATCTCTCCCGCCTGACGTGTTTTTCTGAGGGAAAACTTCTGGTGCAGGACGCGAGTTCCCAGTTGTCGGTGCGTGCGGCAGGGATCAAAGAAGGAGACCGAATCCTCGATCTCTGTGCCGCCCCGGGTGGAAAGACAATGCTGGCGGCGGATCTGACAGGCCCTTTCGGCCATGTGCTCTCCAGAGATCTGACAGAGTACAAGACGGAAAAGATCCGTGAGAATGTGGAGCGGCTCGGACTTTCCAATGTTGAGGTACAGGAATACGACGCAACAATTCCGGACGCTTCGCTGGTCGGGGCCATGGATGTGGTTATTGCCGACGTTCCCTGTTCCGGCTACGGTGTCATCGGAAAGAAACCGGACATCAAATACCGCGCCGACGCAGAGAATCAGCAGAGCCTTGTGGAACTTCAGCGCAGGATTCTTGCCAACGCAATGACCTATGTGAAACCCGGCGGCGTTCTTCTCTTCAGCACCTGCACCATCGGGAGGGAGGAGAATGAGGACAATGTTGACCGGATCCTGAGCGGAGGCGGATTCACGCTGGAGGAAAGCCGGCAGCTGCTGCCGGGAGAGGATCCCTGCGACGGATTTTTCTACGCGAGACTCCGGAAGAAGACAGAAGAGGAATGAACGGATTTATGAGTGAATGTACAGATATCAAATCCATGCTGCCCGACGAACTGAAGGAAGCACTGGCGAAGATGGGGGAGAAGCCCTTTCGCGCCGGACAGATTTTTGAATGGCTTCACGGCAAACGGGTGGAGAACTACGTGGACATGACCAACCTCTCGAAAAACTTAAGGGAAAAACTGTCGGACAGTTATCCGCTCACGGCGCTTTCGTGTGTCCGCGAAGAGGTGTCGAAGGTGGACGGAACAAGAAAATACCTGTTTGCCCTCCCGGACAACAATGTGATCGAGAGCGTGTGGATGAAGTATCATCACGGAAACTCCGTGTGCATCTCCTCCCAGGTCGGCTGCCGCATGGGCTGCCGGTTCTGCGCGTCGACCCTCGGAGGTCTCGTCCGGTCGTTAACAGCCTCGGAGATGCTGGAACAGGTTTATCAGATCCAACGGCTGACCGGCGAGAGAGTGTCGAACATCGTGATCATGGGCAGCGGCGAACCGCTGGAAAATTACGAGAACGTCGTCCGCTTCGTCCGGTTGGTCAGCCACGAAAAGGGACTGAACCTCAGTCAGCGCAACATTACGATCTCGACCTGTGGCATCGTGCCGAATATCCGGAGACTGGCGGATGAAGAACTGTCCGTGACACTGGCGATTTCCCTTCACGCGCCGACGGATGAGAAGCGGAAGAATCTCATGCCGATCGCAAATAAGTACTCGATTGCGGAAATTATGGACGCCTGCCGCTACTATTTTTCCAGAACCGGACGGAGACTGACCTTTGAGTACGCGCTCACCGGCGGACAGAACGATTCGGATGAAGACGCAGCCGAACTTGCCCGTCTTCTGAGCCGCCTGAACTGCCATGTGAACCTGATTCCGGTCAACCCTGTGAGGGAGCGAAGCTTTATCCGGCCGGATCGAACAGCGGTTCTGGAATTTCAAAATAAACTTGAAAATTTTGGCATAAATGTTACTATAAGAAGGGAAATGGGCTCTGATATAAACGGGGCCTGCGGCCAATTACGAAAGAGCTATCTGGGTGATAGCCGGGAGATTGAAACATGAGGGTATTTTCTGCAACCGATGTCGGACAGAAGAGACATATGAACCAGGATTTTATCTATACTTCAGAGGGAGCTGTCGGTAATCTGCCGAATCTCTTTGTGGTAGCGGACGGAATGGGTGGACATAACGCAGGCGATTTTGCGTCGCGGTACGGGGTATCCGTTCTGGTGGAGTCCATTCGAAAGGATAAGAATTTTAACCCGGTCAAGATCATGAGGAACGCGATCGAGGCGGCGAACCGTGAGGTGTATACACAGTCGCGCAATGATCCGTCCATGGCCGGCATGGGAACGACGATGGTCGTCTGTACGATCGTCGGAGGATATGCCTACATCGCCAATGTCGGTGATTCCAGATTATATCTGGCCGCATCTGAAATGACACAGGTTACACAGGATCATTCCCTGATTGCAGAGATGGTAAGGTTAGGGGAGCTGACCCCGGAGGAAGGCCGCAACCACCCGGATAAGAATATTATCACGAGGGCGGTTGGAACGAGCGAGACGATCAAGATTGATTTTTTCGATATAAAGCCGGAAGCCGGAGACCGGATACTGATGTGTTCGGACGGACTCAGCAATATGGTCGGGGATGATCGCATGTATGAAATATTGAAGGGTGAGGACACAGAGGACAAAGCGCAGGTACTGGTGGACGAAGCGAACGCGAACGGCGGAAGGGACAATATCGCCGTGATCGTGATCGACTTCTGACCTGCACGAGCGAGGTGGAAGGATGTTAAAAGAAGGAGTTATTTTAGGCGAACGCTACGAGATCATGTCCAGGATCGGAGCGGGTGGTATGGCGGATGTCTACAAGGCACAGGACCGCAAGCTGAACCGTCTGGTGGCTGTCAAAGTTATGAAAGCCGAGTTCCGCGAGGACACGAGTTTTGTACAGAAGTTCCAGAAGGAGGCGCAGGCGGCAGCCAAGCTTTCACATCCGAACGTTGTCAACGTCTATGATGTTGGCGAGGATCGCGGACTGTATTTCATAGTCATGGAACTGATCGAAGGCATTACGCTGAAGAACTATATCGGCAAGAAGGGAAAACTCAGCGTCAAAGAGGCGACCAGTATTGCCATTCAGGTTTCTCTCGGTCTGGAGGCCGCGCACAACTGCGGCATCGTCCACAGAGATGTGAAGCCGCAGAATATCATTATTTCGACCGACGGAAAAGTTAAGCTTTCCGATTTCGGTATCGCGAAAGCAATCAATTCCAATACCATTACCGCCAATGTAATGGGATCCGTTCATTACAGCTCACCGGAGCAGGTGCGAGGCGGAATTTCCGACGCGAAGAGTGATATCTATTCGCTCGGTATCACCATGTATGAGATGGTTACGGGCCGTGTGCCGTTCGACGGGGATACAACCGTGGCGATTGCGATCAAACATCTGCAGGAAGAGATTGTACCGCCGTCAATCTACACACCGGATCTTCCGTATTCTCTTGAGCAGGTAATTCTCAAGTGTACACAGAAAAACCCTGACCGGAGATATCAGAATGTCGGCGAGCTCATCGACGACCTGAAGAAATCGCTGATCGATCCGCAGGGAAATTTCGTTGCGATTTCTCCGCTTGCCAATCATGCGGAGACGGCAAATATGTCCGACCGCGAGATGAATGAGATTCGCCGCGGCATGGATATGAAGGAGAGACGCGCGGCAGAGGAGCGCCGTCACGAAGAAGAATATCAGCGTGAAAAAGAGCGCGAGCGCCGCAGAGAATATGAGGACGACGAGGACGAGGAAGACGAAGAGGAGAGCACGGGACTTGAGAAAGCCGTGACAATCGGAGGCTTTATCGTCGGCGCGATCATTATCCTCATTCTGATCGTCGTCATCGGCAATATGGCCGGAATCTTCCGCTTCGGAAAATCTTCGACGTCGTCATCTTCCGCGAAGACGACTTCCTCTTCTTCCGAGGATACGATCGAGGTTCCGGATCTGCGAGGAAAGACGATCGACGAAGCGACAAAAATTGCCAACGACAAGGGAATCGGCGTGAAGCAGGCATCTGTGCAAGCTTCGGATCAGTATCCGGACGGACAGATTATATCCCAGGATCCCGAGCCGGGTTCCCGAGTTGAGAAGGGCACGACGATCACCGTAATTGTCAGCGGCGGACAGGCAAATATCACGATTCCGTCCGGCATTGTCGGCATGAGCAGAGAAGAGGCTGAGACTACGCTTCAGAGTCTTGGACTCGTGACTTCCGTTCAGGAGCAGTACAACGCGGATGTCCCGGAGGGAGTTGTCATCTCCCTGGATCCGGGAGAGGGTACCTCCGTGGCTACAGGTGCGCCGGTCACTCTTTATGTGAGCAAAGGTGAAGAAAACGACGATGTGATTCTTCAGAATCTGATCGGAAAATCCTCGGATGAGGCAAAGTCGATCCTTGACACGCAGGGACTGAATTACTCCGTACAGACCGGAAACGATAGCAACTACGAGAACGGAGCAGTCATTGCGATGGATCCGGGGCCGGGGCAGACGGTCAAGAAGGGCGACACGATCACAATCACGATCAACGGAACCGGAGACGGTTCGTCTTCCGGAGAAGGATATATCTGTTATAGTCCGCTGTCTCAGCCGCAAGGTTATCAGGGGGGAACGGTTAAGCTCGAACTGGTGCAGGGAGACCTGACATCGGTGATCTATGAGGGAGACAACCCGTGGTCAGGCGGTGCGTACAGTACTCCGATTGAGAGTTCATCCGGAGAGCAGGGTGTGATCAACGTATATGAAAATGATATTCTGATCGCCAAATATCCGAACGTTACATTCCAGAAGAAATAATTGAGAGAATGAACATCAAGGGGCTGCTGCACAATGAATCATAGGTGCAGCAACCTCTTTTTGTATGAGGATGATGCATGAAGGGAAAAATAGTCAAGGGAATCGCCGGTTTTTACTATGTGAATACCGAAGATGCGGGAACCTATGAGTGCAAGGCAAAGGGGATTTTTCGAAAAAAAGGGCAGAAGCCGCTCGTCGGAGATCTCGTGGAGATCGAGGTGATCGACGAAGCAAAAAAAGTGGCGAATGTCATCGAGATTCTTCCGCGAAAGAATGCGCTGATCCGTCCTGCCGTGGCAAACGTCGATCAGGCGATGGTTTTTTTCGCGCTGCGAAGTCCGAACCCGGATGCGACGCTGCTGGACCGTTTTCTGATTATGATGGCCAGACAGGACGTGCCTGTTTTTATCTGCTTTAACAAGAAGGATCTCGCGGAGGACGCCGAGGCGGAGCACTGGAGGGAAATCTATACCTCCTGCGGCTATGATGTCATGCTGATCGCTGCGGGAAAGGAAGAGGGAACCGATGAGGTGCGTCAGCGGCTCACGGGAAAGACCACCGTGATCGCCGGACCCTCCGGCGCCGGGAAGTCCACCTTCACCAATCTGATGCAGACGGAAGTTCACATGGAGACCGGGGATATTTCGAAGAAGCTCGGCCGTGGAAAAAACACGACCCGTCATGCGGAACTTCTTCCGATCGGACACGAGACGTTTTTCTGCGATACGCCGGGGTTTACTTCCATGGACATTCCGGATATGGAGCCGGAAGAACTGCAGCAGTATTTTCCCGAGTTTGCGCCCTATGAGCCGGGCTGCAGATTTCAGGGCTGCGCGCACATCCACGAACCGTCCTGTGGAGTAAAGGATGCGCTCGCGGAACAAAAGATTTATCAGGAACGCTATGAGAATTATTGCAGATTCTACGAGGAACTGCAGGATATGAAAAGAAGGAGATATTGATATGAAACCGGTTTACAGACTCAGCCCGTCGATTCTTTCGGCAGATTTCGCAAAGCTCGGAGAGCAGATCAAGGAACTCGAGGAGGCCGGTGTTCCGTGGGTGCATATCGATGTCATGGACGGTCAGTTCGTGCCGCCGGTGTCCTTCGGAGATCCTGTGGTGAAGTCCATTCGGGAGGTGACGGATCTGTTTTTTGACGTACATCTCATGGTTGTGGAGCCGGCGCGTTTCATTGAGGATTACCGGAAGGCCGGCGCGGATATGATGACGGTTCACGCGGAGGCCTGCGGCCATCTGGACCGGACACTCGCGGCCATTCACGATGCGGGAATGAAGGCCGGCGTAGCGCTGAATCCGGCGACGCCGCTGAACGTCATCGACTATGTGATGGATAAGATCGATATGGTTCTGATCATGTCGGTGAATCCGGGATACGGCGGCCAGAAGTTTATTCCTGGCATGGTTCAGAAAATCCGGGAACTGAGAAAGAAACTCGACGATGCCGGATATGAGAGCGTTCCGATTCAGGTGGACGGAGGAATCAACCTTGATACCGTCGACAGTGTTCTCGAGGCCGGAGCCTCGGTGATCGTGGCTGGTTCCGCGGTATTTGGCGGAAATATCGGAGAGAATGCAAAAGCGCTTCAGGCGAGGATCGGCGCGAAGGAAGCGGAGTAATTCGTTCTGTTACAGGAAATTCTTCCGGAATTCCCATAACACAAAACGCTCCGCTTAGATGCCGGGCTCGCAGATGGGGAGATCGCTTGCGCGATTCTGCTCGTGCGCCTTTCGTCCTGCGGCGCTCACCGGTGGATTGAGTGGATGGGAGAGATGAAGCCCGCTTGTGGAATTTGATCTCCTCAGGAATTGAGGAGATGGGGGATGAAGCCCGCTTGCGAACTTTGTGCCAAATACAAGAGAATGAAGGAACATTCAATGAAGAGAGCAATCGTACTGAGTGGAGGAAATATAGATCGTAGTACGGCGATGCGCCTTCTGGAGATCGAAAAGCCGGATCTCGTGATTGCGGCGGATCGGGGCCTCGCCTTTTGTGACGCCTGTGGGATCCGTCCGGACGCCATCGTCGGGGATTTTGACAGTCTGGAACACGCGCAGACACTGGTGGAGCGATACCGGGCGATGGGCATACCGATCGAGGAATACCGGCCGGAGAAGGACATGACTGACACGGATATCGCGCTGGAAAAAGCTGTTGCGGCCGGAGCCACGGACATATTTTTTCTGGGGGCGACCGGTACGAGACTGGATCACACCTTAAGCAATATCTTCAACCTCTACAAACTGCGGCAGAGAGGAATCACCGGCGTCATCGTCGACGCCAACAACCGGATCACCATGCCCTGCGGGAAGAAGATTCAGATGAAGCGGAGCGAACAATACGGGCGATACCTGTCCTTCTTCGCCTTCAACGGAGCGGTGACGGGGCTCACCCTCAGGGGACTGAAGTATCCGCTCGATCACGCTGTTCTGCGCCCCGCCGACGGAGGACTCGCCGTGAGCAATGAGTTTGCGGAAGAAACGGCAGAGATTACCTATGAAGACGGAGTCCTCATCATCATGGAGACGAGGGACTGAGACAGCACGTGCGGTGAGAATTATGCGGGTGGCATTCGAGTCTGTGTAGTTTATAAAAAATTCAGGCACTTTTATGGTTTCTTTATGGGGACAGGTACGTTGAAGAAAATTTTATGGTGCCTGTCACGTATTGGAGGATACGATGGATCAGGCTGGAAAAGTTGTGGAAAAACTGATGGAGAGAAAGCTGCATATTTCGTTTGCCGAGTCCTGTACGGGAGGGCTGGCGGCGGCAGCTCTGGTGGATATTCCGGATGCGTCGAAGGTCTTTGACGCCTCTTTTGTCACGTACGCCAACGAGGCAAAGATGAAATATCTCGGCGTGGATGATCAGACCATCGGAGAATGCGGCGTTGTCAGCGAGGAGGTGGCCGGTCAGATGGCCAGGGGCTGTGCGATGGCGAACGGAGCCGAGGTCGGCGTTGGAATCTCCGGAATCGCCGGGCCTGGCGGAGGAACAGAAAAGAAGCCGGTGGGCATGGTGTGCTTCGGCTTCTTTGCGGATGGAAGAACGGAGACGTTCACCAGATATTTCGGCGAGATCGGAAGAAATGAAGTCCGGCGGCTGTCTGTTGCCTTTGTATATGATCATCTTCTGGAACTTTTATGACTGAGGTGTTGTGTCATGATGTTTTTGGAGGGATCTTCTGGTATAGCTGTCGCAACATAACGCGACGAATGCTTTCCGATGCGTACTATTCGGGCAAGCAGGCAGGTATTTGGCCGGGTTATTTAAGAACAGCTATACTAGGACATAAAAATGGATCGCGGCACGTAATGTGCGCGATCCATTTTTATGTCTCACAGGAAATTGCTCCGCAATACGCTTGGTCAGTTGAGTTTGAACGGGCTGACAAGATCCCGGAGTCTTCCGGCTTCCTGACTCAGCTCTGTGCTGGCTGCCGCGCTCTCCTCGGATGTCGAGGAATTGGTCTGTACAACAGCGGAGATCTGGGTGATTCCGGTGTTGATCTGACTGATGGCGGATGCCTGTTTGTTGGATGCTTCGGTGATTGTATTGATCATCCGGTTTGTCTGATCTGCGTAGGATGCAACTTCGAGAAGTGCCTCCGCGGTTTCTGCTGCGATGTTTTTTCCTTTTTCAACAGCCTGTACAGAGGTGTTGATCAGTGTGCCGGTACTTGCCGCAGCCTCCGCGCTCTTCTGGGCGAGATTTCTTACCTCGTCGGCGACAACCGCGAAACCTTTTCCTGCGCTTCCCGCTCTTGCGGCCTCAATCGCAGCGTTCAGAGCCAGGATATTTGTCTGGAAGGCGATGCTGTCGATGAGATTGATGACGGTCTGGATCTGTGAGGAGGCATTGGCGATCTCATCCATGGCCTCTTTTAGTTTCTCCATGTCTGCATTGCTCTCGATAATGGACGCCTTGGTTTTCTCTGCAATTTCACTTGCCTGTGTGGAGGAGAGTGCATTTGCCTTGATCTCATCGTCCACGGACTGGATCATCTCGGAGAGCTGGTCGATCTCGGAGGACTGCTCCGTTGCTCCCTGTGCCAGGGATGTAGCACCGTCCGCGATCTGCCTGGAGTTTAAGGCAACGCGGTCACTGGAACTGCTGATTTCCCTCAGAGAGGCGCCGAGGGTGGATTTGATCTTGTTCACCGACTGCAGCGGACTTGCCATATCTCCGATGTAACTGTCGGGGATGCGGCTGTCCGTGGTGAAGTCACCGTCAGCCAGCGATGCGAGAAGGTAATCCTCGTCATGAATGATCTCCCGGAGATTTGCAGACATCTTCTTGAAAACGTCTGCGAGTGTTCCGAATTCATTCTCAGGGAATTTAAAGGTGCTGTTGCTTCCCTCCAGGTTGAAGTTGCCGACTTCCTCGGCCATCCGGGTGAGCGGATAGATCGGCCGCAGTGTTCTGCGGATAATATACAAAACGACCACAAGGAGAAGCAGGATTCCGATAACGCCGATGATGGCGATCCAGAGGATAATCGAATACAGCCGGGCCATGGCTTCTTTGCTGCTGACAACGAACATATTGGTCCAGGAGAGATCGGATCCGTCGAGGGTAACGTGTGTCAGAATCGCATACGCGTTCATCCCGAGGATATCATCCTTTTTCTGGGAAATCACGGATCCGTTGGTTTTGACCTTTTCAATCATGGCGGTTGTAATCGGTGCCGGCGTTCCGGCGACAGAGTTATCCTTTGTATTCATGACAGTTGTCAGATCGTCCTCGATGAACGACATGTACCATGAATTGAACTCGCCGTCCGTGTACTCGAGCTCCTTGAGTATGCTGATATCCATGTCACAGTTGGCGACTCCAATGAATTCACCGTCCTTTGTGAGAATCGGTGTACTCAGTGTAACCAGATAGACGGTCGAACCGTCGGACATCTTGTAGGGATAAGGTTTTGTGACATGCGTGGATTTCAGCTCTTTTGTGGTAGCGTAGTAATCCTCACCTTTGTAGGTATCATAATCATTCAGGATATCGGTCTTGGTGCCGTCGCCGCTCGGATAGACGTAGTAGGAAAGTCCTTTCGGCGTGTTATCAAAAAATGCATTTGGTTCGAAGGCAAAATACGCGGAGAAGGTTTTTCCGGATTCAACAGCCTTTGTGAGAGCGGAGATGATGGTTTTCTCACCGTCCTTTTGTCCAAGTTCGCGGTAATTCAGAACGCTCTGGCCGAGAGCCTCCGCGTAAGTTGCCATGCCGTGCATGTATTTCTCGACATAAAGGCTGTTCTCCCGGGAAACCGCCTCGAGCTGCCGGTTGATCAGCGTGCGCACCATGCGTGAACTCAGGATGGTGAAGGTGACGCAGATAATTACGAGAATACATGTTACTGTGACGGAAATCGCGAAGGGGATCTGGAAGGCCAGACTCTTCATTTTTTGTGTGTTGCGTGGATTTGTTCTCTTCTTTTGTTTTTTACTTCCGTTTGCCATACTGTATACCTCTTGTCATAAGAATTAAAATAGAATAATAAGTCCCGGTATATCTGATGATTACCTTTTTGAATAATACAACCCTTACACATATACATCGTCGGTTTCTGATGTTATTATTACGATATTCTTGATGGAAACGGAATTATTTTTTGTGGAGACAGACAGGTGTTTTTATAAGGATGCCTGCAGCCTGACCGAAGAATCTGCTGCGGATTAGACAGGCCGGAATGCTTTGTGCTAAGATAAGGGTTGATTCGTTGCGCATCCGCAAAGCCGTGCGGACGGTACAGAACCTTTCGGATGCGTGCTGTTCGGACCGGCAAGGGGGTTCGTTCCGATGTTTTAACAACAGCTCTGCAAGGAATCGTTCGACAAGTACAGGAATGGAGGAAAAAACGATGGTAAAGCACATAATTCTCTGGCAGCTCAAAGATGAGCTTGACGAGGCGCAGAAAACTGCAGTCTGCGCAGATATCAAAAAAGGTCTCGAGGGGTTGAAGGGACAGATCCCCGGGCTTCTGGACATCCATGTTCAGACACAGAAACTGGAATCATCCAATGCGGATCTGATGCTGGACAGCACTTTCGCAGATGAGGCGGCTCTGAAGGGATATGCCGTTCATCCGAAACATGTGGCCGTCGCTGACGGTGTGGTTCGTCCGAATACGAAGAGCAGAACCTGTATCGATTTCGAGGCGTAAAAGCTTTGGACGAAAATCTTTTCTTTCTTTTATAATTGCCGATATTGTAATAAGAGAACGTTGACTGCGGAATCCCATGGATTTCCGCAGTCGCTGATTTCTTCCGGCTGCTTTTTGGAGATTTAAGTGACGGCAAGAAGAAAAGGGAAGAGGAGACAAGTGACGAACAGATATCATACAACCGGTGGGCAACGGAGATACCGGACGCTTCTTAGAATTATTCTGAGCATGACCGGAGTTGCGTTTATGGTTCAGTTCCTCATTCGCGTTTTTGGGTTTGGAGCTGTGGACTATCGGAATCTCAACGAAGGCGTGCGAGCGAAGGTTACGACAGCACAGGGGGAAAGCCTGTGGTATGAGTATATCAATCTTCCGTCGCTCGACAGCGGTGATGTGATCGATTTTTATATTCAGCTGCCGGAGCGCCCATACGAGGGTCGGAATGCGCTCTGTTTTTATCAGTACCATTCCGAGATCACCGTGTATTGCGGAGGAAAAGTACTGTACACGATCGGGAAAGAGCTGACGGCAGAAAATGTGATGTACGGCAATGAATTATGTGTTGTTCCCCTTGCGGATGAATACTGGGGGAAGGAGATCCGGGTGCATGTGCGTCAGATGGAAGGCACGGCATCCAGCCATTTTACATTTTTTCGTGCGATGCGTCTGAAAGACGCAAGACTGTATCCGATGATCGGAGCGCGGCTGGCCTTCGTGTTCTATGGCGTGATGATGATTCTGGCCGTGTGGCTTCTGGTGATTGCGGTGATTAACCAGATCTCACAGAAAACAGTTCCTCCGGCAATGATTCAGATTGCGCTGTTCAGTCTTTGTATTTCGGTCTGGCAATTCGGTTTTCGCCGGCTGTTTTATATCATGACGATGGATACGCGGTTCTGTGCACTGGCAGAGTACTACAGTCTGTACCTGGCGCCTGTTCCGCTCTTTGTTTATCTGGGAGAGATAAAGAGGCGAAAACGGCACAAACGGATCTATTACAGTATGGCGTTCGTTTTTGGGGCTGTGTTCTGTGCGGAGATCATCGCTGATCTGAAATTTCACATACATCTGATCCGGTTTGAGAGTCTGGAACATACCATGTTTTTTATCGCGGGATGTCTGGTGATGTGGATTGAACTCTTTGTTCCGGAAAGGATAACAGACAGGCAGAACCGAACCATACGGGGGGCGATCCTCATAGCAATCGCGCTTATTCTGAGTCAGCTCGTTTTTCTTGTGATTAAGGAAGTTGTAGACGATAAAAAAGTGATCGGCATATTGCAGACGATGAATCTTCCGTCGCTTGCGGTCGCTATTTTTATTACCGCTGTCATTATGTCTGTCAACGAAATGGCGATCTCTGTGATCCGAAAGAGTGCGGCGGACGAGCAGCTCCGGATCATGGCCTTGACGGATGAATTGACGGGGATGCCGAACCGGAGATACTGTGAAGCCAGACTTCGTGAACTTCAGCCGACGGACAGCTACAGTATTGTATTTCTTGATGTGGACGGTCTGAAGGTAACGAACGATGTGCACGGCCATGATACGGGAGACGAATTGATTCGCTGTACGGCAGAGGTGATCTGCGAGGCATTCTGTTTTGAGAGAGGATTTTTCGGCAGATGGGGAGGAGATGAGTTCCTCGTTGTCTGCGCGAATGAGCAGGAAGCGGAGGCGTTCGCGGAAAACCTTGCTGTAAGTGAGAGCAGGTTCAATCGCAGAGGAGAAAAGCCGTTCCGGCTCAGTATTTCCTGCGGAATAGCGGGGAATGATCCTCAAAACGGCAAGACGGCTGAAGAAATCCGCAAGGAAGCAGATCGAAAGATGTATGAGCAGAAGAAGCAGAGACATCGGGAGAGAAGTGAAAAAGAAGATATAATCAATCAAACAGGCGTCTGAGTACGGTTTCTCACCAGACGCCTGAAACTTTGCGGTGATTTGCGCAACAGCTTTTTCGAGAGAAACGGAAGAGCCGGCTTGTGAAAATGTCAATCCGCAGCGGATCATCGCAGATTTCTGATTTTTCTGTTGAGCTGGCTGGCGGTCTTCATATCGAAGAGAAATTCGATCAGATGATTGCCGAACGCGATTACAATGATGAGCAGCGTTACAAGCATCATGCCGTTTGTGGTATGCCAAAGCCCGGCGTGATGTGTGAGGGGTAAGGTGACTGCCATATTGATGAGAACGCAAAGCAGTTCGCGACCCCACCAGGCAGCGCCGTGAAGCTCTTTTGAGGACAAAAATACAAGACTGGAAAGAGCTGCGGCGACGGAACATACAGCGATGAATGCGATCTGTGTGTTGTTTAACCCGTCGATGATCTGAAAAACAGGACCAGTGATGACGGTAATGATTAGGGCGAAGCCGCATATATATACGAATCGTCTGAAAATATTTCCCATTTCTTTTTTTATTGTTCTCATTTTTCATGACTCCTATAATCCCATCATCTTCTTCAATTCACCGACATATTTTCGAGATACTAGAAGTCTTTCTCCGTTTCTCATGGTGATTTCGAATCGACCGGAAAGGGATGGCTTCATGTTTTCGATTTTTTTTATATTGATGAGCATGGATTTGGATGCTTTGAAGAACAGGGAATCCATGCACACCTGCTCCGCTTCATACAGCCGCATCCTGTTTTCATATACCGCGTCTTCGCAGTAAATAAAAAGGCGCTCATCAACCGTTTCTATGTAAAAGACTTCATCAAGACGGATGCGATAGGTCTTATTATCTTTTTTACAGGTGATTTTCTGACTTCCGTTGACAACTCCATCGGCGAATTCCCGCATTTTTTCCTCGTGCTTTTTATGACAGAAGATATCTATGGTTTCATCCTCGGAATCATCGATGATATGTATATGAAAACTGATCAACCTTTTACTCCCCCGGTCGTAAGGCCGCTGATGATCATTCGGGACAAAAAGAGATAGATCACGACAGAGGGCAGGATTGAAAATGTGATCACCATGTAAATAAGGCCATTGTCATAATCGCAAAAGTTTGCGCTTCGTAAAAGTGAGATGACGATGGGCATGGTCTTTTTCCTGCCGTCATGCAGAATCAGAGCCGGAATGAAGAAGTTATTCCATGATTCGACAAATTTAAAGATCATCTGGACAACAAATGCCGGTTTCATCAGCGGTAATACAATCTTGTTAAAAATAAATAATTCAGAAGCGCCGTCCATTCTGGCTGCTTCCACAAGAGACAGCGGAAGCGTGCTCTCCATGTATTTTATCATATAGTAAAAAACGATTGGAGAGGCAATCTCCGGGATGATCAGAGGCAGGAACGAATCCATGAGATTCATTGTGTTCATCAGGCTTACAAAGCCCAATGCCGTCACCTGTCTGGGGATCATCATAAAGCCGATGATCATTGTAAATAAAAGTTTTCTTCCCCGGAAATAATAAGCATGTATTCCATACGCAGTCATGATCGAGAAATAGCTGCAAAGCAGAGATGAGGCAAGGGAAATAACAAGACTGTTCATCATGCTGTTCATGACCGGGAGAGAGCAATGCAGCATATGGTGCAGATTTGTGACAAGGGATTTTCCGGGAATAAGCGAAAATCCTCTGGTCAGTTCTCCGTTTGATCTTGTTGCATTGATAAAAAGCGCATAGAACCAGAAAAGACACTGAAAGGAGACAAGGGCAAGTACCGGATATGCGATGAGTTTTCGTATCGTTCTGTTCATTGGATCGCCTCCCGTTTTTTTGTCCCTGCGTTAACGGAAAATACAATCAGAGAGAGAGCCGCCGTGACAAGGAACAGAATGATGGAGAGCGCGCCGGACACGCCGTAATTTTTGCTGAACATGTGTTTATTCAGGTACATAAGGAGCGTCATGGTAGATCGGTTGGGATCCCCTGTCCCTCGTGTCAGTATATGCGGAACATCAAACATCTGTATTCCGCCGATCAGAGAGGTGATCATGACATACAGCAGAATCGGCCGGATCAACGGCAGAGTAATCTTTGTAAAGATCTGCCACGCATTCGCGCCGTCCACTTCTGCAGCCTCGCGAAGAGATGCGTCTATTCCGAGCATACCTGCCAAAAGGAGAAGTGTTGTATTGCCGAACCACATTGTGCAGTTCATGAACGCGACAATGGATCTTGTCGACCAGGTTTCGGAAAAGAAGCAGAACGGTTTGTCAAAGATTCCGATATCCACGAGGAATGTATTTACGGGGCCGCTGTTTGAAAGAAATGAGAAGAAAAGAGATGCAAAGGAAGCCGCAATGATCAGATTTGGAAAATAGATGACGGTCTTAAAAAAACGAATTCCTTTAAGTCCCAGGCGGTGATCCGAAAACCATGCGGCGAGAGTGACCGACAACAGGAGCTGAGGTACAAAGCCGAGGATCCACATAATTGCGGTATTCGACATATAGGTATAGAGATGGCCGTCGGATAAAAGCATACTGTAGTTTTTCAGACCGGAAAAGAACGGACCGACTTCTTCAAGCCCTTTCCAGTAATTTACAAACAGGGATTTGTACAGCGATATTCCGATCGGCAACGCAGTGAAAATCAGATAAACAACGATATATGGAGATACGAACAATATCCCCCATTTACTTTTTTTCATTTTCAGCCCCCTCTCATTTCATCCGGATATCTCTCCCGGCACGCGTTCAAGTATAGAAAAAACGATATTTTGTATCAACGGCGGATGCGATGAAATGCATAATACATGGGGTAAAATGCAAAAAGGAGAAATTGTGTCGGCGACACAATTTCTCCTGTCTGTTTCCTGAGGGATTCATTCAAGTTTTTTGAAATCTGAAGCCGGGTGTTTGCACACAGGGCAGATGAAGTCGTCGGGAAGGATCTCGCCTTCATAGATATATCCGCAGATGGTGCAGATCCAGCCCTTCTTCGCAGCCGGTTTTGCCTCCGGTTTCGGTTTGATATGCGCGAAGTAGAAACTGTAGGTCGCGGACGGATCGGAGTGAAGAATCTCTCCGTCGGTGACGGCGGCGATGAAAAGCATATGACTGCCGAGATCGATGGAGTGAAGAACTCTTCCGGAGATGAAGGCATTGACTTCATCGCCATCCAGGTAAGCTACGCCGTTGGCGGCTCTGGAAAAGGCGATCGACTTCATCTTGTCTGTGTCGCGGCCGCTCTGAAAACCGAAGTGCTGAAACGTGGGGAACTTTGCGTTCTCACTCAGAATGGAGACGTTGAAGCACCCGGTTTTCCGGATCATCTCACAGGTGAAGTTCTGCTTGTTCACGGAGATGGAAATCGTGTTCGGCTCGCTTGCGACCTGACAGACCGTGTTGATGATACAGCCGTTGTCCTTCTCGCCGTCTTTTGCTGTGAGGACGAAAAGACCGTAGCTCAAATTGCGCATTACCTGATCGTTCATATACAGCTCCTCCTTAACCAATGAATAGCTCCTCGTATACGGTTGATATAAGAAATTATAGCACAAAGAGTTGTACGAATTGTGAATTCAGGTGAGGAAACGGAAGAAATATATGAGAGTCGCGCTCAGAGAAGGTAGAACCTCTGCGATCAGATTTTCGTATTCACGGATTGGATGTCGTCCGCATCAAGATACATCCCCGATTCCGGGGAATTCTCTGCGTAAACTCCGAAGTGTTTCTTCAGTTTGGCCCTCCTTACTTTTTGAGCATGTTCTGTGTTCCGGGCTTCGGACGCATGGAGTTCCTTTCGGTGCTCGTTTTTCATGATTCGTTCATCGGCAGCAGATTTCTTCCGGTCGAGATCCCTGCCCGATGTGTTCTTCTGTTCAAATTGAGAGTCTGCACGTGACGGCTTGATCTCCTGCTCCGGCATTGTCCCCTCTGTCATCTCTTTTTCCTGCGTTTCCGGTGCCTTTGCGGCTTCGCGCAGCTCTTTCTCTTCGGCGTCGCGGATGTCTTCCTCGGCCATCTTCTTTTCTGTTTCGGTCGGCAGCTGATCATATGTTCCGCTTTCACGGAATTTCTCGAAGACAGCGTCGGCTTTTTTCAGTTTGCGAACCTCTGCGGCCATGATGGCAGTTTTGTCTGCCTCTTTTATATGTGGATTTCCGTTTACCAGCTGCACGGCGGCAAGCGACTTGTTCGCGTGATCCTGCATGATCTTCTGCGCTTCTTCTTTTGTCTTTGCGCGCTCCAGACGCTTCTTCAGAGATTCCGCATCCTCTTTTTCTTCTTTGACTGTCTCATAGGTGCGCGGTTCCTTCGCTTTCAGATACTCCATTTCTTTTGGCGTAAGAGGTTCCCCATAGGTCAGCTTGTTGTGGATTTTTTCAAGCAGAGTATCTGCATTCTCCTGCTTTTCCCGGAAATCCTCCAGTACCTGCCGGTCTGCCGCCTTCTTTGCGGCCATGGCGCGGCCGGCCTCTGTCTTGTATTCTTTCTCAAGGGCGTTTCCGCTCTTCTTTTTCTTTTCCCATTTCTGCTGCATGGACAGTTCTTTTGTATAGGAACCGATTCTGCCCATTCCGCTCAGCGACGAAAAACCAATCATGTGCCGCCTCCTGTATTTCTGTAGAACGTGTTGCTTCGTAAATCTGTTCTTAACAAATCGACCAAATACCTGTGTTATAGCTTCCTTCGGAATTGCTATGACACAGAACGCGCCGACGTATTTGTGAAATGCGGAACACTGTGTTCCCGCAGGGGATCGCGAGGACACAAACATCCCTGTCTACTATTTATATCGTAGCGATTCGGTTTCTTTATAAACTGTAAGTTACGACGAGTTTTTGGGAATTGGGCGATCGAGGGAGCGGACAAGAATCCGGTCTGGTTATTTAAGATGCGGTATACCGGGTTGAGGGAAGATGGCACGCCGTGGAAATGAGAGGCAGGAGAGAGAAAGTCTCCTTGCGGATGTCAGAACAGGCGTAACGTTTTGGTTGAACAGCACAGAAAAAGAACTGATTTTCCTGCCGGGAAGGCTGTGCTAAGATACACTCAACACAAGGAACAAGGGCGTTCGTACCGAAAAGGTATGAGCGCCCTCTTTGTTTTGTGTTATAGGAAATTCCTCCGGAATTTCTATAACACAAAACACTCCGCATTTGTATAAGGAGGGATGAGTGATGAGTGATACGTCCAGAATTGATGTACTGTTTTTAAGTGAGCCGGATATGATCAAGGCAGGAGTAAACGATGTTGTTGCCTGTACGGAATGTATGGAGGAGCTCCTGATCACAATGGATAAAGGTGATTATCTGATGGCGGGAGAGAATGGAAACTCCCACGGATCCATGGTTACGTTTCCGGACAACCCGATCTTCCCGAACATGCCGAAGAACGGACCGGACCGGCGGTTCATGGCGATGCCGGCCTACGTCGGAGGAGCAACCGATATGGCGGGAATGAAGTGGTACGGTTCAAACGTGGAGAACAGGGAGAAGGGACTTCCCAGATCGATCCTCACCGTGACGCTCAATGACAAAGATACCGGAGCACCGATGGCCTTCATGTCGGCGAACCTTCTGTCCGCATACCGGACCGCGGCAATTCCCGGAGCCGGAGTTAAGAACCTGGCGTTGAAGGACGCGAAGGTTCTTGGAATCGTGGGACCCGGCGTTATCAATATCACAGCGATCGAGACCTTCGCGGCAGCGAGACCGACGCTGGACACACTGAAGATCAAGGGAAGAGGAAGAGCTTCCATCGATAACTGCATCCGGTACGTAAAAGAGCATCTGCCGCAGTTCAAAACCATCGAGGTGGTTGACAGCGTGGAAGACTGTGTCAGAGGTTCGGATATCCTGAGCTTCGCGACATCGACGTCCATGGGAATGGACAGAAGTCAGTATCCGTTTGTGGACGAGAGCTGGATCAAGCCGGGCGCGCTGTTCTGTGTACCGGGATCCTGTGATTTCTCGGACGAGTACATCTACAGCGGCAAACCGAAGCTTGTCTGCGACAACATCAAACTTTACGAGGCATGGGCGGAGGAATATCCGTATCCGACCTACAACACGATCTATATTCCGGGCTGCCTGTGGCTGGATCTTGTGAGCCAGGGAAAACTGGAAAAAGAGAAGGTCACGAACCTCGGAGCAATTCTTGCCGGCAAGGCAGAGGGAAGAACGAGTGACGATCAGGTAATTATCTACTCGGTCGGCGGAATGCCGGTCGAGGATGTGGCCTGGGGAAAGAAGTGTTACGAGAAGGCCGTGGAACTCGGCATCGGAACAAAGCTGAATCTCTGGGAGGAACCGTACCTCTATTAAAATAGCGGATCGTGATAATCTTATGAAGAGCACACGTTTGGGATGGTGTCTTTCGTGAGCAGACATATATCGTGAGTGGACAAAACAGATGGATGGTTGCACCGGGATTCAGGGAGGCAGATACTTCACAGGCATCGGATGTTACTCCGGTGCCTGCAGGGAAATAAAAGTTTTGATCGCCTCCGAAAAGGCCGCGGCGGAATAGCTGAGAACAGCGTTCTTCCGACTGGCCAGATACAGGGTCTTGGTGAACCAGTGTTCCTGAAAAGGAAGGATCCGGATTCTGTCGGAGCGGATCTTCTTGGCCAGGTAGAGAAGACTTAAGCCCACGGCATGATCCTCGATCACCATCTTGTGGATCAGGTGGGAATCGGAGCTCTCCAGAACGATATCCGGCATGGCGCCGTTTTTGAGCAGCTCACAGTATTGGGAGTTACTCAGGGGATTGGCGGAATCTTTGATGACCAGCGGGATATCCTTCAGATCCTTGACGGAGACAGAAGAATTTTCGGCCAGCGGATGATTTTTGTGTACAACAAGACAGAAGGGAAGGCTGACCAGCGGAAAGAGTTGATACTTCGTCGCGTCGAGGGGGCCGGAAATGATGGCCAGCTCGCAGTCGCCGTTGTCCAGCCGGGCAAGAATATCTGTGTCCGGAAGTTCAACGATCTTCAGAACGGTATCTGTGTGATCTGTTCCGAAGCTGTGAAAGAAGGATGCCGGAAAAAGATCCGGGACATCATAGGAGCAGGGAAGAAACAGATTTTTCTTTTTCGGGTTTGACGAAAACAGATGATTGCTGATCAGATCATATTCCATGATCAGCGTCTTGGCGTGGGCGGCGAGCAGAGCTGCCTGGGGCGTCGGAAGAATCTGATTGCTCTTGTGGGTGAACAGCTCGGTTCCGAGTTCTTTCTCCAGAGAAGAGAGCGTCTTGCTGAGGGCCTGCGGCGTAATAAAGAGGCCGGCGGCGGCTTTGGACACACTTTTGTGTTCGTAGACTTTGAGAAAATATTCCAGCTGGCGTTTGTTCATGGTATTCCGGTACTTCCTTTCAAAAAATGTCGCTGGCGACATTCTCGCGCAGAGCGCGGATGCGAAGCATCTACTCATCGCGCGAGTGCGCATCCCAGCGGAGCGTTTTGTGTTATGGAAATTCCGGAGGAATTTCCATAACACAAAAAAGGGCGCACAAAAAGAATCTGTGCGCCCTTGCAAACAAAAATTATGAAACACTGATTTGTCAGCGTTTACTTATTATAACACAAACGAGGAGGTGTTTGTATGGGGTATGAGAGAAAAAAATTCGGCTCAGGCGCGCCGTTAGAGGAAAAAGTAGGATATTCGAGAATGGTACAGGTTGGTCCTTTTATCAAAATCGGTGGAACAACCTCCGTTCAGCCGGACGGCAGTGTTTACGGAGAAGATGCCTATGAGCAGACGAAGTATGTTCTGCAGAAACAGATTGATTTCCTGGAGAAGGCAGGAGCTTCGGTAAAGGATGTCACCTCCCTCATGATTTATACGACAGACATCTCGGCGGGGGGAAAGATCCTCGAGGCATACACAGAGTTTTTCCACGATGTGAAGCCGTTGTGCACGATGGTTGAGATCACCAGACTGAACCGGCCGACGCAGCTTGTGGAGATCATGGTGGAAGCGGTAAAGACGGATGAGGCAGACGCCTGAGGCGGCGTGTCCTGACGTAAACGAACAATAGAAATGAACAAATGAGGCGTGAGGTAAAGCGTATGGGTAGAATAACAGAACATCCGGTTTTGGGTGAGACGATAAAGGGAAAGGAAGTAACTTTCTTTTTTGATGGAAAAGAAATGACAGGCTGTGAAGGCGAACCGGTGGCGATGGCCCTCAAGGCAAACGGTGTGATGATTCACCGCTATACAAAGAAAGAGCATAAACCGAGAGGTCTCTTCTGCGCGATCGGCAGATGTACGGACTGTGTCATGGTAGTTAACGGAAAACCCAATATCCGTACCTGCGTTACGCCTTTGGAGGCCGGAATGGTTGTACAGACACAGGATGGTGTCACTGCACTGGAGAGGAGCTGATCGGTATGAAACGTTATGAATTGATTGTAGTCGGTGCGGGACCATCCGGACTGTCAGCGGCAATTGAAGCTGCGAAGAGAGGAATTACGGTAGCGGTTTTTGATGAAAATGAGAAGCCGGGCGGACAGCTGTTTAAGCAGATCCACAAGTTCTTCGGATCGAAGGAACATCACGCGAAGATCCGCGGTTTCCATATCGGAGAGGAGCTGCTTGCGGAGGCCGCGGAGGCCGGCGTTGAAGTTATTCTGAATGCCACGGTCATCGGCCTGTATCCGGACAAGGAGATCTGTGTACGCCAGGGAGATCACATTCTTCATTACAAAGGCGATACGATTATCGTGGCGACGGGAGCTGCCGAGAACATGGTTACCTTCCCGGGCTGGACCCTTCCGGGTGTCATCGGTGCCGGTGCCGCGCAGACAATGATGAACCTTCACGGAATCCAGCCGGGCAAGAAGGTCCTGATGCTCGGATCCGGAAACGTGGGACTGGTTGTCTCTTTCCAGCTCATGCAGGCGGGCTGCGAAGTGGTTGCTCTGGTTGACGCGGCTCCGAGAATCGGAGGTTACGGCGTACATGCTGCCAAAGTTGCCAGAACCGGCGTTCCCTTCTATTTGAAACACACGATCACAAAAGCGCACGGTGAGGATCATGTGACGGGTGTCACGATCAGTGAAGTGGATGAGCGCTTCCGTCCTATTGAAGGAAGTGAGAAGTATTTTGACTGCGACACGATCTGTATGGCGGTCGGCCTGTCTCCGATGTCCCAGTTGCTGAAGATGGCCGGCTGTGAGATGGTCGATGATCCGAAGCGCGGCGGACAGGTTCCGGTCATCGATGAATACGGTGAGACTTCCGTCTCCGGTGTCTTTGCGGCGGGCGATGTCTCCGGTATCGAGGAAGCTTCCTCTGCCATGATCGAAGGAAAAATGGCCGGTATCTGCGTGGCGGAATATCTCGGATACTGCGATGAGGAAGAAAAGGAAGACCTTCTTCTGGTTCAGAAGGACAATCTGGAGAGCCTTCGTCAGGGTATGTTCGCTCCGAAGAACAGAGGAAAGAAGATTGAGAAAACAGAGGAGGGAATCGCGATCTCCGAGAATCTGCTGGAGAAGGGTTTTGTCTCCGATGAAGAGATTGTCCGCTTCCCGGGCGTGAAAACAAGGGCGGAGATTCATCCGGTGATCGAGTGTACGCAGAATATTCCGTGTAACCCCTGTCAGGATGCCTGCCCGAAGGGATGCATTTCGATCGGTGCCAATATCACAAATCTTCCGTTCACCGTGGACAACAGCGCGTGCATCGGCTGCGGCATGTGCGTGGCAAGCTGTTCCGGACAGGCAATTTTCCTTGTGGATGAAAATCACAGTGACGAGAGCGCGACCGTCACGCTTCCTTACGAATTTTTCCCTCTTCCGAAGCAGGGAGACAAAGGCTTCGGACTGGGCAGGAACGGTGAAAAAATCTGTGAGGCTGAGGTTGTATCGGTCAGGACTTCAAAGGCCTTTGATCACACGAACCTGCTGACAATGCGTGTACCGAAGGAATATGCGATGAAGGCCAGGTTCTTCAAAGCGGCAGTATAAAGTGAGGAGGGAAGAAGGATGAATGCTCTTTCAGAACGGAACAAAGATATCGGAGAATTTGTGAGCCAGCCGGATGATGATATGCTGATCTGTCGCTGCGAGGAAGTGACGAAGGGAGATATCCGCAGAGCGGTTCACGACGGTATGTGGACGATGACGGAGATCCGCCGGTATCTCCGCAGCGGTATGGGATTGTGTCAGGGGCAGACCTGTTCAAAACTGGTAAAGGGAATTGTCGCCAGGGAGCTCGGCGTATCCCCGGCGGAACTGGAGCCGGCAACTTCCCGTTCGCCGATGCGTCCGATTGAGATGAAAGTTTTGGGCAAAGAGGAGTGAGGAGGTGTGACTATGTGTAATACAGCAGATGTAGTAATTGTCGGCGGCGGCGTCATCGGATGCGCGACAGCCTATTACCTTAGCAAAATGGGAAAATCGGTCATCGTCCTCGAGGCCAGTGACAATATCGGAAACGGCGGCTCCTCCAGAAACGGCGGCGGTGTCCGCCAGTCGGGAAGAGATCCCAGGGAACTTCCGCTGGCCATGTACGGAATCGAACACCTGTGGCCGGGACTTTCGGAAGAACTCGGTGTCGATTGTGAGTATCACAAACAGGGAAACTTACGACTCGGAAAAACAGAGGCACATCTGAAGATTCTTCAGGGACTCACCGACCGGGCCAGAGCAGTGGGACTGGATGTCCGGATGATCGACGCGGACGAAGTAAAAAAGATCAACCCGCATCTCTCGGATGAGGTAATCGGTGCCAGCTGGTGTCCGACCGACGGACACGCCAATCCGATGGTAACAACCCTTGCTTTCTATAAAAAAGCCAGAGAACTCGGTGCCCGCTTCATCACCGGAGCGAAGGTGGAGAGGCTTCGAAAAGTCTGCGGACGGATCTGTCAGGTTATAACCGGGGACGCGATCTACGAAGGCGATTTCGTCATGGTGGCAGCCGGCTACGAATCCAGAGAGATTCTCGCGACGGTTGGTCTGGACGTGCCGATGCATCAGGAGCTGATGGAGTGTCTGGTTACAGAGGCAGAACCGGAGATGTTCCCGCAGATGCTCGGAACCGCAGAGGCGGATTTCTACGGACATCAGACCGATCACGGTTCCTTCGTCTTCGGCGGTTCCTCCGGTCTGGAGTTGAACAATAAAGACGAGGGAGCAAAGAATGCGCCGGGCAACAGCGCGATCACAGCACCCTGTATCTGCAGAGGTATCATGAAATACTTCCCGGAGCTCGAAGACGCGAAGATCGTCAGAACCTGGGCCGGTTATCTCGACGTCTGTCAGGACGGCGTTCCGGTACTCGGAATGACCGATGAGGTACCGGGACTTGTCATCGCCTGCGGCTTCACCGGACACGGATTCGGAATCGCGCCGGCAGTCGGAGAACAGATGGCGAAGCTGATCATCGACGGAAAGACCGATGTCGATATCAGCGGACTGGCCTATGGCCGTTTTGTCGCCAAGATATAGGGTAAGAGAGGGGGCCGGCATCCGGACACAAGGCCGGAGTCGGTTGTAGAAAGGATGTGAGTGAATATGAAAGTATCCGTGGAAGAATTATCAAAAGTGGAGATCATCACGAGTGAGGCAAAAATCGTCGAACTCACCAGAAACTTCGGAAGATTCGGAATTACCGGTATGACGATTTATGAGGCGAAGGGTTGCGGCGTGCAGCTCGGAGCTGCCGAGTATGAAGTAGATAAGAAAGTGGAGCCGGAGCTCCTCAGCAAGCAGGTAGTCATGGTTGTTCTTCCGTCCAAGGAAGTGGATGCTTTTCTGGATTATGTATCAAAAGCACTTTACACCGGCCATATCGGTGACGGAAAAATCTTTGTCACTCCGGTGACCAACGCGATCCGCGTCCGCACCGGTGAAGAGGGAATGGATGCCCTGAAAGAGGGAGAACTGGATTAGTTCAACGTGTTTTAAATAACCGGATTTAAGAATTGTGCTTCGCTCATGCGTTCTCGAAATTGACCGGTTATTTTTCAGACGATGCACTGGAACCGGATGCGCGCTCTGGCGGCGTGATCCGGGACAGAAAGGTGGTGTAACTATGAATTCGAAAAAAATCGGACTTGGAAGCGTCATAGCTACCGGCGTCGGCCTTGTCGTCGCTTCCAGCTGTCTGTTGACATTGGGAATCGGTTCCTCGGTTCTCGGAACAGCCTTTATTATCACAATGGCAATTGCCTGCACGGTGAATATTCTGACACTGCTGTCCGTCGCGGAGTTGAATTCACTGATGCCGAACCTCACAGGAGGTCTGGCACAGTTTTCCCTTGCGAGTGTCGGCCCGTTTATCACGATCATCTGTATGGTGGGAGGCTACATTCTCTGCAACTCCCTGGCGGGTTCGGTCGAATGCGCGATGTTCGGAAATACCTTCGCGGAAGTCTTTTCCTTCCTTCACGCGCCGACCTGGGTCTTCACCACGGTTCTGGTGGCGCTGCTCTTTTTCAGCAATAGGAACGGTGTTGACGTCTTCGTAAAGGTGCAGGATGTGGTTGCCTACGGACTGATCATCTCTCTGGTGATCATGGGTGTCATGGGAACCCTCGGCATCGGTACCGGTGAAATTGTCAGCCAGCCGGCTGCACTTGCCACGGATTTTTCATCCGTAACCAGTCTCTGCGGTATCGCCTTCTTCCTCTTTGTCGGAGGCGAATACGTCATCCCGCTGACCAAGGAGTGCAAGAATCCGAAACGGGATATTCCGCTGGGCATGGTGCTCAGTATGCTGATCATTCTGGGCATGCAGGCATTCCTCACCTTCGGTTTCAAAAACTACACCGAGTGGGGAGACCTCGGCAGCAGCACAACGCCTCACATTCTCTTCGGACAGATGCTTCTGGGACCGGTCGGCAAATACTGGATGATTCTGGTTACGATTCTGGCATCGATCAGTTCCGTGAATACGATCATGAACTCCCTTGCATACATTCTGATGGGAATGGCGAAGATCAACCTTCTGCCGGCGGTATTCGCGAAGACAAACCGAAAGGGCGTTCCGATGGCCGGACTGATTCTGGAGGCCGCGACCTTTATCATCCTGAACGTGACAGGTCTGTCCTCCACAGGATCGATCTCCTACATGATCTCGGTGCTCGCGATCCTCTGGATGATCAGCTATATCATCTCCAATCTGAATGTTCTTCTTCTGCGACGGAGACTGCCGCACGCGCCCAGGAATTTCAAACTCCCCTTCGGCCCGATGCTTCCGATCCTTGGAATGATCGGCTCCGCCTACATGATTTACAACATCGATCCCTCCTGGGAGGTGAAACTCTCCCTTTATAAAGTAGTCGGGATTACCTTGATCGCGCTGGCAGTTTATTCCTTCTGCTGGGTGAAGCTGAGAGTGAAGAAACCACTCTTCAAACCCTACGCAATCAAGGAAGTCATGGCGATGGAGAACGAACTCTACGCCGTCTACCACAGCGGGGCACTCAAACCCGCGTGAGTTGGAAGTGAACATATATTGCTTTTTATCTCAATCGGAGAAGAATCCTTCCGCTAGGTGAGGGGTAGGTCGGTGGCATAACAAACTTATTTCAGTTGGTGTAACACTCTCTAACAGAGATAAACGCTCCGCACCAGGTCTTGCGGGGGAAGACTTGAACTTACGGATAGCCGCTGAAAAGCAGACAGGAGTCGGGGGATGATCATGCAAAGCGAGTACATTGGCAGCCGAGGACAGAAGCGCGAGCATAGCTCCGATGTGTGGAGCCTGTCTGAGGGCACGATGCGTGCCCGAGTTGCGAAACACATCGGATGATAGGCGGCGGAGCGCTGACGACGAGGCAACAGTACTCGCGTGTATGATCATCCCCTGGCTCCTGTCGTCCGAAATAGAAATCATAAAGAACGGGACCACGCACAAAGGTATTGTGTGTGGTCCCGTTCAGACATTTTATAAAAGTATTTTGTTATTTATACGTTGAAGCGGAATACAATGAGATCTCCGTCCTGAACAACGTACTCCTTACCCTCCATGCGGACAAGTCCCTTGTCGCGGGCTGCAGCGTAGGAGCCGCAGTCGAGGAGCTGCTGGTAGTTGATGACCTCTGCCTTGATGAAGCCGCGCTCGAAGTCTGTGTGGATTTTTCCGGCTGCCTGAGGAGCTTTTGTGCCGATCTTGATTGTCCATGCGCGGGTCTCATCCTCGCCGCCGGTAAGGAAGCTCATCAGTCCGAGGGTGCGGTAGGACGCCTGAATCAGCTTGTCGAGACCGGAAGAAGATACGCCGAGATCCTCGAGGAACATAGCCTTGTCCTCTTCATCCATCTCGGACATCTCTGCCTCGATGCCTGCGCTTACGACAAAGACTTCACTCTTGTTCTCTGCGGCATATGCGCGAACGGCCTGAACATGAGGATTGTCCGCACCGTCGCTCGCAAGGTCATCCTCGGCAACGTTCGCCGCGTAAATAACAGGTTTTGCTGTCAGAAGGGTGAGATCGTGCATGGCAGTCATGCATACCTCATCATCTTTGTACGGATCAAGATCGAAGGTACTTGCAGGCATTCCGTTTTCCAGATGAGCCTTCAGACCTGTCTCCATCTCAAGCTCGAGCTTTACGGATTTGTCGCCGACACGGGCTGCCTTTGTTGTTTTTGCGATTCTTCTCTCGAGAACCTCAAGATCGGCGAAAATCAACTCGAAGTTGATGGTCTCGATATCTCTCTTCGGATCAACGCTGCCGTCTACGTGAACGACATTTCCGTCCTCGAAACAACGTACAACGTGGACGATGGCATCGCACTCACGAATGTTCGCCAGGAACTGGTTTCCCAGACCCTCACCTTTGGAGGCTCCCTTTACGAGGCCGGCGATATCTACGAATTCAACGATTGCCGGTGTGACTTTCTTGGAATTGAAGAAATCGCCCAGAAGTTTCAGTCTCTCGTCCGGAACCGGTACGACACCGACGTTCGGGTCGATTGTCGCGAACGGGTAGTTCGCTGCCAGAGCACCGGCCTGTGTCAGTGCGTTGAAAAGTGTACTTTTTCCTACATTCGGAAGTCCGACGATTCCTAATTTCATCCTTGTTTATCTCCTTCTAAAAAGCCTATATTCAAGCCATTTGTTACATATAATCCCTGGATCGGTTCGAATCCGTTACATTGGGATAAAAACCTAAAGTATATTATCACATTTTGTCGGATTTCTCCACCCTCTACCCTCAATTCGTCTGCGTCAGCTTCTTCAGAATCCCGATGAAGGTCTCTGTCAGCTTCGACGGGTGGATGGAGGCGGGCAGGATGTAGCCGATCTCCATGTAGTCATCGACATCCAGCGGCTTCGCGATGATATGGGGGCCGTTCAGCTCTTCGCTGATCACGCCGCTGCAGATCGTATATCCGTTCATGCCGATCAGCAGGTTGAAGAGAGTCGCGCGGTCGCAGACGACGAGTTCCTTATCGCAGTCGGCGGTACTCAGAATCTCCTCCGAAAAATAGAATGAATTGTGCGTTCCCTGCTCGTAGGAGAGACGGGGATAGGGTTTCAGATCCTCCACTGTGATTTTTTCTTTCTGCGTCAGGGGATTGCCTTTTCCGATAAAAACGTGTGGCTTCGCCCGAAAGAGCGGTGTAAACGACAGATCGTTCTCCCGCAGGGTTTTGCGGAGAATGGCCTCGTTGAAGGAATTCAGGTAGAGGATGCCGACTTCGCTCCGGAGTCTGGCCACATCCTCGATGATCTCGTAGGTCTGGGTCTCCCGCATATGGAATTCGTACCGGTCTCCCCCGCAGGTCCGGAGGAGTTCCACAAAGGCCTCGACGGCAAAGGAATAGTGCTGGGAGGAGACGTAGAACTTCTGCTTTCCTCTGGGACGGCCGGTGTACCGTTCCTCAATGAGCGTCGCCTGTTCCAGAACCTGTTTGGCGTAGCCGAGGAATTCCTCACCCTCCGCCGTGAGCGTCATTCCCTTGTTGGAGCGTGAGAAGACGGTGATGTTGTATTCCTGTTCCAGCGCGCGGATCGCGGCGGTCAGACTCGGCTGGGCGATAAAGAGTCTCCGGGCGGCTTCCGTCAGATTTCCGGTTTCCGCGACGGTGGTGATGTATTGCAGTTGTTTCAGCGTCATGACGTACGTCTCCCTTATATAGAATCTATAATGGTTATACCATGAACCATAGGAAAAAACTATGACAAACCTCCGTTTTTATATATTTTACCTATAAGTGCAGTGGGTTTTATAATCTGCCTCAGTAGAGAAAGGAACTTCGCGGCGATCCGCCGGGATGCGCGCGAGGGTTTGAACGTATGGGAGGAGAACCGAAAGATGAGCAATTTACAGACACCGTTTCACTATGATTTTGTAGGAAGTTTTCTGAGACCGCAGGCACTGAAAGACGCAAAGGCGGCTTTTGCAGAGGGGAAGATCAGCGAAGAGGAATTGAATGACACGATCAACGAAGAGATCCGGAAGGTTGTCGCGAAGCAGAAGGAGCTTGGTTTTCACGTGATCACGGACGGAGAATTCCGCAGAACGTTCTGGCACCTTGATTTTATGTGGGGATTCGAGGGCGTGGAGCATAAGGCGACCGGCTCGGGGGTACCGTTCAACGGAGAACTCGCCGTGCTCGACGAGACCTATCTGGTCGGAAAAATCCGCGCGAAGAAGCACCCCTTTGTCGAGTATTTCAAGTTCCTGAAACAGTTTGAGGATGAAAATACGGTGGCGAAGTATACGATTCCGGCCCCGGCGCAGACATTCCAGCAGTTTATCGTGCCGGCGAACTATGAGTCGACGAGAAAATTCTACGCGGACAACGACGAGCTGATCCGGGATATTGCCGCAGCCTATCGCGATGTCATCCGCCAGTTCTACGACGCAGGCTGCAGAAACCTTCAGCTGGACGACTGTACCTGGGGAGCCATCGTCGGCGATGCCGCGAAGCAGAGATATGCGGCTCTCGGTATCGATATTGAGGAGGTAAAGAAGCAGCTTCTGGAAGTCAATAATCTGGCGCTGGAGGGAAAGCCGGCGGATATGGTCATCAATTCCCACCTCTGCAGAGGTAACTATCACTCCACCTATTTCACCAGCGGTCCCTATGACCCGGTGGCCGATTATGTATTTGCGAAAGAGAACGTGGACGCCCTCTATCTGGAGTACGACGATGAGCGTTCCGGTGGATTTGAACCCCTTCGGAAGGTATCTGAGGACAAAAAGGTTGTGCTGGGACTTATTACTACAAAAACACCGTCGATTGAAGATAAGGAGGAAATAATTCGTAGAGTAAAAGAAGCCGCGAAATATGTACCGTTGGATAGATTGTGCCTGAGTCCGCAGTGTGGCTTTGCGTCGTGTGAAATAGGAAATAAACTCACAGAGGAAGAACAGTGGGCGAAGCTCAGACTGGTCAGGGAAATTGCCGGGGAAATCTGGCAGTAAGAGATAGTCGAAGGAAAGACATGGATGGAAATAACCGGCGATGCTCTCCCTTGCCCCAAAGGCTGCTCACCTTGTGACTTTCGAAAAAATCTGATATAATTATAACAAATGAGAGGATGATCATCAGACAAGTGAGTGGATTTCAGGCATAGAGGATAATGTATGAGTGAATCTATATACGGCAGTTATCTGCCGGAACTTGAAATGGTGATGAGGGAGCTGCAGGAGAGCATCGAAAAACTCCGGGCAGAGATCAGAGAAGAGACAGGCATGGATCCTGTGGAGCATTGTCTGGCAAGAATCAAATCAGAAGAGAGTATGCGTGAGAAGTGCAGACGGAAGATGCTTCCGGAGGATACGGAGGCCGCGCTAACGCAGATTTACGACGCAGTCGGCCTTAGGGTCGTCTGCGCTTTTATTGACGATATTTACAGAATCAGGGATCATCTTGTGAAACAGCCGGGAACGGAAGTGGTTGAGGAAAAGGATTATATCCGGAACGTAAAGCCCAACGGATACCGAAGCTATCACATGATTCTCCGGATTCACAGCAGGTTTTACGCGGAGGTACAGCTGAGAACAATTTCCATGGATACCTGGGCGGCACTGGAGCACCACCTCAGATACAAGAAGCAGTTGGGGGGCAACACATCCCTGATCGAGAGCGAGCTGAAGCGGTGCGCGGATGAACTGGCCTCCACCGACCTCTCGATGCAGACGATTCGCGACATGATACTGGAATACAAGACGGAAGAGTGAGCGGAACCGGTAAAAAGATGAATGGGGAGTCCTTTGCGGCATAGAAATTTCGAAGAAATCTCCTATGACACAGGAGTACGGGAATTGCACGGGGACGCATGGACAGAATGAATTCATCTGAGCAGAAGTTTGTGTTCAGAGAAGGGAACAGTAGATGAAAATATTACTTGCCGAAGACACGAAGGATATGAACCGCGCGCTGACTGCGGTTCTTGAGCATGAAGGATACGAGGTGGCCTCCGCTTTTGACGGAGCGGAAGCACTCGAGTATATAGATCGTGACAGCTATGATGTGATGATTCTGGATATCATGATGCCGAAGGTGGATGGACTGGAAGTCATCCGGGAGGCGCGAAGCAGAAAGATTGTAACACCTGTCCTTCTGCTCACGGCAAAAGCGGAAATTGACGACAAGGTGGCAGGACTCGACGCCGGAGCCGACGACTATCTGACAAAACCTTTTTCAATTAAAGAACTTCTTGCGAGAATCCGTGCGATGGTGCGGCGCAGTGTGGATTATTCAGAGCAGGATCTTCAGTTTCGGGATATCCGTCTGAAGGCGGACGGCATGGAGCTGATCGCGGGAAATACTGTGCGTCTCTCACAGAAGGAGTTTGAGCTGATGCGGCAGTTGATCCTGAATGCGGATCATCCGGTGGATACGGAGTTTCTTCTGACGCACATCTGGCCGCGGGAACCGGAAGCAGAGAGCGACACCGTATGGCTGTATATCTGTTATCTGAAGCGGAAACTGGAGGCAGTGAAATCGGCTGTGAGAATCAGCGGAGAGAAAGGCGGAAGTTTTTCTCTTGAAGATGAATAAAAACGGATGAGACTTTACGGGGAAACGCTGACGCATCGGTGTTTCCCTGATTAAATTCTGCGGGAATAACACGATTTTCCGTATGGATTCCGAATTCTGGAAGAAAAGATTTACCGGTTTTTGATATGCCGCGGGACAGGCGGAAAGGCAGACAATGAACGAGCGGGCGATTAATAAACTCAGACGTAAATTTATAATGATTTCCATGCATACCTTCACGATCGTTATACTTCTGATCAGCGGCGTGATCTATCTGTTCAATCTGCACGCCATGCGGAAGGAAGCCTATTCGATTATCGGAGAGATTATCGAGAACGAGGGGGAACTGCCGGTTCCCACCGGCGGACTTTCGGTTCACCAGACGTCCATGGACAACTGGTATTCGACGAGGTATTTTTCCGTCATCTACGACAAGAAAGGGAAAGTTACGGATGTGATCACCAGTCATATCTCCGCGGTCGGAGATGAGGAGGCGAAAGAATATGGGCAGAAAATTCTCGATCAGTATTTTACCTTTGGCAGCACAGAGAAGTACTACTATCGGGTCGCGGACCGGGAAGACGGAGGAAAAATCGTAGTCTTTCTCGATTTTTCCAGACAGCAGCGAATCATCGAGCGAATCCTGAATGTCGCGCTCCTTCTTGTGTTCTCGGGACTGATCGCTGCGGCGTTTGTCGTTCGGATCCTTTCCTTCCGCCTGGTTCGTCCGGAGGTTCGGGCGGCGGAGCAGCAGAAGGCGTTTATCACCAATGCGAGCCATGAGCTGAAGACGCCGCTGGCTGTCATCCGGGCCAATACGGAAGTCGAGACGATGCTGAACGGGGAAAATGAGTGGAATCAGTCGACGATGCGGCAGGTCGACCGCATGACCGGGCTGATCCAGAATCTCGTGATGATCGCGAGAGCGGAAGAGAATGAAAAAAACAGTGAGCGGAGAGAGATCAACGTCAGCGCCATCGCGAAGGAGACCGTGCAGACGTTCCGCGCGGTGGCTGAGCAGGAGGGGCTTGTGCTTGAGAACACAACCGGCGACGGCCTGACGATGAAGGCGGATGAGAGCCAGATTCGCCAGCTTCTGACGCTGCTGATTGACAACGCCATCAAGTACTGTGACAAAAACGGATCGATCCGGGTGAACATCGAGCGTAGGGGGAAGATGATCCGGCTGATGGTGTCAAATTCTTATGAAAACGGGAAAAATGTGGACTGCAGCAGGTTCTTTGACCGCTTCTATCGGGAAAACAAAGCCCACACCCAGGAGGATAAGGGCGGTTTCGGAATCGGACTTTCGATTGCGGAGAGTCTGGTGAAGCAGTACAAGGGAACCATTGACGCCAACTGGAGCAGCGGAGTGATCAGCTTTGTCTGCCAGCTGCGGGTTTAACGCACCGGTTCTTTTCTATTACATCGGTTTGTCCATGCGTGTCACGGACCAGTAGGCGCCCATGCTTTGCCCCTGCTGACGGGTGACCTCGTTGTTCAGGAAGTCGGCGACTCCGGCGTCCTCCGGGTTCCATTCAAGGGCTTCTTTTTCTGTGGAGAACTCGACTTCTGCGTACCAGAATTCGGAGGGGAGACCCTCGTCTACGTGATTGACTTCCAGGCGGTGGCCGTCGGAAAGCTGATAGGTGCGGCGGACTTTCGGGATCAGCGGAAGTCCGATGAGATCTTCGAGTTCATCAAAGGTATCCTTCGGGATGGGGAGCTCGATTTCTTTGCGCGCGAGTGTCCCCTTCGACTTAAAGCAGAGGATATACTCCGTCGTTCCGTTGATCTCGGCTTCTTCCCGGATCCGAACCGTCGGCGTGACGGAGATGTAGCCCTGCCGCATATTCTGTTCAAAGAGAAGAGGAAGATCGCCTTCCGGCCATCCGGTTACCATCCATTTTCTTTCGATTTCCATTTTTTTCTCCTTATCAATACCTGTGAACGACAAGCCTTTTTATATCATAGACGGTTTGCGTTACATACAGCATATATTTCCTGAATAACCGTCCCTGGATGCCTGCTTACCGGACCAAGCAATCTCCGTTGCTTACGCCGTGTCAGACAGTGACTCTATGATAGCATAAAAGGCGGGACGGTTGAAGAAAAAGTGATTCTATGCTATTGTTTACCTTATTATAAAAAATAAGATGAATGATCAGGAAAAGAGAATCCATATGGCAAATCCAGTAAAAACCGCGCTTGCGGTAGGCGCCTGTAAGGCGGTTCGATCCGCTCTTCGGACGCTTCACCGGGGAGGAACTACGACCCCCGGAAAAGTGGCTATGAAAATTGACGGCGATATCCTCTCCACGGTATCGACGGGAATGGATATCATCGTGGTTACGGGAACCAACGGCAAGACCACAACCTCCAACATGATTGAACATGCGCTTGCGAAAGCGGGATATGATGTTCTGGCGAATAAATCCGGGGCGAATCTGCTTCCGGGCGTGACGGCGGAGTTCACGTCTTCCGCTTCTTTTTTTGGAAAACCGAAGAAAAAGTATGCGGTGATCGAGTGTGATGAGGGGGCGCTGAAACAGGTTGTGCCGAAGATCCGTCCGAAGGTGATCGTGGTTACGAACCTGTTCCGCGATCAGTTGGACCGGTATGGAGAGGTTATGCACACCAGAGATGAGATTCGCAAGGGAATCGATCTGGTGCCGGACGCCGTGCTCTGCCTGAATGCCGACGACTCGCTGGTGTCGTCTCTTGCGATCGACGCGCCGAATCCAGTCGTCTACTACGGTCTGGACTGCCCGGTGGGCGAGCAGCACAATCTGGAGATTTCCGACGCGAGATACTGCATCCGCTGTGGAACAGAGTATGATTATTCCTATCATACCTATGCGCATCTGGGCGGTTTCTGCTGTCCGAAGTGCGGATATAAGAGAATGGACACCGGGGTGGCGGTGGAGAACATCGAGAAATCTTCCCCGAAGGGAATGCAGGTGAAGATGCGTCTCGGTACAGAGAAAAAAGATGTGACGGTCGGACTTCCGGCGGTCTACAATCTCTACAATGCCGTGGCTGCCATCTGCGCGTACCGGACGGCCGGCTTTGACACGGAGCAGATCATCGCTTCGCTGGCGGATGTCAGCAGCAGTTTCGGACGGATGGAGACCTTTGATCTGGACGGTGTTCCGGTGCAGATGATTCTTGTGAAAAATCCTGCCGGCTGCAATCAGGCACTGAGCTATCTCGCCGGTCTGGGAGAGGACTATCAGGCGGTGTTCTGCCTGAATGACAGAACGGCGGACGGTCATGATATATCCTGGATCTGGGATGCGGATTTTGAGAAAGTGTGCCGGGATCCGCATATGAAGCACGCGTTTGTCATGGGAGACCGCGCCGAGGATATGCAGCTTCGTCTGAAATACGGCGACGCGTCTGAGGCGGATATTGAAATCGCGGCAAATAATGAGGATCTGATTGAAACGATGAGAAAGAGTGAGGTTCCGGTATTTATTCTGCCGAACTACACATCCATGCTCTCGCTGCGCGCCGCCCTCGGAGCGGTGACGGGAAAAGCGGAATTCTGGAAAGGCTGAAGGAGGGAGAGGCTATGAGTACGTTAAAGATCTGTCATCTCTATCCGGAGGTGTTGAATCTGTACGGAGACCGCGGAAATATCCGCTGTATGCAGAAGCGGCTTGCGTGGAGAGGCATCGATGTGGAGGTTGCGAAAGTGGGACTGGGAGATCAGACAAAGCTTTCGGACTTCGACCTCTTTTTTATCGGCGGCGGGCAGGATTTTGAGCAGGAGGTTCTGCTCGAGGATCTGAAGGCCGGAAAGGGAGCGGAAATCCGCGCGGCGGTTGAGGACGGAAAGACGTTTCTCTGCATCTGCGGCGGTTATCAGATGATGGGGCATTATTATGAGACCCACGAGGGCGTGAAGTGTGAATTTCTCGGCGCTGTTGATTTTTATACAAAGGGCGGGGAAGTCCGCATGATCGGAAACTACGCGTACGCGCTGGGCGAGGCTTCCGGCGGAAGTAAAGTGGTCGGTTTTGAGAACCACAGCGGCCGCACCTATCTGGGAGACGGCGTTCAGCCGCTCGGAAAAATTCTCAAGGGATACGGCAACAACGGAGAGGACGGCACGGAGGGAGTCCGGTACAGAAATGTATTCGGCACCTACAGCCACGGCCCGGTGCTTCCGAAGAATCCGGAGTTCTGTGATTACCTGCTGAAGACCGCATTGGAGCGGAAAGCCGGTAAAGCAGAGCTGGAGCCGCTGGAAGACGGTTTTGAGCTGGCGGCGCATGACAGCGTCCTCGAAAAGGTTCTGAACGGAACGGCAGGAAAGGAAGAATAACAGGATGGAAGAGAAACAGAGATTCTACGACAAGTGCCGCGAAGTGGCGGCGGAAGGCGCGGTTCTTCTGAAAAATGACGACCATTTACTTCCGCTGGACGGGGAAAAAGTCTCTGTCTTCGGCAGGATCCAGATTGATTATTACCGCAGCGGAACCGGTTCCGGCGGTGCCGTCCACGTGGCGCGGAAAGTCAATCTCATCGACGGCCTCCGGGCACAGGAGAATATTGAGGTAAATGAGAAACTCGCGGCGGTTTACGAGGCGTGGGTGAAAGAGAACCCCTTTGACAACGGCGGCGGCGGATGGGCGGCGGAACCGTGGTTTCAGAAGGAAATGCCGCTCACGGAGGAACTTGTGCAAAGCGCAAGGGCGTTTGGCGATAAGGCAATCGTCGTGATCGGACGCACCGCGGGCGAGGATGTGGATAACATCAATGCGCCGGGCGGGTATCTGTTGACAGACGAGGAAAAAGAGATGCTCCGTCTGGTCACCGCGGAGTTTGAACACACGGTTCTTCTTTTGAATGTCGCCAATATCATCGACATGAATTTCCTGAAGGATCCGGCATATCTCGGACATATCAAAGCTGTTCTCTACGTCTGGCAGGGCGGTCAGGAGGGCGGCCTCGCGGCTGCCGATGTGATCGCCGGCAGGGTGACGCCGGGCGGAAAGCTGACGGATACGATCGCGATTGATCTGGCGGATTATCCGTCGGACGCGAACTTCGCCGATCCCGAGAAGAGCTTCTATAAAGAAGATATTTATGTGGGCTACCGCTATTTCGAGACTTTCGCGAAGGACCGGGTACTCTATCCCTTTGGTTTCGGAATGTCCTACAGTACATTTTCGCTCTCGGATATGAAATGCGAAATCCGCAAGTCGGAGGCGGGGGCTGTTGACGATGTGATCCGCGTTACGGTCAGCGTTACAAACGACGGTGATTATAAAGGAAAAGAAACTGTGCAGGTGTACTACCGCGCGCCGCAGGGAACACTCGGGCAGCCTGTGCTGCAGCTGGCGGCCTTTGCCAAGACCGGGCTTCTTCTTCCGGGAGAGAGCACAGAAGTGGAACTGACGTTTCCTGTCAGACGCATGGCGTCCTTTGACGATTCCGGAGCTACCGGTTTTCTGAATGCGTGGGTGCTTGAGGCCGGAACGTACCGTTTCTTTGCAGGAACCAGCGTACGGGATGTGACGGAAGTGCTCCCGGACGGACAAGACGGGTATCCGGTCGCGGACACGATTTGTCTGGAACAGTTGTCCGAGGCCTGTGCCCCGGAGATTGCCTTTGACAGACTCCGGCCGGTGCAGAAAGAAGACGGAACTTTTGGGAAAGCATCGGAGGTTGTCCCGGTGAGAACGACGGATCTCTACCGGGAGATCGAGGAGGCAATGCCGGCGGAGATTCCGATGACCGGGGATAAGGGATATAAACTCATTGACGTAAAGGAAGGCCGGGTTTCCATGGACGACTTCATCGCACAGCTCGGCAGAGCAGAGCTCGTGACGATTGTTCGAGGAGAGGGTATGTGTTCGGCGAAGGTGACGCCGGGGACGGCTTCCTGTTTCGGCGGAGTGTCGGATTCCCTTCTGGAGAAGGGAATTCCGGTCGGCTGCTGTTCGGACGGACCCTCTGGTATCCGTCAGGATAACGGCGAGAAGGCGACGCAGATGCCGATCGGCACGCTTCTGGCCTGCACCTGGAATCCGCAGCTTGTCGAGGAACTCTACGAGGAAGAGGGAAAAGAGCTCTTTGAGAAGGGGATCGACACGCTGCTCGGACCGGGAATGAATATTCACAGGCATCCGCTGAACGGAAGAAACTTTGAGTATTTTTCCGAGGATCCTTACCTGACGGGAGTCTTCGCATGCTCCTGCGTGGCAGGAATCCAGAAGGGCGGCTCGGACGCGACGATCAAGCACCTCGCCTGCAACAACCAGGAACTTGCGAGACGAACCGGAGATTTCATCGTCTCCGGAAGGGCTCTTCGCGAGATTTATCTGAAGGCCTTTGAGATGTCGGTAAAGAATGGCGCCAACTCCGTGATGACGGCGTACAACATGCTGAACGGTCATCACGCCTGCTCGAATTATGAGCTGACGACGAAGATTCTCCGAGAGGAGTGGGGGTACAAAGGCCAGGTCATGAGTGACTGGTTCACTTTTATCAATGATGTCTACGAAGGCGGCGAGGAGAATGTGACGGATACGGCGTCGATGGTCCGGGCGCAGAACGATCTCTACATGTGCGTCAATAACGACGGGGCGGAGACGAACGCCTGGAATGACAATCTGGACGAGTATCTCGACAGCGGAAGACTGACGATTGCGGAGCTTCAGCGATGCGCGGGAAATATTCTGGGCTTTCTTCTCCACTCGCCGTGTATGGACAGGGAAATCTATCAGGGAAGCCCGATTTTCTCCTGTGAGCCGGATGCGGCGCTCGTGAAAGATGACCGGACTGCCGTGGAAGATGCGGCGGGCGTGATCCGTTTTACAGTCGATGAAGAGGACGGAAATGTCTTTGAAGTATCGGAGGAAGGTATGTTCCATGTCATCGGGGCGGCCTCCTTCCCGGCGCTCCGGACGGCGCAGAGCGCGGCCGTTGTCACGGTAAACGGTGAGGACGCGCCGATGTTTACGATGTCGGGAGAGATGTCAGAACAGGTCTTCAGCCATAAATTTGCGAGATTCCGGCTGAAAAAAGGACTGTACAAAATGTGCTGCAGAGTTACCAGGATCGGACTGAAGTTCGCATACATGGAGATAAAAAGAATCTGATATAGAGGCGGAGAGAGATGAAGAATAAAAATCACATAAAATTTGGATTTTGTGTGACCTAAGTCTTGTCCGTGAGACGTGAAAATGCTATGATGAAAGCAACTGTTGCGCGCATCGTGACGGCAACAGAATATGCGTGTGAGCTGCCGGTTTTTTATGTGACAGGAAATTGCTTCGCATTCCCTATTGCGTAACATACTGAGTTAGGTCCCCCGGGACGGGACTGGAAATAAAACGGCGGCTGTGACACAGAAAGAAACGGGAGTCGGATGTCAGAGATCCGGCGGATAACAATGGCATCAGGAAAGATTGGTAAAGTACTAACGGCGGCAGTGCTCTGTGCGGCACTTGTCGCCGGCACAGGGAACAGTGTTTGCGCGGAGAATGTAGAAACGCAGCCCGCTGCAGCCGGAGAGACCCAGAGCGGCGGGGATGCCGCGCCCGGGAACGATGATGGCGCGGGAGGCGGAAGCGGCGAAGGCGCCGGGACCGGAAACAACGAGGCTCCAGACGGAGGGGCCGGCGAGGGATCGGGCGGTGAGAATGCCGGAACCGGTGAGTATGAGGGTTCCGGAGAGAATACCGGCGGTCAGTACAACGCGGGCGCCGGCTGGAACGGCGGTTATTCGGGAGACTGGAACAGCGGGAACACGGGTTTCTGGAGTCAGGGAAATGCAGGGACATACAGCCCGGAGAGCGAGCCGGCCGTGAAGGATGCGGGCGAGGCTCCGCTGGTGGCGGAAGAGACCGGGCAGACCGGCGGAGCGGCGAGGGTAAAGCTTCGGGAAGACAAGAACCATCTCACCAGCCTGAAGTTCGGCAAGGTGAACGGGGATAAAGGAACGTTCTGCCTGACCTGCAAAACAAAAGAGAAACATGTGACGAAGGTGCAGTTTTCCGTCTGGAACGACGGAGACACGTATCCGTTTACCTATACGGCATTTAGGAGAGGAAACGGAAAATATCAGGTGACCGGTACGGTTCGGCAACATGATTTTTTCAGCGGGAGCTACCACGCAAAGGCTCTTGTTTATACAGAAGATGCCGATGGAAGTTTGTCGGCTGTTCAGAGCTCGCAGGCGGATCAGGAAATTTCGCTGGGGCAGATGTTGTACTCGAAGCAGAATGGAGGAAAAAAACGAAGAGAAGTCTGTCTGGTAGGATATAACGACGCATCGGAGGTGGAGTTTTCTACCAGATGCGTGAAAATCATCCGGCAGGATTTTCACGGGACGGAGGCGGATGCCGACGGATCGGTTTCGGGTGATACGATGAGAGAAACGGGTGTCCTGGGAGAGGACGGTGTCTGGAGAGTGTCGGTGGATCGGGAAAACTATCCGAGCGACGGTCTTTATCTGACGGAAGCCTATGACGTTTGCGGAGAAGAGAAGACGCTCATCGGCAGTACGCGTTACTATTTACAGAATTCCGACAGCGCTTCGGTGGAGGTGCCGGAGATTCTGCAGCTTCCGGAACTTCCAACCGGATGCGAGGCGGTCTCGCTTACAATTGTTCTTCGATACCTCGGTTTTTCTCCGGACAAAACGACGATTGCGGAAAAATATCTTCCTTATGGAAGTAACATGGCCTGCAGTTATGTGGGAAGTCCTTTCTCGGAGGAGGGAGCCGGCATCTATCCGCCCGGAATTGTAATCGCGGCCAATGACTATCTGGAGGATCAGAAGAGCGGCCTGAAAGCTGAGGATATCAGCGGCGCGTCCATGGACGAGCTTTACGGGTACATTGATCAGGGACTTCCGGTTATGGTGTGGCACAGTATGTACATGACGCCGGTCGAGATTGAGGGAGAATCCTCCACTTTCAAGGGGAAAACGTATCCGTGGTTCATCACAGAGCACTGTGTCGTGCTCTGCGGGTACGACAAAAACAGCGGAACAGTCACTGTCAGCGATCCTCTCGAGGGGATGATGACAAGAGATGCTGCGGCCTTTGAACAGATCTATCAGGATATCGGTCAATATGCTGTGGTCGTAAAAAAATAAAACACAAGATAAGCCTACCCTTTTGGGAGGCTTATTTTTTTTGTTTTCAAATCCGGAGAAAAGGTTGATTTTGGCCCATCTGTGTTCTAAAATAGCATCATAAGTGGTAAAAAGTGGGGAAAAGTGTAACAGCGTGGTGGGCTCGTCATAATCTGGGGAGAATGTGACGGGTGTTCACGAGAACATCGAAGGATAAGGGGTCCATGTTCAAGGGAGAGTACAATCACACAATCGATAGTAAGGGTAGAGTGATTATCCCGTCCAAATTCAGGGATGAACTTGGGGAGAAGTTTGTCCTTACAAGGGGAATGGACAGGTGTCTCGCGATCTATCCGCAGAGTGCGTGGGATGTCCTTGAACAGAAACTCGCTACTTTACCGCTTACAAGCAATGCAGCCTCCAGAAACATCGTCCGTTTTCTGATCAATGGAGCGACAGACTGCGAACTGGACAAGCAGGGGAGAATTCTCGTGCCTTCGACGCTTCGGGAATATGCTGGTCTTACTGACAAAGAAGTCGTACTTGCAGGTACATTATCGTACATCGAGGTCTGGAGCAAGAAACGCTGGGAAATGACACATGGTTTTGATGATATGGATGCCATTACACAGAGTCTGCTGGATAGTGGAATAAATATCTAATATCGGGGCAGGGATTATGGAATTCAAACACAAATCTGTATTACTTACAGAGACCATTGATTATCTGGCAATCAGGCCGGACGGGATTTATGTGGACGGAACCCTCGGGGGTGGCGGTCATTCATTGGAAATATGCAGAAAATTAACCGATGGTGGGAGATTGATTGGAATCGACCAGGACGAAGATGCGATCAGGGCTGCTCAGGCTCGTCTTGCTGAATACAAGGATCGGGTAACGATTCTGAGGGGAAACTATCGCAATATGGTGCAGATGCTTTCGGAGATCGGAGTGACCTCCGTCGACGGTATTCTGCTGGATCTTGGAGTCTCCTCCTACCAGCTGGACACTGCGGAACGCGGGTTTACATACCGGGAGGATACGCGGCTGGACATGAGAATGGACAGGAGACAACCGCTTTCCGCCTATGAGGTTGTAAACGGCTACGCAAAGGAAAAACTGTATCAGATCATAAGAGATTATGGCGAAGAGAAGTTTGCTGAGAACATAGCAAAGCACATCTGTCTGGAAAGGCAGAAGAAACCGGTGGAGACAACGGGGGAGCTGGCTGAGATTATCAAGGGAGCGATACCTGCAAAGGTAAGAGCGACCGGAGGTCATCCTGCGAAGCGCACCTTCCAGGCAATCCGCATTGAAGTAAATGCGGAGCTGGATGTACTGAAGGATTCTCTGGACGGAATGATTGACATTCTGAACGATGGAGGGAGATTGTGTGTGATTACTTTTCACTCACTGGAAGACCGCATCGTCAAGAATAATTTCCGGCGGAATGAGAATCCGTGCATTTGTCCGCCGCAGTTTCCGGTCTGCGTCTGTGGAAAGAAGTCGAAGGGAACCACAGTCACCAGAAAGCCTGTTATTCCGACAGAGGAAGAAATGGAGTTCAATCCCCGTTCCAAGAGCTCAAAACTCCGCGTATTTGAGCGGGTAAGGATTCCGGATTCCGGAGGTGATTCGAATGGCCAGAAGACAATCTAATACAGCAGAATCCCGGGCAAGACGAAGAAGGGTAAATTCGACAGATAAACGTTCGGACAGGCAAGAAAGCATTCGCGACTACTCCGTGGACGGTTCCGTGATTCGTGAATTACAGGACGAGTCATACGAAATCCGCGAAAAGAGTCAGGAGGTCAGCAGGCAGACACGAAAGAATCACGGCCGCGCGAAAAACGTGGGATTGAAATACGTGATCGCTCTGTCGATGCTCTGTACGCTGATGGTGATGCTGTGTATCAATTATCTTCAGCTGCGTTCCAGGCTGATCACTCTCAATGAGAGTATCGCGCGGAAAGAGACAAGACTGAGAGAACTGCAGGAAGACAACGAGGCTGAATACCAGAAGATCATTTCGTCGGTTACGATGGATGACGTCAGGGACACGGCACTGAACAAGCTCGGAATGCATTATGCGACGGAGACACAGATCCGTTACTACGACGCTGATGATGACAGTTATGTGCGTCAGTATGAGAGCGTGGATGAGTAACGGTTGCATAACAGGAACTGAAAAGATATTTTGATGAAGAACGCCCATGGCGTTCTTCATTGCATATACGGTTATTTACAGGTGACGGAAGTGAAAAAAACAATGAAACCATATGAATATAAGGCGTATGTCGCCCGTCGGCGGGAGAGGCGTCTGCGTAAGAGAAGACTCAGCGGAAAATCCAAGAAGAAGCTGACCGGTCTTTTTATGATTGTTGTAGTCATCATGTTCTGCCTTGCGTTAAAGATCGCGAAGATCAACGCCACCGACGGACAGCGGTATTCGGAAATTGTCATGACACAGGCGCAGCAGTCGTATCAGACAAAGACAATCCCGTTTCAGCGCGGGAATATCACGGACAGGAACGGTACCCTGCTGGCGACCAGCAATAAAGTCTATAATCTCATGCTGGATATTACCGACGTCAATACGCTGGTAGAGGTGGGGACAGGAGAAGGCGGTACGGGCGCATCGCAAAAGCCGGTCTACCGGGCGCCGACAATTCAGGCACTCCACGATGTTTTCGGTCTGGAAGAGTCCGAAGTGGCGGCGATTATTGATAATCCTGAGAATGCGGAGAACAGGTACTACACGCTGAAAAAAGGGTTTTCGGTAACCGAGAAGAAGGCGTTGGACGCGTACTGTCCCTCGGACGAAAAAGGCCGGGAGAAACTCCGGGCGGAATTTCGTAAGGAACTGAGCGGTACGTACGCGGGTGAAAAACTGGAGCAGATGGTCGAGGAAAAGGTGGCCGAAAGAGGAAAAGTCAGAGGAATCTGGCTGGAAGAAGACTACGCCAGATCCTATCCGATGGGGGCTCTCGCCTGCGACACCATCGGCTTTACCTATGACAACAAGTCCGCGGACTGGGGGATCGAGGGATATTACAACGACGTTCTCAACGGAACAAACGGCCGTCAGTACGGTTATCTGAACGCCGATGCGGACGTTGAGCAGACGATCGTTCCGGCAACAGCGGGAAAGAATGTAGTTTCGACGATCGATATCAATGTTCAGCAGATCATCCGCAACGCTCTCCAGAACTATGAGGATGAGATGGCGGAGAACAAAGGAGGGAACGACGGGGCAAAGGCCATCGGCGTTGTCGTCATGGATCCGAATAACGGGGAAATTCTCGGCATGGATTCGGACCGCTGGTACGATCTGAACAACCCGAGAGACCTGACGCCCTTCTGTACCAAGGAAGAGCTCGCGAAGATGAGCGACGAGGATATGGGAGACAAACTCTCAGAGATCTGGGGAAACTACTGTATCAACAAGCCATTCGAGCCCGGATCGGTTTTCAAACCAATTACTTCCGCGGCCGGCCTTTCCACAGCGGCGATTTCCGCAGACACAAAGCTTTACTGCGACGGAGGACGTCAGGTGGAGGACCGTTATATTGCCTGTGAGGGCAGTCACGGGCAGATCAGCGTCGGCGAGGCGATCAAATACTCCTGCAACAGCGCGATGATGGAGATCGCCTTGAAACTTGGGGATACGGATTTCCTGAAATACGCGAACGCCTTTAATTTCGGCATGAAAACAGGAATCGATCTTCCGGGGGAGAGCAGCGGCGTTATGTTTACGGCTGAGACGATGGGACCGGTAGATCTGGCGGTCTGTTCCTTCGGACAGGGTCTGGAGTGTACGATGATTCAGGAGACATCGGCCATCTGCGCGGCGATCAACGGCGGGTATTATTACAGACCGCATGTGGTCAAGGAAATTACGGATGAGCGCGGCTCGGTGATTCAGAGCGTGGAGCCGATCCTTGAGCGGAGAACAAATACGGAAGCTGTCAGCGCCGAGATTCGCAAAGGCATGGGAATGGTAATGAGTTCGGAGGGAACCGGATACGTCGCGAAAATTCCGGGATACTCCATGGGCGGAAAAACCGGAACGGCGGAGAAACAGCCCCGGGGCAACGGAAAATATGTGCTCTCGTTTGTCTGCTTTGCGCCGCTTGAAAATCCGCAGGTCTGCATGTATGTGACGGTGGATGAGCCGAATATTGAGGCGCAGGAGACGACGATATATGCGATGAGTATTGCAAGAAATATCATGGTCGATCTTCTCCCGTATCTGAATATTTTTCCGGATGAAGAAGGTTATGACACATCGAATGTGGACAGCACTAAGGTGACGAACGGACTGCTGCTTAAGCATGAGTATCTCACGCTTGCGAACGGAATCGTTCCGAGCCATGACTCGAAGACGACCCTCAAGGGGAACAAAAAGAGCTTCTCGCAGAAACAGGATGCATCGGGTGAGCAGACCGGAGAGGCGTCCGGTGCGGACACCGGTCAGAGCGTCCCGGAAAACGGAGTGATGAATACGGATGCAATCACGGGCGCGGATGCCGGAAACGACGCGGCGGTCGGCGGCCTCTGGGGTCAGGGTGATTCCGGAGGAAATTAACGGTATATTGCCCGCGGAATTAAGAAACGGCTTCGGTTATTCATTGGATGATGAGCGGGGGGGGGGGATTTGACAACCGGCTTGTTCTGTGGGATAACTAAGGACGTACGTATAAATGAGTGATATTCCAAAAAATAACCGGCACAGCCGCAAAAAGCGAAGCGTAGTGCCGGAAAGATGAGAGTGGAGATCGAACTATGAGTTTAAAATTGACAGATGTGATTCCGATGTTTCTGGCGTTTTTCGTTACGGCGGTGAGTACCGGTCTGCTCATTCCTTTTCTTACCAGAAAAAAAGTTGATCAGACGGAGCGCGAGGAGGGAGTGAAATCCCACCTCAAGAAAAAAGGTACGCCGACGATGGGAGGACTTGCAATTCTTGCCGGACTGCTCGCTGTATCCCTGGTTTATGTCTGGAAGAATCCGGCGATCGCGCCGATTCTGATTCTGATTTTCGGTTTTGGACTCATCGGTTTCTTCGATGATTTTCTCAAGGTTGTGCTTCACCGGTCGGATGGACTGATCGCCTGGCAGAAGCTGATTCTCGAGTTTATCGTCACCGGCGGTTTCCTGTTCTACCTGGTAAAGGTGGCGGGAGTATCCATGGAGATGCTTGTTCCTTTCAACACCGGGGCGTCGATCAATCTCGGATGGCTCGCCATACCGTTTGCGTTTATCGTAATTCTCGCGACAGTGAACGGCGTCAATTTTACGGACGGCGTGGATGGACTCGCGTCCACGGTCACCATCGTTGTGGCACTGTTTTTTACCATTGTCTCCATGAAGATGAACGGAGAAATTACGCCGGTCACTTTTGCGGTTGCCGGAGCTCTGATGGCATTTCTGCTTTTCAACGCTTATCCGGCGAAGATCTTTATGGGTGACACGGGATCTCTGGCGCTCGGCGGTTTTGTGGCCGGCGCTGCCTATATGATGAAGATGCCGCTCTACATTCCGATTGTAGGGTTCATCTACGCCTTCGAACTTCTTTCGGTGGCAATGCAGGTGAGCTACTTCAAGCTCACACACGGCAAAAGAATTTTCAAGATGACGCCGATTCACCATCATTTTGAGCTCTGCGGCTGGTCCGAGGTGAGGATCGTGGCCGTGTTCTCAGTGCTCACCGCGCTGCTTTCCTTCCTGATGATTTAAGGGAACAAAAGCATACTTTACAGAAAAGACGAGAGGGAGAAACAATGGATCTTGCAAATAAAAAAGTACTGGTATTCGGTTCGGGAAAAAGCGGAATCGGAGCAGCGCATCTGCTTCTTTCGCGCGCGGCAAAGCCGGTAATCTATGACGGAAACACAAAGGTAGATACGAAAAAAATTCTCGAGACCATCGGGGAGAACGTGGAGATTATCCTCGGAGACCTTCCGGAAGAAGTGATGGACACGTTGGACCTCGTGATCATGAGCCCGGGCGTTCCCTGTGATCTTCCGGTTGTGGAAAAAATGAAAGAGAAGAAGATCCCGATCTGGGGCGAAATTGAGCTGGCCTACCGCATCGGCAAGGGCAAAGTGCTCGCCGTGACGGGTACAAACGGAAAGACGACGACGGTTACTCTTCTCGGCGAGATTATGAAGGACTATTACCCGGAAGTGTATGTGGTCGGCAATATCGGCACACCGTACACGGACGTGGTACTTGATCAGACGGAAAATGCCTGGACGGTTGCGGAAGTCAGCAGTTTTCAGATGGAGACCATTGAGCAGTTCCATCCGGTGGCAAGTGCGCTCACCAATATTACCGAGGATCATCTCAACCGCCATCACACGATGGAGGAGTATATCCGCTGCAAGGCCAGGGTTACGGAGAATCAGACAGAGCAGGACTGTTGTGTGCTGAATTATGAGGACGAGGTTCTTCGTCCCTTCGCGGAAAAAGTGAAGGCGAAGGTAATATTTTTCTCCAGCAGACGTGTCCTGGAGAAGGGAATCTATCTCGACGGAGACACCATTCGACTGAGCGACGGAGAGACGGTCATCGACGTTGTAAAGACCGGAGACCTTCAGCTTCTCGGTCTTCACAATTTTGAAAATGTGATGGTCGCCGTTGCCATGTCTTATTTCGCCGGCGTGCCGATGGACAGCATCCGCCGCACCATCTGCGCGTTCCGCGGCGTGGAGCACAGAATAGAATTTGTCGTGGAAAAGCACGGCGTTCGCTATTACAACGATTCGAAGGGAACCAACCCCGACGCGGCGATCAAGGGGATCCAGGCAATGGATCGGCCGACCTGTCTGATTGGCGGAGGGTTCGACAAGGAACTTCCGTTTGATGACTGGATCAATGCCTTTGACGGAAAGGTAAAATTCTTTGCGCTGATCGGTCAGACCGCGAAGACAATCGCGGAGACCGCGGAGCGTCTCGGCTTCCCGAAAGAGAGGATTGCGTTCTGTGATAATCTGGAGCAGGCTGTAAAGGCCTGTGCGGAGCAGGCGTCCGAAGGAGACGCGGTTCTCCTGTCGCCGGCCTGCGCGAGCTGGGGACAGTTCGACAATTATGAACAACGCGGAGACATGTTCAAGGAGTATGTTCACAATCTGGGGTGAAGCTGATTGATGAAAAAAAGAAAAAGAAAAGCGAGGTTCATTCTCGGCGCGCTTGGCGCTCTGGCTCTGGCGGTTTTTTCTTTTTTTGCGCTCACCTATGTGCCGGACGGAAATGCGACGGTCACGGGAAATGTGTGGGTCAAAGAAGAGGAAGTCAGAAAGCTGGTGTTTGACAGCGGCTTCTGGTGCCGGAATTCTCTGTATCTCTGCAAAGTACAGAAGTCCATCGTCCCCGGGAATGCAGCTTTCATTGATTCGATTGACATCGAATTTGCGGGGACAAACCGGGTAGTTCTCCGTGTGAACGAGAACAGCCCGATCGGCTATGTCGAGCAGGGCGACACGGATTATTACTTTGATGTGCACGGCGTGGTTCTGGATGTGAAGAAGACAGATTCGCCGACAAAAATTGTCGACGAGGATGCAGAGCTTGCCGCTGCGGTTTCCGCGACATCGAATGCTGGGGATTCCATTGCAGACGCGGATCTCTACAGGGATATGACGCCCACGCTGGTGGATCTGGACGGCGACGGAGAGCCGGAGACAGACGCGAACGGAATCTGGCTTGCGGACAGTGACGGCGACGGAACGCCGGATGTCACGGCCGGCGGAGTTGCTCTCGTTGATATCAACGGGGACGGCAGGCCGGATGTCACGGAAGAAGATGTGGAGCAGGCCCGGGAACAGAAAAAGGCTGCGGCGGAAGCGGAAGAGAAGCGGCAGAAAGAGGAAGCAGAAAGAGCTGCGGCCGGATCGCGGGAGCGTGGGGAGGCGGTCCGCGCGGAATCGGCGTCCGGAGACGGCGCGGCTTCCGGCAGCCTGACATACGAGGAGGCACTTGCGGAACTTCCGCTGGTATCCGGCCTCACGGATCAGAAACCGGTGATGGGAAAGAAGATCAAGGTCAGGAATGACGGGATCTTCAACTACATTCAGGCACTGAAGAAGATCATCAATAAATTCGGGATCCGGCCGGACTACGTCAGCGTGGAAAACGGGACGGAGCTCAGTCTGCACCTGGGGGATGTCGTGGTCAGTCTCGGACCGGACAATCTTCTGGAGGACAAGATTTCGAGAATGGTGTCGATTCTTCCCCAGCTGACCGGAATGAAGGGAACGCTTCACCTCGAGACATTTACCGATGAGACGGTAAATATTGTTTTCGAGAAGGAAGAAGCGCGAATTGCCAGATACAAAAAGAAGAACAACATCGCGGACGACACGAAGAAAGATGACGGCGATGACGACGCGGATGCGTCCGGAGAAAACACCGGCGCGGACGATACGGGCAGCGCGGCCTGGAATGACGGTAACAACCAGAGCGGCGGAACTGTTCCGGACGCCGGAAGTGAGCAGGGCGACAGGTACGATTCCTATGACACGGATGTTCAGAACGCAGATGATTCCGGGCAGCAGTGGGAGGACTCGACGCAGAATACCGACGGGTCAGGCGGCCTCGTGATTGAGGACGGCGTTTAAAAAAATCCAAAAAGAGTTGAATATTTTGCGGATAAAATATATTATATAAGCTATGGAATTGAACAGATTCTGTCCCGGTGCGCGTCGGAGCTTTGACACGGCCGCGGACGGACAAGATAAATAACCGGGCGCAAGCCAATGAAGGAGGAGACACTTTGTTAGAAATTATGACAAATGAAGCGGATTCATCTGCAAGAATCGTCGTAATCGGCGTCGGCGGAGCCGGCAATAATGCGGTAAACCGAATGGTGGACGAATCCATCGGTGGTGTGGAATTCGTTGGATTAAATACAGATAAACAGGCGTTGACACTTTGCAAGGCACCGACTGTTCTTCAGATCGGTGAGAAAGTTACAAAGGGGCTCGGCGCCGGAGCAAAACCGGAAGTAGGCGAGAAGGCTGCCGAGGAGAGCGTTGAGGAGATTAAGAAGCTCATCGAGGGAGCGGACATGGTATTCGTCACCTGCGGTATGGGTGGCGGAACAGGTACAGGTGCTGCTCCGGTTGTTGCGGGAATCGCAAAAGAGCTCGGATGCCTTACGGTAGGTGTTGTCACAAAACCTTTCCGCTTTGAGGCAAAGACCCGTATGACAAACGCCCTTTCCGGAATTGAGAAGCTGAAACAGAATGTAGATACGCTGATTGTCATCCCGAATGACAAGCTTCTCGAGATTGTAGACCGCCGCACAACCATGCCGGAGGCGCTCCGCAAGGCGGACGAGGTTCTTCAGGAGGCGGTACAGGGTATCACAGATCTGATTAATGTGCCTGCTCTGATCAACCTGGATTTCGCCGATGTTCAGACGGTTATGAAAGACAAGGGAATGGCGCACATCGGTATCGGCTCCTCCAAGGGAGACGACAAGGCGCTCGAGGCAGTACAGGAAGCGGTACAGTCTCCGCTGCTTGAGACAACCATCAACGGCGCAAGCAATGTCATTATCAACATCTCCGGTGACATCAGCCTTATGGATGCAAACGACGCCGCAAGCTACGTACAGAATCTCGCAGGAGATGAGGCGAATATCATCTTCGGTGCGATGTATGATGATTCCATCCCGGATACCTGCAAGATTACGGTTATCGCGACAGGTCTCGATGACGCGACCACAAAGGTCGGCAGTGTAGAGGGCGCAAAGAAGGCAGAGGCACAGAAGAAAGAGTCCTCCTTCGCAAATGCCGGTTTCAAAACACCGGAGTTTAAGCTTCCGGAGCCGGTGGTAACAGCTTCTGCTCCGAGAACACCACGGACAGCAGTGAAAGAGATTCAGATCCCGGATTTCCTGCAGAAACACTGATAAAAGACAGCGGCGGTAAGCTGCTTGGGGAATACAAAAAAGAGGGTTGCCGTATGGCAGCCCTCTTTTTTGTGTTATAGGAAATTCCTCCGGAATTTCTATAACACAAAACGCTCTGCAGTTAATCGGAGAAGTATCTCTCTTTGATGAGGTCGGTCGGCATCTCCTGTCCCGTCCACAGGCGGAAAGCCTCCGCACCCTGATAGAGGAGCATAAACAGTCCGTTGGAGGTGCGGCAGCCGGCCTCCTTCGCGAGACGCATCAGCCGGGTCTCTCTCGGGTTGTAGATGATATCGGAGACAAACAGATCCTTGTGGAACATGGAAGGATCTGTGATGACGGAGATTTCTGTATCCGGCGCCATGCCGACCGGCGTTCCGTTGACCAGCAGGGCGCTCTCTGCAAGAGAAGAGCGGAGCGCGGTTGTATCGGTGAGATCTGACAGGGTGCAGACACAGCCGGTCTGACGGTTGATGTCGTCGACGAGACGGACGGTCCGCTCGTGAAAACGGCTGTTTGGCCGGGCGAAGATCCTCAGTTCCTTAACACCGTCGAGGGCGGCCTGCGCGGCAATGGCGGTGGCAGCACCTCCGGCGCCGAGGAGGGTCACGGTCTTTCCTTTCGGAGAAAAACCGTAATCCGCAAGAGAGCGGATGAAGCCCACGCCGTCCGTGTTGTGTCCGACAAGGCGGCCGTTGTCATTGACGACTGTGTTTACGGCGCCGATCAGCTCCGCGGCGGGCGAGAGGGCGTCGGCGAGTTCGGCCATGCGGTTTTTGTCCGGCATGGTGAGATTGAACCCCCGGATGCCGCAGATCTTCAGTCCGTTGACCGCTTCCTTCAGGTTGTCCTCGTTCACGTCGAAACAGAGATATACATAATCCAGACCGAGATGTCTGAAAGAATCGTTGTGCATCATGGGGGACAGGCTGTGCGCGACCGGGCTTCCGAGAAGACCGGTGAGCGCAGTCCGTCCGGTAATTGAATTGTTCATGTGGAACCTCCGTGTAGCAGTTGTTATTTTTCTATTATGTCACAAAACGATTAAATTTTCTATAATGCCTGTGTGACGGTCCGGCGGCAAAGGTGGAAGATCCCCCGTTTTTGCTGGCGGAAAAGCGGTTTTTGAGACGGGAGCGTCGGGAGACGGAAATTAGACAGAACCGCATTTTTATATTATAATACAGAATAGGATAATCGCGTGACCGGACGTTGTTACACAGTGCACAGTATGCCGTTTGGGCAGAGAGGGAGATGCAGATGAGCTTTTTTGGCTGGATCAGAAAGAATAATTCTCAGCAGATGACACAGAAGTCGATCCCGCGAACGGGCAGGAACTCCGTGAGCCCTGCGGCTAAGACAAGTGGCGGCGACCGCACACAGGAGGAACTGCCGGAGAAGAAAGTAGGAGATCGTGGGGATTCGGACATTCTGGAACTGATTGCAGACGCGAAAAAGGGACCCGGAGTGGATTTGAAGGACGATCCGGTGGAAAACAGCGGTAATTCGGGCTTTGAGGCGGTGGACAGCGACGAGGATGACTTCTGCCTGAAGAGCGTGGAAATCGATCCGGAGCGCGTGATCACGAGCGTGCGTGGAACCGGAGCGGGCGATACGGACGGAGCGGAGGAGTCTTTGAGCGAGGAGGACGACGAGGACGACGCAAAGGAAACCGGCGGAAACCGGAGATCTCTGTACGCCTGGGCGTCCGGATCCGGAAAGAAAAAGAAGATGACGAAGCTGCCAAAGGCGGTCAAGGAACCGGTGGCTGTCGGAAGGATCATGATCGGAGAGGGACTTCCGAAGATCTGCGTTCCTCTGACCGGACAAAACCGGGAGGAGATCCTCCGTCAGTGCGCCGAGGCTGTTCAGGCGTCCCCGGATCTTGTGGAGTGGCGCGTGGATTACTTTGAGGAGAATACGGACAGAGAAGCGCTGGACGAGGTGCTTCGCCGCATGGCGGATATTCTTCGTGACCTTCCGGTTCTTTTTACCTACCGCACAGCTTCGGAGGGCGGCGAGATGGAGCCGGATCCGCAGGAGTACTGTGAGGTATTGAAATGGGCGGCCGGCAGGGCACAGATTGCCGCCATCGACGTAGAGGGAATGAAGCGTGACATCGATCCGGAGATTCTGATCCGCGAGATTCATGCGCTCGGCAAGCCCGTGATCGGTTCGACGCATTTTTTTGAGCGCACACCGAAGAAGGCGGAGATGGAAGCTGTCTTCGACTGCCTGGAGAGAATTGACGCGGATATTCTGAAGCTTGCGGTTATGCCGGAGAAGGCGAAGGATGTGACGCGTCTGCTGAACGCGACCATAGAGCGAAATGAGATCACGTCCCGCCCGGTCGTCACCATGTCGATGGGGGATCTCGGAAGAGTATCCAGGGTCAGCGGACGAGTGACCGGCTCGGCGATGACGTTCGGAACGGTCGGGCTGTCATCCGCTCCGGGGCAGCTTCCGGTGGAGTCGCTCCGCGAAATTATGAGACAGTTGTAGGGGATTGAATATGAGAGAATTTTTGTTAAATTCCGAGGATTTCCTCGACAGAAAGGCTGTTGCGTTTCTGAGGGATTCCGGGATGGAAAAGGGATTGCTTCCCATAAGCTGGGTTCATTTCAATGAGAGAGTAAAACTTGCCTGCTTTCCGGACAATATGAAGACGATCGGCTCCGTCGCGGACGACCTTACACTGGACGAAGCCTGCAGGCTTGGGAAGGCGATTCTGGAACGGCTCATTGTTCTGGAGGAGGTCGACGAGATCTCGTTGGAAAATGTGATCTGGGATCCGGATAGTATCTATCTGAACGCGGGAAAAGAATTGTTTTTTATCTGTATGCCCGCGCAGATTCCATATGAACAGAGACACAGCGAGATTTATCTGAAGCGGGTGTACGCGCTTCTTGGGGATCTTGTCTCTGAGAAAGAGGGCGGGGACTTTGTCAGCCGTCAGATTGATTTTCAGAAGGAGCGCGCGTTCGGAGACTGGACCAGTCTTCTGTCGGCGCTGGATCAGCGGAGTACCCGCGATGAGGATGACGCCTGTCTGATCCTGAAGAGCATCAACACGCCGGCTCCGGTCACGTTCGAGATCGGACACAGGAAATTCCGGATCGGCACAGATCCGGGTGAGGTGGACGGGCTGATCACCGGGGTAGAGACCGTCAGTCCGGTTCACGCGTTGATCGGATGGAATGAAATCAATTACTATGTGAGCGATCTCGGCAGTGAGAACGGCACGTTTGTGAATGATCAGCAGATTGCGCCGAATACAGAGGTTCCGATCGGAGAGGGAACGGTACTTCGGTTTGCGGACTACACCTTCAGTGTAGAGTAAAGGATTTGGAGTTCAAGAAACAGCATGGAAAACAGGAAATGTCATATTGTTATCATCGACCGGGATTACAACTTCCTGCGCGCATATGAAGAAGGTCTGATCCGGAAATACTCCGGGGCCGCCGAGATTCAGATCATCACAGACCCCGGCTATGTGGACGCGTATTTTTCGACGCCACAGGATATCGATCTTCTGGTGATCGATGAGGAGACGTACGGAGACGGGGCGTTCCTCGACGAACACACCGTGGGAAAGATTTTTCTGATGACCGGGGAGGTCCGTCCGGAGAGCACGTATCACGATGAAGTGAAAGTGCTTCTTAAGAATATGCCGGAAGAGGAGCTTTTTGAGCAGATCGACCGGGTCCTTTTGCGGGTGGATACGCCTGCGAGCGGGCTCGTCGAGAAAACAAAGAAGAATACGAGAGTGGTTGCCGTGTACTCGCCGATCGGAGGCTGCGGAAAGAGTCTGGTCTGCGTGGCGCTTGCGAGAAAGCTGAAGATGCTTGACCAGAAAGTTCTGCTCCTTGGCTGTGACCCGACACAGAGTATGTCGGTGTACTATCCGTCAGAGATACATGCGGGGGAGGAGCTGGCTGACAAGCTGAAGAATCCGGATGACGATACCTACTGGACGATTCTTCAGAACATCGGAAGAGATGAAGTATCCTATCTTCTGCCATTCGAGAAATCGCTTCCGTCCATGAATATCACACATAAGGAAGTGGAAGTGCTGATCCGGACACTGGTCAGCAAACAGGATTTTGATTTCATTATTCTCGATATCGGAACGATGCTGAACCGTGAGACTTCGGAGGATCTGAACAAGATCGATTCGCTGATTCTTCTGACAGAGACGAATGTAATCGCGAACAAGAAAATGCAGAAGCTTCTGCATGATCCGGAGCTTCTCCCGAAGTGCAACTGTATTCTTGTGGCAAATGAGATGCACTCGGATGGTATGCGGCTCTCCAGAGACAGTGTGTTCGGAACGATCGCTCCGTACCAGAGCTGGGAAGAGGCACTTGACGATCCCGTATTTTACCGGATCGCTCTCAAGGTGACAGAGTAAGTTTGAGATTTTGAGAAGGACTCTATGAGGTTGTGTGGAACAGAGGTTTTATGAAGAAAAATAGAGCGGCGGCGCTTTTGAGTGCCATGATTTTTGCATGCGGGATTGCCGGGTGCAGTGCGGAAAAAGCCGGAACGGTTTCGGTATCCTCTGTAAAGGAAACGGTACAGAGATCATCTTCAGAGAAGGAGAATGCTACGGACGACAATGTGGTGAACGGAGTTGCGACCGGCACCATCACCGGCGGCGAAGCCGGCACGTCCGATGACAGTGTTGCTCTTCCGGAGCCCGGATCGGCAATCATCGATCAGAATTTTGATGACGGAGGAAACGGCCACTTCTGTATTTATAACAACGGCGGCAGCTGCAAAATCAGCAACGAGAATAACGAACTCGTCGTGGATATTCAGCGGTGCGGCGATGTGGATTACGGAAATCAGGTCTATTATGACGGCTTTAAACTGGACAAAGGTGCCGTCTATGTTCTGAGTTTTGATCTGGCCAGCACGATCGACAGGAAAGTTGCCTGCAGAATCCAGATCAACGGCGGAGATTATCACGCGTACTTTGAACAGACGATGAAGGCCGGCTCCGAAATGAAGCATTTTGAGCAGGAATTTACGATGGAAGAGGACTCCGATCCGGCACCGCGTTTCTGTTTCAACATGGGATACATGGATGATATGAGCGAGGATCCGGGAGATCACGCGGTGAGGATCGACAATGTCCGTCTGGTGGCCAAAGATGTGTCCGGCGCAACGGCCGGAGCCGGGCTTCCTTCGTATCCGGACGCGGTGACCAGTCAGATCGGCTTTCGGCCGGACGATGTTAAGTCGGTGGTTGTGCGCAATGCGGAAGATGGCGGCTCGTACAGCCTGATCAATGATAAAACCGGAAAAGTGGTATACAAGGGCGAGCTCGGAAAACTGCAGTATGATCAGGCCGCGCAGAAGCAGGTGCGCGTCGGTGATTTTTCCGACTATCGCACCAGAGGCATCTATCATATCCATGTGACGACGGCGTCTGCCGTTCAGGACACGCCTCCGTTTGAGATCGGCAACGACATCTACGACGAAATGTTCAGAGACACGCTCCGTATGCTCTATCTGCAGCGCTGCGGTATGAAGGTCAAGTCACAGGACGGCTCCTTCAGCCATGATTCCTGTCACACGAAGAAGGCACTCATCTACGGAACAAGCAAGGTGATCGATGTGAGCGGAGGATGGCATGATGCCGGCGATTACGGACGGTACGTGGTTTCCGGAGCGAAAACAGTCGCGGATCTTTTGTGGGCCTATGAAGATTACGGCGTGAAGAGCGATGATCTCGGAATACCGGAGAGTGGAAACCGGATTCCGGATATTCTCGATGAAGCTCGATATGAGCTGGACTGGATGCTGAAAATGCAGGATGAGGAGACCGGAGGTGTCTACCACAAGGTGAGCTGTAAAGTGTTCCCCGAAACCGTCGGACCGGAGGATGAGACGGATCAGCTGATTGTTGCACCTGTGTCCACAGCTGCGACCGGCGATTTTGCGGCGGTCATGGCAAAGGCGTCCGTGGTCTTCAGACAGATCGACCCTGCGTTTTCGGAGAAGGCATATGCAGCTGCAAAGAAGGCGTTTGAATATGTCAGAGACAAAAAGGATACGGCGGGCTTTACAAATCCGGAGGATATTGTGACCGGTGAGTATCCGGATCATGGAACAGAAGATGAGATTCTCTGGGCGGCCGTGGAACTCTATCTGGCCGGAGATAAGGACTGTGCCAAGTCCATCCGGGAGAGGTGGGATCCGGACATTATGAAGGCGGGATTCGGCTGGGCGAAGATGACGGGCTACGCCTGCACGGATCTGATCCGGAAAGCCGGGAGCGAGATGGACGATGTGACGGGAACAATGAAAAAGATGCTCCTGACTGACGCGGACGCGCTGCTAGAGCAGACGGAGAAATCCGCCTACGGCTGTTCTCTCGGAAAGGATTTTTCCTGGGGCTCGAACATGACGGTTGCAAACAACGGTATTCTTCTCGAAATCGCCTCGGAAATAACGGGCGAGGAGAAGTACAAGACCGCCGCGCATGAGCAGATCGGCTATCTTCTCGGCGAGAATCCTCTCGGTTATTGTTTTGTAACCGGATACGGGACGCTTTCGCCGATCAATCCGCACCACCGGCCGTCACAGCTGGCCGGAAGCGCGATGAAGGGAATGCTCGTCGGAGGACCGAACAAGAATCTGGAGGATCCCTACGCGAAGGCTGTGCTCGACGGACAGCCGGCCGGGATGTGTTATGTGGACAACGCCCAGAGCTATTCGACCAACGAGGTTGCGATCTACTGGAATTCGCCGCTTATCTATCTGCTGGCGGGAAAATAAAAAAAGGAGTGTCGCTTGCGACACTCCTTTTTGTTACGAAAATTACATTTGTATCAAATCTGTTTGCTTATTCATTTATATTATGCGATAATATCATTGTGTAGATATACTGCAAATGTCGTAAAAAGGAGGATTGGAAATGCTTTTTTACCGTTGTGAAAGCTGTGGGAATTTTGTGACGTTTCTTACGGAAAAAACTGCTTGTACGCCGACGTGCTGTGGCGAGACGATGAAAGAACTTGTCCCCAATACGACAGATGGTGCGGCTGAGAAGCACGTGCCGGTTGTCAATGTCGAGGGCAGCTGCGTGACTGTCACCGTTGGTTCGGTGGAACACCCGATGCTTGAGGCGCATTACATTCAGTTTATTATCCTGGAGACGAATCTTGGCTTCCAGAAGAAGGATCTGAAGCCGGGACAGAAACCGGAGGCGGTATTTGCGCTTGCGCCGGATGAGAAGCCGGTGGCTGCGTACGAGTACTGTAACCTTCACGGACTCTGGAAGAAGGACATCTGACGTTATAAGAAACAGGAAACAGCCGCACAGGCGCGGGCAAAGCTCTCCGGCATGTGCGGCTGTATTTGCGTGACAATGAGCCTGGGTGATTTCGCGTAATTTCCATAACAAAAAAACATCCGGAAAACCGGATGTTCTTTCTGCCTGTCTCAGGACATTGTAAGCGTGAGATAGAGGATTCGAACCCCCGACCTTTTGGTCCGTAGCCAAACGCTCTATCCAGCTGAGCTAATCTCACACATTTTGTCTGCCGATCGGTGCGCCGCATCAATCAACAAAAAAGATGATACAACATGTTCCGGGGAATGTCAACAGCAAATTTCAATTTTTTTCAAATGGTTTTTCGAATTGAATTCTGCTATGATATTGTTCGGAGAAAAGATGCCGCAAGAAGGGCGTCTTTAAAACAGAGCGGGAGGAGGAACATCGATGGCTGAAGAAATACTGGAAGAATCCGAAGAACAGCTCAGCGAACAACTGATTGAGATGCTGCAGAACAAGGAGTATTCGAAGCTTCGACATACCGTCGCGGATATGAACGAGGCGGATATTGCGGCGATCATGGATTCGATGAAGGATGAGGATTCTTTGAAAATGTTCCGGATCCTGCCCAAGGATCTGGCGGCGGATGTTTTTCCGATGCTGGACGTGGATGATCAGAAATACATTATTCTTTCCCTCTCCAATACAGAGGCGTCGAGCATTATCGACAATCTGATGGCCGATGATGCGACGGATCTTCTCGAGGAGATGCCGGCGAATGTTGTAAAGAAGATCCTGTCCAATGCGAGTCCGGAGACACGCGCGGACATTAACCATCTGCTTCAGTACCCGGATGATTCTGCCGGATCGATCATGACGGTCGAGTTTGTCGACCTTCGAGAGGATATGACGGTGCAGGATGCCATCAACCGGATCCGCGAAGTCGGTCTCGATTCGGAGACGGTCAACGTGTGTTACGTACTCGACGGCAAGCGGGTTCTGAAAGGAACCGTAGCGCTCCGCTATCTTCTGATCATGCCGATGGACGCCGTGATCGGAAAGATCATGAATGAGAATGTCATCAGCGTGAAGACGACAACCGACCAGGAGGACGCCGCACAGGTATTCCAGAAATACGACTTTACCGTTATTCCGGTTGTGGATAATGAGAACAGAATGGTCGGAATTATCACCATCGACGATGTTGTCGACATCCTCGAGGAAGAGGCGACAGAGGATATCGAGAAGATGGCCGCCATCCTCCCGACCGACAAGCCCTACCTGAAGATGGGCATTCTGGAGACCTACCGGAAGAGGATTCCGTGGTTGCTCCTTTTGATGGTCTCGGCGACCTTCACGGGGGCGATCATCAAGAGCTATGAAAATGCGCTGGCCTCCTATGTTGTGCTGACGGCTTATATTCCGATGTTGATGGACACGGGCGGAAACGCCGGTTCCCAGGCGTCTGTTTCGATTATCCGTGGATTGTCTCTGCAGGAAATCCGGTTCCGCGATATCTTCCATGTAATATGGAAAGAAATCCGTGTGGCCTGCCTCTGCGGCGTGACGCTGGCGGGAATCAATTTTGTCAAACTGCTTCTGCTTGACGGCATTGATCCGGTCATTGCTCTGATTATCTGCGGAACCCTTGTGTGCGTCGTTGCTTTCGCAAAGACGATCGGAGCGATTCTCCCGATGGTCACCGACCGCATCGGATTTGACCCGGCAGTCATGGCCAGCCCGCTGATCACGACCATTGTCGACGCGATTTCCCTGTCTGTGTACTTCGCGCTGGCGACAAATATTCTTCATATAGCAGTTTAAACTGTGATATAATAATTCCATTAATTGTATTTGATTCCGTTTATCTGACAGCAGAAACAGGAGGTTATATATGAGTGGGACACTGAAGAAACTGACCGGTTTTCTGATCGGAACAGGCGCAGCCTGGGCGGTTGCCGTGAAACCGAGACTGATGAACAAACCGGATCTCTCCGAGATCAAGAGATATGACTTTGCAAGAAGAGGTTTCAGAGGAACGGATGATGATATTCCGGAGAATACGCTTGAAGCTTTTCGGCAGGCGGTTGATCACGGATATGGAATTATGATGGACGTCCGGCTTACCCGCGACGGAGTGCCTGTGGTTTTTGCAGACGCCCGTGTGGACGGACTGACCGGCGGAAAAGGCACAGTGGAGAACAGCACCCTCGAGGAGCTTCGCGAGCTGACGCTGGGCACATCGGACGAGACGATCCCGACGCTGCAGGAGGCGCTGGATCTCATCGACGGACAGGTTCCTGTCCTTCTCGACCTGAAGGTTGAGCACAACAATTGTGACGCCCTGGCGGATCAGGTGTGCGCGGTTGTGGATACCTATGACGGAATCTTCGCGATCGAGTCTCTCGATCCGAGAGTTCTCGTGTGGTTCCGCAAACAGAGAAACGAATACATCCGCGGACAGAAGGTGGACTACGCCTACACAACCGGTTCGAAGGTGAAGAATCTGGTCTGGGATTTTGCCTGCAGCAGTCTTCTTCTCAACTTCCTTACTGCTCCGGATTATATCTCGACCAATATCGACAACAGAAAGAGCCCGAGTCTCTGGATTTGCAGGATGATTTATCATGTCGACCGGATGGACTGGACCGTGCGCACGCTGGAGGATTATGAACTCGTCAAGACCGACGGTTCCACGGTTGTCTTCGAGGATCTCGAACCGTGAGGAAATCTCCACAATATATGAGAAAAAAGGCGGATTCGCGTTTGCGGATCCGCCTTTTTTGTGAGATTGGAAAATACGTTTGATTTTCAAGGGGAAATATATTATCTTTAATAATGCATTTGTATTTAAAAAAAAACATAATTATACGAGTGATTGATTTTTTTCAAGCATCTCTGTAATGATTCCGCGGGTGGTTTCACCGAGATGTTTCTTTTCATCTCTGGAGAGATTCGATGTATCAACCGGCGCGCCGAACTCGATCACGATGTGTGTGGATTTGATCCACGGGGAATGCGCCTCCAGAATATTCACAGAGTTGTTGATTGCAACGGGGATCACCGGACAGCCGGTCATCGTCGCGATGCGGAAACTTCCCTCGTGGAACGGAAGAAGCGGTGTGTCGGCCTCGCCCCTGTTGCGGGTGCCCTCCGGGAATACGAAGACGTTTCTGCCGTCTTTGATCTGCGCAATGGCGTCCTTGATCATCTGCATGCCGTCTTTGATGTTGCTTCGATCCAGAAAGAAACAGTAGATCGCGCGCATCCAGAGATTCAGGAGAGGAATCTTCTCCATGGATTTCTTGGCAATATAGCCGCCCGGACGTTTCATAAACGGATAGGTGGCGAGAATATCGAAATTGCTCCGGTGGTTGCCGACGTACAGAGCGGCCTGCTCCGCGGGAATGTTTTCTTTTCCGAGGACAGTGACACGGATTCCGGAGATCGCGAGGATGACGCGGAACGCCCAGGAGACAGCTGCCTGGCAGGCGCGGTCTTTGGCGTTTCTGTTGATCTTTCCAACGAGACACAGAACGCCGAGTACAGGAAGTCCGAGGATCAGATAGAGTACTGCGAATAAAACAGAAAAAATCAGTCGGAACATAACAAACTCCTTTTATTAAGTTTTCTTTGTGTCGCAAGCGACATTCTTAATTATAGTGATTCTGATATAAAACCGCAAGGTACAGGGGAAGAAAACAAATGTTGGAAGTAAAAGCAAGAGCCAAAGTCAACCTGAGTCTGGACGTGACCGGTAAAAGAGAGGACGGGTATCATCTTCTCCGCATGGTTATGCAAAATGTTGACATATATGATACACTAACGTTTACGTGCCGGAAGGAACCGGGGATTCAGCTGAAAACAAACGTCCCCGCGCTGGTGGAAGAGAAGAAGAATCTGGTCTGGAGGGCGGCGGATCTTTTGATGAACCGGTTTCAGATCCGCGACGGTGTGGAGATCTCGCTGACAAAGAGAATCCCTGCAGCCGCCGGACTGGCCGGCGGAAGCGCCGACGCGGCCGCCACGCTGAAGGGGTTATCGGAGCTCTTCGGTCTCGGCCTGTCCGACCGGGAACTCTGTGAGGCCGGCGTCGGACTCGGGGCGGACGTTCCCTACTGTGTCATCGGTGGAACGGCTCTCTGCGAGGGAATCGGCGAGAAGATCACGCCTCTTCCGTCTCTTCCGGACTGCTGGATTGTTCTCGCCAAGCCGGCGGCGGATGTCTCCACACCCTACGTGTACCGCAGGCTGGATGAGATCGGAGCATATCCGCATCCGGATGTGCCGGCGCAGGCGGAGGCGATCCGGGCGGGAGATCTTGACGGCGTCATAAGAACGATGGGAAATGTCCTCGAACTTGTGACGGCGCCGGAGGTGCCGGCGATCGGCAGGATAGAAACATATTTGAGGGAAAACGGGGCTCTGGCCGCGATGATGAGCGGCAGCGGTCCCACGGTATTCGGTATTTTTCATGAGAAAGAAGATGCACAAAAGGCATGTAACGGACTGGAAGGAAACGGACTTGCCAAAGATGTATTTTTGACAGTACCGTTTCACGGACAGGAGGAACATGCATGACTGAAGAGAAACTGGCTGAGACGATGAGCGAATATGAGGGAATGCCGCTCCGCGATGTAGTATTCCGCACACTCAGGAAAAGCATTCTTCGCGGGGATCTTCATCCCGGCGAGCGTCTGATGGAGATCCAGCTGGCGAACCGTCTGGGGGTCAGCCGGACACCGATTCGAGAGGCTATCCGTATGCTGGAACTCGAGGGACTTGTCACAAACATTCCGAGAAGAGGCGCCCAGGTCGCGAAGATTACGGAAAAAGATCTGCGCGACGTTCTGGAAGTGAGAGAGGCGCTGGAGGAACTGACCGTCCGACTCGCCTGTGAGCGGATCACAGAGAGGCAGCTGTCGGATCTGTACCGGGCATCCAGAAAATTCGAGGCCGTCGTGGACACGATGGATCTTGTCCAGCTGGCACAGGCAGACGAGGAGTTTCATACGATCATTTATGAAGCTTCGGGGAACCGGAGACTGGTGCAGATGATCAACAATCTGCGAGAACAGATGTACCGCTATCGTGTGGAGTACCTGAAAGACGCGGAGAACCGCCAGAGTCTGATCACAGAACACGATGAGCTCTGGGAAAGTCTGAAGAGAAAAGATTTCGCGTCTGCCGACAAATATATGAAACGTCATATTGAACGGCAGATGATCAATATCAGAAGTTCACTTCACTGAGGGAGAAGAAATTTGGTTATGAAAAAAAGGGCAGTGATTGCTATGGTGGCGGCGTTTGTATCTGTCGCATCGGTATCATCGGGGGTGGTAACGGTCCATGCGGATACGGATCTCCGGATCTCGGCGGAGGAATCCGGTTCGGTTTCCGGCGGCGTTAGTACAGGTATAAACGGGGACGATACCTGCGGCGCGGCAAAAGATTTTTCGGAAGTAGACCGGCTTGTGGAAGAGGCGGAAAAAGAGGGGATTGTCTCCGCCGGAAACAGCGAAGATGCCGGGGCGCTTTACGGTGCCTCGGAGGAGACTGGAGAAGACGAAGATACGAAGGATATGATTCCCATGTACAGGCTCTATCATTCGCACGTCAAAGAACACCTTTACACATCGGATCTTAACGAAAAAGATACGCTTGTAAAAAGAGGATGGACCTACGAGGGAATCGGCTGGTACGCACCGAAAGAGGGGAAAGACGTCTATCGACTGGTGAATCTTTTTACATCGGATCATCATTATACGGCGAGCGAACATGAGAGAGACGTTCTACAGACTCGAGGCTGGAAATATGAGGGAATCTGCTGGAAAACGGCGGATGAGACCGGAATCCCGGTTTATCGTCAGTGCCATCCGGCGCTTAAGATCGGTGCTCACAACTACACGACCGATACACACGAGCGGGAAGTCCTCTGCAGGATCGGATGGGTCGACGAGAATATTGGTTTCTATGCGGCGGCAAAAGGAAAGAGCCTCGCGCAGATTGAAAAAGAATTATGGGAAGAAATTGCCGGCGTAGACGGAAGCAAGTTTGTGTATGAGAATATCTCGGTTGACGACGCGGAACTGCTCGGAGGAATCATCTGTCATGAGACCGGAACGCACCCGCAGGGAATGTACTGTGTCGGTCAGGTCGTGCTGAATCGTCTCAGAGACTACCGCGCGGCGAATCAGCAGCTCGGAAGAAACGCTTATCCGTCGACGATCGCCGAGGTGATCAATGAGCCGAATCAGTTCATGGATGTCGATGATCTTCGCGATTGTATCAAAAAATACAAAAACTCCGCGGAGGCAGACTCGTATAAGACAGCCTTTGAAGTTGCGGTCAAACTCCTGCAGGGAGACAAGACCGGAGAGAAACTGATCGGAACGATGCGGAAAAACGTCTGGGCGGACTGGTATGCACAGAAACTGAATTATAATCACTGTGAGGATCCGGTACACTACGGCGGAAATACCTTCTTTATCTGGAAGTAAGCATAAGCGGGGGAAACGGCAGGCTTTGCCGGGCGAGGCTGAGGAAGTGATGGTCAATCCGGCAAGTGCATTTGCCGGTTCATTATCAGCATCCTGCAAAAAAGTACAGAGGACAGAATTTATGGCAAAAATAGTAAATAAATACGCGTATACGCCGAAGATCGCCCGTGAGGCGATGGCCGTCTGGTGGAGGACGAAAAACAGGATCCGTTATATCATCCTGATTCTGATGATCGTCGGCTTTCCGGCAGCGGCACTGATCATCCGGCAGCCGGTCATTGCGCTGATCGGACTTCTCGGCATTTTCGGTATCATCTCTCTGGAGATGCAGAGGGCAGCGGCGGCGAGAAAAGAACTCGACAACATCCGGAAGGCGTATCACATCGACAGTCCGATGATGCGGGTCGAAATTGACGAGGCGTCCATCCGGACGAGAGTCAGCAACACGAGGAACGAAGTTCCCGTCGACAGCATCGAGAAATACGTGGTCAGAAAGGACATGATCGTCCTGTTTTTACAGGGAAAACTCTCCCTCGCCCTTCGTAACGACGGGTACGAAAAAGGAAACGCCGAAGATATGATCCGTTTCCTGGATGGGCTCGGAGTAAATAAAAAATAGCGAAGGTTTTGCTTGCACTCTTCATTTTTTGCGGCTATTATAGTTTGGATGAAAATTTCAAGGAGTACAGCGACAGACTCATCGTCCGCGGAAGAACCGGACCCGGAAGGAATGGGTTTCCCGGTTTTCGGGAGGATGGAACAGGGGATGGGAAGCGCGCTGTACAGGCTAGAATTTTGAGGAGGAACCAACCACATGAAACTCGTTTATGATGTCGATGAGAGGCCGCCGTTCGGAAAGAATCTGATCTACGCCTTTCAGCAGCTGCTTGCGATCATCGCGGCAACCCTTCTGGTGCCGACACTTGTCAACCTCGGCACAAAGGGAACCACAGAAGTAACCATGAGTCAGCCGGCCGCGCTTTTCGGAGCCGGAATCGGAACGCTGCTCTACGTTCTTCTCACAAGGAAGAAAAGTCCGATTTTCCTCGGAAGCTCCTTTGCGTTTATCACGCCGCTGATCGGCGCTGCTTCTTTCGGATACTTCGGTATTTTTCTCGGAGCCCTTTTCGCAGGCGGCGTATATGTCATCATCGCGCTGATCATCATGGTGATCGGAACCAAATGGGTAGACCGTATCATGCCGCCGGTTATCATAGGACCTACGGTTGCGCTGATCGGACTTTCTCTTTGCGGCTCCGCAGTGAGCAACCTGAACAATACCTCTGCCGGAGATTATAATCTCCTCGCCATTGTCTGCGGTCTGACAGCTTTCTTTGTCACGATCCTTGCTTCGGTGAAAGGCGGAAAAAACATCCGCATGATTCCGTTTATCATCGGTATCCTTGCGGGATACGCCCTCGGAACCGTGTTCACGATCATCGGAAAACTGACGGGTATCGCATATATGGAGATCGTTGATTTTTCGCCGATCATTCAGAACTTCAGCACGATCACATGGAAGAGCTTTGTCAGCGTTCCGGACTTCACCTTTGTCGGCATGATCAAGAACGGACCGTCCGCCCTTCAGGGTGCAGTCGGAGTGGTGAACGTTCTCCTTCTGTTCGCGCCGGTGGCACTCGTTGTCTTTGCAGAGCACATCGCGGATCATGAGAACCTCGGTTCCGTCATTCGCCGCGATCTGATCCGCGATCCGGGTCTTCACCGCACACTTCTCGGAGACGGACTCGGCTCCATCCTCGGCGCATTCTTCGGAGGATGCCCGAATACATCCTACGGCGAGGCGATCGGCTGCGTGGCAATCTCCGGAGATGCTTCCATCTTTACGATCATCACGACATCCGTTCTCTGCATTCTCTGTTCGTTCTTCACGCCGTTTGTCGCGTTCGTCAATACGATTCCGGTGTGCGTCATCGGTGGAATCTGCATCGCCCTCTACGGTTTCATTTCCGTATCCGGACTTCGCATGATTCAGACGGTGGACTTAAATGACAACAGAAACCTCTTCGTCGTAAGTTCGATCCTCGTGCTCGGAATCGGAGGACTTGTCCTTGACTTCAAGGTTGTGCAGATCACCAGCATCGCGACCGCACTGATCGTCGGCATCATCGTCAACATCATCCTCCGCAGGGGAAAAAGCCCGGCTGAGGAAGCTGCGGAAGAAGACGCAAAATACAAAGTAGACGAGAACGAAAAACTGTTCTGATAAAAAAGAAGGCAGTGGCCCATGGCTGCTGCCTTCTTTTTTGCGGATGGTGGACCCGATATGATAAAATGGCAAAAGAAGAAAACGGAGGTGCACATGAAAATACTCCTGGCAGCGGTCAATGCAAAATACATACACAGCAACCTCGCGGTGCGGACGCTGGAATCCTATGCGCGAACACATCTGACTTCCGGGGAGATGCCGGAACTGGAAATCCATGAATACACGATCAACGAGCAGAAGGATCATATCCTCGCGGATCTCTACCGGAGACGGCCGGATGTCATCACCTTTTCCTGTTATATCTGGAACATGGAGATAATTTTTTCTCTCGCGAAGACGTTAAAACTGATCCTTCCCGATGTTCCTATCTGGCTTGGGGGACCGGAAGTCAGTTTTGACGCGGCAAAGATCCTTCGAGAACATGAGGAGATCGCGGGAATCATGACCGGCGAGGGAGAGGCGACTTTTGCCGGACTGATGCGGTTCTTTGCGGGAGCGGTTCGTGCGGACGGCGATCTGCCGGAAAACCTGACGGGCGTCGTCTGGAGAAAAAGCGACGGCCGGATTGTTACGGCGCCGCCGACACCGCCGCTTGCACTGGACGAGATCCCTTTCTTCTACCGGGATATGGCTGGAGAAGAAGGCATGGAAGTCTTCCGGCACCGGATCATCTACTACGAGAGCAGCAGAGGCTGTCCGTTTTCCTGCAGCTACTGTCTTTCCTCCCTCCGGGAAAAAGTGCGTTTCCGGAGCCTTGAGAAAGTCTGTGAGGAGCTGCAGTTCTTTCTGGACGCCGGCGTTCCGCAGGTAAAATTTGTGGATCGAACCTTCAACTGTAACCACCGCCACGCGCAGGGAATCTGGACGTATATCCGGGAACATGACAATAAGGTCACAAACTTTCATTTCGAGATTGCGGCGGATCTTCTGACAGACGAGGAGATCGAACTCCTGTCGACACTTCGCCCGGGACTTGTACAGCTGGAGATCGGCGTGCAGTCGACAAATCCGGACACGCTCGAGGCGATCGACCGCGTACAGAACATGGATCATCTGCGAAGCGTCACGGATCGGATTCGTGCCGGCGCAAACATCCACCAGCATCTGGATCTGATCGCGGGACTTCCCTACGAGGATGTCGCCACCTTCCGAAGATCCTTCGACGAAGTGTACGCTATGAAACCCCAGCAGTTCCAGCTCGGCTTTCTGAAAGTGCTCAAGGGATCAGCCATGCACAGGCGGGCGGAAGAATTCGGGATCGTCTATCACGCGGAGGCACCCTACGAGGTCATCCGCACCAACTGGCTGTCCTACAGCGACGTCCTCTATCTGAAGGGCGTCGAGGAGATGACGGAAGTCTATTACAACAGCTGCCAGTTTGTTTATACGATGGAGGCGCTGACGGAGGAAACCGGCTCGGCCTTTGACACCTACGCGGCCATCGCCGACTGGTACGACCGGAACTTTGACCGGGATGTACAGCACTCCCGAATGGCGAGATTTACGATTCTGCGGGACTTCATCCGCGATCGTTTTCCGGAGAGACAGAAATACTATGAGAGTCTTCTCTTGCTGGATCTCTACCTTCGGGAAAACGCGAAGAGCCGTCCGGCGTGGGCACCCGATCCCGCGCCGTGGAAACCGCTGTTTCAGGAATACTACCGGGAGCATGCCGAGGGACGAATCGATCGCCGCATGATGCACGGGGAAGTCTTCGACGTGGACATCTTCGGCATTGGTGGCGAAGGACCCTGGCCGGTGGTCTTTGATTACAGAAGCCGCGATCCGCTGACCGGGAACGCAAGAGTGGTACACGTGAACACAAGGAAGTGAGATTCGGCGGGACGGTTTGTGATTCTGTGTGCGGCGTATGCCGGAAATAAATGATTGGTGTATCAGACAGTCATACCGGAAATAAGGCGGCGCAGCGCTGACGACGAGGCGACGTGTTTGCGATGCAGGTTGCTGTCCCCGCGTGCTACATGCCAACTGGAAAATTTATTCAAATAATGATAGTATGTTAGAAGCGTGGAACTTTCAGAACTGACATCTGACACCCACAAAACCCAATAACCCGCGGGCTTTCCGAAGCCTGTTGAAAACTCATAAACCTGTAATACGAGGAGAGGCTGGAAATGGATAAAAAGAAAATCTGGGAAAAAAGAGAGGAAGCAGTCCTGCAGAATTTCTGCGAGGACTACCGCGTTTTTCTCTCGGGACATAAAACGGAGCGAGAAAACGTCTCCGGCATGATCAGAGAACTGGAAAAAGCAGGAGCTGTAAAACTCGAAGAGGCCATCAGCGGTGCAGTGAAGCCCCAGGCCGGCGACCTGATCTATGCGGACATGATGAAGAAATCACTTCTCGTCTTCCGCGTCGGAAAGAAACCACTGACAGAGGGGGCAAGATTCCTCGGCGCGCATATTGACTCACCGCGCCTCGATCTCAAACAGCATCCCCTCTACGAAGATTCCGAACTCGCGATGCTGGACACCCACTATTACGGCGGAATCAAGAAGTACCAGTGGGTGACACTTCCGCTGGCGCTGCACGGCGTGGTCGTAAGAAAAGACGGAACATCCGTGCACATCTGCATCGGTGAGAAGCCGACCGACCCGGTCTTCGGAGTCTCCGATCTTCTGATCCATCTCGCCGCAAAGCAGATGGACAAAAAAGTGTCCCAGGCGGTGACCGGAGAAAACCTCAACATCCTGGTCGGAAGCAAACCCCTGGCCGGAGAGGAGTCCGAGTCCGTCAAGAAGAATATCCTCGCGATTTTAAGGGAAGAATACAACATCGAGGAAGATGACTTCATGTCGGCTGAGATCGAAGTCGTTCCTGCCGGTGAGGCGAGAGACTACGGCTTCGACAGAAGCATGATCATGGGTTACGGACAGGATGACAGAGTCTGCGCCTACACCTCTTTCCGCGCGATTCTGGATGAGAAGGAGCCGGAGTACACATCCATCTGCCTTCTGACCGACAAAGAAGAGATCGGAAGTGTGGGAGCGACCGGCATGCACTCGAGATTTTTCGAGAATACACTGGCGGAGTTGATGAATCTGCTCGGCTGCTACAGCGAACTCGAGCTTCGCAGAGTCCTCACAAAGACAAAAGTGCTCTCCTCCGACGTGAGCGCAGGTATGGATCCGAACTATCCGGAGGTCATGGAGAAAAAGAACAGCGCATACCTCGGCAGAGGACCGGTATTCAACAAGTACACAGGCGCCAGAGGAAAGAGCGGTTCCAACGACGCGAACGCCGAGTACATGGGCTTCCTTCGCGGACTTCTTGAGAAGGAGGACATCTCCTATCAGACAGCCGAACTTGGTAAAGTCGATGAGGGCGGCGGCGGAACCATCGCCTATATTCTGGCGAACCTCGGCATGGAAGTCATTGACTTCGGAGTTGCTGTGCTGAATATGCACGCGCCCTGGGAGATCACAAACAAGGCGGATATCTACGAGGCGTATCTGGCATATCGCGCGTTTTTGCGCTGACCGGAAACAGAAGGCAGATGCCGGTTGTCCCGGACGACGCCGGCACGACAGGAAAGGATGATAGACTATGCATGACAGGCTGACAAGAAGTGATATAGAGAAAATGCAGGAAGAAATCGACCACAGAACACTCGTCGAGCGGCCGAAAATCCTGAAGGCGGTACAGGAGGCGAGAGCGCAGGGAGATCTCAGCGAAAACTTCGAGTACTACGCGGCGAGAAAGGCGAACCGCGAAAACAACAGCCGCATCAATTATCTGACGAAGATGATCGAGACGGCCATCATCGTGGAGGATCGCTCCGCGGAGGATCAGGTCGGACTGAACAAGAAAGTGACGGTGCGGTTCCCGGACGAAGAGGAGACGGAGACCTACAAAATCGTGACAACCGTGCGCGCAGATTCCATGGAGGGACGCATCACGCCGAACTCTCCGCTGGGGCGGGCACTCATGGGAAAGCGAGCGGGGGATCTCGCTCACGTGAAAGTAAACGACAAGCTGGAATATGATGTCGAAATCGTCGGCGTGGAAAATGTCGGTGAGGAGGAGACAGATACTCTCAGAAAGTTTTGAGAAACCGGGCAGAGTATTTCATGAATTTTTCATGAAATTCCCTGCCCTTTTCTTGACATCGGACAAATCTGGGGTAAGATTGATAAAAATAACACAAAAACATTTCCGACCGGCTGCGAAGTCAGACGGTCAGCGGAGGTAAAAAGAGTGAAAGAAATCAGACCTGATAGAAAACCAATCATTTTCTACTATGCGATAGCATTGGTCGTGCTTTTGCTTCTGAATTTTCTTTTGATTCCGCAGATCAACATGGCCCAGGTCAAGAAAGCGACCTACGGCGAATTTCTGCAGAAGCTTGACAACGGAGAGATCGAGAAGGTAAAAGTCGACATACGAAACAACTCTGTCCAGTTCCAGGATAAGAGCGGAAATAAATACCGCTCGGGACTGATGGATGATTACAAGCTCGTGGACAGACTCAAAGAGGCGGGTATCACCGATTTTGACAGTCCGATCATCGAGCAGGCCAACCCGGTGGTCAGTTTCCTGCTAAGCTGGATTTTGCCGCTGGTGGTATTTTTCTTCCTGGGCAGATGGCTGATGAACACGATGACGAAGCGGATGGGCGGAGGCATGGGCGACGCCATGAGCTTCGGAAAGAGCAACGCCAAAGTGTACATTCAGTCGGAGACAGGAATCAAATTCAACGACGTGGCCGGCGAGGATGAGGCAAAGGAACTCTTGCAGGAGATTGTCGATTTCCTTCACAACCCGGCGAAGTACACGGAGATCGGAGCAAAAATGCCGAAGGGCGCACTCCTCGTGGGACCTCCCGGAACAGGTAAAACTCTTCTTGCGAAAGCGGTGGCCGGCGAGGCGAACGTGCCGTTCTTCTCCATTTCCGGTTCGGAATTTGTGGAGATGTTCGTCGGCATGGGCGCGGCGAAAGTCAGAGACCTGTTTAAGCAGGCAAACGACAAGGCACCCTGTATCGTATTCATCGATGAGATTGATACCATCGGTAAGAAGCGTGACGGCGGCGGTTTCTCCGGAAACGACGAGAGAGAGCAGACGCTGAACCAGCTTTTGGCAGAGATGGACGGTTTTGACGGAAAGAAGGGCGTTGTCATTCTGGCGGCTACCAACCGTCCGGATTCCCTCGATCCCGCGCTCACCAGACCGGGACGATTTGACCGCAGGATTCCTGTGGAGCTGCCGGACCTTCAGGGAAGAGAACAGATCCTTCGTCTTCACGCGAAGAAAATCCGGATCTCGGACAATGTGGACTTCAACGCTGTGGCCCGCACGGCGTCCGGCGCTTCCGGAGCCGAACTTGCAAATATGATCAACGAGGCTGCTCTCCGCGCGGTTCGCGACGGCAGAAAATTCGTCACACAGAACGATCTGATGGAGGCGGTTGAGGTTGTTATCGCCGGATACCAGAAGAAGAATAAAGTGCTGACGACCAAGGAGAAGCTCATTGTCTCCTATCACGAGACAGGGCATGCCCTGGTTGCGGCTCTGCAGACACACTCTGCGCCGGTCACAAAGATCACGATCATTCCGCGTACTTCCGGAGCACTCGGATATACGCTGCAGGTGGATGAGGGTGAGCGCAACCTCATGAGCAAGGAAGAAATCATGAACCGGATCGCGACCCTCACCGGAGGTCGTGTGGCAGAGGAACTGATTTTCCACTCTGTGACAACCGGTGCTTCCAACGATATCGAGCAGGCAACAAAACTCGCCCGCTCCATGGTTACCCGCTTCGGTATGACCGACGAGTTCGGAATGGTTGCGCTCGAGACGGTATCCAACAGATATCTCGGCGGAGACACTTCGCTGGCATGTTCGGAGGCTACTTCCGGAAAAATCGACCAGATGGTGGTGTCCATCGTTCAGGCGGAGTACGAGAAGGCAAAGGAGATCCTCTCCGGCAATATGAACAAACTCCATGAGCTTGCGAAATATCTGTATGAGAGAGAGACCATCACCGGTGAGGAGTTTATGGAAATCCTGAACAGACCGGAGGAAAATACAGAAGCTGACAGTGCAGAGGATATCGTTTCTGTTGAATAAACCGTACCCGCGGAAGATGCGCAGCTTCCAAAAAGTAAACGAATAGAAAGAATATTCGCAGAATTAGATTACATCCGGGAAGAATAATGCTATAATGAGAACCGAGACTGTCCTTTTTTTGGAAGGCGCAGTTTCGGTTTTCTTTGTGTCACGGGAAATTCCTTCGGGGGTTATGTGACGCAAAACGTTTCGCGGGCGGAAGAACTGCGTAACATTTTTATTTTTCGTAGGAGGGTGAAATAGTGGGCACGACAGAAACTATGGAAAGTATGATCTACGACCTGATGGACTGGGCGGAGATCGAAGCGGTTGTTTATGCTGAGGAAAGCACGCCGAGAAAAATTCTCGGTCCGCAGATCGTGGATGGCGGCGTTCTGGTTCAGGCATTTTATCCGGGTGAGGACACAGTGAGCGTCCGCCTGGGAGATGGAACGGTACTTCCGATGGTACAAGAGGATGAAGCGGGATTTTTCGCTGTTCTTCTCAGCGGACGAAAAGTGCCCGACTATACATACATCGTGGGAAGCGGCGCAAAGGCGAAGGAAGAAAAGGATCCGTACGCCTATCCCTGCCAGATCACGGAGAAGGAAGAGAAAAAGTTTACATCGGGACTCTGGAAAAACGCGTACGAGAAGATGGGCTCTCATCTGATGGAGATCAACGGATGCAAAGGCGCGTATTTTGCACTCTGGGCTCCGGACGCGGTGCGGGTATCCGTGGTCGGCGACTTCAACGACTGGGACGGACGGAGATTTCCGATGAACCGGCTGGACAGCGGTATTTACGAGCTCTTCATCCCGGGCGTCGAGGCCGGCTGCTTCTATAAATATGAGATCAAATCCAGGGCGGGAATGGTCTACCTGAAGGCTGATCCCTACGCGAACGAGTCCCAGCAGATGCCGGAGGCGGCCTCCGTTGTCACCTCGCTCGATTACAAGTGGGGCGACGAAAAGTGGATGAAGGAGAGAGAGAACAGAAAGATTTCCGGTGCGCCGGTTGCGATCTATGAAGTAAATCTCGCCGACTGGAAGGGAGAAGAGGAGACGTACCGCGAGATTGCGCCGAAGCTTGCATCTCACGCATCTTCTCTCGGTTACACAGATGTGGAACTTCTTCCGGTGATGGAATATCCGGACGATGATTCCAACGGCTTCGGGACCAGCGGCTTTTTTGCGCCGACAAGCAGATACGGCACCGCGAAAGACTTTATGTATCTCGTGGACACTCTGCACAGAGCAGGACTCGGCGTGATTCTCGACTGGAATCCGGGAAGCTTCGCCAGAGGAAACGACGGCCTGTCCTCTTTTGACGGAACATGCCTCTATGAGCATCTGGATCCGAAGAAGGGCGTACACCCGAAGACGGATCAGCTGATTTTCAACTACGGCAGAAACGAAGTTGTCTCCTTCCTGAAAGCAAGCGCGATGTGCTGGCTCTCCCTGTTCCACGCGGACGGACTGAAGGTTGGCGATCTGGCTTCCATCCTGTATATGAACTACGGAAGAAGAGACGGGGAGTGGATCGCGAATATGTACGGATCGAGTGAAAACCTCGAGGCGATCGATTTCTTCCGCGCGTTGAACCGGGAGATTCACGAGAAGGTTCCGGGCGCAATGATGATCGCGGAGGAGCAGACGGGCTTCCCGATGGTGACCGGAGATGCGGACAGAGAGGGACTCGGCTTTGACCTCAAGTGGAACAACGGCTGCATTGACGATTATATGCGCTACATTCAGCTGGATCCGCTGTTCCGTGGCTCCCATCAGGAGGAGCTGACCTTCAGCATGGTCTACAACTACAGCGAGAAATTTATGCTGGCGCTCTCGCACTCTCTCACGGAGAACGGATCGCGCAGCTTCCTGAAACAGATGCCGGGCGGAAAGAGCGCTCTGAAAGAGGCAAATCTCCGTCTGACCTACGCGTACCTTCTCGCTCACCCGGGAAAGAAAATGCTCACCTGGGGACAGGATGAGGGCGAGATGACGACATACGTCAAGGACCTGCTCTCGCTCTACAAATCCGAGAGCGCGCTCTATGAGCTCGACAATACGGGAGACGGTTTTGAGTGGATCAGCAACCTCGACTGGAAGAGAAACCTTCTGGTATTCCTGAGAAAAGGAAGCAAACTGGGCGATACGCTTCTTGTGGTTGCGAATTTCTCGAATCTGGAGTACGATAATTTCCTGGTCGGAGTTCCGTATCCCGGAAAGTACAAAGAGATTTTCAACAGCGACGCTGTGGAATACGGCGGCACCGGCGCGGTGAATCCGAGAGTCAAACTCAGCCGCGCGGTGGAGCAGGACGAGAGACAGGATTCCATCAAAGTCAGAATCGCTCCGCTTTCGGTCTCCATCTACAAATTTACGGAGCCGATCGAGAGAGTGGAACTGACCCCTGCGAAAAGAAGAGCCGCTCTTCGCAAGAGCGCGATTATCAGCAAAGCTTCCACAACTTCCACAGCTGTGAAACCGGCTGAGAAAAAGAAAACGTCGAAGGCAGACGCGGTGAAGAAAGTCAGGGAAGAGACAGGAAAGAAAGTCGAGGCTGTAAAGAAGGCGGTAAAGGCCGAGACAGAGAAAAAGGCGGCGTCGGTCAAGAAGACAGTCGCTGAGAAAGTCAAGAAAAGCACATCCGGAAAGAACACAACCGCAGTGAAGAATGTGGCCGACGCGGCAAAAAAAGCGGCCGGCAAAGTGACGAAGAGCGGCAGGAATAAACCTGCGACATGATCGTCGGAAAAAGTCTGCGATGTGTTTGAGTAAGGAGGAAAGAAATGCTTCAGAAACTGGAGACATGGGCGTTAAAATTTGGAGGAGAGGCTTTTGATTTTCTGATCCGGGCGGCGGGGGCCATCCTGATCTTCTGGATCGTCGGGAAAATTCTTCGAAAGTTCTGTTCCTTTCTGGAGCGAAGGATGGCAAAACACAATGTGGACGCGTCGATCCGTAGTTTTGTCTGCTCGCTGATCCGCTACGGTATTCTGTCGCTGACGCTGGTGGAGATCATCATCCAGCTGCGCATCGTGGAGGCAACCTCGATCGCCGCGCTTCTCGCGTCGGCGGGCGTCGGCATTTCACTGGCCATGCAGGGAACCCTCGCGAACTTCGCGGGAGGACTTCTCCTTCTGGTTGTCCGTCCGTTCCGGTCGGGTGATTACATCCAGGTTCCCGCAGTCAGCGCGGAGGGAACCGTACGGAAAATCGAGATGTACTACACGACGCTGGAGACGGTGTATCATGAGATCGTGATGATACCGAACTCAACGCTGACCAACAACCGTGTGACGAATGTGACGGCGCTCGGAAGACGCAAGATCGAGATCAGAGTCGGCATCTCTTATTCCGCGGACGTGGAGGCGGTGAGAGCGGTGATCGAACGGATTCTCGATGCGGATTCCAGAATCGAGAAGGGCGGGCGGAAAGTGTTTGTCGCGGAGCTCGGCGAGAGTGCCGTGATCCTCGGGATCTGGTGTTTTGTGAACGCCTCCGAGTACCTTCCGGTGAAGTGGGCACTCAACGAGAGCATCCACAGCGGATTCGCGAAGGAAGGAATCGAGATTCCGTACAGACAGGTGGTGCTCCACATGGCGGAAAAAACGGAGACCGCATAAATGCTTGCATTTCACGACTTTGCGTGTTATAGTTTAAGATGTTAATAGATGATAGAGTAGGAGTGGACCGAGAGGTCCACTCTTCTTTGTGTAAGAGGAAACTGTTTCGCGGAACCTGTTGCACAGACAAAAGACTGGGATCACTCCCGGTATCAATCCAGAAAAAGGAGTTGTTGACTTGAGCGCAAGAACAGAAGCAATTGAGAAGAAAGCGGAAGATCTTCTGCTTCCACTGCTTGAGGAGCTGAACTATGAGTTCGTCGATCTCGAGTATGTGAAGGAAGCCGGAACCTGGTATCTTCGGGCCTACGCCGACAAAGAGGGCGGCATCACGGTGGATGACTGTGAGATCATCAGCCGCGCGTTTGAAGAGAAACTGGACGCGCTGGATCTGATCGAAGAGGCTTACATCCTGGAAGTCAGTTCGCCGGGACTCGGCAGGCCGCTGAAGAAAGAGCGCGACTATGTGCGTGCCATGGGACAGCGGGTGGAAATACGCACCTACAAGATCATCAACCACGAAAAGGAATTTACCGGGGTGCTTCAGGCATATGATGATCAGAGCGTAACCATCGTGTCCGAGGAAGACGGGCAGGAATTGATTTTTCAGAAGCCGGATATTGCACTGATCCGCATGGCATTCGATTTTTAATGGCTTAGACCGGGAGGATAAAGAAGAAATGAACAGCGAGTTACTTGATGCACTGAACATACTGGAGAAAGAGAAAAATATCAGCAAGGAGACCCTGCTTGAGGCCATTCAGCAGTCTCTTCTTCAGGCATACAAAAATCAGTATGATCGTTCGGACAATGTTATCGTATCCATCGATCCGGACACCTGCGATTTCCACATCTACGCGGAGAAGACCGTTGTAGAAACTGTAGAGGATCCGGGTGCGGAGATCGCGCAGATCGACGCGTTCAAGTACGATTCCACCGCGCAGATCGGCGATACCGTCCGCGTGGAGATTCAGTCCAAGAACTTCGGCAGAATTGCAACAACAAACGCGAAGAACGTCATTCTGCAGAAGATCCGCGAGGAAGAGAGAAGAGCTCTGTTCAACGAGTACAGAGAAAAAGAGCATGAGGTCATGACCGGTACGGTTCAGAGATACGTCGGACAGAACGTCAATGTAAACCTTGGAAAAGTGGACGCTCTCCTCACAGCCAAAGAGATGGTCAAGGGAGAAAAATTCCATCCGACAGAGCGTGTGAAGATCTACGTTCTCGAGGTTCGCGATACACCGAAGGGACCGAAGATTCTTGTGTCCCGCACACATCCGGAGCTTGTGAAGAGACTCTTTGAGGAGGAGGTTGCCGAGATCCGCGAGGGTATCATCGAGATCAAATCCATCGCGAGAGAAGCGGGATCCCGTACAAAGATCGCCGTATGGAGCAACGATCCGGACGTCGATGCTGTCGGCGCCTGCGTCGGAGTCAACGGTTCCCGTGTCAACGCGATCGTCGACGAGCTTGACGGAGAGAAGATCGATGTCATCGAGTGGGATGAGAACGAAGCGGTTCTGATCGAGCACGCGCTCTCTCCGGCAAAGGTTATCTCCGTACTTGCAGATCCGGATGAGAAGACGGCGCTTGTCATCGTTCCGGATTACCAGCTGTCGCTTGCCATCGGTAAAGAGGGACAGAACGCCCGTCTTGCCGCTCATCTGACACAGTACAAGATTGACATCAAGAGTGAATCCCAGGCAAAAGAGGAGGGACTCTTCGACGAGTACGCAGAGGATGACGAGTACGAGGACGACGAGATCAGTGAGGAGGCATTTGACGCAGAGGATGTGGAAGCTGCCGATGAGATCGCTGACGAGTCCGAAGACGGCTTCGAAGAGGTTTCCGCAGAAGAGGAAGCTTTCGAGGAATCGGACGGGGAGACAGAGGAGCCGGTTTCGGCTGAGGAATAACTCCGGGAGGTTCTTGAATGGGAGCTGTGCGTAAGGTTCCGATGCGCAAATGCGTCGGATGCAATGAGAAGAAAGAAAAGAAAGAACTCATCCGTATTCTTCGCACGCCGGAGGGAGAAGTTGTCCTGGACGAGAGCGGCCGCAGCAATGGGCGCGGCGCCTACATCTGCAGAGACGCCTCCTGCCTGGAAAAGGCGAGAAAGAACCGCGGTCTCACGAGATCGCTGGGCATGGAGATTCCGGATGAAGTCTATGAGAGGCTGGAAAAGGAGATGAGCGGACTTGAACAGTAAGAAGGCAGCGTTCATGATCGGCATATCCATGAAGGCCGGAAAAATAGCAGGCGGAGAGGTGGCGGCGGAAAGCGCCGTGAAATCCGGAAACGCCTGTCTGCTGATTCTCTCTGAGGACGCCTCAGACAATACAGTAAAGAAGTTTAACAACATGGCAGAGTATCGCGGTGTTCCGGTCCGGAGATTCGCCCCGAAGGCGGAGCTCGGAAGAATGATCGGAAAGGGCGAGCGCTCCGTGATTGTCGTGACAGACCGGGGTCTGGCGGACAATATCATACAGCAATTAGATGACTGAGCAACCGGGTAGCAGGAAAGGTCGGTGTTATAATTTGGCAAAGATGAGAGTACATGAACTCGCAAAAGAATTGAGTGTAGACGCAAAGAGGGTTCTCGAAGAACTCGGAAAAAAAGGCATTACCGGAAAGACGGCTGCCAGCGGACTGGAGGAAGACCAGATCGCTGCGATGAGAGCGGCCATTGGCGGCGCGAAGCCGGCACAGGCAAAGGCGGACGCTGAGAAGACAGAAGAGGCGCCGAAGAAGAAGAAAAGACTGATCGCCGTTTTCCATCCGCAGAACGCATCCAGCAAAGAGGGAAAGACGTTCCGTCAGGCGACAGGAAAGAGCAAAGAGGCGAAGAAAGATAAAGATAAGGCTGCACGTCCTGCGGCAGCGGATCGCGCGCGCCGCGGTACGGTGACCGAGAACAGCAGAGGAGGACGCCCGGTCGGCGGTCACGCAGCGACCGCGGGAACACCGCTTGTCAAGGTTCCGCGTCCGCATCCGGTCGTACATGTGGCAGAACCGGAGAAGCCGGAGACGAAACCGGCGCAGACGGCGAACAACGCCGCTCAGGAGACTGCATCGCCGGCACCGGCTCAGACAGAGCCGAAGGCAGCAGCCGCTGAGGTAAAACAGAAAGAAGAAACAAAGAAAGTAGAGGCAACAACAATCGATACATCAAAATCTGCCGGTGAGAGCACCAGAACCGGTCAGGAAAACAGAAACGGACAGGTAAGAGTCGCGCAGAGCAGACCGAACGGCGGCTCTGCACAGAGAACAGCAGGAACAGACCGCAGCGGCCAGGGCAAATTCGGCGGTGACCGCGGCGGCGCAAGAGGCGGCCAGGGCGGCGCGAGACCGTTCGGTGACAGAAACGGCAGACCGGGCCAGGGCGGCGCGAGACCGTTCGGTGACAGAAACGGCAGACCGGGTCAGGGCGGCGGACGTCCGGGCTTCGGCAACAGAAACGGCTTTGCCGGAAACCGTCCGGGTGCGTTTAACGGCGGAAAGGACGAGGACGAAGGAACAAACCGCTTCGCAAACAGAAGCCACGGACAGCACAGCGATCATCGCTCCTCTGCCGGCGGCGGAATGGATATGGGTCTGAAGAAGACATCCAGAGACGGATCTTCCTTCAACAAGGACAAAGAGAGAAGTAAACAGGATCTCAAGTCCAACAAATTCCAGGACGGACGCAACAACGGACACGGTCCGAACAGAAATAACAGAAGACTTGTTCCGAAGGCTCTTCAGAAACCGGTTCACAAGAAGGAAGAGAAGAAGGAAGAGAAAGTAACCGAGATCAAGATCCCGGATAAACTCACCATCAAAGAGCTCGCCGAGAAGATGAAGATGCAGCCGTCTGTCATCGTAAAGGATCTCTTCATGAAGGGCGAGATGTTCACCGTAAACCAGGAAGTGGACTACGAGAAGGCAGAAGAGATCGCCATCACTTACGAGATCCTCTGCGATCACGAGGAGAAGATCGACGTCATCGCCGAGATGCTCAAAGAGGAGGAAGAGGACGAGAGCACAATGGTATCCCGTCCGCCGGTTGTCTGCGTCATGGGTCATGTAGACCATGGTAAGACATCCCTTCTGGACGCGATCCGTAACGCGCACGTAACGGCAAAAGAGGCCGGCGGTATCACACAGAACATCGGTGCTTACGGAGTAAAAGTCGACGGAAAGAGAATCACATTCCTCGATACACCGGGACACGAGGCGTTCACGGCCATGCGTATGCGTGGTGCGAATTCCACAGATATCGCTGTTCTTGTCGTGGCAGCGGACGACGGCGTTATGCCGCAGACGATCGAGGCGATCAACCATGCGAAAGCCGCAGGCGTTGAGATCATCGTTGCCATCAACAAGGTGGACAAGCCGGGCGCGAACATCGACAGGGTAAAACAGGAGCTCACAGAGTACGGCCTGATCGCTTCCGACTGGGGCGGCAGCACAGAGATGGTTCCTGTCTCCGCAAAGGCACAGACAGGTATCGACGACCTTCTGGAGACCATCCTTCTTACTGCAGAGATCCTCGAGCTGAAGGCAAACCCGGACAGACTTGCCCGCGGACTTGTCCTCGAGGCAAAGCTGGATAAGGGTAAGGGACCGGTTGCGAACCTTCTCGTTCAGAAGGGAACGCTCCATGTCGGCGATTACATCGCCTGCGGTCCGACCTCCGGTAAAGTCCGCGCGATGACAGACGAGACCGGAAGAAGAGTCAAAGAGGCAGGTCCTTCCACACCGATCGAGATTCAGGGTCTGGACGGAGTGCCGGATGCCGGAGAGATCCTTGTGGCTATGGAGACAGATAAAGAGGCAAAGAACTTTGCGGCTACCTATGTCACAGAGCACAAGAATCAGCTCCTCGAGGAGACCAAGTCCAGAATGTCTCTGGACGCTCTGTTCGGTCAGATTCAGGATGGTTCTGTCAAAGAGCTCGAGCTCGTCGTAAAGGCCGACGTACAGGGTTCCGTAGAGGCTCTGAAGCAGTCCCTGCTTAAGCTCTCCAACGAAGAAGTTATCATCCGGATCATCCACAGCGGCGTAGGTGCCATCAATGAGTCCGATGTTACACTTGCGGCAGCATCGAACGCGATCGTCATCGGTTTCAACGTTCGTCCGGATCAGACGGCGAAGTCCCTGGCCGACGAGGAGAAGATCGACATCCGTCTCTACAGAGTCATTTACCAGGCGATCGAGGACATCGAGAACGCGATGAAGGGTATGCTCGAGCCGATCTACGAGGAGAAAGTCACAGGACATGCGGAGGTGCGTCAGCTCTTCAAGGCGTCCGGTATCGGAACAATCGCCGGAAGTATGGTGCTTGACGGATCTATCCAGAGAGGATGCAAGGTTCGCATCACCCGTGACGGAAAACAGATCTTCGAGGGACCGCTTGCCAGCCTGAAGAGATTCAAGGACGATGTCAAGGAAGTAAAACTCGGATATGAGTGCGGTCTTGTATTCGAAGGATTCAATGAGATCAGTGAGGGCGATCAGGTAGAGGCCTACATCATGGTTGAGGTGCCGCGCTGATCCTGTACGAGGTAAGCTATGAGAAAAAACAGCGTTAAAAATACAAGAATTAACGAGGCAGTCAAAGAAGAACTCAGCAGCATTATCAGAAACGACGTCAAAGATCCGCGGATCGCGATGATGACCTCTGTCACAGAGGCCATCGTCGCGCCGGATCTGAAGACCTGCAAGGTCATGATCAGCGTGCTGGGTGACGAGAAGGCAAAGGCGGATACCATGGCGGGACTTCGCAGTTCCGCAAAATTCATCCGTCACGAACTTGCCGTAAAACTGAATCTTCGCAATACGCCGGAGCTGACGTTCCGTCTCGATGAGTCCATTGAGTACGGCGTAAATATGTCAAAACGTATCGACGAAGTCATGGAAGAGGACAGAAAGAAACACGAGGTATCGGATGAACAGAATTGATGAGTTTCTGAATGGAGTCCGCACCGTTGCCATCGCGGGGCATGTAAACCCGGATGGCGACTGTGTCGGTTCCTGTATGGCAACCTATCTGTATCTGAGGGACAATTTCCCGGAGATTGAGGCAGATGTATATCTGGAGCACTTTAAGCCTGAGTTCCGGTTCATCGAAGAAATAGACAATGTAAAGAGCCGGCTCATGGACAAAGATTATGATCTTCTGATCCTGCTGGATATCAGTAGCAAGGACAGAATCGGCGTCGCAGGTTCTCTGACAGAGAAAGCCGGCAAAGTCCTCTGCTTCGATCATCATGTGACAAACCGTGAGCAGTACACCTGGCTGATCAACGATCCGCAGGCCAGCTCGGCCAGCGAAGTGGTTTACCGCTTCATGGATCCGGAAAAGATCAGCGAGAAATGTGCCGAGGCCATCTACATGGGGATCGTTCACGACACAGGTGTTTTCCAGTATTCCTGTACATCTCCGGAGACCATGCGGATTGCCGCGGATCTGATGGAAAAAGGAGTTCCTTTCAATAAGATCATCGACAGAACGTATTATCAGAAGACAAGCCTTCAGAATCAGCTCCTTGCAAGGACGCTCATGGAGAGTATTCAGATGTTTGGCGGAAAGCTGATCATCGGATATCTGAAAAACCGCGACATCAATTTCTACGGTGCAACCTCTACGGACATGGACGGAATCGTGAGCCAGCTGAGAAATACAGCAGGCGTCGAAGTGGCTATTTTTATGTATGAGAAAGAGTCCGGTGTATTCAAGGTCAGCCTGCGTTCCAGCGAGAAGGTGGATGTCAGTGCGATTGCCCAGAAATTCGGCGGCGGCGGACATGTGCGCGCGGCCGGCTGTGTGATGCAGGGATCGGTATATGACGTGATCAACAATCTGACTTTATATCTGGAAAGAGACTTGGTTTAATTCGATGATAAACGGTGTAATTAACGTATATAAGGAAAAGGGGTTTACCTCACACGACGTGGTAGCGAAACTGAGAGGTATCGTACATCAGAAAAAAATCGGACACACGGGAACGCTTGACCCTGACGCGGTCGGCGTTCTTCCTGTATGTCTGGGAAAAGCTACCAGAATCTGTGAGTATCTCACAAATGAGACAAAGACCTATGAGGCGCATCTTCTGCTTGGACAGATCACGGACACCCAGGATACGTCCGGAACGGTGCTCGAGGAGCATGAGGTGAACTGCGCAAGGGAAGACCTGGAGGAAGTGCTCAAGAGCTTTGAGGGCGACCAGATGCAGGTTCCGCCGATGTACTCCGCCCTGAAGGTCAACGGAAAGAAACTCTATGAGCTGGCGAGAGAGGGAAAAGAAGTCGAGCGCAAGGCGCGTCCGGTGCACTTCTACGAGATTCGCCTTCTCTCCTGCGAGATGCCGAGAGCCACAATCCGCGTCACCTGTTCCAAGGGAACCTACATCCGCACCCTCTGCCACGATATCGGGCAGAAACTCGGCTGCGGAGGCTGTATGGAGCAGCTGACAAGAACGAGAGTCGGTATTTTTGACGAGCGCAAGGCGCACAGACTGGCGGATATTGCGGAATACTGTGAGAAGGGCCGCCTCGGAGACATTCTGATTCCGGTGGACCGCATGTTCGACGAGCTTCCTTCCTTTTCCGCGTCCCAGTCGGCGGATGTCCTGGTACACAACGGAAATCCGGTTCCGATCCGTTTCTTAAGCAATTCCCTTACGGGAAGCTTCGATCTGGAACAGAACCGCGATATGGCAAGCCTGTTCGCGACAAATGCGGAGGCGGATGAACAGATGTCTGTCAGACTCTACGATTCGGTGGGCGCATTTATCGGAGTCTATACGCTGGATCGGAAAAACAATCAGTTCCGTCCCGACAAAATCTTTTACGATCCGGAAGGCGACGGATGAAATACGAGCGGTTGCGGTGTGCAGCGTTCCAGGAGATGGGATCGCCCGGCGGAAGTAGAGCCTTCGAGAGATGATGCCGCTTGCGAGCGTCTGCTTCGCAGGTGCGTGAAAGCTGATAAAATCCCGTGAACAAAGAGGATAGAAATGGAATACATTCACGACATAATGAAATATGAGAGCGATCGTCCCAGTGTCATTACGCTCGGAAAATTCGACGGCGTCCACAGGGGACACCGGAAGCTGATCCGGAAGGCGCGGGCGCTGGCAGCGAAGGCCGGCGGCCGGTCGGCGGTCTTTACCTTTACCGTGTCTCCGCAGGTGATGCTCGGAGCGCGTCAGATGAAGATGATCACGACGAACCGGGAGAGAGATGAGATCCTTCGGGAACTCGGCATCGATCTTCTCGTGGAATGTCCCTTCACGGAAGAGCTCCGCTCCATGTCGGCCGAGGACTTTGTGAAGGAACTTCTCGTCGGAAGACTTCACGCAGGCGCGGTGGTCGTCGGCACAGACGCGAGATTCGGAAAAGACCGTGCCGGTGACGCAGACCTTCTCGTCTCCCTCGGAGCAAAATATGGCTTCGATGTTTTTGTCGAGGAGAAGGAGAAGGACGGGGACCGGGAGATCAGCAGCAGCTATGTGCGCGAGTGCATCGCCGAAGGGGATATGCAGCGGGTGCAGAACCTCCTCTCCTATCCGTATTTTATGGCCGGAGAAGTGGTACACGGCAGACATCTCGGACACACCCTCGGTTTTCCGACGATCAACACGGTTCCGCTCTCGGAGAAGATGCTTCCGCCCAGAGGTGTCTACTTCACCAGAACCCTGGTCGGAGGCAAATGGTATCAGGGAATTTCGAATCTCGGAGTGAAACCTACCGTAGACGGATCCGCTGTCGGACTGGAGACCTACCTCTTCGACTGCTCGCTGGATCTCTACGGACAGGAAGCAAGAGTAGAATTTTTGAAGTTTCGAAGATCTGAGAAAAAATTTGATTCCATCGATGCGTTAAAGAATCAGATGGACGAAGATATTCAGGCTGCGGATCAATTCTTTCAGCCGGACAATTCTTGACTGTAAAACTTTAGTGTGCTAAAATACCATCAGACAGTAACGTTACCGTAGTGAAACCGGAGCAGACAGCTGAGATCGGGTCATATTCCTTTATGATTCGTATCACTCCGCCACCGTTACAGGGTGTCCGGGCTTCCTGCGAGAGACGTACTTACATATGAGCGAATGGAGGCACATCATCATGAGTAAGGATATACATACCGAGGCCGTTGATCAGTTATTCCAGGCGATTTTGACATTGAAGACCGTGGATGAATGCTACACCTTCTTTGAGGATGCATGTACGATCAATGAGCTGCTTTCATTATCTCAGCGCTTCGAGGTTGCCACAATGCTTCGCGAGAACAAGACCTATCTTGATATCTCCAAGAAGACAGGAGCATCCACGGCTACAATCAGTCGCGTAAACCGTTCCCTTATCTACGGAAACGACGGATACGAGATGGTTCTGACCAGAATGGCTGCCGACGGTAATTACAAACCGGAAGAGTAATGGAAATGAAATGAAAGAGGCTGTCGGGGAAGCAAATAGCTTTCTCCGGCGGCTTTTTTTTCGTATCTTTTGGTACGCCCGTGAGTCAGGAATATGTCCGCGAACACGTTGCCTCGTTGGAATCGCTGCGCTGCCTATTTTCGCCGGTTTCGGAAACTTGCGCATTAATAGCGGCTGATGCTTCCTGCAAGTATTGAAATGCGCTCAGACAGTCCTCCACCGGCGACGCTTTTGCATCGCTTCCTGCCTCGGCTTCCTATCGTTCGCGGACATGTCCCTGCCCCGCGGACGAGGAAAGGGGGCGGCCTGACTGTGGAAGAGATGTTGGAAGGGGCATATTTTAATGGCAAGGGAGATGCCGGAAATTGAAATCAGACGGAGACCGAGTGCGAAAACGTCTTCGCCCGTAACACCCGTGGATATCGAAGTGATCACGAAAAAGAGTCATGATGTTTCGCTACAAGAAGGGGCGATGTGCAAGCAGTTTTTCCCTCCGGGAGGATGATCAGCGGCGATTTATCAGGTGTGCATGAAAGAAAAAACAGAAAATTGTAAATGATTCTGAAATAAATCCGAAAAACATCCTAAACTATTGACGGTGTGTGAAAATGTTATATAATTAAGACAGTTAAACGATTTCGGAAATAGAAAGTGATCGGATCGTTTCGCTTTATAAGATTCAAAACGTATGATATCTGGATTCAGCTTATATATGTCAATATTCCTGTGGGGGGGATTTTGAGTATTCAGTGAAGATCCGGCAGAGACGGAGAAGCTCTGCCGGATCTTCGGCGTTTCGAATAGTTTTCTAATTGACTTTATTGTCTGATAATTATACAATGAGACTAGTATAACGTTTTCGTATATTTAAGATACGGGAACTATGTTCGGGTTCAATTATGGGGGATAAAAACAATGAAGAGAAGACGTGTATTGGCATTGCTTCTGTCAGCTTTTATCGGAGTTTCTGCAAGTGTACCGGTGTACGCTGATGTGGCACAGGCAAAGACTCAGGTTTCACAGGAGACCATCGGCGAGGAAGTGACAGGCGCGGATCTTGCGTCGCAGATCGCCTCTGCGTCCAAGGGCGATGTCATCAAACTGACAGCAGATACGAACGCATCGACGAAAGGCCTGATCGTAGAGAAGGGACAGGATGTCACCATTGACACCAACGGCCATGTTCTCACACTGGCGAATTCCGATGACGGAAATCTTAAGGTTTACGGAAAACTTACCATCATCGATTCTACCGGCAAGGGCTCTGTTGAGAGCCATACGCAGTACACACCGACAGTCGGAAACAGCAAGGGCAAAGTGCTCTCCACAGCTGCTACAACCGGACAGGCCATGATCGAGGTCTACGGAAGCGGTGCGCTTCAGATCGGAAAAGGCGCTTCTGTTGTTCAGGACGCGGAACCGTGGACAGGAGCGGATACAACATCCCTGTACAGATACGGCAATACTGCGATCGGACTGACCGGAAGCTCGAAAGTTACGGTTGATGGCGGAAGCATCAAGGCCGGAAGCTATGCGATTCGTGTATATGACAAACAGTCACTCTACAGACTCGATCGAAAAGAGACTGTGGACAGTGTAGAAGTAATTGTAAAGAGCGGTAAAGTAGTCTCCGAGAATAACTCCGCAATCTCCGCGAAAGCAGACGGCGAGGATTCAAAGGCTAAAGTTACGGTGAGCGGCGGAACAGTAACCGGCGGCATCAACGGAGTAGAAGTTTACTCCCAGGATGTAACCGTGACCGGCGGAACCATCACAACAACCGGAACCGAAGCCGGCGAGACAGACAACTGCACAAACATGACCGGAGATACAGCACTCTTCATCGGCGGCCTTGCGCAGAGCAGCAAAGTCGGAATCAGCGGCGGAACCTTCAAAGCACCTGCGGATGTACCGGCCGTTCTCGACGAGGGAATGACAAACGTTACCTACAATTACCTGTGCGGTATTTACGATATCAAGGGTGGTACCTACACAGCAGAAGTACATTCCAGACAGATGCAGCCGGGTTACATCAACAAGAAGAATTCCGACGGTCTTTGGGTAGTGACAGCCGGCAAGGCAACACCTACACCGACACCGAAGGTGTCTCCGAAGCCGACAACCGCCGGCCCGACAAAGAAACCTACACCGACACCGGCAGGCAAGAGAGTGAAATACTCAGAGCTTAACCTCGACGGCAAATGCAGCCTGAAGAATCTGCTCGGAGTATAAGAACAGGACAGATCGTATAAGCAGTGACACAATGAGAGCACCGCTAAAAAACATCTGTAGAAAAAAATGAAAGCAAGAGGCAGAACAGATCCATAACGTTCTGCAGTAGCATAAAAAAACAGGAGCATATCACACAGGCGTGGACAAGCACGCAGGGTGGTATGCTCCTGTTTATATATAGGAAATCCGACATGACACCATTAAGGTCATCGATGATCTGCTCTTTCATCCCTATTATCCAATGAGCCATACTTACCTTTTGGGTTTCCCCGCCGGCATCTGCGCAAGGATCACTCCCGCAAAAACCAGCACACATCCCAGAATCTCCTTTCCCGTCAGCGTATCCCCGAGAATAATCCATCCGGCGAGAACCGAGATCACAGATTCCACACTCATCAGCAGAGACGCCAGTGTCGGATTGAGACCACGCTGTCCGATAATCTGAAGCGTATAGGCCACGCCCGAGGACAGGATCGCTGAGTAGAGGATCGGCAGAATCGCGGACTGGATGGCCGCAAACTCCGGATTCTCAAAGACAAACGCAGGAATCAGAGACAGCAGGCCGGCAACCAGGAACTGAAGGCAGGACAACTGCACACCGTTGCACTTCGGTGAGAAGTGATCGACCATCAGAATCTGCGTCGCGAATATGAAAGAACTTCCCAGCGTAATCAGGTCTCCGCGGTTGACGGAGAAATCCTCCTTGATGCAGAGGAAATAGAAGCCGACGATGGCGATCGCGATGGAAAGCCAGATCAGCGGCGTGCACTTCCGTCCGATAAAAAGTCCGAGGATGGGGACAAGAATAATGTACAGAGCCGTCACAAAGCCCGACTTTCCGGCCGTCGTGTAGACGATGCCCACCTGCTGAAAGCCGCCGGCGAGAAAAACGCAGAGGCCGCAGCAGAAGCCGCCGAGCAGTAAATGTTTCCTGCGCTCTCCCGGCGGTGTGGAGACACCCGGGATTTCAGCTCCGCGGTAGTTCACAGAAAGCGGATCGATTCTTCCGGTCAGAAGAGCCACCGGAATCAGAACCATCGAGCCGAGCAGGAAACGGCAGACATTGAAGGTGAAAGGCTGCATGACCTCCATGGCCATATCCTGCGCGACAAACGTCGTGCCCCAGAAAAAGGCGGCAAGCAGGAGATAAATGGAGTGGCGTGTTTGTACAGAGCCGGTATTATTTTTCATATCAAAAACCTCCAGGGTTGACGACCCGAATCCGCTTCCGGTATTCGCGCATCGGCCGGAAGAACCGGGCATAAGGTTCCCTCCGGAAAGCCCCGTATACTTCGAAATGGTTAGGGTCGAAAACTTGTATTCAAACAAAAAATAAGGTACGATGTATTGTGCGGCGTTTGCCGTACGGAGATATATGATAACACATAGATCGTGAGGGTTTCAATTATGATCGCAATCATTGATTATGATGCGGGCAATATTCGGAGTGTGGAAAAAGCGCTGGCTGCCATCGGGGAAGAGGCAGTTGTCAGCCGGGATCCTGCCGTGCTTCGCAGTGCTGACAAAGTGATACTGCCGGGTGTGGGTGCATTCGGTGACTGTATGGATAACCTGAACCGGTATGAACTCGTGCCGGTCATCCGGGAAATTGCCGCTTCCGGCAAGCCGTTTCTGGGAATCTGTCTCGGACTGCAGCTTCTGTTCGAGCGGAGCGAAGAGAGCCCGGGCGTCGAGGGACTCGGAATTCTGAAGGGAGAAGTACTTCGGATCCCTGAGGGAGACGGTCTGAAAATTCCGCATATGGGCTGGAATTCACTGCATCTGGTCAATGAAGGACGTCTGTTCCGGGGAATTCCGGAGCAGTCCTACGTATATTTCGTGCACTCCTTCTATCTGAAGGCGGCCGATGAAAAAATCGTGAAAGCGACCGCCGATTACGGCGTCACCATTCACGCATCCGTTGAGAAAGACAATGTATTTGCAACGCAGTTCCATCCGGAAAAAAGTTCCGACACGGGTCTTCAGATCCTCAGAAACTTTGCTTCCATCGGAAAGGAGGACTGACGAATGCATACAAAGAGAATTATTCCCTGTCTGGATGTCAAGGACGGCCGCGTCGTAAAAGGCGTGAACTTCGTGGATCTGCGCGACGCCGGAGATCCGGTGGAAGTTGCCAAGGCCTATGACAAAGAAGGAGCCGACGAGCTGGTCTTCCTGGATATCACAGCCTCCAGCGACCACAGAACCACCGTCGTGGACATGGTCCGCAAAGTTGCGGAGCAGGTCTTCATTCCCTTCACAGTCGGCGGCGGTATCCGCACCGTCGATGATTTCAAGATGCTTCTCCGCGAGGGCGCGGACAAGATCTCGATCAACTCCTCAGCCATCGACAATCCGAATCTGATCAGCGAGGCAGCCATGAAATTCGGAAGCCAGTGCGTCGTCGTGGCCATTGACGCCAGACGCAGAGAGAACGGCGAGGGATGGACCATCTACAAACACGGCGGACGCCTGGATGTGGGCATTGACGCCGTGGAATGGGCGGCAAAGGCAGAGGCGCTCGGAGCAGGAGAGATTCTGCTCACCAGCATGGACTGTGACGGCACAAAGGCCGGTTACGATCTGGAACTCACACGCGCCATCGCATCTGAAGTAAAGATTCCCGTCATCGCATCAGGCGGCGCGGGCAATATGGAACACTTTCGTGACGCCCTCACAGAAGGAAAAGCAGAGGCAGCCCTTGCGGCATCGCTCTTCCATTATAAAGAACTGGAGATCCGCACACTGAAGAAGTATCTCAGGGAGCAGGGCATTTCTGTCAGATTATAAACTTGAGTAAGATTACAGGTGCATCGTTTCTTGAATGCGAGATCGAATTTATGATCGGTCACTTGAGAACACAAGGTTCAATGCTTTGTTGTAGTAGTGCGATGGGCAATCAATTTATAATGTCTTGTGAGATGACTAAGCTTGCGTCAGGCGGCAGAGTCATACAGCGCCTGCAATAGGCGGCGGAGCGCTGACAACTTCCGCGACGTGTGAGCGTGTATGCTCTGCCCCTGACGCAAATAAGAATAAGATAAGATAAAAGAAGATAAGAGGAGCAACCATGCCCGCATTAACAGGAAAATGGGAAGAAGAACTCCGCGGCGAGTTCGGCAAAGAATACTACAGAAAACTCTTCACCATCGTGAAACAGGAGTATGACACCCACCGGTGCTATCCGCCGTCGGATGACATCTTCAACGCCTTTCACTTCACCCCGCTGGATCAGGTGAAAGTGGTGATCCTGGGACAGGATCCTTATCACGAGGAGGGGCAGGCTCACGGTCTCTCCTTCTCCGTGAAACCCGGCGTGGCGATTCCACCGTCCCTGGTCAATATTTATCAGGAACTGAAGGACGACCTGGGCTGCTACGTGCCGGACAACGGCTACCTGGAGAAGTGGGCGAGACAGGGCGTGATGCTGCTGAACACCGTGCTCACCGTGCGGGCGCACGAGGCGAACTCTCACAAAAACATCGGCTGGGAGGAATTCACGGATGCAGCCATCCGGGCGCTTGCGAATCAGGATCGTCCCATGGTCTTCATCCTCTGGGGACGTCCTGCCCAGAAAAAAGAGAGCATGATCACCAACCCGAAGCATCTGATCCTGAAAGCGCCGCATCCGAGCCCGCTCTCGGCCTACCGCGGATTCTTCGGCAGCAGACCGTTCTCGAAGGCGAACCGGTATCTGGAGCAAAACGGGATCGCGCCGGTGGACTGGCAGATAGAAAACAGATAACGAAGGAGTTCTATAAGATATGTCTGAACAAAAAAATAGCAACCTGGTCAGGAACGCGTCCGTTCTGATGATCGCCTCGATCATCTCGCGCGTGATCGGCTTGCTGTACAGAAGACCCCTGGGAGAAATCCTCGGATCTGTCGGACTGGGATACTATGGTTTCGCGAGTAACCTGTATTCCATTCTTCTTCTGATCTCGTCATACAGTATTCCCATGGCGACATCGAAGATTATCTCGGAAAAACTTGCGCAGAAACGATATAAGAGTGCTGAAAAGATTTTCAAGGCTTCCATGCTCTACGCAGTTGTGGTAGGCGGAGTCACGGCGCTGTTCTGCTGGTTCTTCGGAAGCTTCCTGCTCCCGGCCACGCAGCAGAATGCGCTGCCGGCTCTCCGGGCACTGGCGCCGACCATTTTTCTCTCGGCAATTCTCGGGGTACTCCGGGGATACTTCCAGGCGCACAGAACCATGACACCTACCTCCATCTCCCAGATTCTGGAGCAGATCATGAACGCTGCGGTCAGCATCTTGGCAGCCTGGCTTCTCATCCGCGCGATGGCGCCGGGCGGCGGACACAACGCCGCTGTCTACGGAGCCATGGGAGGAACTATCGGTACCGGAGCGGGCGTTCTGGTGGGACTTCTGTTCATGGGCTTTGTGTACTATGTGAACCGGAATTATTTCCGCAAGAGAGTGGCAAGAGATAAGGCTCCCGACAAGGAGACCTATCAGGATATCGTAAAAATGCTGGTGATCATGATCACGCCCATCATTTTTACTTCCTTTATTTACAACTGCAGCGCTTATCTGGACAGTTACCTCTATGCCGCGATTCAGGGATGGCACGGCATCAAGGATACGCTGGTGACCGCCTCCTACGGCGAGTACAGCAACTACTATGTACCGCTGGTTGGTATTCCGCTGGCACTGGCTTCGGCCAGCACCTCTGCCATGATGCCGGAGGTCTCCGGCAAATATGCCATCAACAGGATCGACGAGGCCAATGAGCAGGTAAATCAGACCCTTCGGCTGAGCATGTTCATCTGTATTCCCGCCATGGTGGGACTCACGGTGCTTGCCTATCCGATTATGGGCGTGCTTTTTCCGTCGGCCAGCACACTGGCGGCCAGACTGCTTCTGACCGGTTCTGTTTTTGTCGTGACGGATTCCTTCTCTATTATCACAGGAGGCGTGCTTCAGGCGATCGGCAAGCAGAACACGGCACTGATCAACGCGGGAATCTCACTGCTGGTCAATCTGGTGAGTCTTGCGGCTATGCTGGTGGCGCTTCCGGGACTCGACATCTACGCGGTCATGCTCTCGAACATCGTATTCTCGGTGGTGTGCTGCGTGCTGAACATCTACTCCATGCACAAGTATCTGGGAACCAGACATGAGATCCGCAAGACCTATGTGGAGCCGTTGATCGCCTCCGTATTCATGGGCGCCGGCGCATGGATCATCTATTATCTTCTCTTTCTGCTCACAAGAAGACCGTTCATCGGCCTGTTGGTGGCGGTGATCGTGGCGATGTTTATTTATCTGGTACTCTACGTGATCATTTCGAAGATCACAGAGGACGAACTGAGAAGATTTCCGATGGGATCGAAGCTGGTGCGTCTCCTGAAAATGATCCGGATTTTCAAATAAACGGAAATGTTACATAAATATTAAACGAATCTCCGGAAGAAAAAACAATATATAGCACCAACAAAACGTCTGCGAACTATATATAGTTTGCGGGCGTTTTTTATTAAAAAATAATTAAAAAAGTACTTCCGTCGTTAGTGAAGCTGTGCTATAATCTCCCTTGCAAGCAACAATTATTAATAAATTCGTAATACATTAAAAATAAAAGCTTAAAGATGAGGGAGAGTACAAGATGAAAAAGAACATCAAAAAAATGATTGTAGTTATTGCCGCGTCGGTGATGGTGTTTGGCTGCACAACAGCGGTATTTGCCGGAAGCGGAGCTGTGAATATTGTCGGTAACAGCGGAGCGGGAACAAAGAATACAGGTGCGTCGGCCGTATCGGCAACCTCTTCATCTTCGGCATCTTCTGCTACATCGTCTTCCGGTCAGAGTACATCGACTTCTGTATCCACATCTTCCGCGGCTACAGGAACTTCCGCGACAAGCACGACGGGCGCTGGAACAGATGTCGACGCCAAAGACAGCGCGCCGGCAGGAAGCGCGGCTTCCTATAACACGGGAACAAACGTGACAACCGTAAAAGCTGCAAACACCGGATACGGCGATCAGATTCTTCCGTATGTGGAGCTCTTTGCGGCAGCGTTCCTTCTTCTGGCAGGCTTCATGCATCTTCGTCTCAATCAGCTTCGTGCGAATCACAACGAAGATCTGATGGCGAAAAGACAGAACTCCGCGAAGTGAGAAAAACAAAACACGATAGAGCTGTCCGCTTCGGACAGAGAAAAAATAACGGGATCACTGCACAGATTGGGCGGCGATCCCGTTATTTTTACTGACTTTTCCGCTTGTCATGAACCTGTACAATTGTTAATATAAGTATATGTGATTTTTACGCTTTAAAGCGTTACATTTCATGACAGAGGAAGCAGCTCCCGGGAAAGACGGGAAGCTGGAATGGAGGGGAAGAGTAGCAATGCCTATTACGGATTTACTGGAGAAAAACGCCAGACTTTACGGCAACGAGGTGGCTCTTGTGGAGCTGAACCCGGCCATGAAAGAAAATAGAAGGATTACCTGGAAAGACTATTCGCTGATTCAGCAGACAGAGGACCGGCCGTACCGGCACGAGATCACCTGGAGCGTCTTTGACGAGAAAGCGAACCGCGTGGCGAACATGCTTCTTTCAAGAGGAATCGAAAAGGGTGACAAGGTAGCGATTCTGATGATGAACAGTCTGGAGTGGCTGCCGATTTATTTTGGAATTCTGAAGACCGGAGCGATCGCCGTTCCGTTCAACTTCCGCTATTCCGCGGAGGAGATTCTCTACTGCGCGGATCTCGCGGATGTGGATGTGTTGTTCTTCGGACCGCAGTTCATCGGACGAATCGAGGCCATCGATGAAAAACTCTGCAAAAACAGACTGCTGATCTATGTCGGAGAAAACTGTCCGACCTTTGCGGACAACTACCTGGAAATGGTGGCCGACTGTTCCAGCCAGCCGCCGCTGATTCCGCTGACAGACGATGATCTGGCCGCAATCTATTTTTCCTCGGGAACCACAGGCTTCCCGAAGGCAATTCTGCACAAACACAGATCGCTGACCCAGTCGGCGCAGATGGAGCAGAAACATCATCTGCAGACGCACGACGATGTTTTTCTCTGCATTCCGCCGCTCTACCACACCGGCGCGAAGATGCACTGGTTCGGAAGCCTGATCTCCGGAAGCCGCGCGATCCTTCTGAAGGGAACGAGCCCGGATGTTATCCTGAAGGCTGTCTCCGACGAGAAGTGCACGATTGTATGGCTTCTCGTGCCGTGGGCGCAGGATATTCTCGACGCCCTCGACAGAGGAGACCTGAAGATGGAGGACTACGAGCTGGCGCAGTGGAGGCTCATGCACATCGGTGCCCAGCCTGTGCCGCCGGCACTGGTCCGGCACTGGAAGGATTACTTCCCGGATCATCAGTACGACACAAACTACGGACTCTCCGAGTCCACAGGTCCCGGCTGTGTACACCTTGGAATCGGAAACGAGCACAAAGTCGGCGCCATCGGAATCCCCGGATACAACTGGCAGTGCAAGATCGTCAACGAGGACTACACCGAGGTTGAGCGCGGCCATGAGGGTGAGCTCTGTGTCAAGGGACCGGGCGTCATGGAGTGCTATTACAAGAACGACGAGGCCTCCGCGGAGTCCCTTCCGGGAGATGGCTGGCTTCGCACAGGAGACGTAGCGGTGCAGGACGAGGACGGCTTCTACTATCTGGTAGACCGCAAGAAAGATGTCATCGTCATGGGCGGCGAGAACATCTATCCGGTTGAGATCGAGGACTATCTGCGCGGACACGAGAAAATCAACGACGTCGCGGTTATCGGACTTCCGGACAAGCGTCTCGGCGAGATTCCGGGCGCCATCATCCAGCTCAAGCAGGGCATGGAAGCGACCGAGGAGGAGATCGACGAATTCTGCGGCGGCCTTGCGAGATACAAGAGACCGAGAAAAATCATTTTTGCGGACGTTCCGAGAAACGCGACCGGCAAGATCGAGAAACCGGCTCTTCGCAGGAAATACGGAGCGGAGAAACTGGTTGCTCAGGAAATCAATATGAGCACGGAGTCACTTTGATCGGGTGTAAACAAATAAAAGAGCTTTAAAAAACATACTCCGGATCAGGCGGTAACATTTGCAGGGTTCGGGGTATTGCTGTGTCGGGATTTTTTTCTCTCAACAGGAAATTGCTTCGTATTTCCTATGAGATAAAACGCTCCGCTTAGATGCACAGCGATGCTTCGCAGGACGGGCGTGCCTGTGAATGTGAAACAGAAGAAAGGATGAACAGCAATGAAACAACTGATGTTAGGCAACAAGGCTGTTGCCCGCGGTCTGTATGAGGCGGGCTGCGGTTTTATATCGAGCTATCCGGGAACTCCGAGTACGGAGATCACCGAGGAAGCAGCGGAATTTGAGGAGATCTACTGTGAGTGGGCGCCGAACGAGAAGGTTGCTCTGGAGGCAGCCTTTGGCGCGAGCCTGGGAGGCAGACGTGCTGCGTGTGCGATGAAGCACGTCGGTCTGAACGTTGCGGCGGATCCGCTTTTTTCCATCTCCTATATCGGCGTGAACGCAGGACTGGTGATCTGCGTGGCGGACGATCCGGGCATGCATTCTTCCCAGAACGAGCAGGATTCCCGTCATTACGCGATCGCGGCGAAGCTTCCGATGCTGGAGCCGTCGAGCTCGGCGGAGGCAAAAGCATTTGCGGTCCGCGCCTATGAGATTTCCGAGGAGTACAAGACGCCGGTGTTCCTGCGCATGTGCACAAGAATCTCCCATTCCCAGGGAATTGTGGATACAGCCGACCGGCAGGAGAGAGAACTCCTTCCCTACGAGAAGGATCAGGAGCGTGTCATGATGCCGGCACAGGCAAAGCGCGCCCACTACAAAGTCGAGAAGAGGACGCTGGCACTGACAGAGCTTGCGGAGAAAGATCCGATCAACTTCGTCGTTCCGGGAGAGGATGCAAGCATCGGAATCATCACCTCCGGAACCTGCTATCAGTATGCCCGCGAGGTCTTTGGCAAGAAATACAGCATCCTGAAACTCGGTATGATCAACCCGCTTCCGGTAGAGAAGGTCCGCGCCTTCGCAGAGTCTGTGGATCGCGTGATCGTCATCGAGGAGCTGGATCCGGTGATCGAGAATCACTGCAAAGCGCTCGGAATCAAGGTCGACGGAAAAAATCTATTCCCGATGGTGGACGAGTTTTCCCAGAAGATCATCGCTGACTGCATGTCCCTTCCGGCGAAGGAGACGATGGCAGTCGAGGATCCGATTCCGGGACGGCCGCCGCTGATGTGTTCGGGCTGCCCGCACAGAGGACTGTTCTATACATTGAAGAAACACAACTGTATGGTTTACGGCGATATCGGCTGCTACACCCTCGGCGCGGTGGCACCATTGAACACCATGGATCTCAATGTGTGCATGGGCGCGTCCCTCTCCGGTATGCACGGCTTCAACAAGGCCCGCGGCGCCGAGGCCGAGGCACACACCGTCGGCGTCATCGGTGATTCCACCTTCATGCACTCCGGCATGACGGGACTGGCAAATATCGCTTACAACCGCAGCAATTCGGTTTCCATCATTCTGGACAATTCCATCACAGGAATGACCGGACATCAGCAGAACCCGACGACCGGCTATTCCCTCAAAGGTGATCCGGCGGGAAGAATTGATCTGGAAGCGCTCTGCCTGGCCATGGGCTTCGACAGAGAAAGAGTCCGCGTCGTGGATCCTTATGATCTGAAGGCCTGCGATCAGATCATCGGAGAAGAACTGGCATGCAAAGAGCCGTCGGTGATCATCAGTCGCCGTCCCTGTGCCCTTCTGAAATATGTGAAACATCAACCGGCCTTCCATGTGGACAACGACAAGTGCGTCGGCTGTAAATCCTGTATGAAGATCGGCTGCCCTTCCCTGTCCATGAAGGACGGCAAGTCGGTGATCGATCCGAACCAGTGCGTGGGCTGCGGCGTCTGCCAGCAGATGTGCAAACCGGGCGCAATCCTGGATTCGGAAAACAATCCGCACGCTTCCATAAAGCCCGGAATCAGCAGATGGGAGATGGATCAGAGAAGCAGGTCAGAGGGAGGAGAGCAGTGATGGAAACAAAGAATATCATGATCGTCGGCGTCGGCGGACAGGGAACCCTTCTGGCCAGCAAGATGCTGGGACAGCTGTTTCTGATGAAGGGATTTGACGTAAAAGTATCCGAAGTACATGGCATGAGCCAGCGGGGCGGAAGCGTCGTCACCTATGTGCGCTACGGCGATGACGTGGCATCTCCGCTGATCGAAAAGGGTGAGGCGGATTATATCGTATCCTTCGAGCTTTTGGAGGCGGCCAGATGGCTGCCCTTCCTGAAGAAAGGCGGAAAGCTCGTCACCAACACCCAGCAGATGAATCCGATGCCGGTCATCACGGGAGCCGCGCAGTATCCGGAGAATCTCGTGGAAAAAATGCGTGCCGAGGGAGCGGACGTGGACGCGATGGACTGCCTCAGCGTGGCCGAAGAAGCCGGCTCTTCCAAAGCGGTCAATATTGTGTTGATGGGCAGACTGTCCAGATACTTTGATTTTTCCGAGGGAGAATGGCTGAGCGCTCTTGAGGCGGTCGTTCCGGCGAAGTTCCTGGAGATGAACAGGGAAGCCTTCCGGCTGGGAAGAGCAGAGTGAACAGCGTTCTTTTTGGCTGGAAACAGAGGAAGAAGCAAATGGGCAAAATGCAGGGATGCCTGCATTGACGGCAATAAAATGACAGATGCCATGCGCATACGGGCGGACGGAACGGTAATCGGTAGAAAATGTTCCGGATTTGCAGAATCTTTCATAAAAATAAGTAAAAATATGATATAATACTTCCTATATTCTTTTGAGACTACTTCAAAAGAAGTTTATTGAGATGAGATCTACGAGGAGGTAAGAAAACTTGGCAGTGGATTTGAACAAGACGGGGAAATGTCCATATTGTGGAGCAGATATAGAAGAAAATGCGAAATTTTGCAGCTCCTGTGGAAAAGATGTGAGTGGTGTTTCGGCAGATGCGTCCGTCGCAGACCGGAACAACACGGATATTTTTGGAAACAGCAGCAGCGGTTCTTACACGAGCGATCCGTTCGAGTCGACGAATACAGGTGCTTTCAGCAACGCATCCGCAGACAACACATATAACGGCGGCGCGTTCGGAGGCACATCTGCAGACAATTCGTATAACAGAGGCGCGTACGGCGCAGGCACGGAGGGTCAGTACAACGGTTCCTGCAATAGCGATCCGTACAACACACAGAACAACAACGCGTACGGCTCAAACCCGTACAGCACCGCCCCCTACAACATTGGACAGAACAACTGCGGCCAGTATAACAACGGTCCGTACGGCGGGGCTCAGTACAACAATGCCCAGTACGGTGCCCAGAACAACGGTCCGTACGGTGGCGGCCAGTATAACAACGGTCCGTATGGCGGTGCTCAGTATAACAACGGCGCCCAGTACAACAACCAGTACACAGGACAGCCATACAACAACGCGCCCTACGGCGGTTACGGCACATACAACGGCCCGGACAAGGGAATGGGAATTGTTGCCTATATTACATGGATCGGCTGGATCATCGCGATCTGTGTGGGAAGCAGCAATCCGAACGGCGTCCGTTCTCCCTTTGTCACCTTCCATATCAATCAGGCGCTTGTGATCAACCTGTTCGCCCTGATCGGATTCATTCCGATCCTCGGCTGGTTCTGGGAGATCTTCATTGTTGTATGCTGGTTCATCGGAATCATCAGCGCATGCAACGGAACGATGAAGGAAGTGCCGCTTATTGGCAAAATCAGGATCATACAGTAAAATGAAGGCGGTTGCTCTGTGAGGGAGTAGCCGTCTTTTTCTTTCATCGCTGGAAGAAACGTGTGATTTCTATGATACGGATGTTCACTTTTGGATAGGCGGCGGACATCGTCGGGGATCGTTAGCATGTATCGTGGTTGATGAATTGTTTCTGGCTGATATAGCGGCGAAGAGCAGGCCGTTTTAAGAGATGTACAGCAACGGAGGTGCAGCAATGGATTTTTATCAGGAGTACAGATCAAAACTGAGAACGCCGGAGGAGGCGGTTCGGGTGGTGAAGAGCGGGGATTGGATCGATTACACGACCAGCCACGGCTTTCCGACACTTCTGGATGAGGCGCTTGCCGCAAGAAAAGAAGAACTGCACGATGTGAAGATCAGGGGAAACCTCTGCTTCGGACCGATCCGCACGGTGGAGTGCGATCCGGAGAGGAAACACTTCATTTATAACAGCTGGCACTTCTCGGCCTATGAGAGAGGACTGGCCGACCGCGGACTCTGCAATTATATACCGATGGTCTTTCGCAATGTTGTTCCGTATTATACCCACTTTTTGAATGTCAACGTCGTGATGCTCTGCGTGACGCCGATGGATCGGCACGGCTACTTCAACCTCTCCTGCGCCACGGGCGTGGCCAGAGGAATTCTGGACAAGGCGGACGTCGTCATCCTTGAGGTGAATGAACATCTGCCGAGAATCTACGGCGGCTTCGACGAGTCCGTGCACATCTCGGAAGTGGACTATGTGGTCGAGGGAGAGCACGCGCCGCTCAGGGAATTTCCGACCGGAAAAGCGTCGGCGGAGGATATCGCCATCGCGAATCATATCGTTCCCTATATACCATCGGGAGCATCCCTGCAGCTTGGCATCGGCGGGATGCCGAACGTGATCGGAACCATGCTGGCGGAGTCCGATCTGAAGGATCTCGGTATGCACACGGAGCTCTGCTCGGATGCGTATCTGGAATTGTTCAAGGCGGGAAAACTGACGAATGCCAGAAAAAAGATTCACCACAACAAGGGACTGACCGGCATCGTTCTCGGAACGAAGGAACTCTACGAGTGGGTCAATGAAAATCCGGGCGTGATTGTCGCTCCGTTGGAATACGTGAATGATCCGGATGTCATCGGCAGGCTCGACAATATGATATCGATCAACAACTGCATCTCAGTGGATCTGTACGGACAGGTCTGCGCGGAGAGTGCCGGAGACCGGCAGATCAGCGGCACCGGCGGACAGCTGGATTATCTGACGGGAGCATCGATTTCCAGAGGAGGAAAGTCCTTCATCTGTATGACCTCCACCTTTGTGAATAAGGACGGTGTCCGGGAATCCCGGATCGTGCCGAGATTCACCGGAGATATTGTCACCGATCCCCGCAGTCAGACCTACTATGTGGTGACGGAATACGGCGTTGTGAATCTGATCGGCCGGACGACCTGGGAGCGGGCGGAACTGCTGATTTCGATTGCGCATCCTGACTTCCGTGACGACCTGATCAGGGCGGCGGAAGAGCAGAAGATCTGGCTTCGCTCAAACCGCCGGTGATGCTCAGATTTCCTTCACAACCTGGAAAATATAAAACTTCAGATAGTAGGAGTCACTGTCGGCCCAGAGGATCGGGTGATCGGCGGCCTGTGTGCGGAACTCCACCTGGCGAAGCCGTACATGGGCGTCTCTTGCGGCCTCGGCGATGGTCTTCGCGAAGAGGTCGGCGTCCATGAAATGCGAGCAGGAGCAGGTGGCGAGATAGCCGCCGTCTTTGACCAGCCGCATTCCGCGGATGTTGATTTCGCGGTAACCGCGGACAGCCGCTTTGATAGATGCGCGGGATTTCGTAAACGCCGGCGGGTCCAGAATCACGACATCAAAACTCCGTCCCTGCCGCTCAAGATCCGGAAGAAGTTCGAAGACATCGGCGCACTGATAATCGATGCGGTCCTGCAGGTTGTTGAGTTCCGCGTTCTTTCTTGCCTGCTCGATGGCGAGTTCGGAGGCGTCCACGGAAATGACGTGGGAGGCGCCGCCGAGAGCCGCGTTCAGACCGAAGGAACCGGTGTGCGTGAAACAGTCGAGGACGTCGGCGCCCTTGCAGATCGGCTGGATGGCCAGCCGGTTCAGTTTCTGGTCGAGGAAAAATCCGGTCTTCTGTCCGTTCATGACGTCGACGATGTAGCGGACGCCGTTCTCGATAATCCCGACATTGGTGTCAAAGGGAGCGGAGAGGAAACCTTTGATTCGCTCAAGTCCCTCTTTCTCACGGACTTTGGCGTCGCTCCGCTCGAAGATGCCGCGGATCCGGATGCCGTCTTCTGCGAGAATCTCGACGAGAGAACAGAGGATCAGATCCTTCAGGCGGTCGATGCCGAGGGCGAGGGACTCCACGACGAGGATGTCCTCATACTTATCCACGGTGAGTCCCGGGAGAAAATCGGCGTCTCCGAAGATGAGACGGCAGCTGGAGGTGTCGATCACTTTTTTTCGATATTCCCAGGCGTTGCGCACGCGCTGTTTGAGAAGCGCAGCGGTGACGAGTTCTCCCTTGCGGCGCGTCAGCATACGGACGCGGATTTTGGAATTTGTGTTGATGAAGCCGTAGCCCATGAAGTAACCGTCAAAATCCTGCACGGCGAGAATGTCGCCGTTTGCAAAGCTGCCGGTGACGGAGGCGATTTCGTTGTCGAACACCCAGAGGCCTCCGGCTTTCAGGGTGCGACCTTCGCCTTTTTTGAGGTTGACGGCCGCGTGAACGGCGAGGTCATCGGTGCTGTTCGTGTCGGGCTTCATGCCAGGGATATCTTCCAGTTGTCTGATTTCGGTGATTTCGCTCATGATTTCTCCTTCTTTGTTGCGGGATCCGTTGGGCGGATCTTTGTCTGCTTCTTGTTGTCGGTGGTGGTTGCAGAGCTGGAAGCAGATTTTTTCGATTTTGTTGTTGCCGGATTTCTATTGTCAGAGGCCGATCGGTATTCTTTCTTCGGATTTGTCTCTTCCGGAAGCGGGGAGTTTGACGTCGAAGTTCCCGAAGACTGCGGCGTGATAGTTTCATTCGACAACGTAGCTTCCGCCGCCTCCGCCTCTTCGCGCAGGTGCAGCCGCTCCACATACTCCTCCAGGCAGAGTCCCCGCTCGTGCATGTACGCGGCAGATTCTTTTCCGACATACCGGTAGTGCCACGGCTCGAAGATGATGCCGGTCTCTTCTGTCTTATCGGTGGGATAGCGGACGATGAATCCGTATTTCCAGCTGTTTTCCATCAGCCATTTCTGTGTCGGCGTGTCCAGCTGGGAGGCGTCGAGTTCCGTATTCTCCTCGCAGGCGATGTCGACGGCAAGACCGAGCTCATGCTCGCTGGTACCCGGGACAGCGACAACTTTTTTCGTTTCGTTTTCGGCTTCTTCGCGGGACATTCCCTGCATCTCCAGAGACGCGATGTTCTCCTCAAAGAGCATGATCTGTGTCTGGTGTTCCCGGTATCCGGAGGCGACGAGCGGCTGAAAGCCGGCGTCTGTGCAGTCCGTCAGCATACAGGTGAGATCGTCGAAGATCCGGACATCGCAGAAGTACTGATAGTGGTTGTAGACGGCGGTCTCGTAGATTCCGCCGGCGAGCTCGCGGGTCACCGGTTCATATCCCTCCGGTAGTTTGTGGGAGGGACTCACCAGGATCAGTCTCCAGTTGTCGGAAGAAATCGCGGGAAGACCGTCGAAGAAATCCGGTACGAGGACGAGCGGCAGAACGGCAGGCGTGGGCGCGGTCTTTGGTTGCAGCGCGTGGGTGCGGCCGTCTGTCTCGACTTTGACGTGTACGGTTCCGGATGCTGCGCTCTTTTGAAAAACGTCCGGATTTTTCTTCGCGGAAGCTCCGGAAGCCGGCGGGACGCGGGAGGGTGCTTCCTGTCCTTCGGCCTGCGCCGGGTGAAAGGCCGGATGCATGACGAGAGGGACAGAGATCGAGAGTCCGATGACTGTGGCGGCCAGGCATGTTATGAGTATTTTTTTGTCACGATGAAAACGCATGGCGGGTCAGCTCTCCTCAGCTCATTGTCAGATTGTCATATATTCGAAAAGCGAACAGGTGCGCACCTCGCGGCCGTGTAGCTCGCTGACGCAATTAGTGTTCTCATTATAGAAAAAAAGCACCGCAAAATCAATGAAAAGCCAAAGCAAAACGAGCGATACCGGAAGATAAAAATACTTTCAAAACACGAAATGCTATGTTATAATATCACTTAGAATTGTCATACAATGTAAAGAAATGACTATCAGGAGGATATTTTAAGATGAAACACATTAAGACATTAAATACAAGAAACCTTCAGCAGAGCGTAAAAGACGGCGGCTGCGGCGAGTGCCAGACATCCTGCCAGTCCGCATGCAAGACTTCCTGTACAGTAGGAAACCAGACTTGCGAGCACGCTTCCAAATAATCCGTTGGATCGCGGTTTGATCTGATCAATTTATTTTTGGAAAATAGGAGTGTTCCTGTTCCACCCGGGACAGGGACACTTTGTTATGTGCGATAAGGCCGTCAGGCGTGCGCCGTGCTTGCACGAGCGTACATTTGACGGCCAACGCGTCAATCGAGTAGGGGTGTTTTTCCCCTACTCGATTGTATCATGGAAATTCTTCCGGAAGATCTGTGACACATAACAGAGGTTTGACATTCATCGTTTGAGGGAGACTTTTTTTGATACATTTATATAAGAATAACGGTTACAATCTCTGTCTGGACGTGAACAGCGGATCGGTTCATGTGGTGGATGATCTCAGTTACGAGGTCCTGCAGGGAATGCAGGACGGCAAGGACGCCGACACAATCACGAAGGAGCTCTCCGGCACCTATGACGCCGGCGAGGTCTCCGAGGTAATCGGCGAGTGCGAGCTTCTGAAGAAAGAGGGAATGCTCTTCACAGAAGATCCTTATCGCGACAAGATCGACCAGTTCGCGCACCGTCCGACAGTAGTCAAGGCGCTCTGCCTGCAGATCGCCCATGACTGTAATCTTGCCTGCAGATACTGCTTCGCCGAGGAAGGCGAGTACCACGGCAAGAGAGGAATGATGACCTTCGAGGTCGGCAGGAAAGCGCTGGATTTCGTTGTCGCCAACTCCGGATCCCGCAGGAATCTCGAGGTGGATTTCTTCGGCGGCGAGCCGACGATGAACTGGCAGGTTGTTAAAGATCTTGTGGCTTACGGCCGCTCCATCGAGGAGAAGTACAACAAGAAATTCCGCTTCACACTGACGACGAACGGTGTTCTCGTCAACGAGGAGATCATGGATTTCTGCGACAGGGAGATGGGCAACGTGGTTATGTCTGTCGACGGCCGTGCCGAGACACACAACCATATGCGTCCGTTCCGCAACGGAAAGGGCAGCTATGAGCTGGTTATCCCGAAATTCCAGAAGTGGGCGGAGAGAAGAAATCAGGACAAGTATTATGTGCGCGGAACCTTCACACACTACAATCTGGATTTCGCAAAGGATGTTCTCGCTCTCGCGGATCTCGGCTTCAAACAGATTTCGATCGAGCCGGTGGTTGCTCCTCCGACCGAAGACTATGCGCTTCGCGAAGAAGACCTTCCTGTGATCAAAGAGCAGTATGATATACTTGCAAAGGAAATCATCAAGCGGACAAAAGAGGGAAGAGGCTTCAATTTCTTCCACTTTATGGTTGACCTCACCGGCGGACCCTGCGTCTACAAGCGGCTTTCGGGCTGCGGAGCCGGAGGAGAATATCTCGCGGTTTCTCCGTGGGGAGAACTTTTCCCGTGCCATCAGTTTGACGGAAACAGAGATTTCGTGCTCGGCACCGTCGATGAGGGTGTGACAAGACCGGATCTTGTCGAGAAGTTCAAAGAGGTAAATGTCTACTCCAAGAAGGAATGTTCGGAGTGTTTCTCCAGATTCTACTGTTCCGGCGGATGCGCGGCGAACTCCTTCAATTTTACAGGCGGCATCAACGACGTATACAAGATCGGCTGCGAGCTTCAGAAGAAGAGAACGGAGTGCGCGCTCATGATCAAGGCCGCTCTCGCGGACGAGGAGGGAAATACGTCCGTGCGAAATGACATCAAGGCAGATGAAGACTGCGGAGCATGTCGGGGTGAGTAATCATCATTTTATGTACGCGGCAGGGTGGTTCCCTGTTAAGTAATATAAAATAAAGTAACAAGAGGACAAAAAAGATGAAAAAGAAACAGAGTATTGCAGTGCTCCTGCTCCTTGTAATCGTAACAGTATTCCTTGGATTTACTGCCGTGCAGGGACTGGGAAAAATGCACACGGGGGCGATGAAAAACATCCGTACCGGCCTGGATCTGTCGGGCGGTGTTTCCATCACTTATGAAGCAACAGAAAAGGCACCGAGCCAGAAGGATATGGATGACACCATCTATAAACTTCAGCAGCGTGTCACACAGTACAGCACAGAGGCGAATGTTTACCAGCAGGGACTCAACCGTATCAACGTAGAGATCCCGGGTGTCTCTGATGCGAACGAGATCCTTGAAGCACTCGGCAAACCGGGTTCCCTGGTGTTCACAGATTCTGAGGGGAAAACGGTTCTCGAGGGCTCCGACATTGCTAGCGCAGAGGGCGTTTCTACTACTGATCAGCAGGGGCAGCGTCAGTACCTCGTAGAGCTCACAATGACAAAAGACGGAACAAAGAAATTCCAGGAAGCGACAGCGGCAAACGTCGGCAAGCAGATTGCCATCGTCTATGACGGAAAGACAGTCAGCGCTCCTACCGTTAAATCCGAGATCTCCGGCGGAAAAGCCCAGATCGACGGAATGAGCAGCCTTGAGGAGGCTCAGGAGCTCGCGTCCTTCATCCGTATCGGTTCACTGAAACTGGAGCTGAAAGAGATCTACTCCAACGTTGTAGGTGCGTCTCTCGGACAGGAAGCACTTTCCAGCAGTGTGCTGGCAGGTCTGATCGGCGTAGCGCTCGTCGTTCTGTTCATGATTGTGATCTTCAGACTCTCCGGTTTTGCGGCAGGATGGGCGCTCGTCCTCTTCACGCTGCTTGACCTTGTGTTCATGAACGCGTTTGATATCACGCTTACCCTTCCGGGTATTGCCGGCGTGATCCTCACCATCGGTATGGCTGTTGACGCCAACGTCATCATTTATACCCGTGTGCGCGAGGAGATCGCTTTCGGAGGAACGGTGAACCGCTCCCTTCGTTCCGGTTTCCACAAAGCATTCTCCGCGATCTTTGACGGTCAGATCACAACTCTGATCGCGGCTGCCGTTCTGTATGTTCTCGGAACAGGAAGCATCCAGGGATTCGCGACAACGCTTGCGATCGGTACCGGACTCTCCATGTTCACAGCTCTCGCTGTGTCCAGATGGATCAGTTACGCGCTCTACGGAGCGGGCTTCAGAAGCCCTGCTCTCTACGGAAAAACAGAGCATAAGAAAATCTTTGATTTCGTTGGCAAGAGAACCGTTGCGTTTGTGATCGCCGTTCTCATGATCCTCTCTGTTCCGGTTGGTATTGGCATTAACCGCGCCAATAACGGCAAAGGAATGAACTACAGCCTTGACTTCGTCGGCGGTACAGCTACGACGGTAGACTTTGGCGAGGATCTCAGCCTTGCGGATCTTGATTCGAAAGTAAAACCGGTTGTCCAGAAAGTGGCAGGAAATCCGGATATCCAGTTCCAGAAGATCAAAGGCGGCACATCTGTCATCATCAAGACAAGAGAGCTTGATCTTGCAAAACGTGATGAGCTGAATGAGTCTCTTGCAAAAGAGTTCAAGAAAGTTGACGCGTCCAAAATTGAGGCAGAGAACATTTCTTCCACAATCTCCGGAGAGATGCGTCAGAACGCGATCATTGCCGTAATCATTGCGGTTATCGCGATGCTGTTCTACATCTTCGTGAGATTCCGCGATATGCGTTTTGCTACCAGTGCGGTCATCGCTCTGGTACACGATATCTCGATCGTACTTTGCTACTATGTATGGACAAGAGCTTCCGTAGGCAGCACCTTCATCGCGGTTATGCTTACGATCCTCGGATACTCCATCAACGCGACCATCGTTATCTTTGACCGTGTGAGAGAGAATCTCTCCGCAATGCAGGGCGAGAGTTACAGGACGATTGTAAATGCCTCTGTTACACAGACTCTTACACGAAGCCTGTACTCCAACCTCACAACCTTCATTACGATCTTCACACTCTTCGTAATGGCGAGCGTTCGAGGAATCAGCTCCGTTGCCGAGTTCTCCCTTCCGATCATTGTAGGTCTCGTGGCAGGATGCTTCTCATCCGTATTTGTCACCGGCCCGCTCTGGTTCATCATGAAGACTCTGAACGGAAAGAAAGACATCGATGCAGAAGTCAAAAAAGAAGATATCTTTGCGAAGTCTGATGTTGCAGAGGTTGCCTTTGCGACAGCAGGATCTTCCAAGAAACATGTAAAGAAAGACCGCAGTGAGCTCTCCAGCACACCGCGTCGCCGCGGCAAAAACCGCAGATAAAATAAAGCGAATGCACAACCCGGGTACCGTTCTGGTATCCGGGTTGTTCGCGTCTTGAGACAATGTAGGTGTGAAATGTGGCATAAGACCGCGGCAGGGACAGAGTATACCCGCGAACACGTCGCTCTCGTCCTCAGCACTCCGCCGCTTATTGCGGGGTGCTCCGCCAAAACTCACGCACTTTGTCCCAATGCCCTTCGGGCGATGTACAAAGTGCGTTCAAACATGGACTCTCGCACCCGCGGCTATGCTCGCGCTTCGTCCTTCGCTCCTATCGTTCGCGGTGTATGCTCTGTCTCTGCACGCGGTCGATGGATTACAGACGGGTGTCTGACATACTTATCACGATCAAGTACATGTGCAAACTCAGGTGTAGTTTGACATTGGTGGCTGTAGTAAAAACATGTCTCATGTAGTACAATACCCTCAAACAAACAGTCGAACAAACAGTAAGGAAGATTCACATGGAAGAAAAATGGATGGTGGCCGCGAAGCGCGCGGATTTCAACGGCCTTGGAAAAAAACTCGGCATAGATCCCGTGATTGTGCGGCTGATCCGGAACAGGGATGTCTTCAGTGAGGAAGACGCGGGGATTCCGTCAGGCGGAAGAACGCTGGCGGAGGAAAAAATCGAGAAGTACATCCGGGGATCGTTGAAGGATCTCTATGACCCGCATCTCATGAAAGATATGGACAAAGGCTGCAGGGTGATCCTTGCGGCGATCCGTGACGGACAGAAGATACGAATCATCGGAGACTATGACATCGACGGCATCATGTCCTCCTACATCCTTCTCACAGGCTTTAAGGAGATCGGAGCGGATGTCGATGTGCGGATTCCGGAGCGAATCCGGGACGGCTACGGCCTGAATGAGAATCTTGTCCGGGAGGCGGCAGAGGACGGCGTGGATCTGATCGTGACCTGTGACAACGGAATCGCGGCGGCTTCCCAGATCGCGCTTGCCAATTCGCTCGGGATGAGGGCGGTGGTGACCGATCACCACGCGGTTCCTTTTTCCGATCACGAGGAGGGGGAGCCGGGGACGGAAGAGATGGAGAAGACGGAGGACGGAAAGAGAAGAGAGTATCTCCTTCCGCCGGCGGAAGCAGTGATTAATCCTCACCGCGCAGATGACGATTATCCTTTCGACGGCCTCTGTGGGGCCGGCGTGGCGTTTAAACTCGTCTCGGCGTTGTTTGACGAAGCTCTTCCGGATGCAAAGGACGCGGAGAAGAAAAAAGAGGACTATCTGCAGTTTGTGGCCATTGCCACCATCGGCGATGTCATGGAACTTGTGGATGAGAACAGGATTCTGGTCAGGGAGGGAATGAAGCGGCTGCACAGGACGGAGAACCCGGGACTTCTCGCGCTGATTCAGCAGAACGGAATCGAGAGAGAAGCGGTGGATGTCTATCACATCGGTTTTGTCATCGGTCCCTGTCTGAATGCGAGCGGACGTCTGGACACGGCCACGCGGGCGCTCGAGATGCTTCTCGCGAAGACGGCAGAAGAAGCGGCGCCTCTTGCCGGCGATCTGGTGAATCTGAACGCGAGCAGAAAAGAGATGACCATTCAGGGAGCTGCGAAGGCGATCGACATGGTGGAGAACAGCGAGATGCGGGATGACCGCGTCCTCGTCGTCTATCTTCCGGATTGCCACGAGTCGCTGGCCGGCATCATCGCCGGCAGACTGAAAGAACACTACAACCGGCCTTCCTTTGTGTTCACCGACGCGGACGCGGAGGATGAGAGCGGAAGGAGGGTGGTCAAGGGATCCGGCCGTTCGATCGAGGCGTATTCCATGTACGAGGAACTCTGTAAGTGCAGGGAACTGATGACAAAATTCGGAGGCCATCCGATGGCGGCAGGCGTCTCGCTTCCGAAGGAAAATCTCGATCAGCTTCGACGGGAACTCAACGCGAACTGTACGCTCACGGAGGAACAGATGATCCCGAAGGTGACGATTGACGTGCCCATGCCGGTCTCCTATATCCGGGAGGATCTGATCCGGCAACTCGATGTATTGAAGCCCTTCGGAAACGGAAATCCGAAACCGCTGTTCGCCCAGAGCAAAATGATGGTCCGCTATCCGAAGGTCTTCGGAAAAAACAGAAACGTCTGCAAGATGAAACTGGTGGCGGAGGACGGCTGCTCCATGGACGCGGTGATGTTCGGAAACGGCGATGAATTTGTCGATTACGTGCAGAGCCACCGCCAGATTTCCGTCATCTACTACCCGGGCATCGATACCTGGCAGGGACGCAACAGTCTGCAGGTCACGATTACATCCTATCGCTGAGGAAAACCTTACAAAGTTGAAGGGGAATACTGCTCAGCAAAATGCCCCTTTTTTCTGCAAAATCCACCGAAAATCTTATGAAAGCAGAGAATCTGAATGATTGTCAATAAACAATAGAAATGCTATACTAAATTTTACGATACTGACATTCATCTCATTTTTCATACGTCACCGGAAATACCTTTGACATAAAATGCTTTGCAGCATGCTTTACCTGCAGACAGGAAGAATGTGATGAGACAAAAAACGTATCAACACTGTATCAAGACAGGAGACAAATCATGAAAGAATTAAAAGATTATGTAGTTACGATTCCGGATTTCCCGGAGCCTGGTATTATGTTCCGCGATGTCACAAGTATTCTCGCAGACGCAGAGGGACTTCAGCTTGCGATCGATTCTCTCCAGAAACTGCTTGAGGGAATCGACTGTGATATTATTGCCGGAACAGAGTCCAGAGGCTTCATCTTCGGAATGCCTCTCGCTTACAATCTGCACAAACCCTTTGTGTTGATTCGTAAGAAAGGCAAACTTCCGAGAGAAACGGTTTCGGAGACATATGATCTGGAGTACGGCCAGGCGACGATTGAGATGCACACGGATTCCGTAAAACCGGGACAGAAGGTTGTGCTCGTCGATGATCTGATCGCGACCGGCGGAACCATTGAGGCTGCCGCGAAGATGATCGAGAGACTGGGCGGAGAAGTTGTCAAGATGGTCTTTGTCATGGAACTCGCCGGCCTGAACGGACGCAAGAGACTCGAGGACAAAGGATACAGTGTGGATTCTGCCATCATTTACGAGGGCAAATAAAGAAGCTGTCATGGTTGACTGAACACCGGGAGACCGGATGAATGTGATCTTTGGAGAAGTGCATGGATACGAAGCTGAACAGGGAACAGGCGGACAAAAACGCCCGGCAGGAAAAAGATGAAAAACTGAAGAGAGAGATAGCGAACGTCGATGCGACACTGAAGATCATGAAGGATTTTTCCAGTCCGGAAGAACTGTACAGAACGCTGATCAGCAGTGTCAGAAAGTACCATCCGTCCGACGACATCACGATGATCGAGAAGGCGTACAGGATCGCCTCGGACGCGCATCAGGGACAGAAGAGAAAGTCCGGCGAGGACTACATCATTCATCCGCTGTGCGTCGGTATCATTCTTGCGGATCTCGAGCTGGATAAGGAGACGATCGTCTCCGGCCTTCTGCACGACGTCGTGGAAGATACGATCATGACAAAGGAAGAGATTGCAGAGCAGTTCAGCAACGAGGTTGCGGAGATCGTCGACGGCGTCACAAAACTCGGACAGCTGAGTTATTCCAAGGACAAGGTTGAGGAGCAGGCGGAGAACCTCCGCAAGATGTTCCTCGCCATGGCCAAGGATATCCGGGTGATCATGGTAAAGCTGGCCGACCGTCTGCACAATATGCGGACGCTCAAATACATGCGTCCGGAGAAGCAGCTCGAAAAGGCCCGGGAGACCATCGATATCTATTCGCCGATCGCGCAGCGTCTCGGTATTACGAAAGTAAAGAACGAGCTGGACGATCTGAGTCTGAAGTATCTCGAGCCGGCGGCCTATTACGATCTGGTGCGCCAGATCAACGGAAAGAGGTCCGAGAGGACAGCCTTCGTCTCACAGATCGTCGCCGATGTAAAGAAAAATATTGACGACGCGGGAATCGAGGCGCAGATCAGCGGCCGCGCGAAGCATTTTTTCAGCATCTACAAGAAGATGGTGAACCAGAACAAGACGCTGGATCAGATCTACGATCTCTTTGCCGTCCGAATCATCGTGGAGACGGTCAGAGACTGTTACGCCGCGCTCGGTGTGATTCACGAGATGTACACCCCGCTTCCGGGACGCTTCAAGGATTACATTGCGATGCCGAAACCGAATATGTATCAGTCGCTGCACACGACGCTGATCGGACCGCAGGGCAAGCCCTTCGAGATCCAGATCCGTACCTTTGACATGCACAGGGTTGCCGAGTACGGTATCGCCGCGCACTGGAAGTACAAAGAGGCGTCGGACGGCAAGAAGACCGGACCGGAGCAGGAAGAGGAGAAGCTGAACTGGCTTCGTCAGATTCTTGAGTGGCAGCAGGACATGTCGGACAACCGCGAGTTTATGAGCCTTTTGAAGAACGATCTCAACCTCTTCAACGAGAACGTCTATGTGTTCTCGCCGGCGGGAGATGTCAAGACGCTCCCCGCAGGTTCCTGTACGATCGACTTTGCCTACGCGGTGCATTCCGCCGTCGGAAACCGGATGGTCGGCGCAAGAGTCAACGGAAAGCTCGTGCCGATTGAGACAGAGCTTCACAACGGAGACCGCGTCGAGGTCGTGACGAGTCAGAACTCCCACGGACCGAGCCGCGACTGGCTCAAGGTTGTCAAGAGTACCATGGCGAAGAACCGCATCAACCGCTGGTTCCGCGATGAGAAGAAGGAAGACAACATTCAGAAGGGACGCGAACTTCTGTATACCTACGCGAAGAACCACAGCATCAATCCGTCGGATGTGTCCAAGCAGGCGTATCTTGAGAAAGTCATGCACAAGTATGGTTTCAACGACTGGGAATCTGTGCTCGCAGCCATCGGCCACGGCGGTCTCAAGGAGGGACAGGTCGTCAATAAACTCACCGAGTGCTTCGAGATGGACAAGAAGCATAGTATCACGGATGCGGATATTCTTCGTACCAACGGAGGAGAGCACTACGGGGAAGCCGGAGAAATCGGGCATACGGGCGGCGTCATCGTCCGGGGAATGCACGATCTGGATTTCCGTTTTTCGCGCTGCTGTAATCCGATTCCCGGAGACGAGATCGTCGGTTTTGTCACCAGAGGACGAGGCATCACGATTCACCGGACGGACTGTATCAATGTGATGAACCTTCCGGAACACGAGAGGGAGCGCCTGATCGAGGCGGACTGGGCACCGGAGGCGGTATCTTCCGAAGATTATCCGGTTGGCATCCGTGTCTTTGCCGACAACCGCGTCGGCCTTCTCGTAGACATCTCGAAGATGTTCACGGAGAAGAAAATCAACCTCTCGACGCTGAATGTCCGCACGAACAAGCAGGGAACGGCGACGATCGAGATGAATTTCCGCATCGGTAACAAAAACGAGCTTCGCGATATCATGGAGAAGCTTCGACAGATCCGCTCGGTCATCGACGTAGAGCGTGCGATGAGCTGACGGGGGAGTGTGTAAATGAGTAATATGATCATACAGAGCCTGGTCGTCGGCGCGATTCAGACGAATGTATACTTTATAATGAACAAAGAGACAAGGGAACTTCTGATCGTCGATCCCGCGGATCAGGCGGATCGGATCGCCGACAAGGTGAGAGAGATGCAGGGCGTGCCAAAGGCTGTTCTGCTCACCCACGGTCATTACGATCATTTCGGCGCGGCGGACGCGCTGCGCAGGGAATTCGGCATCGAGATCTACTGCGAGGAGCATGAACAGCAGGTACTCTCGGATCCGGCGATCAATACGTCGCCGATGCACGGCCTCTCTGCCGTACTGAAAGCGGACAGGTACCTGACAGACGGACAGAAGCTGGATCTGGCCGGATTCGACATCCGCGTTCTCCGAACGCCGGGACACACGACGGGAAGCTGCTGTTTCTATTTTCCGGAGGACGGTGTTCTCTTCAGCGGCGACACCCTGTTCTGTGAATCCTACGGGCGCACGGACTTCCCGACCGGGAACAGCCGGGAGATGACAGAGAGTATACGTAGACTGTTGCGTGAGCTTCCTGAGAACACAGCGGTGTATCCGGGACATGCGCTGAATACGTCGATTTCATGGGAAAAGAGGTACAATCCGCTTGCCTTCTGAATTCAGACTACGATTAAACAGACATATATTTGAATACGATATCTACAACCTGATTCGGTCTTTCTTTCCACTCGCTGAAGTCAAGATCTGGTATGAGGGAGAAACAAAGCCGGAGGGGGCCTTTGATGCTGACTTTTCCGTAGATTATACGGATACCCGGGTCAGCATTTCTTTTGGATTGACGGAAGAAACCCGCGGGTGCGGGAGTACCGCCGATCAGGCGATGCCCGGCGCGGGCGGCAGGATCGCCCTTCGCGGAGGCGATGTGATCCTTAAGTCTTCTCTGGAGATGGACGCGCCGATCTTCGACTGGGAGGATCGCGTCGGCACCAAGAACGAGGTGAAGCGGCTGGTCTATCAGCATCTTCACACACTCACGGGGCAGGTTCTTCCATGGGGAGATCTCACCGGCATCCGTCCGACCAAGATCGCGATGCAGATGCTGGAGTCGGGAATGACGGATGATCAGATGAGAACGGAACTGAGGGACATCTACTGTGTCGGAGAAACGAAGACGGAACTAGCCCTGGCCACCGTCCATCGGGAGAAAAAACTGATCGACGGACTGCACGCCGAGAAGGGATACAGCCTCTACGTGGGCATTCCCTTCTGTCCGACAATCTGCCTCTACTGTTCCTTCGGTTCTCACCGCCTGGATGCCTTCAAAGATATGGTGAAGCCGTACTTTGAGGCACTGTACAGGGAGCTGGCGTTTATCTCGGAGGAGATGAAGGACTGGCATCTCGATTCTCTGTACATCGGCGGAGGAACGCCGACGTCTGTCAGCGCGGAGCAGCTTCACGAACTGCTGGTGGAACTGGAGAAGAATTTTGATCTTGAGAATCTCGCGGAATTCACCATCGAGGCGGGACGCCCGGATACAATCACGGAGGACAAGCTCCGCGTCATGCGGGAGTTCCCGGTGACGAGAATTTCGATCAACCCGCAGACGATGAATCAGAAGACCCTTGATCTGATCGGCAGACATCACACGGTGGAGCAGACAAGACAGATCTTCGATCTCGCGAGATCCTTAGGTTTTGACAATATCAATATGGACATCATCATCGGCCTTCCCGGGGAAGGAGCCGCCGAGGTGCAGTCGACGCTGGAGCAGATCAAAGAGATGGATCCGGACAGTCTGACGGTCCACTCCCTCGCGCTGAAGAGGGCGACGAGGCTGAACCTTTTCAAGGACAGCTACGAGCCGATTTCCTTCGAAAATTCGGAGGCAATTATGGACGCCTGCGCGAAGTGCGCGGAGGATATGGGCATGAGCCCGTATTATCTCTACCGGCAGAAAAACATGGCGGGAAATTTCGAGAATGTCGGATACGCCCGTCCGGGAAAAGCAGGTGTTTACAATATCCTGATCATGGAGGAGCGCCAGTCGATTCTGGCGGCCGGAAGCGGCGCCTCCACGAAGTTCGTTTTTGACGGCGGAAAAAGAATTGAGCGCGCGGAGAATGTGAAGGATCTTCACAATTATGTGGAGAGAATCGACGAGATGATCGGGCGCAAGAAGTACGGTATTGAGAATTATCTGAAGGAGTGACAGTCGCTGGCAGGGAGTACACGCGGCAGTCACAGGAGTTGGGGAATGAAGAAATTGGTGAAAAACGCGAAACCGTTCCGGAACACATGCCACCTCCTCAGCGAGAGCATGTCCGAACAGGTGAGGCATGGCGAGCAGGTGAGCGTTCTTGCATACGAGGTCGGAAAAGAACTCGGGCTGGACGAACAGGCGTGCAGGGATCTGGTCATCGCCGGCTTTTTTCATGACATAGGAAAGACATCGCTTGAGACCGTGAATCCCGGGGACGACACGATGCTCGTCGAGGAGATGAACTCGATCCGCGAGCATCCGAGAAAGGGAAGCGAGATCCTTCGCAGACACGGGTATTCCGAGAGCATTTGCACAGCGGTCTTGTATCATCATGAGAATTGTGACGGAAGCGGGTATCCCGCCAATCTGGACAGACACAGCATCCCGCTGGGGGCTTGCATTCTTCGTGTCTGTGATGTATTCTGTGCATTGGTTCAGGATCGCCCCTACAGAGGTGCTTTTACTCCGGAGGCGGCAGTCGGAATGATGATAGAAGAAGTAGAAAAATACGATATTAAAGTTTTCCTGGCGTTCCAGAGGGTTCTTCACAGGAGCCCGGACGGCGTGATTACGATGCCCGAGGTTCGGCCGGAAGTGAGAGGAGTCTGGGAGAAATTATGAATCTTAAAAAGAAACCGGTAACCGGTATGAAAGATATTCTGCCGCGCGAGATGGAAATCCGCAACTATGTGATGCAGCAGATCAGAGAGACTTACGCGAACTTCGGTTTTACACAGATCGAGACACCCTGCGTGGAGCACATCGAGAATCTGAACAGCAAGCAGGGAGGAGAGAACGAGAAGCTGATCTTCAAGATCATGAAGAGAGGAGAGAAGCTTCGTCTCGCAGAGGCAAAGACGGAGGCGGATCTCACGGACAGCGGCCTTCGCTACGACCTGACCCTTCCGCTCTCCCGTTATTACGCAAACAACGCCAATGAGCTGCCGTCTCCGTTCAAGGCACTTCAGATGGGAAGTGTGTGGAGAGCCGATCGTCCCCAGAGAGGACGTTTCCGTCAGTTCATGCAGTGCGATATCGATATCCTCGGTGAGGCGTCCAACATCGCCGAGATCGAGCTTGTACTCGCGACCACAACCGTACTCGGAAAAGTCGGCTTCAGGAATTTCACGATCCGAATCAACGACCGCCGGATCCTGAAGGCGATGGCCGCATACAGCGGTTTCCCGGAGGAGTCCTACGATGAGGTATTCATCATCCTCGACAAGATGGACAAGATCGGTCTGGACGGCGTGGCAGCTGAGCTCACAGAGGCAGGTTTCATCAAAGAATCCGTGGACAAATATCTGGAGCTCTTCCGTCTGATCACACCGGATGTTGCCGGCGTACAGCTCGCGAAGGAGAAACTTGAGGGCTTCCTCGATCCGCAGTACGCGGATGATCTCATGACCATCATCAACAGCGTAGAGGCGACAAAGCGCGCAGAGTTCAAGATGGCCTTTGATCCGACACTGGTAAGAGGAATGTCCTACTACACCGGTCCGATCTTCGAGATCTCCATGGATGAGTTCGGAGGATCCGTCGGAGGCGGCGGACGCTACGACGAGATGGTCGGCAAATTCATCGGACAGAGCGTTCCGGCCGTAGGTTTCTCCATCGGTTTCGAGCGTATCGTCATGCTGCTTCTCGAGCATGATTTCCAGGTGCCGGGAACTGCCGCAAAGAAGGCATACCTGATCGAGAAAAAATGCTCCGGCGACAAGATCCGCGAGGTTGTAGAGAAGGCCATGGCAGAGCGCGCAGAGGGCAAGACCGTCAATCTTCTCGTCATGAAGAAAAACAAGAAGTTCCAGAAGGAACAGCTGGAGGCTGAGGGCTACACCGAAATCGAGGAGATCTTCGCGCGCTGATTCGCAGGGCGTATTCGTCGAGTTATTTTGCGACAGCTATACTAGTACACCATTTCTTAAATAATTGGACCGAATGCTTGCCTGCTTATCCCGATAGCACGCACCTGAAAACCTCGACGTAGCTTGCAGCGGACGCGTTCACAGGATATCCGCGCCAACTTCAAACCGCGGGATTCGTACACGGGATGTGGCGCGCGGCACTGGAAAAAAAGCCGCGTTTGGTGTATAGTAGACAGGTTGAAAAACAAACAGACCGTGCAGCCGCAGGAAGCGGCGCTCCGGTCTTAAGAAGGAATAGAAACAAAAAGAGAAGGAGACAAAACCCATGCAGGGAAGAACACATACATGTGGGGAACTGAGAATCGGCGATGCCGGTAAGACAGTCACACTTGTCGGATGGTTTGAGAACATCCGTAAGGTAAGTAAGAATCTTGGCTTTGTTGTTCTCCGTGATTTTTACGGAACAACACAGCTGGTGATTGAGACAGAGGAGATGATGGATCAGTTCAACGCCATCCATGAGGAGTCCACAATCTCCATCACAGGTGAAGTGAGAGAGCGAAGCAGCAAGAACGCCAACATGGAGACCGGTGACATCGAGGTTGTTCCTACAGAGATGACTGTTCTCGGAAAGAACATTCACAACGAGCTTCCGTTCCAGATCAATCACTCCAAGGAAGCAGACGAGAATACCAGACTGAAATACAGATATCTCGACCTGCGCAATCCGGAAGTAAAGAACAAGATCGTTCTCAGAAGCCAGATCACCGCAGAGCTTCGTAAGAGCATGATCGAGCACGGTTTCCTTGAGATCACGACTCCGATCCTTACCTGTTCCTCTCCTGAGGGAGCCAGAGACTACCTGGTACCTTCCAGAAATTTCCCGGGAAAATTCTATGCGCTGCCCCAGGCACCGCAGCAGTTCAAGCAGCTGCTGATGACATCCGGTTTTGACCGCTACTTCCAGATCGCTCCCTGCTTCCGCGATGAGGACGCGAGAGCAGACCGTTCTCCGGGAGAGTTCTACCAGCTCGATATGGAGATGGCATTCGCGGATCAGGAAGATGTCTTTGAGGTACTTGAGGATGTACTTCCTCCGGTATTCGAGAAATACGGCGTATACAAGACAGCAAAGAAACCTCCGTTCATGCGGATTCCGTATCTGGAGGCTCTCGATACTTACGGAACAGACAAGCCGGATCTTCGTATCAGCCTGAAGCTTCAGGACGCTACCGAAGTACTTGCCGACTGTGGTTTCGATCCGTTTAAGGGACAGACCGTAAAGGCAGTAGTCGCTCATGATTTTACAGCGACAAGAAAAGCGATCGACAAAGTCTGCGAAGAAGTTGAGATGCTCTCCGGCGCCAAGGCTTACTGGTTCAAGGTAGGAGAGAACAATGAGATCTCCGGCGGAATCGCGAAGTTCGTAAAAGACAATGCCCAGAACGTCATCGAGAAACTCGGCCTGAAGGCAGGCGATTTTGTAGGAGTTACGGCAGGCACACTCCGTGCCGCTCAGAAGACCGGCGGTGCCCTGATCAAAGTGCTCGGCGCGACCTTCGAGCAGTACATGGAGAAAGAGCAGTATCAGTTCTGCTGGATCGTTGACTTCCCGATGTACGAGATCGGTGAGGAGTCCGGAAAGCTGGAGTTCTGCCACAATCCTTTCTCCATGCCGCAGGGCGGTATGCAGGGTCTGAAGGATGCGGTTGCGAACCACACAGAGCTGGATGTTCTCGCATACCAGTACGACCTTGTCTGCAACGGTGTCGAGCTTTCCTCCGGAGCAGTTCGTAACCACGATCCGGAGCTCATGGTCGAGGCCTTCAGCGTAGTCGGACTCGGCGAGGACGATGTAAAAGCAAAATTCCCGGCGATGTACAACGCTTTCACCTACGGCGCTCCGCCGCACGCGGGAATCGCACCTGGCGTAGACCGTATGATCATGCTCATCGCCGGCGAGGAGAGCATCCGTGAGATCATTCCGTTCCCGATGAACAAGAACGCGATGGATATCATGATGGGCGCTCCTTCCACCGTAGAGGAGAAACAGCTCACAGATGTACACATCCGGATCATCGAAGAAGATCTGAATGAGACAACTGAAGAATAAATGAACGAGTGCTTCCGATCTGCATATCGGAGGCACTTTTGTGTTATAGAAATTCCTCCGGAATTTCTATAACACAAAATGCTCCGCTTAGATGCGCAACTCGCAGATGGGTAGATCGCTGACGCGATTCTGCTCGCACGCCTTTCGTCCGCGTGCGCTCACCGGGAGGAGTGAGGGGATGGGGGGAGTCGAGGTCCGCTTGCGGACTTTGTTCCGGGAAAATCATCGGGAATTGTGGTATGATAGAAGCGATCCGGTGTCGTGCGATTTTCGGAGAGTGCGCACTTTTCAGGAGGAGAACAGATGAGGAATCATTCGCATAAAAGAATTATTGAGGGCAGGACGGAGAAGCATTTATTACCTGAAAAAATGACGATTTGTCCATCTTTCTTCAGAAAAACAGCCCGGGCGGCAGTCGCGTGCCTGACGGCGTTTACGCTGTGTGTGACGCCGGCAGCAGCGGCGGTGAAGAGCGGCGGAGAGTATTATCCGGTGATGTCTCACTGCGACAAGACCTGGGAGAGCAGAGATCCGGGCAGTATGGACACAGTCAAGCTGGAAAAAATGCTCAGAGAGCTTAAGGAGAGGACGTCCGGAGATCTGGCCGGAAGCAAAAACAACAAAAAGATAATTCTCGCCCTGTACAAAAAGATCGTAAAGGAATACGACCGGCTGGTAGCGGGATACTGTATCGCGGAGATCGATAGCGTGAAGAACGTCAAAGACGACGACGCGATGGAATATGCGCAGGACCTCAGCGAGATGGCGACAAACGCCGGGGACGAGGTTTATGTCGCTCTCAAAAAGGCGCTGTCCACAGACGAGGGAAAGGTGCTTAAAGCGGAGCTCGGGGAGGGATGGACCAGGGTGCTTCTGGAGTATGATGAGATGTCGGATGAGGACAAGGATCTCAGCGTGAAAAAGTCTGAACTCGAGGCGGAATACTCGCAGTGCGCCGGCGATCTCGCAGACCTGTCGGGTGAAGATGAGATCAGTGAGTTCGAGAACAAGATCGCAGATCTGATGTACCGGATGATCGAGATCCAGAACAAACAGGCGAAAAACGCCGGCTACGACAGCTATGAAGAGTACGCCTACAGTGAAATCTGGGGCAGGGATTACACGGCGAAGGACATTGATAAGATCGAGAAATACGTCAAGGAAGATATCGTTCCCCTGTACAGGGAGCTCACAGCAGCCGCTTACAGGAGCAATGCCGCGAACTCCGTGGGCGCGGATTTCGATGAAATCTGTGATGCGGTCGGACCGTATCTGACGAAGATCGACCCGGAACTCGGCAATACCTTTTCTTATATGAGAAGAAATCACCTGGTGGATTTCAGCGAGGACAGCAGGAAGGCGGAAGAGGGCTTTACCATGTCGATGCCCTATTACGGAGACGCCTATATTTTTAATTCGCCGGAGGGCGGATACCGTGACTGGCAGGTTCTCATCCATGAGTTCGGCCATTTCAACGCGGCTTTTCATGATGACACGCCGCAGCTTTTTTCGACGATGAATCTGGATGTGGCGGAGATTCAGTCCCAGGGACTGGAGGCGCTGATGACTGTATATTTCCCGGATATCTTCGGGAAGAGAGACGGAAAGGCGCTCATGATTGCCGAGTTACAGATGCTTCTCGGCTCCATCCTTCAGGGTTTTCAGGTAAACGAATTTGAACATCTGCTCCGGGAGAAGCCGAAGATGTCCGCCGAAGAGCTGGATCAGGAATTTGCCCGGTTGGAGGGCGAATACGGACTGATCGATCAGAGCTGGGTGTCGGACGGAGATAATTTCTGGACACAGATCCCACATCTGTATTCCCAGCCGTTCTACTACATCAGTTACGCGACGTCGGTGATTCCGGCGCTCGATATCTGGTATCAGTCGCTGGATCACCGTCCGGAGGCTGTGGACGCGTACATGAAGATCTCGGCGCTGAACAATGCCGCGTATCTCGAGGTGCTCGACGAGGCGGATCTTCCGAATTACCTGACGGAAAAAGGCATGAAGAAGGTCTGCGCCCATATCGAAGAACTGGCGGACAGAATACAGGACGGCCGGATCGACAACTCATCGAAGGACGGCTCCTATGTGTCGGAGACGCTGATCTATGTCTGCTATTATCTGGTCGGCAAGGGCGTCGGCACGCTTGCGGAATAGCGGGCGTGCTGTCTTGCATCTGTCAGGCGATTCATTTATACTGTAATTTGGTTTTTTATTAGCGAACTGTTAGAAAAGGACGGAAGAACGAATGAAGAAAGTAATTGATATCATTACGGATGAGATGAGCAAAGCGTTCGAAGCAGCCGGATATGATCGGAAATACGCGAAGGTCACGATCTCCAACAGACCGGATCTCTGCGAGTATCAGTGCAACGGTGCCATGGCGGCGAAGAAAGAGTACGGAAAAGCTCCGATTCAGATCGCGAACGACGTTGTGGAGGGAATGAAGGATTCTGAAGTATTTGAGAGCGTTGAGGCGGTTATGCCGGGCTTCATCAATCTCAAAGTGAGCAGTGAGTACCTCGGAGCCTATATCGAAAAAATGGCGGGAGACGAGAACCTCTCGGTAGAGCCTGTCCGCGAACCGAAGACCGTAGTGATCGATTACGGCGGGCCGAACGTGGCAAAGCCGCTCCATGTCGGACATCTCCGCTCCGCCATCATTGGCGAGAGCATCAAGAGAATGGGAAGACGTCTCGGCGATCATATGATCGGTGACGTTCACCTCGGCGACTGGGGACTTCAGATGGGTCTGATTATCACAGAACTTCAGGAACGCAAACCGGAGCTTCCGTATTTTGACGAGAGCTTCGAGGGAGAGTATCCGGAGGAGGCTCCGTTTACGATCGGTGAGCTTGAGGAGATCTATCCGACAGCCAGCGGCAAGTCCAAGGAGGACGAGTCTTATAAGGAAAAAGCACTGCAGGCCACTGCGGAACTTCAGGCCGGAAGACGCGGCTACCGCGCGATCTGGAAACACATCATCAATGTTTCCGTCAGCGATCTGAAGAAAAACTATCAGAAACTGGATGTCGACTTCGATCTCTGGAACGGTGAGTCCGACGCGCAGCCGTACATTCCCCCGATGGTAGAGAAGATGAAAAAAGACGGCTTTGCCTATGAGGATCAGGGAGCGCTGATCGTCGACGTCGCAGAGGAAACCGATCAGAAGGAAGTGCCTCCGTGCATGATCCTGAAATCCGACGGAGCCGCTCTCTACACGACCACCGATCTCGCGACCATCGTGCAGAGAAGAGACGATTACAAGCCGGATGAGATCCTCTATGTCGTAGACAAGCGCCAGGAGATGCATTTCATCCAGACCTTCCGCTGTGCGAGAAAGACAGGTCTTGTGGATGACAACCTGAAATTCTCCTTCCTCGGCTTCGGTACGATGAACGGAAAAGACGGAAAACCGTTCAAGACCAGAGAGGGCGGCGTTATGCGTCTCGAGAATCTGATCCGTGACATCAATGAAGAGATGTTCAAGAAGATTGTGGAGAACCGCAGTGTCAAAGACACAGACGCAGAGAAGACGGCACAGATTGTCGGACTTTCTGCCATCAAATACGGAGACCTCTCCAACCAGGCGTCCAAGGACTATGTCTTTGATGTGGATCGATTCACCTCCTTCGAGGGAAATACAGGACCATACATCCTGTACACCATCGTCAGAATCAAGTCCATCATCGGCAAGTTTGCCGAGGCTGGCGGAAGTCTTGACGGAGCAAAAATCATCGCTCCGGCCGGTGAGCAGGAGAAGAAACTCATGCTTCAGCTCGCGAGATACAACGACGCGCTGACCGGCGCGTATGCCGACAAGGCACCGCATCGTCTCTGCTCTTACATCTATGAGCTCTCGAACGATTTCAATAGTTTTTACCACGACAACAAGATCCTTACAGAGGAAAACGAGGAGAGAAAACTCTCCTGGCTCCGCCTTCTTTCACTTGCACAGAGAGTGCTTGAGGACGCCATCCACGTTCTCGGTTTTGACGCGCCGGAGCGCATGTAAGTTATGAAGAAGCTGATCCTTTTTGATCTTGACGGTACATTGACAGATTCCGCTCCGGGTATTACCCGGAGCGTTCAATATGCCCTGGACAAGATGGGATATCCCGCGTACAAAGAGGAGGAGCTGCAGACGTTCATCGGGCCGCCGCTGAATGTTCATTTTATGGAATTCTGCGGTATGAGCGAGGAAGAGGCAGCAACCGGCGTTCGTTTTTTCCGGGAACGCTTTGAGTCTGTGGGGCTCTATGAGAACAGTCTTTATCCGGGAGTGGAGAAGATGCTTGCCGCACTCAAAGACGCGGGGGCAGTCATCGGTCTTGCCACATCCAAGCCGGAACCCTTTGCTATCCGGATCGCAGAGCATCTCGGGTTTCGCAAGTACCTGGATTACCTCTCGGCGGCAACTCTGGATGAAACCAAAGACAACAAACCGGCCATCATCGGGAAAGCGATCAGGGATGCCGGTTTTTTGGAGAAAAAAGAAAACGTGCTCATGGTGGGAGACCGGCGCTTTGACATCTGCGGCGCCCGTGAAAACGGTATTCGATCCCTTGGCGTTGCCTATGGTTACGGAAGCAGGGAAGAACTTGCAACTGCGGGAGCAGATGCAATGACCGGCAGTGTGGAGGAAACAGAGAAGACGCTTTTGACCTGGCTGAATACCGGTGCAATGTTTTTCAAATAAGTGGGCTTTGTCCGCTTATTTTGTCTCATAGGAAATTGCTTCGCATTCCCTATGAGACAAAACGCTCCGCGGTATGCGCAAGAATGCTACAAGGTGAACCTCTCCGACCTACGGCAAAAGTCTTAGAGGTCGGAGCTTCTAAAGAGGGGCGTAAAATCCGCCCTTATTTAAGAAGTTTGATATTTGAGTTTCCACCTGAAATTCAGGCAATCCTTATTCTTACAGGCGTGTCCACTTCGCCTCTACCGTATAGGATACTGAGATCCACAACGCTACTTTTACGCATGATATTTAAAGCTCCATTGACATCGGCGTTAAAACGAATGCCACTGGCAGTCCTGTACATTCCTCGATGTATCCGGTTACCACTGAACTGATATTCCTTTGGGTTGTCATCATTGTAAACAGGAATATTGTCTTTATCCCAAAAGGAAGCCTTTGACGTATAGCTTTCTTCCTGTTCGACATAAGTAATACCATTAAGCTCACAGAGGTATGACAGTTTATTCCTTAATAATCCATAAGGGATGTTGACAAAACTCTGATTGTTCTGTTTACCCATGTGTGAACCCCTCTGGAATGTAACATTATATCCGGCTACAAGGGTTCCGATATCGTTGGCGATACAGTAATCTACAACCTTGCGTGCAGCCTTGCTCATATAGTCATTTACCTTATTGTTACGGTCACGAGCAATGGCTTTCTGACGATTTGTAGTTTTTTTGCCAAAATGCTGCTTATCCTTGATGGACTGCAGGCGGGCATTCTCTTTATTGAACCACTGATTTATGGACTTGAGCCTTCTTCCGTCAATTATGAACGATCTGCCATTACTTGATACTGCGGTTACAAGATTATTTATACCAAAATCGAGAGCCAGTGCATTGTTTTGATTAAGATTTCTTTGAATACATTCAGCTTCATAAGAGTATTGAATTTCAAAGAACCTGGCATGTGCTTTTGGTATGATACGTATCTCTTTAACCTTTTTATCAAGCAGTATGGGCGGGATTGTGATCTCAACAGGCTTGTGGGTTTTCTTAAAGCTGTTTGAAAACGGAAGTATCAGTTTATTCCTGTTAAGCCTTACAAAACCAATGACAAGCGTTGTATAGCCGTCTTTTGGAAGATAATGCGGCAGTTTACAGTCCTTAAAAGCGTACTTACCCTTTTTTGCAAGTTTACGTAAGCCAAAGAATGACTTGAAGCTACCATCTACTTCTTTAAGAATCTGCTGTGCCATATTTGAGTTTAATGTTCTGTAATTAGAGCTGTTCTTTAACAAGGCATAGTTCTTTTCGTATTTTAAGAACTTACCTTCTGTAAAGTAATACTGCCTTACATTATAGATGGCTTCATTGGTGAGATTTTTAGCTGCATGGGACAATTCTCTTATTGAATGGTAATCGTCCTTTGACAAGTGCTTTACCTGTTGTTTTACAGTAAGATACATACAGTTTTCTCCTTTCATAAGACTCGGATTACTCCTGTATGTATATTATATCATACATTTTGTTTAAAAATATATCATTCTAGTAAAATTTAGATGTATTAAAAAAGACCAATAGCTAAACTATCAGTCTCTTGTATCTTTTTTAAGCAAATGCATTCATCCCCTACCTACGCTACGCTTAGAGGTAGAGGGTTTTCTGCGAAATCATTGATAAAAAACGGGAGGAAAACCAATGAACCGGAGAGAAAAGATGTGGGATTCCATGTATCCACTGATCGTGGTCTTAGGCTGTATGCTGGCGGCCTCGGTGATTGTGCTGCTGATTGCGGAACTTGTCACCGGTGTTACGGATCCGGTTCGGCTGGTGGAGGAAAAAGAGGAGCTGTCCGTGTGTGTAGCCATCCTCGCATACCTTGCTGTGCTGATTTTTCAGAGACGCAGTTTCAAGGTGGATGAAATGCGATTCGGAAAAGACAAGTGTCGCTTCACAGTCCGGCAGTGTGTACTGACCGGGCTTGCCCTCACTTTTACGGGACATGCTTACAGTATTCTGCTTGATCTCTCCGGAGTCACGGAGTTCTTTCACTATTATGAGGAAACCGGGGCGTCCCTTCAGGGGCAGAATGTGCTCCTTCTGATCCTGATGTCCGTTGTGATCGGACCTGCCGCCGAGGAAGTGACTTTCCGGGGAATGATGTACCGGAGAATGCGTTCCCACATCGGAAAACCGATGGCGGTGCTCCTTTCTTCCCTGATCTTCGGCCTGTATCACGGAAATATGGTTCAGTTCCTTTATACTATGCCGGTGGGGATTCTTCTGGCACTGGTGTATGAGAAGAGCGGAAGTCTGAAGCTGACCATCGCCGTCCACATGGCGTTGAATCTCTGGGCGATACTGGGAGAGTCGCTGTATTCTCTGATCTTTAAGGGAGGCAAGGCCGGACTGCTGTCAGGGGATCTTCTGTATCTGGTCGTGGATCTGGTCGCCCTGACTGCCATTGGCGCAGTATTTGCTGCGACGGAGCACGCTTATAGAAAGAAATTCTGAGAGCGTTGCTTTTGCCCGCTGCATTTTCAGGATTGCGGGAGAGCCTGCAAAATGCGGCTCACCTGCGGATTCCGAAGATGAAAAATTAACGAAAAAAACTTCAAAAAAGTGCTTGCCAAACAGAACGGTCTCTGTTATACTCGTCAGTGTTGTGAGGCAAGCAGTTCTCGCACAGCAGGTTATATTGGGCTATCGCCAAATGGTAAGGCAACGGACTCTGACTCCGTCATTTCCTGGTTCGAATCCAGGTAGCCCAGTTTTCAGAGCGATTACACATGATGTGTAGTCGCTTTTTTATGTTATAGGAAATTCCTCCGGTATTTCTATAACACAAAAACGCTCCGCGGGATGCGCAGCTCGCAGATGGGAAGATCGCTTCGCGATTCTGCTCGCGCGCCTTTCGTCCGCGGCGCTCCCCCTCAGGAATGAGGGGATGGGGGAGTCGAAGTCCGCTTGCGGACTTTGTTATGGATTTCTGCTGTAATAGCAATATACAAAATAATATGCTATTATATTTTTACAAGGTGCCTTCTCACAATACTAAAAAAATTTCTTTAGTATATAGAGTAAGAGGAAATGGAAAAGAGGAACATGTATGAGACTTCCTATTATGACTATTTACGATGAAAACGATATTGAAGTCACTGCTTCGATCGAGAACAATTCTGAAGAGTTTCTTTCAAAAAAAACAGTTACAGGGATCGTACTTTATGTAGAACAATGGAGTAAAGAATATAATGATTTTGCTGCAATGAGTCTTCTGATTAAGAAAGGCGAATTGGAACTTTTAAAGAATTATCTTTTTACTCATGAGGAAGAAAAATATATTGTTTCTCATCTTGGTAGTATTACAAAAGAAATAAGTGACTATGTTAAAGAGGAAATGACTAATGCCTAAGTTTATGGAGCTTTTTGGATACCAGATTTTCTTTTGGTCTAATGAAGGAAGGCCAACAGAACCTCTTCATGTTCACATCTCCAAAAATCCTCATGCCAATGCAACAAAGGTATGGATCAATGAAGATGGTTCATGTGAGCTAGAATCTAATAGCGATAAGATACCAATGAAAGATCTTAAACGCATAATGAAAACTATCGAGACTTCCAGTTATTGGAAGCCTTCCGACTGTAGACAAAAGTGGTTTTGAGAAAATGAAAAGAAACGGGGAACAGACGAATCTGTTCCTCGTTTAATTTTATTGAAAAAACAGATTCTGTGGAATATGATAGAGATAATGCGCTTGTACAAGTGCAAAGAATGTAAATGTAACAAGATTCCAGGGAGAGAATATGAAATATATATACGATGGAAGAATACGCTTCAGTGAAGTGGACGAAAATAGAAATATGACGATCTACAGCTGGCTGAATTACCTGCAGGATTGCGCCACGTTTCACGGCGAAGATATCGGACTGGGAATCAGCCACAACCGCGAAATCGGCTGTGCCTGGGTAATCGCGGATCTGCAGCTGCACATGTTTCGGAATGTCTGCATCAATGAGGAGATCCGGGTGAATACCTGGGCGGATAAATTCCGCGGGGTCATCGGCCATCGCTGCTTTTCCGTCGAGGATAAGGACGGAAATATCGTCGGCCTGGCAAATTCCAACTGGGTGTTCATGGACATGGTGAAGCAGGTGCCGGTGAGAGTGCCGGACGACCAGATCGAGGCCTATGGCTCCCATCCGGAGTGGAAAATTCAGGAAGATCTTGGTAAGAGAAAAATCCGGATGCCGGAGGGCGGCGAGATGAGAAAGCCCTTTTACATTCTGGAATCACACCTGGATACGAACATGCATATGAACAATGCCCAGTATGTCAGGCTGGCGGGCAAGTATCTGCCGGGCGGCCTTACGCTCAGTCACCTGAGGTGTGAGTGGGTGCGTCAGGCAAGACTCGGAGACAGGATTACCCCAAGGGTGACAGAGGCGGAAGGAAAGTGGTATGTGGAGTTCCTCACGGATGAGGGAGAGCCCTACTTCATGAGTGAATTTACACCGGTGGAGCAGACAACTCCATAGCTGAGAATAAGAGCAGGGAATGGATGTGTCACAGGATAGCCTTCGGGAATCCCTTCGCACACAAATTACCCGGATGCGTAACTTGCAGAGAAACCTGCAGATAAGGATGTCTGCGGGAAGATAAAAATATATACAGACGGCAACAGCCGTCGGAGAGGACGGAACTACGATGTTAGAACTTGGAAAGAGACAGACACTGAGGGTACTTAAGAAACAGGATTTCGGCGTTTACCTTGCGGAGGATCCCAAGGCAAAGAAGGAGGAGCAGATACTCCTTCCCGCCAGACAGGTGCCGGAGGGCGTCGAGATCGGAGACAAGGTGGAGGTTTTTCTTTACCGCGATTCCCAGGATCGTCTGATCGCCACGGTCAACGAGCCGAAGATTGAGGTGGGACAGACTGCCGTCCTCAAGGTTAAGCAGACTACAAAGATCGGCGCTTTTCTGGACTGGGGACTGGAGAAGGATCTTCTCCTTCCCTTCCATGAGCAGACGGCGAAGGTGCAGGAGGGAGATGAGGTGCTGGTGGCGCTGTATGTGGACAAGAGCGGCCGCCTCTGCGCAACCATGAAGGTCTATCACTATCTGCAGCAGGATTCACCCTATGCAAAGGGAGACATGGTCACCGGCCGCATCTACGAGATCAGCAGAAACTTCGGAGTTTTTCTGGCTGTGGATGACAAGTATTCGGCCCTCATCCCTCACAAGGACGCACAGGGAACGTTTGTGCCGGGAGAAAAAATTCAGGTTCGGGTCGTACAGGTGAGAGCTGACGGAAAACTCACCGTCTCTGCCAGACAGAAAGCCTATCTTCAGATGGATGCCGACGCGGAGGCAATTCTTCGCGCGATCCGGGAAGAAGAGGGAGTATTGGGCTTTGACGACAAAGCGGCTCCGGAACTGATCAACGCGAAGTTCGGCATGTCCAAGGCTGCGTTCAAGCGCGGAGTTGGACGTCTTCTCAAAGAGAGAAAAATCAGACTTGCCGACGGTCAGATTTACCTGAACGAGTAAGCGCGAAGATGGAACGCGGAGCGTTATGGCATAGAGGTTGCGGAGCAATTCCCTATACCATAGAAGATTGCCGGTGGAGTCTGCAGGCACAGCAGTCCTGCGCAGATCCCCCCGGGAGCTGGGAGAGTCGAAGCCAGTCTGCGGACGAGAGACAACAGGAAACATGAGGTGAGGTAGGATATGAGTTTTGTGCATCTGCATACGCATACGGAGTATTCCCTTCTGGACGGATCGAACAAGATCAAAGACTACGTGGCCAGGGTGAAGGAGCTGGGGATGAATGCCGCAGCCATCACGGATCACGGCGTGATGTACGGCTGCATCGCGTTCTACAAGGAATGCCTCGCGGCGGGCATCCGTCCGGTTCTCGGCTGCGAGGTCTACGTGGCGCCGGGATCCCGCTTTCAGAAAGAGGCCGGAAGCGGAGATGAGCGCTATTATCATCTGATTCTGCTGGCCGAGAATAATGAGGGATACCATAACCTTCTGAAGATTGTCTCCAGAGGTTTCACCGAGGGCTTCTATTATAAACCGAGAGTTGATCTCGAAGTTCTCCGGGAATATCATGAGGGAATCATCTGCCTGTCCGCCTGTCTCGCCGGTGAAGTGGCAACTTACCTTGCGAAGAATATGTACGAAGAAGGTCTGCAGGCGGCGCTCCGCTATCAGGAGATTTTCGGCAGGGGAAATTTTTTCCTGGAGCTTCAGGATCACGGGATTCCCCAGCAGCAGGTGGTAAATCCGCAGCTGCTCAGGATGAGCGAGGAAACCGGCATCGGGCTTGTCTGCACCAACGACTGTCACTACACCAGAGCCGAAGACGCGGACGCCCACGACATCCTGCTCTGTATCCAGACCGGAAAAAAAGTCTCCGACGAGAACCGGCTGCGCTATGAGGGTGGACAGTATTATGTCAAATCCGAAGAGGAGATGGCGGCTCTTTTTCCCTATGCGAAGCAGGCATTGGAGAATACGCAGAAGATCGCAGACCGGTGCAACGTGGAGATCCGTTTCCATGAACTGAAACTTCCGAAGTACGAGGTGCCGGAGGGCTATACCTCCTGGACCTACCTGCAGAAGATCTGTGAGGACGGCATCCGGAAGCTCTATGATCCGGTGACAGACGAGATCCGTGAGAGGCTTGACTATGAGCTTGATGTCATCCGCACCATGGGCTATGTGGATTACTTCCTGATCGTCTGGGATTACATTCACTTCGCAAAGGAACACGGAATTCCGGTCGGCCCGGGACGAGGCAGTGCCGCCGGTTCGATCGTCTCCTATGCCATGGGAATCACCGAGCTGGACCCTTTAAAGTACAGCCTTCTCTTCGAGAGATTCCTGAATCCGGAGCGAGTGTCCATGCCCGATATCGACGTGGACTTCGGCTTCGAGAGACGTCAGGAGGTTATTGACTACGTCGTCCGCAAATACGGAAAAGACCGGGTGGTTCAGATTGTGACTTTCGGAACCATGGCGGCGAGAAATGCCATCCGTGACGTGGGAAGGGTTCTGGATCTTCCCTACGCCCTCTGCGATTCCACGGCAAAGATGATTCCACAGGAGCTGAACATCACCATCGACAAGGCGTTGAAGATGAATCCGGAGCTGAAGAAGGAGTATGAGGCAGACGATCAGATCCGGTATCTGATCGATATGGCCAGAAAACTGGAGGGACTGCCAAGACACACTTCCATGCACGCGGCGGGCGTGGTGATCTCTTCCAGGGAAGTCGATGAATTTGTGCCCCTTCAGACAGCGGCGGACGGCACCGTGACCACCCAGTACAACATGACAGAGCTGGAGGAGCTGGGACTTCTGAAGATGGATTTCCTGGGGCTTCGTACCCTGACGGTTATCCAGGATGCCGTGTCCATGGCGCAGAGAAACCACAACGTATCCATCGACATGATGAAGATCGACTACAACGATCCGGCGGTTATGAAGATGATCGGCGAGGGAAAGGACGAGGGCGTCTTCCAGCTGGAGTCCGCGGGCATGAAGAGCTTCATGAAGGAGCTGAAACCCTCTTCTCTGGAAGACATCGTGGCCGGCGTGGCACTGTACCGTCCGGGACCCATGGACTTCATCCCACAATATATCCGTGGAAAGAAGCATCCCGACCAGGTGCAGTACGACTGCCCGCAGCTAAAGGCCATCCTGGAGCCCACCTACGGCTGTATCGTCTACCAGGAGCAGGTTATGCAGATTGTGCGGGAACTGGCAGGCTATTCCTACGGCGGCTCGGATCTTCTGCGACGTGCCATGTCCAAGAAGAAGATGCATGTCATGGAGGAAGAACGACGCAACTTTGTCTACGGCAATGAGGAACGTGGAATTCCGGGCTGTATCCGGAACGGCATCGACGAGAAAGTCGCCAACAAGATCTACGACGATATGATCGATTTCGCGAAGTATGCCTTCAACAAATCCCACGCGGCAGCCTACGCCCTGGTCTCCTTCCAGACGGCCTGGCTGAAGTGCTATTATCCGGTGGAATTTATGGCGGCGCTGATGACCTCTGTGATTGAGAATACGGGGAAGTGCGCGGAATACATGATGCACACCCGCGCGCTCGGAATCGAAATTCTTCCGCCGAATATCAACAAGAGCGAGGCCACATTCTCTGTAGAGGACGGAAAAATCCGCTACGCTCTCTCCGCAATTAAGGGCGTCGGGCGGCCGGTGATTGACGCCATCGCCCTGGAGAGAGACCAGAACGGACCGTTCAGGAACCTCGGCGACTTCTGCCGCAGGCTGACCGGACGCGAGGTGAACAAGCGCACCATCGAGAATTTCATCAAGGCGGGCGCCTTCGACTGCCTCGGCGGCACGCGCAGACAGTTCATGCATGTCTACACGCTGATTGTGGATCAGGCGGCGAAAGAAAAGAAAAACAACGCCACCGGCCAGCTCTCTCTCTTCGATCTCATGGGAGAGGAGGACCGGCAGCAGTATGAAATCCGCCTGCCCGACGTCGGCGAGTTTGACAAGGAAGAAATTCTTTCCTTTGAGAAGGAAGTGACCGGCATCTACATCAGCGGTCATCCGCTGGAGGCCGAGGAGAAGAAGTGGCGGAAGAACATCACGTGTGTCTCCGCAGACTTCGCCCTTCCGGAAGAAGGAAATCTACCTAAACTTAAGGATGGAAACAGGGAGACCATTGGTGGTATCATTGTTGACAAAACGATCAAATTCACGAGCAAGAACCAGACCATGGCATATATGACCATCGAAGATCTGGTCGGGTGTGTGGAAGTGATTGTTTTTCCCAGAAACTACGAGCAGTGTTCACAGCTGCTGGAAGTTGACGCGAAGGTATTCGTGCAGGGAAGAACACAGATTGATGAGGACAGACCCGGTCGCCTGATTCTGGAGCGGCTCATCCCCTTCTCAGAGGTGCCCGTCGAAGTGTGGCTGCAGTTCGAGGACAAGGATGCCTATGAGAAAAAGCGGGGAGAACTTCAGACCATCGCCGCGTCCTCGGCGGGAAAAGACCGCGTCGTCGTCTATCTGAAAAAAGAACGCGCAATGAAGAGAATCGCAGTCGGAATCGACGCCCAGAGCGACTCCTTCCTATTGGAAGAGTTTACAAAGCTGATCGGTGCCGAAAATGTCAAAGTTGTCGAAAAATCCATTGAAAAGCGTTCCTAAATGAATTAAAATACCTATTGATAAATTTTTTTCAATCTGATTAGCATTGAAAGAGTAATGCAGGATCCGGAGGAGAGCAATGGCAGACAAAAATGTAAAAACAATCGGAATACTTACTAGTGGCGGTGATGCACCGGGAATGAATGCTGCAGTTCGCGCTGCGACAAGAAGAGCAATCGGTCAGGGACTTCAGGTCAAGGGCATTCTGAAAGGATATGAAGGTCTGATCAACGATGAGGTTATCGATCTCGATGCGAAGGCAGTATCAGATATCATCGGACTTGGAGGTACGATTCTCTACTCCGCGAGATGTTCTGAGATGCGCACGCTCGAGGGCCAGAAGAAAGCAGCTGAGACCTGCAGAAGACACGGAATCGACGGACTCGTAGTAGTCGGTGGAGACGGATCTTTTGCCGGAGCACAGAAGCTTGCCGATCTCGGAATCAACGCGATCGGAATTCCGGGAACAATCGATCTTGACATCGCCTGCACAGAATATACCATTGGATTTGACACTGCTGTAAATACAGCAATGGAAGCGATCGATAAAGTCCGCGATACATCCACATCCCATGAGCGTGTAAGTATCGTAGAGGTTATGGGACGTAACGCAGGATATATCGCTCTGTGGTGCGGAATCGCTGCCGGCGCTGAGGACGTTCTTCTTCCTGAGAAGTACGACTACGATGAGCAGCAGATCATCAACCACATCATCGAGACGCGTAAGAAAGGCAAGAGCCATCACATCATCATCAACGCTGAGGGTATCGGACATTCTCAGGCTATGGCGAAGAGAATCGAGGCTGCCACAGGAATCGAGTCCCGTGCAACCATTCTCGGACACATGCAGCGTGGTGGAAGCCCGACAGCAAGAGACCGTATGTACGCGACAATCTTCGGAGCAAAAGCCGTTGACCTTCTCCTTGAGGGCAAGACAAAACGTGTCGTTGCAGTGAAAGACGGAGAGTTCGTAGATTACGATATCAACGAGGCGCTCGCAATGAAGAAGAACCTGTCCGAGTACGAGGTAGAGCTTGCGAAAGAGCTGTCTTACAACTATGTATTGAAATAAATCCGGTTTGGATTTTTATGGGGGCTGTTGCGGATCGCGACGGCCCTCATTTCATGAGGAGACAGATATGATTACAAGTGCTTCAAATTCGCAAATTAAGCGAGTAATACAGCTGAATGCAAAAACGAAGAGCAGGCGGGAAGAACACTGCTTCGTCGCGGAGGGCATCAAGCTCTTCCGGGAGACACCGGCCGCGCTTCGGGACAGGGTCTTTGTGGAGGCTTCTTTCGCGGAGGATGATCAGCACAGGGAGATCATGGAGGAGGTCCGCAAGGGAAGTTTCGAGGTTGTGGAGGACAGGGTTTTTGAAAAAATGTGTGACACCCGCACGCCCCAGGGAATTCTGACCATCGCGAGGATGCCGGAGTACGGAGCGGAGGAGCTCCTCGGAAGTGAGGGACAGGTTCCGCTGATTCTCGTGCTGGAGGATCTGCAGGATCCGGGGAATCTCGGAACCATCATCCGGACGGCAGAGGGAGCCGGGGTCACCGGTATCTTCATGAGTAATAAGACGGCTGATCCATTCCAACCCAAGGTGATCCGCTCTACCATGGGTTCCATCTACCGGGTGCCATTTATCCGGGAGGAGGATCTCTGTGCAAGGCTGGACTGGCTTCGGGAGAGGGAGGTCTACGCTTACGCAGCGCATCTGAAGGGGGAGAACTCTTACAATCAGGAGGACTACCGCAAGGGTACCGCCTTCCTGATCGGCAATGAGGGCAACGGCCTTTCTGATCAACTGGCCGGGAAGGCTGCCCATCTGATCCGGATCCCCATGGAGGGACAGGTGGAATCCCTGAACGCCGCTGTGGCAGCGGCGCTTCTGATGTATACCGCCCATGGACAGAGACACGCATGAGAAAGCATATAGGTATTCGTCCTGGGATGATTACGTATCAGAATAGAAAAAGCATATGCGGAACAATGGTTTTGAGTGTGCATTAGTACTCGGAGGCCAACAGGAATTATATAGTGCAAGGGAATAGACGTCGGAGCAGAAATGCTCCGGCGTTTTTGGCGTTTGGACGCACTTGAGAATTCGCTTTGCGACCGCGCAGTAGAAAAATTTGACATATGTGCATTTTCTGTGCTATAATCCAAATTCGTAACAGAAAGTAATATTTCTGTAACAAATTAGAAAAGCAAAAGAAAAACCTGTTGGGAGGTTCTTAATGAATTTTAACAAAAAGAGTTTTACAGCCATCGGCTGTGCAATTGCAATGGCATCTGTACTGGCGGTTCCGGCATCTGCGGACGACAGTATCGACACGAGTGCACCGGGAGATAATCTCTACGCAGTGGATGTATGGCAGGGAAAAGCCGTATCCTACTGCGACGTGTATGTAAACATCCGATCTGAGGCTTCCATCGAGAGCGACCGCGTCGGAGTTCTTCTTCCGGGCTGTGTTGTTGAAGTTGTAGGCGAGGAGAACGGATGGACGAAGATTACATCCGGATATGTCAAGGGTTATATCCGCTCAGATCTTCTGGTGACGGGCGAGGCCGCGAAGGACATCTATCAGCAGCAGAATGTGCTGTCCGGAAATGTTGCGGCTCCGGTTCTGAATATCCGTGCAGGAAGATCCACCGATGATGACATCACAGGTTATTATCTCGGCGGAGAGGAAATTACACTGACCGATTATCAGGACGGCTGGTTTGAAGTACAGAACAACGGAGAGACAGGATATGTCTCCGGCGAGTACATTCAGGTTTTGAACAATCCGAACACAGCCATGACACTGGATCAGTATCAGGAGTACTTGGATGAGCAGCAGGCAACTGCAGAACAGGCCGCCGCTCAGATGAGTGAAGAGTACGGTGAGTACAGCGATTACAGTGCTGACGGTTACGCAGAAGACGGCGTACAGTACGATGAGAACGGAGAAGTCATCGTACAGGATGCGTACAGCGAGGAGGTTCAGAGTTATGACAGCCAGGCTGCAGAGCAGGCAGCGGCTGACCAGCTGGAGCTTGATTCCGTAAATCAGGAGGAAGCAGGAAACGGTGATGCATCGGATGCGGGAGATGGAGCTTCTCAGGTATCTGCAGATGATCTCACACTTCTTGCGGCAATTATTCACTGCGAGGCAGGCGGAGAGTGCCGCGACGGTAAAGTTGCAGTAGGTGCATGTATCATGAACCGTATGGCAAGTTCCCAGTTCCCGAACACCATCAGCGGTGTCGTATATCAGGCAGGTCAGTTTACTCCGGCATCCTCCGGTGCCCTTGCAAGTGCGCTGGCAAACGGCGTAGATGAAGATTGCTACGAGGCTGCAAGAGCTGCTCTGAACGGTGAGAATCCGATCGGCGGACTTCTCTACTTCCACGCAGGTGGCGGCTCCGGACTCACAATCGGAAACCAGACCTTCTATTAATTATCGGGAAAGTACTTTTTTGAGAAATTGTTTGAAGATAAAAAGTAAATAGTACAATGTTGTGGACTGCCGCACGTTTCGATCTTCAGGGGCGATTCGTGCGGCAGTTTTTTGCGTTACAAGAAATTTCTTTGGAATTTCAATAACACAAAACGCTCCGCCTGCAGACGTTGTTTAGTGTGATTAAGTGCAGGAGCGTTTGCTTGAGAGGGTTGCTTGAGATCAAAAGCTTTTACTCATATCAAATATATCGTGCGCAGTATATCATCGCGGCGCATTATATCGTGCGCGGTATATCTTCCTTGACGCTATGATTTTGAAATGATAAACTTTAAGTGGTAAGGGAACGGAGGTATACGCCATGAGTGATTTCCAGAAGTTTTTAGACGAGAATCTAGCGAATGTTCAAATAAATGATGATGAGGCAGTGACAGATAACTCTAAGGATTATGATATATACAGAGAAATCAGGGAAATGGTCATCGAGCTCAGGCATGACAATCAGATGACGCAAAAGGAGCTGGCTGTCAAGTGTGGTATTACGCAGGCCAATATCAGCAACCTGGAAAACGGCACTACCAGGCCGACGATTGAATCGTTGAAAAAGATTGCGGATGCTCTGGGGATGCGGCTGGTTGTGGAATTTGTCGGATGGGAGGTAGAGTGATGGCTTATCTGGAAAAACTACAGATTGACCGGTTTAGAGGAATTAAAGCGCTGAAGATCCATGAACTGAAAAATGTGAATCTCGTGGTTGGCGATAACAACTGCGGAAAGACTAGTGTGCTGGAAGCGATCCAGCTTTTACGGACATCGGGAAGTTTGGCGAATGTTTATCAGGTTTCGAGACTGAGAGATAGTATTTCGGTCAACAACGCAAACTCCATTTTTGACAATTTTATCTGTATGTTTCCGAAGGATAAGGATGAGGTATGCAGGATATCCGTATCCGGTGTCTGCAATGACGAGGACATCTCGTTTGAATTGAAAGGAAAGAAGGACCGAGTTCTGCTTGATACAAAAGAACTGTCGGCAAGAAAACTTCGCACCCTGGAGCTGCAGGATAGTGAGATCGAAGCAGATGTTTTTGAAGGTGATATACGGCTTGTTTACGGGAATGAAGAAAAGACCCACAGAGTCAGCGTGAATCAATATTCGAGTGTGACAGGGACCTCCACGCTGGATAAAGACAGCTTCAACATCGTATATGTTGCACCCTTTGAACACCTGAAAGGGAGCGTCGTCAGTCGTATACTGAAGAACGAAGCATACAAGATGATCTGCGTGAAAGCATTGCAGCTGTTTGACCCGGACATTGAAGATATTATGATTTTTAAGAGTGATATCGGAAATCGTCCGGTTGAGTATATCCGGCATAAGAGTCTCGGCGATATGCCGATTTCTTCGTTTGGAGATGGTATTAAGAAAGTACTGGCGCTTGCGAACGCGATTGCTCAGGCGGCCGGAGGTATCCTTTTGATTGATGAGGTGGAGACTGCAATTCATAAGAGATATTTTGACGACATTCTGCGGTTTATCGTTAAAGCATGTAAAAGCTTTCAGGTGCAGCTTTTTATTACAACGCACAGTATAGAGGCAATCGACGGACTTCTCGCGACACAGGATTACGATGAACAGCAAAGTGAAGATGATATATGCGTGTGCACCATTAAGAAGGTGGCTGATGCATCATATTCCAGAGTCCTTTCCGGGCGCGAGGTTTATGAGAACAGAGAATCTTTTGGATTTGAGGTGCGCCTATGAATAAACTGATTTTGTGCGAAGGGGAAACAGATGCTATTCTTCTGAGTTATTTTTTAGGAAAAGTGGCAGGATGGAAGTTTTGCAGGAAGCCGCCCGCAAATGTTGCGATAAAGCCGGATGCTTTTGAAGAATCAGCCAATTGGTATGAAAAGGGGGAGGACAGACTCTTGATCTGTGCCGTCGGAGGCAAAGATAATGTGGGTTCATTTTTTGAGAAAAAGATTCAGAGACCTGTTGTTGACGCAGGGGCGTTTTCACGAATAGCACTGGTTCTGGATCGGGACGAAAGTGAAATTCAATCGATCGAAGCGCATGCGTCATCTGTGTGCAAACCGGTGATAAACACGATGCGAAACAATGAATGGGTACAGAATGTCTATATTGACGCATATGGTACAGAGCAGATGATCGAAGGACTTCTTGTTGTCATTCCGACAGAACATGAAGGTGCATTGGAGACGTTGATGCTGGATTCTATAGCAGAAGACCCGTATAATTCAGTCATCGTGGATAAAGCCGGCGCGTTTGTGGCAGATATGAAAACGGTGGCATCAAAATATCTTGGAAGTCGTAGAAATGCAATAAAGGTACATTTGGGAGTCACATGGGCTGTCCAGTACCCCGAAAAAGTTTTTAAACTGATAAATGAGCAGATACTGAGTGTGAAGTGGGAAGAGTCCGAAGTGCTGCATAAGTGTTTCGCTCAACTTGAAAAAATATAGTGTCGATATGTTGCGTTTATGAGGCAGATGTGAGTTCTGGCGGATAGCGCACAGGTTAGCTGCCTGCAGATTTTGTGCCGGAATCGACGATCGGCGTTGGAATCTTGTCATTTCGCCGGGAATGATGTAATATTTTGACATATGAGCTCGTACACCGCAGATGAAACTGCCGGATGCTGCGCTTGCATTTCGGGAGCGGACGGTGTATCGGAAGAAAGAAATGGGAGGGCAACATATGAATCTTCAGGGACGCAGTTTTCTTACATTAAAAGACTTTACAGAGGAGGAGATCTTATATCTGATCGATCTCGCCGCTTCATATAAAGAAAAGAAGAAAAGAGGAATCCAGGTAGATAACCTTCGCGGCAAGAACGTCGCGCTTATTTTTGAAAAGACGAGTACACGTACCCGCTGTTCGTTTGAGGTGGCGGCACACGATCTCGGTATGGGAACAACTTATCTGGATCCGTCCGGATCCCAGATCGGAAAGAAAGAGAGCATCAAGGATACGGCAAGAGTTCTTGGAAGTATGTTCGAGGGAATCGAATACCGCGGATATGGACAGGAGATTGTCGAGGAACTCGCGAAGTACGCAGGCGTTCCGGTATGGAACGGTCTGACTAATGAGTACCATCCGACCCAGATGCTTGCGGATATGCTCACCATTCGTGAACACTTCGGCAAACTCAAAGGTCTGAAGCTCGCATACATGGGCGACGCCCGTTACAACATGGGAAATTCCTACATGATCTGCTGCGCGAAGCTCGGCATGCACTTCGTTGCCTGCGCGCCGGAGAAGTATTTCCCGAATCAGAAGCTTGTCGGTGAGTGCGAGAAATACGCAGCCGAGAGCGGCGGTACCATTACTCTCACAGAGAATGCGCTGGTGGGCACAAAAGACGCGGACATCATCTGCACCGACGTGTGGGTTTCCATGGGAGAGCCGGATGAAGTCTGGGAGGAGAGAATCCACGATCTCAGCCCGTACAAGGTGACAAAGGAGATCATGGAGAACGCGGGAAACCGTTCCATCTTCCTTCATTGCCTGCCGTCCTTCCACGATCTCGGAACAAAGATCGGCAAGGAGATCCATGAGAAGTTCGGTCTCACCGATATGGAAGTGACCGATGAAGTTTTCGAGTCCGAGCAGTCCCTTGTATTCGAAGAGGCAGAGAACAGAATGCATACCATCAAGGCGGTTATGGCGGCCACACTCGGCGCGGATCGCTGATACACAGGAACAGCTGTTTCTTAAGGAGATGGCTGTTCTTTTTGTGTGGCAACAAGCTGGAAATGAGGAATTACACTCGGATATTTTTATTCGGTTCAAACCGACTCGGTCGCAACCGAATAAAAAAGTTAGTTCTATTGTGGTCTCTAGTGCTATTATGACAAAGAGTGTGATGGAATAGACACAATAATCTGATAGAACAAAGAAAGTGCGTAAGAAATGAAAGACTTACTGGAACCTGAGAAAATCAAAGAGGCACTGACGGCGGAGGGCTATGAGATCCGCTCTCTGCCGGAAGTGGATTCCACCAATGAGTGGGCAAAGCGGGAGGCAAAAGTGGAAGTGATCGACGGCCGGGTGTATCTGGCGGATTATCAGAGCGCCGGCAAGGGAAGCCGCGGAAGAGTCTGGGAGTCGCCGCGGGGTACGACGATTTCCATGAGCGTCGTGCTGGAACCGAAGGTGACGCCGGACAAACTCTCGATGATCACCCTTGTCATGGGCATGGCAGCGGCGGACGGCATCCGGGAAGTGTCCGGCCTTGACACAAAGATCAAGTGGCCCAACGATGTGGTCTACAACGGAAAGAAACTCTGCGGAATTCTCACGGAGATGGGAGCGGGATTTGGATTCCTGGTGGTCGGCATCGGCATCAACGTGAACGTCGGGGGCTTTCCGGAGGAACTGGCAGATCGGGCCTCGTCTCTTTATATGGAGACGGGAAGGCACTTCTCGAGGAACGCGGTGGCGGCGGCGGTTTTGAACTACTTCCGGAAGTATTACAGTCTCTTCCTCGCGAACGGGGATCTGACGGACCTGGTTGACCGCTATCAGGACATGTTGGCGAACAAGGATCAGAAGGTGCGCGTTCTGGATCAGAAGAACCCCTTCGAAGGAATCGCCCTGGGGATTGACAAGACCGGGGAGCTTTTGGTAAAAAGAGAAGACGACGGACAGGTGGAGAAGGTCTTTGCCGGAGAAGTATCTGTCCGCGGAATTTATGGATATGTTTAAACCGGAGCCGTATGTGAACGGAGAAAACACCCTGACTGCAGGTGCAGATCGCAGACGGGTAGATCGCGAACGCGATTCTGCTCACGCGTCTTTTGTTTGCTGCGCCCCCTCGGGAGTGAGCCGAGCACAGCCGGTGGCCTTTGTTTTGAACAGAATACAACAGCCGTAGACAACGGCATTATGGGAGCACAGGAGCGCAGATGTTCCCGGACAGGAGAAAAAAGTGAGCGATAGCAAAGAAGAAATGATTGTGCTCTGCGGAGCAAACTCCTATGAGAAGAAATACTACTTTAACGATGAATTTTCGATTCTTCCCCAGCGCATCAAAGATGAACTGCAGATTCTCTGCGTGAGTTTCACGGAGAAGTGCGGAGGAATTTTTACCCTGGAATATGATTCGGAAGGAAGACTGGAACTGAAGACCGAGGCGACGGAAAGCGACGTGATGTACGATGAGATCGGCGCCGGTCTTGAGGTGAAGAAACTTCAGGAGACAAAGAAGGATCTGTTCGAATCGATGGAACTCTTCTATAAAGTTTTTGCGGGCGGAGGAATGTAATGAAGCCTGTTATGATCGGAAATGTAAAGATCGATGTGCCGCTTGCCCTCGGGCCGATGGCCGGGGTGACGGATCTGCCCTTTCGCCTGCTCTGCAGCGAACAGGGCGCCGGACTTGTCTACACAGAGATGGTGAGCGCGAAGGCGATCTTATACAAGAACAGGAATACAGAAGCACTGATGAAAACCGATCCGTCAGAGAGACCTGTCAGTCTCCAGCTGTTCGGAAGCGAGCCCGGGATTGTCGCGGAGGCAGCGGAGAGAATAGAGGAAAAGCCCTTTGACATCTTTGACTTCAATATGGGCTGTCCGGTGCCGAAGGTGGTGAACAACCACGAGGGTTCTGCTCTGATGAAGGATCCGAAGCTTGCCGGCGAGATCATAGCGGCTGTTGTGAAGCGGGTACATAAACCTGTGACGGTAAAAATCCGCAAGGGCTGGGACTGCCAGTCCGTCAACGCGGTGGAAGTGGCGAAAGTGCTGGAAGACGCCGGAGCAGCGGCGATCGCGGTACACGGAAGAACCAGATCCCAGTATTATGCCGGCGAGGCAGACTGGGATATCATTCGGCAGGTGAAGGAGGCAGTCAGCATACCGGTCTTCGGAAACGGCGATGTGGATTCTCCGGAGAAGGCGCTGGAACTGGTGAATCAGACCGGCGTGGACGGCATCATGATTGCCCGGGGAGCGAGGGGAAATCCATGGCTCTTCGGAAGAGTGCGCAGATACCTGGAGGAAGGTGTACTCCCGGAGAAACCCTCCGCGCAGGAAGTCTATGCGATGATCATGCGTCACATGAAGATGCTCACAAAGTACAAAGGAGACTATACCGGCCTTCGTGAAATGCGCAAGCATGTCGCCTGGTACACCGCAGGTTTCCCGAACTCTGCCATGCTCAGAAAGAAAATCAATGAGACGGAAACTTTCGAGGCCGCGCAGGAGTTGCTGTATCAGGTGCTCATGGGATAGTTTGGATTTTGAAGGAAAGCGAAATCAGGATAGAAAAAACAAGATCATGTGTCCGGAAACCCCGGGTTGTCCCACAATTTGTGGGCGGCCCGGGGCTTTCAAATGCGCTCGAAAAAACACAAAAAAAACTTTAAAAAAGTTGTTGACATTACTCTCGCTGAATGGTAAAGTATCACTTGTCGCTGACGAAGAACAACACCGAATCAGCCGACACAAACCATATGAACATTGACAACTGAACAGTAAAACACATCCTCGAAAATTCAAAAAACATTTTTGAACGATCGATGAGTATTCAACAATTTATTGTTAATACAAATCCTTTAAAACAGTAATAACGGGATGAATTAGCCAAGTGTTAATTCTGA
>NZ_KK211309.1:250243-546637 GCF_000621585.1 [Eubacterium] cellulosolvens LD2006 | reverse complement strand
TCAGAATTAACACTTGGCTAATTCATCCCGTTATTACTGTTTTAAAGGATTTGTATTAACAATAAATTGTTGAATACTCATCGATCGTTCAAAAATGTTTTTTGAATTTTCGAGGATGTGTTTTACTGTTCAGTTGTCAATGTTCATAAGTTTTGTCTACTGATTCGTTGTTTCTCTTCGTCAGCGACAAGTGATACTATATCACTCCCTGTACGGTCTGTCAACAACCTTTTTACACTTTTTTTCATTTTTTTATTTTCTTTTTATTCTGACTTTTTCCCGCCTCTTTTCTCCGTTCTTAATCTCCCGACAACATCGCAAAGTTCAACGCGATTCCGCCGCATGAACCGCACGTATGCGTACATCCCTCGTACAATTTAGCGCAAGATACAGTCGATCGCCTCTCTTACATTCCGAACCGGGTACATACGTATTTTTAATTCCTCCTGAAGCTTTTCCAGAGAGCGCATACAGGCGTTTGGAAGTATCACTTTTCCGAAGCCGAGTTTTGCAGCTTCCCGCACGCGCTGTTCCGCCATCGTGACGGAACGGATTTCTCCGGAAAGTCCGACCTCGCCGAAGACTACGGTATCCGCAGGAACCGGAACATCCTTGTGACTGGATGCCAGCGCCAGAACAATCGCGAGATCCACTGCCGGTTCGGACATCCTCACGCCGCCGGTGATGTTGATATAGGCGTCGCTCTGGGAAAGATTGATCCTCGCTCTTTTTTCCAGCACCGCCATGAGGAGATTGACCCTGTTAAAATCCGTTCCGTTTGCCGTCCGCCTCGGAAAGTTAAAGTTTGTGCGGCTGACCAGAGCCTGAATCTCGATCATGATCGGACGGGAGCCCTCCATCGAACAGGCGACAACCGAGCCGGACGCATCCTCCGGGCGACCGTCAAGCATATATTCCGAAGGATTTTTAACTTCTTCGAGCCCCTCGGATCGCATCTCAAACACACCGATCTCATTGGTGGAGCCAAAACGATTTTTAGCGGCGCGCAGAATCCGGTAGGACTGGTTGCGATCTCCCTCGAAATACAATACAGTATCCACCATATGTTCCAGCACTCTGGGTCCCGCAACGTTTCCGTCTTTTGTGACATGGCCGACAATAAATACCGGTACCTGAAGACTCTTCGCCATTCTCAAAAGAACAGCCGTCGTCTCTCTGACCTGTGAGACGCTTCCCGGTGAGGAACTCACTGCTTCGTTGTACATGGTCTGAATCGAATCGATGACGACCAGTTCCGGTTTTGTGTTCTCGATGACATTCTGAATATCGTCAAGATCTGTCTCGCAGTAGAGTTTCAGGTTGTCCGTGAACTCACCGATCCGGAGAGCACGAAGTTTGATCTGCTGCAGAGATTCCTCTCCTGACACATAGAGTACATGTACCCCTTTGTCCGAGAGCTCGCGGCAGACCTGCAGAAGAAGTGTCGACTTTCCGATGCCCGGATCCCCTCCGATCAGCATCAGCGCGCCCTTTACGATTCCGCCTCCGAGCACGCGATCCAGCTCACCGATCCCGGTTTCCATCCGGTGTCCCGCTGTCACATCGATTTCTGAGAGACTCTTCGGACGCAGATTTTTTTCAGAACGGGCAGCTGACCCGGACGCTTTTTTTCCTGTTTTTTTCTCGGATACAACTTCTTCAACAAACGTATTCCACTCATGGCACGCCGGACACTGCCCCATCCACTTTGAGGATTCATATCCGCAATTCTGACAGTAAAACACACTTTTCTTTTCTTTCATCCGTCTGCTCCCATCTCCGGTATATCATTCGCTACACAACCCAAAAAGCATCGAATCCCGCTCTGTCCGGGTCATTAAAGATCAGATATCTTCCTGTTATTAATTCTGTTTTAAAGTCCATTATGAATTCTGTTATAAATTCTGAACGCTTCTGTTTCACATATAAAACTCCGGGCATTGCTGCCCGGAGCCTGATCGTCTATTTAATTCCTGCTATATATCAACAACGGACAACTTTGACGTCAATTGCTTTTCCTGCGGATAATTCTACTCCGAAGGTGAGTTTTCCGCTGATGTTCGTCTCGATATCTCCGACATTCACACCGTCGAGAAGGACCTGATACTTGGTGTCCTCTTCTACTCCGAGTGTAATCTGTGCGTCCTGTACTCCCTCGACGCCGAAGCTCATGCCTTTATCGGTCTCGCTGAAGCCTGTGACAGCAGTTCCCGGAACGGATTCATAAACGAACATCTCGTTGCACTCCAGTTTCGTAATTTCTTTGTACGTCTTTACCTTATAGACGTTGCCCTCGAATTCGAAATCTGCAAGTTTCTTCTTCTCGTTAAGCTCAAAATCGCCAAAACTGAGAGTTCCGTCGTTCTCAGCTCTTAACAGCTCCTTAATTGCAGCCATGTCGTTTCTAACCTCCTGCATAAAGCAATGCACTTACTGATATCTAAATTATATAATATCCCTCATTTTTTCACAACTGAAAAAACGATCTTGTCATCCTTCAGGCTGCAGGCCACACGGTCGCCGCGGTTGATTTTTCCGCCGAGAATCTCTTCAGAGAGTGCATCTTCCATGCGGTTCTGAATTGCTCTGCGGAGCGGTCTCGCACCGTATTTATTATCAAAACTCTTATCGATCAGATTGTCTTTGACCGCCTGACTGATCCGAAGTTCAATGCCAAGCTGAGCGCTGCATCTGCCGGTCAGATCTTTCAGCAGAATTTCCACAATCTTCTTCATGTCCTCACGGGTGAGCGAATGGAAGACCAGAATCTCGTCGATTCTGTTGAGGAACTCCGGGCGGAACATCATCTTCACTTCTTCCAGAACCTGAAGTTTCATAGTCTCGTAGCCCAGTTTCTCATCATCCAGGGAGAGGAAGCCCAGTTTCTTCGGCTGAACGATGCGGTTTGCGCCTGCGTTGGAAGTCATGATGATCACGGTATCTTTGAAACTGATCTTTCGTCCCTGTGCATCGGTGATATGTCCGTCGTCCAGCACCTGTAAGAGGATATTGAACACATCGGGGTGCGCCTTTTCGATCTCATCAAAGAGAATGACGCTGTACGGATGTCTTCTCACCTTCTCAGAAAGTTGTCCACCCTCATCGTAGCCGACATAACCCGGCGGCGATCCGATCAGCTTGGAGACGCTGTGCTTCTCCATATATTCGGACATGTCAACACGTATCATGGCATCTTCACTGCCGAATACCGCGTCCGCCAGCGCCTTGGAGAGTTCTGTCTTTCCAACACCGGTCGGTCCAAGGAACAGGAACGAGCCAATCGGACGTCCCGGATCTTTCAGTCCGACCCTTCCTCTGCGGATCGCCTTGGATACAGCGGTAACCGCCTCTTCCTGGCCGATGACCCGGGCATGAAGGATTTTTTCCAATCTCGCCAGTCTTCTGGACTCAGCCTCGGCAATCTTCTCTAACGGAATCTTCGTCCACATGGATACGGTTCGCGCGATATCGTCCACCGTAACTTTCTTTTTATTCTTTCCCTTTGCGGGCTTTTTCGCTCTCTCAAGTTTTTTCTCCAGAGCTTTCTGCGTATTCTGCAGTTTTTCCGCCTGTTCAAAATTTCCTGCGGCGATGGCAGCTTCCTTCTGTTCCATGACTTCAACGATTCTGGCGTCGAGATCAATCTTTTCTTTTCCCTTCGCGCTTCCGGAAATAAAATCCCCGAGCTGGACGGATGCGGAAGCCTCATCGATCAGATCGATGGCTTTGTCCGGCTGATATCTGTCATTTACATAGCGTGTACTCATCTGGACAGCCGCCTCAAGGGCTTCATCCGTAATCGTCACGCCGTGATGTTCCTCATAATAATCTCTCAGTCCGTGAAGAATCTCTAGAGTCTCTTCCTCGCTCGGCTGTTCCACGGTCACCGGCTGGAATCTCCGCTCGAGAGCGGCATCCTTTTCAATATGTTTTCTGTACTCCTCGATGGTCGTCGCGCCGATCAGCTGAATTTCGCCTCTGGCGAGGGAAGGCTTCAGTATATTTGACGCGTCCAGAGCGCCCTCCGCTCCTCCGGCACCAATGATCGTATGAATCTCATCGATAAAGAGGAGAATGTTCTGATTGTCCATGACCTCGGCCAGGATACGTTTGATTCTCTCCTCAAATTCGCCTCTGTACTTTGATCCGGCAACCATTCCGGAGAGATCGAGGACAACCAGGCGCTTTCCCTTCACGGAATCCGGAACGGCTCCGGCAGCAATGCGCTGCGCCAGCCCTTCGACAATCGCGGTCTTTCCGACCCCCGGCTCGCCGATCAGACACGGATTATTCTTTTTCCTTCTGCTGAGGATCTGAATCACGCGGTTGATCTCGTCGTTTCTGCCCACAACAGGGTCGAGAAGATGTCTCGCGGCAAGAGCTGTCAGATCTCTGCTGTATTGATCGAGTGTCGGCGTCGTCGGCTGCGATTCCGCCGATGACGACTCCCGGATATCCTGTGCCTCTCTCTTCATCTCTTCTTCCGAAACCTGGCATGTGCGAAGAATATCGACAAACATCTTCTGAATATTGACATTCATCGTAAAGAGCAGGCGGGATGCCACACAGTCCGTATCACGGAGGATCGCCATCAGGATGTGTTCTGTTCCCGCAAGTTCCTGTCGCTGTGAAGCAGCGTATTCAAGAGCCGTGTCCAATGCGTTCTGCGCTCTCGGCGACGGTTCCGGTTTCAGCAGAACATCACCTGTTTTTTCCGGCGCAATAAACTGCTGAACGAGATGTGCCAGCACTTCCTCATCCACGTTGTACTCCGAAAGTATACTGGAAGCCGTTCCGCGTTTCTCACGAAGAAGTCCGATCAGCAAATGTTCCGTGCCCACATAGGCATGGTTCTTTTCCTGAGCGACTTTGACAGCTTGTGAGATCGCTGCTTTTGCCAATGCTGTAAACTGGTTATTCATCCACTCCTCCTTATCCATATTTCATTTATTCTGTAAGAATGAACTCCCCGTCATGGCGCTTTGATCCAGCGGGAAATCCACAATCATCCGTATTCTGCATTTATTCTCTTACGGATCGGTCATTCGAAGATCTACGATCTTCTTCATGAAGTTCGCAAAGCAAACTTTCGTACCCGCTCACCCGCAGTTTTACAGATGCTACGCACCTGACAACTGCGCCTGACTGGTTCCGACCGATCCTCTTGAATATCAGAAAACCCGGGCACACTGAGGTTCCCGGGTTACAGTCAATCATTACTTATTCTTTCCATGGCAGTATTTATACTTCTTGCCGCTGCCGCACGGGCATGGATCATTACGTCCGATCTTCTTGCCCTTGACAATTGTTCCGGACTTCTTCTGCTCTACGTAGAGTTCTTTCTTTTTCTCAGGTGTGAAGATTGCATCCCACTCTGTGAGGTTGTAGAGCCAGTCTGCTCTTGCGTCAACCATGTTCTTGTAGAGCATCTCTGTATCAAAATCAAGGCTGACTTCTGTATCCTCAGTCATCTCCTCGATCGGGTTCTTAACTTTCAGACTGTCGTTGATTCCGTCCAGGAAGCCTGTCATGGTGAGGACATCGATCTCGTACTTGTCAGCAAGCTCTTTTACCGTTCCTCTTACAACCTCATCCGGGTTTGCAAGGAGTTTCTGATAGATGCCTTTCTCAATCATGAAATAGTTCTGCCAGAAATTGCGAAGTTTATTTTTGTCTGTCTCTTTATTATAGGCAATACTCTGCCAATCCTGTAATAAAGCCATATTGGTTACCGTCCTTCATTAATTTGTCTTACAACTTAATCAGTATACTTGAATACTGACAAAAATGCAAGTATCCGCGGCTTAGTTGTTATGTATATCTACATATAATTACAGAACCCCGCAATATTCCGCGGGGTCCTGCAATCGCATTATGTGAAACTGTATACCTGCAAATTATTTATCACTTGAAATACTTCACACCGGACTCGAAGATCTTCATATCCATCTCACCGTAGATATTGATGGCTACGCCGTCTCCGCGTCTCTCGGAGTGACACATTTTTCCGAGAACACGTCCATCAGGACTTGTGATTCCCTCGATGTTGAAGTAAGAGCCGTTGATGTTCCAGTACTCATCGTCCGAGAAGTTTCCGTTGAGATCGCAGTATCTTGTGGCGATCTGGCCGTTTGCCTGAAGCTTCTCGATCCACTCCTTACTTGCTACAAAGCGTCCCTCTCCGTGGGATGCAGGAATGGCATAGATGCCGCCCAGCTCTGCCTCACGCAGCCACGGGCTCTTGTTGGACACAACCTTTGTGTAAGCCATCTTGGAGATGTGTCTGTGGATGGTATTGAAGGTAAGCGTCGGTGAATCGTCCACCTGTCCTCTGATCTCACCGTAAGGTACAAGTCCCAGTTTGATCAGCGCCTGGAATCCGTTACAGATACCAAGGGCAAGTCCGTCTCTCTCGTTGAGGAGTTTCATAACAGCTTCCTTGATCTTTGCGTTCTGGAAGGCAGTCGCAAAGAACTTCGCGGAGCCGTCCGGCTCATCACCTGCAGAGAAGCCGCCAGGGAACATGATGATCTGTGCCTGGCCGATGGCCTTCTCAAATTCACCAACAGAATCCAGGATATCCTGTGCATTCTGGTTCTTGAATACTTTTGTAATGGTCTTTGCGCCGGCCGCCTCGAAGACACGGGCACTGTCGAACTCGCAGTTCGTTCCGGGGAATACCGGAATGAAGACTGTGGGCTGTGCAATCTTGTGACCGCAGACAACAATGTCTTTTGCGTCGAAAAGGCCTGCATCAGTTACACCGGTGTCTTTTGCCCCCACACCGGAAATCGGTTTGAAAACGCCGCTGAGGGTCTTGTCCCATGCTGTAATGGCCTCATCCACAGCGATCTCCGTATTCTTGTAGCTGAACTTCTCGTCGTCTGTAACCTCTCCGATGAGCGTGTATGTACATGCGAGCTCGCCCACTTTGTCTGCCGGAATTTCAAGCACAAGATCTCCAAGGTACGGACTGAAGAGATCTCTCTCGTCCACATTGTGCTCGATCTTGAATCCCATCTTGTTACCGAAAGCCATCTTGCTGAGTGCAACTGCAATACCGGAGCGCTCCACAACATAAGCTGCGGAAACTCTTCCCGCCTGCATATCCTCATGTACTCGGTCATAGAGATCCATGACCTGATCATATACCGGAAGAGAATACTGGTTCTTCGGGATTCTGATCCACACAAGCTTATCGCCGGCCTTCTTGAGCTCCGGTGTAAGCACGTCTTTTACTTTTGCCACATCTACGGCAAAAGAAACCAGTGTCGGCGGTACATCGATATCATTGAAGGTACCGGACATGGAGTCTTTTCCTCCGATGGATCCGAGTCCGTACTCCATCTGTGCCTCATAAGCGCCGAGAAGGGCGGTGAAAGGCTGGCTCCATCTCTCCGGCGCCTCCGACATACGACGGAAGTACTCCTGGAAAGTAAAGTGAATCTTGTGGAAGTCACCGCCTGCGGCTACGATCTTCGCGATCGACTGTGTCACGGCATATACTGAGCCGTGATACGGGCTCCAGCTGGAGACAAATGGATCAAAACCGTAGGACATCATGGTAACGGTCTCAGTCTTTCCATCCGGAACCGGAACTTTTGCCACCATGGACTGTGTCTCTGTGAGCTGATATTTTCCTCCGAAAGGCATCAGCGTGCTTGCTGCTCCGATGGAGGAGTCAAACATCTCCACGAGTCCCTTCTGGGAACATGCGTTGAGATCCGCCAGGGCATTCAGCCATGTCACCTTCACATCTGCGATATCGCCGCTTCTTCCGAGAACATTCTCCTCTCTGGAAGGCATCTCTACTTTAACGTTTGTCTCCTGATGCGCTCCGTTTGTATCAAGGAATGCTCTGGAGAGATCTACGATCGATTTGCCTCTCCAGTTGAGTACAAGACGCGGTTCCTCTGTGACAACCGCCACTTTGATCGCTTCAAGGTTCTCTTCTGTCGCGTAGGCAAGGAACTGCTCCGCGTCTTTCGGATCTACAACAACAGCCATACGTTCCTGAGACTCGGAGATCGCAAGCTCTGTTCCGTCAAGACCGGCATATTTCTTCGGCACCTTGTCGAGGTCGATCTGAAGACCCGGTGCAAGCTCACCGATCGCAACCGATACTCCGCCGGCACCGAAGTCGTTACATTTCTTAATGATGCTGCTGACTTCCGGACGTCGGAACATCCTCTGAAGTTTACGCTCGGTCGGAGCATTACCCTTCTGAACCTCAGCACCGCAGCTCTCCAAAGACTCTGTCGTGTGAATCTTGGAGGATCCTGTCGCTCCGCCGATACCGTCTCGGCCGGTTCTTCCGCCGAGAAGGATAATGATATCTCCCGGATCGGAGTTCAGTCTCTGCACGGCCTTTCTCGGAGCAGCGCCCATGACGGCACCGATCTCCATTCGCTTCGCCACGTAGTTCGGATGATAAACTTCTTTGACATAGCCAGTGGCAAGACCGATCTGGTTTCCGTAGGAGCTGTAACCGTGAGCAGCCTGACGGGTCAGGTTTTTCTGCGGAAGCTTACCTTCCATCGTATCGGCAACCGGAACGGTCGGGTCAGCGGCGCCGGTAATACGCATCGCCTGATATACATAGGTACGGCCGGAGAGCGGATCACGGATGGCTCCTCCGAGACACGTAGCGGCACCTCCGAAAGGCTCGATCTCTGTCGGATGGTTGTGGGTCTCGTTCTTGAAGTTGATCAGCCACTCTTCTTCCTTTCCATCTACGTCTACAGGTACGACGATGGAGCAGGCGTTAATCTCATCGGATTCCTCCTGATCATTGAGCTTTCCGTCTTTTTTCAGTTTCTTTGCCGCAAGGCAGGCGAGATCCATCAGGCAGATGTATTTATCATCTCTGCCCTTGTAGAGAATATCGAAGTCGTTGCGGTAGCGGTCGTAGGAGCCCATGATCGGTGCCGCATAGAAGCCGTCCTCAAACTCTACATTTTTCAACTCTGTGGAGAAGGTCGTGTGACGGCAGTGATCCGACCAGTACGTATCCAGCACGCGGATCTCTGTGATGGAAGGATCTCTCTTCTCTTCACCTTTGAAGTAATTCTGTATAAACAGGAAATCTTTGAAAGTCATTGCCAGATTCAGAGAATCGTAGAGGTCTTTGAGCGGAGCCTCTTCCATATCTTTGAATCCCTCGAGTACGCGAACATCTTCCGGCTCCGGGAAATCCATCACGAGAGTTTCCGGCTTTACAGCGCCTGTCTCTCTGGAATCTACCGGGTTGATGCAGTGTTTTTTGATAACCGCAAGATCGGCATCGCTCACATCACCTTCAATCACATATGTCGTCGCAGTACGGATGATCGGCTCCTCGTCGCCTTTGAGGAACTGGATGCACTGTACCGCAGAGTCTGCTCTCTGGTCAAACTGCCCCGGGAGATACTCTACAGAGAAGACTTTCGCGTTCTCTGCCTTCGGGAATTCCTCCTGATAAAGGATGTCAACCGGCGGCTCCGCGAACACTACGTGGCAGGCCTTCTCAAAGACTTCATCACTGACATTTTCTACATCATAGCGCTTCAGGATTCTGACTCCCGTAACACCTGATACCCCCATATAATGTCGGATCTCATGACTGAGGTCTCTTGCCTCTCCGGCGAATTCCGGTTTCTTCTCGACATACACTCGTCTGACTTTGCTCATTCCTGTAGTCCTTTCTTGTTTCGCTTTTGAATAAAAATTCAAGAATACATGTATTAGGTAATCCCCAAAATTACCCAGATATCAGTCTATCACAGAATCTTTTACAAGTACAACCCCAATGCTTTACGAAAAAATCCATTTGCGGTACACTCGAACCATCATATTGTCGAGACGGACATTGGAGGTTATGTATGTTGTATTCAGTCCTTATCACCGGCCTGATTCTGGCGGTTCTTATTCTCTTCTATCTGTGGACCATCCATCCCTCTTTCAGAAAAAAAGAAGTGCTGAAAGATTTTGCCCGCTGGGATTACGCCCACCGGGGTCTCTGGAATCTCGCGGATGAGGGCATCCCGGAGAACTCACTTCCAGCCTTCCGCCGAGCCGTGGAACACGGCTTCGCCATCGAACTGGATGTCCACCTGACAAAAGACAACCAGCTGATTGTCTTCCACGACGACGACCTTAAGAGAATCTGCTCGGTGGAAGGTTCCTGTGAGTCGATGAGCGCCGCACAGCTTCAGTCGCTGCCACTGTCGGGAACCGGCGAGTACATGCCGCTTCTTCGCGAAGTCCTTGATCTGGTCGACGGCCGCGTCCCGCTGCTCATCGAGCTGAAACTGCCGACGATGCGAACCGCCATCTGCGATCACGTACGCGAGCTGCTAAAAAACTACAAAGGTTCCTATCTGATCGAGTCCTTTCACCCGCTGGCGCTTCGCCGGTACCATAAGCTCGATCCCTCCGTTCCTCTCGGCCAGCTCTCCAGCAGATATTCCGCGAAGACAAAGATGAACCCTCTGTTCAAACTGATTTCATCCTCACTGACGGAAAACGCGGTCAGCAGACCCGACTTCATCGCCTACAATTTTAAACACGCCGATGCCCTCGGCTTTGCTCTGAACCGCAGACTATTTCACACGCCAGCCTTCGCGTGGACGGCCCGCTCGCCAAAAGATTACCGCGCCTGCAAAAAAAGCTTCGACGCAGTCATCTTCGAGAGATTCCTTCCGGATCCTTCATCCCCGCAGGGATCTTGAGAATCTGTCCCGGTTCTGTTATAGTGTATCTTTGCATTCACAAACCTGAAAAATCCCGTTTGAAACTACACTTTGGGACAGTGCAATTTCAAACGGATACTCTGCCGATCATATAATGGAGATCATGCTATGAACCTGCTTCGCGACACATTTAAAAACCAAAAGCAACGGTGGATCCTGCCGTTATACGCTGTCGTCTATCTTCTGTTCTTCAACTATCTGGAGTGCCGCAGTCTTCCCTCCGGCAGATTTTATACGATTCACTGCCCGCTGGACAACCTGATCCCCTTCTGCGAGGTCTTTGTTCTCCCGTATCTGAGCTGGTTTCTCTTCATGCTGGTCGCTTTTCTGTATTTCATCGTAATCAATGAGGATGTCGGGGAATACAATCACTTCACCCTCTACATGGTGGCCGGGATGACCGTTTTTCTTGTCCTCTCCTACCTCTGGCCGAACCGCCTGGCGCTTCGGCCGAATCCGCTGCCCCGCACGAATTTTTTCACGATGCTCTTGAAACAGCTCTATGCCAGAGACACAGCGACCAACGTATTTCCGAGTATTCACGTTTACAATTCACTGTCCGTCTATTTCGCGTGCAGCCGATGTGTAAAAATACGGAAGCATCCGAAACTTCTCCGGTTCATCCGGATCTGGGCCGCGCTGATCATCTGCTCCACCGTATTTGTCAAACAGCACTCTGTGTATGACGTCTGCGCGGGTCTCGCCATGAGTTATACTTTCTACCGGCTGATTTACCGTTCGAGCGACGCGGTCGATTCCGCAAAAAGCAGTTCCGGAAACAGCTGCGTCTCATAGGATATGCAAACCGTTTTTTACATACAAAAAAGATCATTCTCCACCTTTCCTGACAGACGCACAGGTTTAACAAAGCCGCAGGTACAACCTTTTCCGATAAGGTATACCTGCGGCTTTGTTTTACACTTTTTTCAGTTTCGCGAAGGATGCGAACATCCGCTTCACGCCGTGATTCTCAAAATCTACGGTGACTTCAAAATCTCTCGCGCCCTTCTTCACTTCTTTTACTACCCCGACACCGAATTTTACATGTCTGACAGAATCGCCCTTGCCGTAATCCAGCGACGACAGTTTCTCCACCTTGTACTGATTGAGACTTGCCGCCGGCGGTTTGGACGGAAGCCGGTATGAGGAACTTCCGGAGGAAGATCTGTAAGAGGCACTTCCTGATGTGCCGTAGGAAGATGCTCCGGACCGATAGTCACCGGTTCCTCCGTACGTGACGGAAGCACCGGAGCCGGATCTTCCGCGGCTTCCGAAGCCGCTGCTCTCGCCGAAACCACCCTGGCCGGTGTAGGAAGATGTTTTTTCTCCCCGGCCGTAACCCATGAGCTGGTCGAGCCCGGTCGCCGGCGGTTTCAGAAAGTTTCTTGTATCTGTCGTCTCCCGTTCAAGCTCCACGAGATTTCTCGGGATCTCTCGAATGAAGCGGGACGCCCGGTTGACCTGCGGCTCTCCACGGACCATACGCATCTCCGCTGCCGTAAGAGTGAGATCTTTTCTTGCCCTTGTAATTCCCACATAGCAGAGACGGCGCTCCTCTTCAATCTCATCCGGATCGTCGGAGCTGATGGACATATAGCTCGGGAAGGTGTTCTCCTCCATGCCTGCCATATAGACATTGTCAAACTCCAGCCCCTTCGCTCCGTGAAGCGTCATGAGAAGTACGTAGTCCGATCCGTCCTCCACACTGTCAATATCCGCCACAAGAGAAACCTGCTGAAGGAATTCGGAGAGGTTCGGCTCATCCGATTCTTTCATATAATCTTCGGTCTTGGAAATCAACTCGTCGATGTTCTCGATTCTGGCTTTGGCCTCATCGGTATCCTCTTCTTCAAGCTCTTTTACATAGCCGGTATCCCGGATGATCATCTCAAGAAGTTCCCTCACCGAGAATTCCCCGGAGTGAATGATTCCGCGGTATCTGCCAATCATGTTTGTGAATTCCCTGATCTTGGAAGCCGCTCTGCTCACGCCCGGTACCCGGTCAATGTCCAAAAGGGCATCATAAAAGCTGATATTCTCGTCCAGGGCATACTGCTCGATTTTTCCGATGGAGGTATTGCCGATGCCCCTCTTTGGAATATTGATAATTCGCTTGACCGCGAGATCATCCATGCCGTTGTCAACCGTCTTCAGATAGGCAAGCATATCCTTGATCTCCTTGCGGGCATAAAAGTTTACGCCGCCGACAATCTTGTAGGGAATGTTCTGAACAATGAACTTCTCCTCAAAAAGTCGGGACATGGCGTTTGTACGATAGAGCACAGCGAAATCGCTGTACTGCTGACCGCCCGCGCGAACCTTCCGGTCGATGTCTCCGGCCACATATTCCGCCTCCTCGAAACCGTTGCGGAACTGACGGAAATGAACGAGCTCGCCTCCCTTGTTGGACGTCCAGAGTTTCTTCTGCTTTCGCCCCTTGTTGTGGGAAATCACTTCATTCGCGGCATCCAGAATGTTCTGGGTCGATCGGTAATTCTGTTCAAGCTTGATGACCTTCGCGCCCTGAAATTCCTTCTCGAAATTGAGAATGTTGCGAATATTCGCTCCTCGGAATTTGTAGATGGACTGATCATCATCGCCGACCACACAGAGATTTCTGTATCTCGACGCGAGAAGACGGACAAAGTGGAACTGGACCGTGTTCGTGTCCTGATACTCGTCGATCATGATATAGCGGAAGCGCTCCTGATAATAGGCGAGCACCTCCGGTTCCTGCTGAAAGAGTCGAACCGTGAGGACAAGAAGATCATCAAAATCCAGCGCGTTGTTCTGCGCCAGCCTCTTCTGATACTCATAGTAGCACTTTGCCACTCGCTTGTCCGCCCAGGACACGGCCTCTTCCTCAAACTGCTCCGGACCGATCATCTCGTTTTTCGCCGCGGAGATTTTCCCGAGAATCGATCGTTCTTTAAACACCTTCGGATCGAGTTCCAGCGTGCGGATCACTTCCTTCATGACCTGCTTGCTGTCATCCGTATCATAAATCGTAAAGCTGCGATCGTAGCCGATTCTGTCGATATATCTCCGGAGAATCCTGCAGCAGCTGGAATGGAACGTGGACACCCAGATATCACCCGCTCCCTGTCCGACGAGCTGATCTACTCTCTCTCTCATCTCGCCGGCCGCCTTGTTCGTGAAGGTGATCGCCATGATATTCCAGGGGCTCACATTGTTCTGTGCGATCATGTGGGCGATTCTGCACGTAAGCACCCGTGTCTTTCCCGATCCAGCTCCCGCAAGGATCAACAGCGGTCCTTCTGTGTATTCAACGGCTTCTCTTTGCTGTGGATTCAGATTCTCCAGATAACTCAATCTTCTGTTCTCCTGTTAATTCAAAAAATCACTCGCCGAACTCCGCGCGGACGCTGTCCAGTGCTGCGACGATAACTTTGTCCATATCGTAATATTTGTACTGTCCGAGGCGGCCGCCGAAGATCACGTTTGACTCTTTGTCGGCAAGGTCTTTGTATTTCTGATACAGAGCGGAATTCTCATCGTTGTTCACCGGATAATACGGTTCCATCCCCTGACTCCACTCCGAGGAATACTCCCTCGAAATTACAGTCTTCGGCTGTGTGCCGAACTCAAAGTGCTTGTGCTCGATGATTCTGGTGTATGGCACGTCCCGATCCGTGTAATTCACAACCGCATTTCCCTGATAGTTGTCTGTATCAAGAACTTCTGTCTCGAAACGGACGCTCCGGTACTGAAGCGGACCGTAGCAGTAATCATAGTACTGATCGATCTGTCCTGTAAAGACTGTTTTTTTCGCGATCTCCGGATTCTCCTTGCGGAAGTCGAAATAATCCACACCGGTTCTAACGTCGGATCCTTCCAGCATCTTCTCCACCAGCTGCGTGTAACCGCCCATCGGGATTCCCTGGAAGCGGTCGTTGAAATAGTTGTTGTTGTAAGTGAATCTGCAGGGCAGTCGCTTAATGATAAAAGCAGGAAGCTCCGTACACGGCCTTCCCCACTGTTTCTCGGTGTAGCCCTTGATCAGTTTCTCGTATACATCGGTGCCCACCAGCGAAAGCGCCTGCTCCTCGAGGTTCTTCGGCTCCGTGATATGAAGGCTTTCGATCTGCTCCCTGATCTTTGCCTTTGCCTCCTGCGGTGTGCGGATGTTCCACATCCTGCTGAAGGTGTTCATATTGAACGGCAGGTTGTAGGTCTCATCTTTGTAAGCGGCCACCGGCGAGTTGATGTAGTTGTTGAATTCCGCAAACCTGTTCACATAGTTCCAGATCTCCTTGTCGGAGGTGTGAAAAATATGCGCGCCGTATCGATGGACATTGATTCCCTCGATCTCTTCGGTATAGATATTGCCGGCGATGTGTTCCCTCTTGTCAATCACCAGACATTTCTTTCCCCTCTTGTTTGCCTCATATGCAAAAACCGCGCCGAAAAGACCGGCTCCCACAATCAGATAATCATACTTCATAGTTATCCTTCTCCAATCGAAATAATATCAACTATTATAGCAGAACGGCACGCATCCTGCCACGCAAAAACCGGGAATTGAAGACCAATTCCCGGTTTTGCGCAGAGTGATATTCTATTTTTATTAAAGAGAAAGAAGTCCGAATCCGGAAAGGATTGAGCTCACAAGAATCGCAACGATTCCGATCGGACAGATCCACTTGATCATGAACGCCCAGAACTTCTTCAGACGGAAGCTTGCTCCGCCCTCTTCTGCCTCCGCAATCAGGAATTCCGGCTTCAGCTTGAAACCGATAAATACAGCTGTGAAGAACGCGAGAATCGGCATCATCACACTGTTACTGATAAAGTCAAGGAAGTCGAGAATATCGAAGTTCAGGATCGTGATGTTGCTCAGAGGGCCGAAGCCAAGGGAACAGAGACTTCCCACAACTACACAGTATACAGCGGAAAGAATCGTCGCCTTGAATCTGGACATATGCGTCAGATCCATGATATTCGATACAACTGCCTCAAGCAGTGAAATCGCGGATGTCAGCGCCGCAAAGAGAACCAGCGCGAAGAACGCGATTCCCGCAAGTCCGCCGCCGGGGAAGGAATCAAATACCTTTGGCAGGGTTACGAACATAAGTCCAGGTCCGGCTCCCATCGCCGATGCATCTCCGCCCGAGAAAATGTAAACAGACGGAACGATAATCAGTCCTGCAAGAATAGCCACGACGGAATCGAAGAACTCAATCTGATGCACGGAGTTTACGAGGTTTTCTTTTTTCTCCATGTAGGAACCGTAGGTGATCATGATTCCCATAGCGATGGAGTTCGAATAGAACAGCTGACCGAGCGCGCCGAGAATCAGTTTTCCGCTGATCTTCGAGAAATCCGGTTTGAAGTAGTAGCTCAGACCTGCGGTAGCGCCCGGACGGGTTACTACGTAAATGCTGATGATCACGATGAGACCGAGAAGGATCGGCATGAGGATCACGCTGGCCTTCTCAATTCCCTTCTGTACACCGAGAAGAACGATCACGGTTGCCAGTACAAGGAATACCGCCAGATACACAACCGGAGCGAGATCTGATGTGATGAACCCTGTGAAATAGTCATCGGTAGCAGCGCTTTTGTACTGACCGGTAACGAATGTCGCGAAGTACTTTGTTACCCAGCCGCCGATGGTGCAATAATACGGCGTGATGATCATCGGAATGATCATGCCGAGAATTCCACAGATGTTGCTCTTCTGGCCGAGCTTTTTAAAAGCAGCCACGGACGAAAGTCCTGTCTTTCTTCCGATCGCAATTTCCGCTACCAGCAGCGAGAAGCCGAACGTAAGTGCAAGTACGATATAGGTCAGAAGGAAGATTCCTCCACCGTACTTTGCCGCCAGATACGGGAACCTCCACAGGTTTCCCAGTCCTACCGCCGACGAAGCCGCCGCGAGGACAAAACCGATTCTGGAGCTGAATTTCACTCTGTCTTTCTTTTGTTGCATTTGTTCCATAGAGATGGATTTCGCTTGTTCCATTTTTGCTCTCCGGGATCTTAGATCCCATCCCCCACATAAATTTTATTCACTTTCTGTTAGAATAATAGTGTAGATTATACCATTCGTGACAATAATATGCGATAACCGCTATGTATTTCCTTATTTTTTTCTGCCATATCCGCTTAGACAAAAATTAAAATGGATTTTGCTCAAACATTTTTATAATTACAGTAAATCGCCGAAATATTTAACGCATCATTTTGACGAAATCACAGATTCTTCTATGGCGCGCGGGACGACTGACATCTTTTTCGCGCCATTTGTTTCTGTCATTTTTATTTATTTCTTCCAAAGAATGTGCTACGCTGTACATATAGCGTTTGGATATTCTTTCGGTGTGATGATATTTTCCTAAGTTCTATCATAAGGAGGATACACAAATGAAACTGAACACACAGGTCAGCGGATCATCTGCTACGATCTCGATCACCGGCCGGCTTGAAACCATGACGGCACCTCAGCTCGAGTCCGCGATCAGGAAAATCCTTCCGGACACCGATGAACTGACCCTTGAGCTCGCAGGCCTCGAATACATTTCGTCCGCAGGCCTCCGTGTACTGCTCTCCGCCCAGAAGGCTTACATTAAGAAAAAAGGCATGAAACTGATCCACGCCCGCGACGAAGTTATGGAAGTCTTTGAAGTCACAGGTTTCACAGAAATCCTTACCATCGAATAATGCACGGTCGTAAACGAACCGGAAACGGAGACAAAATACATATGAACGGTAATGTAACAGTGGAACTCACAGTGGAGAGCAGACTGGAGAACGTTGAACTGCTCACAGACTGGATCAATACAGTGCTGGACGGATGCGACTACCCGAGAAAAATCCAGACAAAAATGGACGTTGTCATCGATGAGCTCTTCAGCAATATCGTCTATTATGCATATCCTGACACAGTCGGAGACACAACCGTCCGTCTGCAGATGCCCGCGGACCGCTCCGGACTGACCATGACCTTTATCGATTCCGGAGAAGAGTACAATCCTCTCTTTTTCGAAGATCCGGACATCACGCTTTCCGCAGACGATCGTTCCCTCGGAGGGCTCGGCATTCTGATCGTAAAAAGCCTCATGGACGACGTCCGCTACGAACGCCGGGACAATCAGAATCTTCTCACGCTGTATAAGTCGACAGCGTAATCCAGTATAGCTGTCGCAAAATAACTCGACGAATGCGACGAATGCTTGTCTGAGAGTGCGTATCCTGCGAAGCATTATGTGACAGTGAATGCAATGCAATTTCCTGACACATAAAAAATCCGACGGAGAATTGCCAGAAGGCATCTTCTCTGTCGGATTTTTTCGTTACCGCAAAATAACTCGACGAATACGCCGAACGCCTGCCGAAGAGTGCGTATCAGAAGACGCAGGCGCAGCCTACCCCCTGCTTTACGTTTCTTCTTTATGACTTTCCGTCCCTGCCGCATCCGCTTTCCCTTTGTACTCAAGCTGAAGCATCGTCACATCATCGAACTGGGCGACATCCCCGATAAACAACTGCAGATCCAGCCACACGGCATCAACGGTTTCCTTCGCGTTACTGTGCAAGCGCCTGTTCAGACTCTCCCGCAGACGGCCTGTGCCGAACTGCTCGTATCTGCTGTTAATCGACTCCGCGATTCCGTCGGTGTAGACAAATATCTTGTCGCCGGGTTTCAGATAGAACTCCGTCATCTTGTAGTTCTTCTCCGTGAGTCCCTCCATGCTCGCCAGCGGTACGCCGTGCTTATCCTTATACAATTCGAACCCTTTCTTTCCCGTCTTAATCATAGGATATTCATGTCCGGCATTCGCAGTCAGAAGATAGCCTGTCCGGTAGTCCAGAAAGCCCAGCCACAGGGTTACAAAATAGTCCGAACTGTTATTCTCGCAGAGCGAGTGATTGGTTGCCGCCAGAACTTCGGCAGGATTCATTGTACCCGACTGCGCGAAGTTCTTAATCAGCGTCTTTGCGATCATCATAAACAGCGCCGCAGGGATTCCTTTTCCGGAGACGTCCGCCATGACCAGAGCAATTCTGTGATCATCGATTTGAAAAAAATCGTAAAAATCTCCGCCCACTTCTTTCGCAGGTTTCATACATGCGTAGAGATCAATCTCACTGATCTGCGGGAAAGCGGGAAACGTATTCGGGAGTGCGTTTTCCTGTATGTCGGAGGCAAGCTTGAGCTCGCGCGTCGTCATCGCCTGGTTCTTGCTCTTCTGCACATTCAGCACGGAATAAATGATCAGAATAAAAATAAAAACCACCGGGAATGTAAGCGAGAGCCCGTATGAATTCATTGTGGCCACCTGCACAATATACGGTCCCATCAGATAGCTGATTACCGTTATAATCTCAAGCCTTGTCATTTTCTGCCGTTCCATAATGACAATGGTCAGACAGGAAAAAACAGCAATCACGAGATAGAGCTGGGAATAAATAAATCCAGGGCCTCTGCTGTAGGTTCCGTTCTCATCAACCGTAAAATAATAGCCGAAAAACAGATTCAGGAAGATGAAGAAATTCGTGATCACAAGGCCGACACGCATGAATCCTGTCGCGAAGCGGATCAGTTTTGTCTCAATCTGCAGATACGTGGCCAGATAGCGCCAGAAACAGTAGATCATAAAACTTCCGGCCACATAATACAGCGTATTGGATGCGACCACAAAATACCGGAACTGCGGCACACTGTCCATGATCCAGCACATGGCGTCCGCAAAAAGACCGACCCCGCAGATCATCAACATTCCTAGAAAATACAAAGAACTCTTGTCCCGATACCGGAAATTCTCGTCCGCCCTGCAGCAGAAACAGAGAATACTCACGCACACCAGAGACATCATCTCGATCGATACACTGACCAGATAGAGCGGCGGAATATTATAAATCGAGCGATGCCACATTGCGATGCCAAGCAGGATGACCTCTATAAAAATAAACCACTCGGTAATCCTGTGGATAAACAAAAGTCTCTTTCTCAAAGCCTTTTTCATTCCAGATAGCTCCCTTGCAATAATCTCTGCCGGATTATTTCAACAATGCTTACCTGATAATTTCGACATTTTCAGCCAGATTCATAAATTCAAAAGGGGAACACCGCATCTGAGCGGTGTTCCCCTTTTTCATCAATATTCAACTGGCCTTTCCCTGTGTTAGAGTTTCCTGCGGAATATCTGTGACTCATACGCACACGGGATGTTGCAGGCTTCTTTCAACCTTGTCAAACGCCGGTAACCGGAAGTTCTCTCACCGGTTCCATAGCTTCAACCGCTCTATCTGATCCACCGTCTCCTGCATCTGCTGCTCTTCGGTAATCAACGCCTTCCCGTCTCCGTCCTGATCGCCGTAAGAGCCGAACCTCGCATGATTTCCTCCCCGGATCACATATTCCGTCGCGCCAGGCGGCAGGTTGCCGGCATTTTCCCGGTAGCGATCCATTTTGAGAACCTTATCCTCCGAACCGTGAATCAGAACGGTCGGCAGACCTTTGTCCAGTTTCTTCGGAGGATAGGACGCCAGAAGGATAAGACCTGCGAGCTTATCTCCGTTCTCCGCCGCATAATAGGACGCGGCCACGCCGCCGAGGGAGTGACCGGCCAGATACCAGCGTTCATAGTCTCCGGTGCGGATGATCTTGTCGGCAGAATCCATGTCAAAAAAAGCAAGCCGGAATGGCATATCCACAAGACACACATCCATGTCTCTCTCAGCAATTCTCCTGCACAATGGAGCATACGCGGAGGTTTCCACTTTTCCTCCCGGATAAAAAATCAGCGCGTCCTTTGTCGAATCGCCGTCGAACAGCCAACCATATTCCGTCCGGACGACGCGAACACTCTGATCCGACTGCATCGCCGCTTCCGCGGACGCGGAAGCATGATAATAATCTCCTGTGTACACAAAGAACCCGCCAATCAGCGCCACAAGAAGGACCAGCGGGATCAGCCACAGGTGTTTTTTCCTTTGTTTCTTCATACTACTTCTTTCACTTCTTAATTACTACAACTACATTGGATCAAAGTCCGCAGGCGAACTTCATCTCCCCCGGACCTCAACGTCGAAGCCCGTCCTCATCGAAAGTCTTTTCAAGGGCTGCTTCCGTCGGAATCAGCGAAACCAGGAGGACAAGACATTGGATAAGTACAAGGACACAACCGAACGTTCCGATCACATTATTTCCACTGTGATAGAAGGGAATATGAACCAGCACGGAAGGGACGAGCATAATGAACCCGAGCAGCCACCAGGTTTTGCCGCAGTATTCCTGGGCAAACTTCCAGGTATCCAGATTTTTCATGGAGCGGCTCGACCGGTATCCCACAACACGACTGATCCCCTCCGAACAATGCTTCCACATCATTCTCCCGGCAAAGATCATCAAAAGCGGCGTAATTGAATCACACATCAACATCAACCACCAGAATCCCATCCGATTCACCTCCGTCTTCATCCAGATTTGTGTATCCTCGCGACAAGCATTCAGTCTCCGAATACCAAATATCTTAATATACATCCAATATTATTATATAATATTAAATAGATGAGATAAAGGATAAATTAATAACAACTACATTAGATGCAGTTTTCCCAACATGCGCTTTACACCTTTTTTCCAGTAATGAACCATAAATAAATGCCTGAACAGGAAAGGCCTTAAACCTGATAAATAATCCTGATAATAGTTGAAACCGGCAGCATATCCTTCCCGAAGATAATCCGTATATTTAATTGCCCAGTCATCCAGATACCATTTGTAACGGTATTCTTTCTCGTAAGCTTTCATATACTTGACAAACAGCTTGTTCATATATCTTCTTTCGATGTACTCCTGTGAAGGAGGTAACAGACCATTCTTTTCCGTATACTCCTTTAGAGGTCCATCATATGCCATAATAAACGGCCCCCAGCCCAGATTGATTGAATAAATCGGAAGATTAGCGTCAATATACGTAACATTCAAATCTTTCATGTTATTAATCTCAGCCTGTATTTCATTATTAAGAACATTTCTTTCAATAATAATTAACTCTTTGCCATCATTGGTAAACAAAAGATTATGTGGTAATGAACCGGACAGGGAAGCAATACTCTCCGCATGGTTCATTTTAAAAATCAATTCCGACAAACTCATCTTCTCCGGAAATAACAGCTCATACCCGTTCTTTAAAAAGTAATCATCCAGCATTTCCAGGCCGAATTCTTTCTTATTTACACCTTTAAGCTTGCTCCTGCTAAAATATATTTTTTTAGATGGTTTCCAATCGGGCTGAACACGGATGTTCTCGCTAATCCGGAAAAAAACATCTTTGTATGCATTGGAATAATAGCGCTCCCTGTTGTATCCTAATTCCGGTATCACAACAGCTTTATACCGGGTCGCCTTACGAATTATTTCTATCTTGTCCCATATTCCTAACAGTTCAAAAAACTCTTTATAATTCCCATCGACTGTTCGGTTTGCGTTCTCTTCAACAAAAAAGACATATTTGTCGATCCGTTTATCGTCACGCAGAAAATACCACAGTCTTGCAGCTGACTCAATTAAGAAGTGTCCCCACTGGGGCGCCAAATATCCGCAATAAACTACTACTTCATCTTTTCGTTCCACCGAAGAAGGATTATACGCATATTGGACCCTCCCTTCTATCGCTGAAACACGAATGTATGCGTTTTCAGAATCCAATACACCGCCCCGACCAAAGAGTAAATGATCCCCCTCAACACGTCGCAGCGGCAGTATTGTAGCATCATAAAAAACAGGAGCGTCTAAATCATCCTTAAAAGAAAACTGACAGTGCCATTGTTCCAAGACTTTGGCTTTTAAAGGTCGAAGGTATTCGTAATTAATATTCATTTTCTATCCCCCCAGAATTGAAACATCGTTCATGTAGAATAAGTAACTTTTCCTTCACACCATCATTCTTAATCTGTACGAATTCTCAGCATTTGTGCCGATTTCATCCTAGTATAGCTGTTCTTAAATAACTCGACCAAATACTTGCCTGCTTGCCCGAATAGCACGCATCAGACAAGCATTCGGCGGCTATACTAGTCCCTTGGCTTTGCATTTTTGTTGCTCAGACAGACCACCGTCTCGACGTGCATCGGATGTTTTGTTTGGCTGCAAAACGTTGCAGTCGTCTGTGGTAAGTGACTGCAAACCAGAATAGATATCAGATGAGTCTTCCAGACGAGTATCATCACCCTGGCATGCTTTCGTTGCAGAACTGCCAGAACCGGTATGTTTCTTAGAGGCATTCAGCCTCGCCGGTTTAAAATGATCTCCATTTTTACGGTCCTTGAATCCTGTCCGATAAACAAACGTTATCATCGACGGATCAGCATTTCCTTCATCATTATAACCTCCAATGACAACATAATCCACAATACTCTCAAATACTTGACGGTCAAATTCTTTTATAGTATCGTTTTGGACCAATTTTTCTCTCATGAAGGCTACACGGCTCTCAAGATCAAGCTTTGTATTTCCTATATCTTCTAACGCTCCAATCTCCGTTTTCTTTTCTTCGATCTGCTGTTGAAGGGAATTTCTCTTTTTCTCGAAAGTCTCAAAGTCAATCTTTCCCTCAAGATGCATATCGAGAAGGTTATTAAGCTTATAGCTCATATCCTTAAGCTTATCTTTTTCCTTCTCAATTTGCTTCAGAACATCATTATCACTGAGTGTTGCTTCTACTCTCTCCAAGAATTCATCAAGGACATCCTTATGATCACGAGTCATCAGCTTGTAGGACTCCACAAATGCACTCATCAGGACTTCTTCTGTAACCGCCTTACAATTAGGGCAATTCTTCTTTCCCGTCCTAGAAGCTGTAATACAAAGCCAAAATATTTTCTTATATTTACCTCCATGCCAGGTTCTTCTGGTCAAAGTTGCTCCACAGAAACCACATCTACATTTGCAGCTGAAGGCGTACTTGTTGGTATAAAGTGTTCTGTACTCGTCCTTCTTCAGTCGTGCGTTACTACGACATTTCCCTCGTTTTGCCAGGATATCATTTGCATTTCCACAACGCCATCGGATGATTTCGGATCCGTTCTGTGATTTCATCATCCTCAAAAAGCAACTCCGGTTTATATTCCTTTGCTATAAACCTTTCCATATACTCCATTTCTGCTTCTGTCGGCCTCATAAGCGATGCAATGTACTCCTTCGCCTGTTGTTTCTTCCCGTCAAGATCAAACTTATCCTTCACAGCCAGAACCGGGAACAAATCCGATTTTATTTTTGAAAAGGGAAGACTGTCTATGGCGGATGTATCGAAATCTCTGTTCACTTCTTTTGCAGAGATCGTCGCATAGAAAATAATACATTTTCTGAACAGATCCTCTTCACCTGAAAAAAACTTCATGTCAACCATGTTGCAGAAGTCATACAAATCCCTCCCAGCGGCTCTGCTTAACAAAGCGTTGGTTTTTGCCGCGAATATTTCCATAGCCGCTACCGCTCTGACCGTTATCGGATTTCCGAAAGCATCTGTCACAAAAACTCTATCCTCTGCCGGAAGTACATGCGTTCTCAGAGAATAGTTAATCTCTATTTTGATCATATCTTTATTGCCAGCTGCATTCACGTAGTTATAGTGGAATGCGTCCAGGCTGTGGCTAAATCTTGACGAATCCGAAAGAAAATACCCCTGTTCTGACATATATTTCTTCAAGATTTCTGTCAGTCGCTCTCTTTCGTTTACCATCTCTTCTCTTGTCAGATTCGGGATAAAATCCAGATCAATATCAACAGATAATCTAGGAAGGTTAAAAACTGTCAGATTAATGGCAGTCCCACCCTTCAACAACAAATGTTCACGCATATATTCCTGTGTATTCAGGAAATCAAGGATTGTTTTCAAACGCAGAACCTTCTCAAATGTATCGCGATTAAATCCGCATTCCCGTGCCCTTGCATCAAGCTCTCTTCTGTTATATTGCGGCATCCTCTATCCCTCCATTCTTCATATGCTTCATATTCTTTGGATAAACCAGTTTCCATTCTCCTGAATAACCGGGCTCACTTATACCGTTTGTCAGATATCGCTTTGAATTACCGCTCTTATCCCTGCACATTTTTATAAAATCATCAGTTGTGCCTAGTTCTGTCTGATATACACTAAAAATAAAACCGGTCTTCTGATACAAAAAAGCACTGTCATATTCAGCCAGATAGTTTAGCATTTTTTTCTCATCAATACCGTTCACTGACGTTAAACACGAAAGTACTTCTTCCAGTCCCGCAATAAGATTGATATCCTTTATAGAATCTACGATCGTCCGTTCCTTATCCGTTATTCTCACACCACCACTAAATTCCGGAGATGTTATACCGTCCTTCACCCACTCTTTAACATAATGATAGTTGTATCCATCAAATTCAAAGTCATGAAAACGTGTCTCCGAGCCAACGTAGACCTCATAGAAGACCTGCTCGGCAGTTCCATAATACTCAAAAGCGGTATGATGGGATACATAGGAAGATGGCGTGATAGCACTGGCCACTTGAAATCTGTTCGCCACTGGTCCGCCATTTTCCCCGCTCACACACGTATATAATCCATTCCGGATTTTTAATACCATGTTCCCCTTCAGGAGTTTTCCCAATGCAGCTCTTGCCGTGCGTTCACTTGCATATAGAGTCTCTACTTCTTTCATAGAAAAAACCGGATACTGCAGCAGTTCATAATACAAATTCATATTCTCGCCCACGAAGTTAATTATTTGTCAGGTTTTGCACCATATTACGTTATTCTTGTACATATTTTTAACTTATCATTGGATCATAGTCTTGTCAAGTTGATTTTATGTACGCTTTTACCAATTATATTATCATTATCGTACATTATTACAACAAAACAATATCGAGCCTATCTGTACAAAACCGTCTGCTTTTTTGACCGTGAAACTAGGGGCAGACGATATATTTTACCGCCCACCCCTGTTCTGCTGTTTTGAAGCCTCTTTTTACGCGGGCTCCGGTGCCCCAAAAAGCGGACAGGAACCAACTTTGTTTACCGGCTTTTCTTCCGACCCCGTCCCGGGATCCGCTCCCGGTCTTTTACGGCCTCCCGCAGGGATCTGCGTTGCCAGTCCTGCTCCGCCGATTCGTTCTTGAAACGTTCCAGGGAAGCAAGGATGCTCGGTCGGAAGCTCCGCGCCTTTTAATAAAATGTCAGCATTTCTGACATGGATATTCTCGAAATCCCAGACTCATGATTTTCATGAGTCTGGAATCATGAGCAATTCTCTTATATCTTCATTCCTGACCACTGCTCCAGAAGCTGCAGGATCTGTATCTCCATCTCTCGTGATGAAGTCTGTTGCGGAAAGTATCTCTGCAGAATTTTGCGATCAAACACAACCCGGTTCAACGGATTTTTCTTTTCCTCATCCATAATGCTCTCCATAAGCTCAGGTGTACATGAGCCTGCCTGGCTGGCTTTCTTCAGCCGCTGTGCCTGTGATATGGAAGGTGTCGTCTGTGCCAGTTCCATAGCCTCAAAGAAGGCTTCCTGCTCCTCCTGCTTAAGGTAAGACAATTCAACGGCAGGATTAAAGGCAATCTTCTTCTGATCCACAAGATCCAGCAATTCAGGTATCAGGTTATTCAATCGTACAAAGCGCTGCACCGTCCGGGCACTCTCGCCGGTCTGCTTGGCCAGTTCTTCATCTGCACGCAACTTCGTGCCAACTTGGCACGAAGTTAAATCCGAACGCTTTCCCTGATGCTTCAGAGCTTCCATCTTCATCTTGTAGGCCTTAGCTCTCTCACTCGGAAGAATATGTTCTCGCTGCAGGTTGGAATCCACCATAAGGATCGTGGCTGTGTCATCATCCATATCGCGGACAATAGCAGGCATCTCTTCCTTTCCTGCCAGAATAGATGCATACCGTCTTCTATGACCGGATATCATCTCATATTCACCGTTGCCATCCGGACGGATAATAGCCGGTACCAGGACGCCATACTCACGGATGCTATCTACCGTCTTTCTCATATCTTCATCATCCAGTACCTTGAAGGGATGATTATGAAACTCATGAATTTGATTTACCGGTATCATAACCACATGCTCACCGGTTTCCTGTCTTGCCTCTTCTGTTGTAAAGATATCGTCATAGCTCTTTAAGCTGATATTAGAACTTCTTCTTGTCATGTTTCAGTACCTCCTGTGATAAAGACTCATATGCATCTGCCACCTTTCCTGACGGATCATGGGCAAAAATACTCTTTCCCTCCGCACTGGTCTCAGCCGCACGTACAGATCTGGGTATCTCTGTCTTAAACACATTGATCTTATTACTGTAGGTCTCACGAATTAATTTACTGATATCCTTGGCATAATTAGTTCTTGCATCTACCATGGTGATTAGAATTCCTTCAATATAAAGCTTTGGATTAATCTGACGCTTCACCTGATTAATTGTTCCAAGCAGCTGTTCCAGTCCCTTCGCTGATAAATAGTTAGCCTGAACCGGAACCAGTGTTGCATCGGCTGCAGCCAGTGCATTAACGGTGAGCATGCCCAAACTAGGCATACAATCCAGAAGAATATAGTCGTAGGACTTTCTGATTGGTTCCAGAAACTGCTTCAGAATGCGCTCACGGTTCATTGTATTCACCAGTGAGACCTCCAGTCCCGCCAGTGATATGTTTGAAGGAATCAAATCAATACCTTCCTGCTGATGGATCAGCACATCATCCAATGCCACCGGATTTTCGCTGATCGTTCCATTCAGAAGATCTGAGAGTGTCAGCTCCAGATCATCAGGTCTCGGATACCCCAGGCTGATTGTCAGAGATGCCTGGGGATCTGTGTCTATCAGCAGAACTCTTTTATCCTGTCTTGCAAGTCCAATACCAAGATTTTCAACAGTCGTCGTTTTGGCTGTGCCGCCCTTCTGGTTTACAACAGCAATAATCGTTGCTTGCTTTTTCATTTATGCATGTCCCTCCCAATGTGCCAAGTCATAACTGACCTTGGCCGTATAATAGTGATCAATTGTTAATGGTGCATTATAAATTGTCGCGATGAGATATTGTTTTACGTTACGAATATCAGTGATCTGATTTCTAAAACAGTCCAGAATATACTCCATATGTCCAAAATCAATTTTCATGAACTGTGCCTTTACGACTTCCGCAGGCTTATCTTCTCCGGATACCCGGATCGTCTCGGCTGTACTGCAGAGCACATCGACCATAATCTCTACAATCTCATTGATCCCGCGTCCCTCGTATGGATTACTCTGAAGTAAAACTCCTACACTCAGCTTCTCTCTGAGATACTCCTCATATTCTTTCCGAATACTCATTGGACTGTTCTTATCCCTCTCTCTTATCCTCACCACTCTGTTCTCCGGGAATGCTGCATCCTCTGATGGATAGATAAGATCAGTCTTACTAATCTCTTTTTGACTTATATCAGTATTATTAGTGCATGATTTCCATGAGTCCAGACTTGTGATTTTCACATCTCTTGAGTCATGTTTTTCATGAGTCTCAGAATCATGATTTTCATGAGTCTGAGCATCGGAACCCATCTCTCCGTGTAATCCGGTTGCAAAGTCCTTCACATAGATTCTGGTTGGTTTTCCTTGTCCTTGTTTTCGTCGCTCAATTAAACCGGCCTTGATCTCCAGTTCTTTTAAGAGCTTTGTTGCTTTCTGATTGGCACAATGCATATCAGACATGATCTGCTCCGGGGTATAAAAGATATAAACCCGGCCTTCCTCGTCTAACCATCCATTTTTTGCCGATAAAGATGAGCGATCCAACAGCAGCGAGTATAAAAGTTTTGCATCCATTGTGATTCCGGCAAATTTCTCATCCGTAATCAGAATCTTCGGAATCTGGTAAAAAGCAAAAAGCTCCGTACCTCTACCGTAAAAATAATCAAACTCCACTGGCATACCTCCTTTCTGAAAAATTAGTGAAAATAAAAAAGACGCCTAATGCACAGAAATGCTGTACATCAGACGTCCTTCGACGATTACTATATTGTATTTTCAGACAGGCTTCGTGTTTTGCACCTACTGTGTCGACGTAGGCGTTTCTTTTGCACCTACTGTGTCGAGTTCAACAGCTACAATTACCCGAATATACTTTTTCAGATGCTTTCCACGCTCTGACCAATCGGTCTTTTCAAACGTGAAATGCTCGTAAAAGTGCGTAAATTCAAGGACTTCTACTAATTCACCTTTTGCAGTAACACTACAGTCTCCACATGGCACGAGGAAATAAGATTGATACCCATTTCCACTGCTGGTTCGCTAATCGGGTCTCAGGAACATATCCACGGATTTTTGCCGATTTTTTGGTTAGCGGCAACATATCGTGAAACTGGAATTGTTAGCACTCTGTCTTATTGCACCGGAGGCATAAAGCATAAAATGCAATCGCCAGAAACTGTGATACCACAGACACAGTGACAAGATACACAGGATTCAAATCATACAGGGCACCGAGAAGCCAACTGCCCAGAAACCACGCAATACCAAATCCTGTCTCAAATATTCCGAAACCGGTGCTTCGCATGGAACGCGGGACGATTCCGCTGACAGCTGCTTTCATAATACTTTCCTGCGCACCCATTCCAATCCCCCACAGAATTATCCCAGCTCCGATCAACCAGGCATTTCCAGTCATAAAAACAAAACATGAGAAGAATGTGCTGCATAGTGTGGAAATGATCAGAGCCTTCAGCCCGACCTTATCATAAAGCCAGCCAAAGAATAGTGCAGCAAAGGCATCCACAGCCATTGCCCCAGCATATAGCAGGCTGAGCATGGATTCATTAAATGCTCCGGTATTAGCCGAATGAAGTGTGATCAGGGTGAAGTCTGCAAAGCCAAAAGCAAAAAAGCAGATGGCCGCCATGAACAGAACAAATGACTTCCTGAATTCAAAGCTTGCCGGTTTATCTTCCTGCTTTTCAAAGATCTCCGGATCAGGGTATCTTATCTTTGCTGTCAAAACAAGAGCTATGGTGATCATTGCAGGAACAAGCAGTATCGCAAAAGAGATCCTATATGTTGTAAAAAGGTCGTCTGTACCTTTTACAAGAGCTGTTACAAAAAGCAGTACCGGTCCGAGAAACGCGCCAAGCTGATCCAAAAACTCCTGATAGGCAAAGCCTTTTCCGGTTCCGATCTCGCTTGCCGCAAAGCTTACCAATGTGTTTTTGGCAGGCTTTTTTATCGCTTTTCCGATACGCTCCATGATCACAAGACCGCAGGCCCAAATCCAGCCATGTTCAGGTACGAGTGCCAGTGCAGGAATCGCCAGAACCTGTATTACATAGCCTGTGATAACAAATGTCCAGTATTTCTTCGTTTTATCTGCTATAAATCCGGATATGAGCCTTAGTGAATACCCGCACAATTCTCCTATACCGGACACAAATCCGATGGTTGCAGCGGATGCCCCTGCGAGGTTCAGATATTCGCCCAATATGCTTCTGGCGCCTTCATGAGTCATGTCCGAAAACAGACTTACGATTCCCATCAGGGTTATAAATGTTATGGCGCCAGACAAAGCCTTTTTTTTATCCATGTTCTACTCCACTAATCCCGAGTTGTCGTCCTGACATTCAAATCACAGTTCGATTCATTTTGCATACTTCCCATAGCACCACACTGCGATCTCTGTAATCAAATCTTCCGGCAACGGTTTGGTATAGGGCAGCCGGATCGTGCCCTTACTCACATCATAATCCGCCAGTTTCTCAGCGAAAATCGTGGTTGCTTCTCCGCCCGGATAGAGTCCCAGATGCTTTTTCGCCGCCGCAAAGTGAATGAGGTTCTGGCCTTTCCAGTATGTTGGCATACTCCACGAGATCTTCTCCTGTGCTCCCGGAATAGCGCTGCGGATGATCCGGCGGACTTCATTCAGGTACGCTCTGACGTTTTCATCCTGTTCTTCAATGTACTGATCTACTGTTTCAATCTTGCCGCAGTAATGACCCTGTCCTTCACGGCTGAAGCTCCGACCGCATTTCGGGCATTTCCACATATTCTTATTCCTCCGCCTCGATCACCACTCGGATCGTGTCGCCATCATGTTTGTTCAGTTTGTTCCGGATCGCCTTCAGTACGCCGATAATATAGCAGACAGAACCGTCCGTATTCTTCAACCCCATATTGACGATGCTTCCGTCATATGGGATGCCGTCAAACAGTGCATGAACCTTCACACGTCCCTTTCCGAATTCTTCCCGTATATCCCATGGAAAGATCACATAAGCACCGCCGTTATCATCCAGCTCATAGAGAACCGCATCATATTCATATCGTTTCCCGTTATTCATCGCAGCACCTTTTCCAGCGGCCTGCCCTTCGCCAGCTCATCCACCAGCTTGTCCAGCCAGCGCACCTTCTGCATCATGGGATCTTCGATCGTTTCCACTTGCACTCCGCATACCTTTCCTTTGATCAGTTCTGCCCTCGGATTCATGGCAGGTGCCTGCTTGAAAAAATCTCCGTAGGTCATTTCCTGATCAACCTGATCCATATCGTATCCGGTCAGCCATTTTATGGCGGTATCCAGCTCTTCCTTTGACCGGCCTTTACGCTCCACTTTCTGAAGCAACAACGGATAGATTTTTGAAACCTTCATGTCAAAAATGTTCTGTCGTGCCATAGTGTCCCTCTTCTAAATAAGTCTGCTTCGATTCTTTCCTTAACGATCATCCATTCATCCTCGGAAATCTCCTTATGCTCAAAGCGCTGGATATCAGCGAACAGATCATCACGCAGGGCAAGAAGTTCTTCAGATGATTTTTTCCTGTGTTGTGATATGAATCCCTCCGGGCTTATCATCATTTGCTTTTGTTTCCTTCCCGCTTTTTATATGTCAGCTCCACGTCATAGCCGAGCTCGTCCATCATCTTCACGAAGGTCTTGTTAACGATCTGCTCCCGACCCTTGGTGATGCGGTTCACATAGGCAAGGGATACTCCGACCTTCTCCGCCACCTCCGTCTGGGTTGTGCCGCTCTCGATCAGCTTTGTTTTCAGATCCAGTTCTATGTTGTTTTGGAGCATCCGTTCACCTCTTTCAATTATCAACCTATGACTTTATAAGTATAGCACGCTCCTGTGAACTTTTCTACCATACAAACAAAAAAAGACGCCCCCGAAGGAGCGCCTGCGTGATGGCTGCGTTTACATCTGTACTTCTGTCTCAAGGCCGGATTTGAACTCGAAGGCAAGGTGGTCATCGTAGACTGTGATCTTCTCGATCAGCTGCCGTACCAGCCCTTCGTCGTACTCCGTCACCTCGGTTGTCTGATCTGCCAGAAAGGCTTCGAGCTCATCCAGCCGCTGCTTCATGCCTGCGCGGTTGGCTTCTTCGACCAGCAGGTCCTGCTTCTCTTCCCGGAGCGCATCAATTTCGTCGGCCAGTTCCTCAAAGCCCTGCTTTGCATTGGCTTTTTTCAGGAGCTCCTTCTGCAGGGCCTCCAGTCGCTCATCGATCTCCGTCACCCTCGGGCTGTTGCTGGTCTGCATGGCCCGTTCCATTGCCAGCTTCATTCCCGGCAGGAACTCGTCCTTCTGAGCGATCAGCTGGTTAAACGCAGTCACGACCGCCGCGTGCATATCCTTCTCATAAATGGTCCGTGACGGACAGTCCACATTCGCTTTTCTTTTCTCGATCCGGCTAATGCAGCGCCAGACCGGGATCTTTTCTCCGCGAATCCACCACTGGGTCCTGCGGTAAATGTCGCCGCAGTGAGCGCAGTAAACAAGGTGGGACAGAGCGTACTTTCCGCTGTAGACCCGCCGCTTTCCGGTTCCGGTATCCAACCTGGCCCTTCGCACCATCTCTTCCTGCACCTGCAGGAAAAGGTCACGCGGGATGATGGCTTCGTGGCTGTTCTCCACATAATACTGCGGAACGATGCCCTTGTTGGCCACTCGCTTCTTATTCAGGAAATCCGTGGTGATTGTCTTCTGCAGAAGCGCATCCCCGATGTATTTCTCATTCGTCAGGATTTTCTTCAGGGTGGAGGCAAGCCAGTAATCGTTTCCTGCGGCTGTCCGGATACCGTCAGCGGTCAACCCCCGCCCGATAGCGTAGTAGCTTTTGCCGCCAAGGTACTCCCGGTAGATGCGCTTCACCACCTCGGCCTCTTCCGGGTTGATCACCAGGTTGCCGTCCTCGTCCTTGTCGTACCCGAGGAACCGGTTTGTGCAGACCTGCTCATCAATGCGAAAAAGCAGAAGGGATTCTGTAAGATTATCCTGAACAACTGCTTCATATTCATCAATGAGAATATGAGTTCACAGATGCAGAGGATGACCTGTGCACACGAACTTGGTCATCTCCTCCTGCACCGGGATGCATTGAAGAAACGGATTTTCTTTGCAGAGATGGAAATATTCGATATCACCGACCAAAGGGAACTGGAAGCAAATCAGTTCGCCGCCAGTCTTCTGATCGATGACGAGGAAATGATGCAGATCCTGCAGGAAGGAACTGACGTCCTGACCGCAGCCAGCATGATGGACGTGAATGTGAACATGTTGATGGTGAAACTTCTTACTCTGAACCAGACAGGCTATAACTTTATTCTGCCGTATAGTCCAAAGGCGACATTCATGGGTACAATCGAGGACAGAGCGGATTCGGTGTGAAACCCGATACAATAGAACAGCCTGGTAATACCACTAAAGTATTTGCCAGGCTGACTCTTCTATTCATCATTTAACCGCTTAAGGCATCAGCATTATTGTGGTCCTTCCTTCTTCCTGCAAAGGACTTTAAAGATGCCAGTAATGCTTGGAGCTTAATGTATAGTATGGGATGGTAATAAAGCCTACCCCAACACAGCACAATAAAAGATGCAACAGAAAACTGTGACCTTTTCTTTGAGTTGGATAAATTTTTTCAACGTAAGTGTCTGTTCTTCTCTCCCCTAATAACGTCTTACGTGAATATGATGTTGTTTTCGTGATTGTTCCATCTGCATTGTGACGCCTTGTAACTCTAACTCCCATATTGGTCTCCTCCCATTTCGAATAGCTATGTCAACAGTTCCTATATTATTCTTACCCCACCCGGATTTCATCCAGGCTGTAAAGTATCTCTTCACTCAGGCCAATCTCCTCCGGCATTTGCAACCACGGATGGTCCTGCGGGTAATATATCGTTTCTGATTCCATGGCTTTTGTCCCTTTCTATCCTCCTCCCTGGTTAACTTTCTTTATTCAAAGCATCGGTTTACCAGCTCTGCAAGAGTTCCATTCTTTGATGCCTCAGCTGCATCCGCCTGTGCAAAGTTATGACTTTCGTTTTTTAACTGTTCGTCAAACCCCAAAATGTAGTTTGTTGCTATTAAATAAATGATTCTGGTAGGAGCCATGCCATAAACCTGGTGACGTAGGATATGTCGTATCCTCTCGCTATCATCCGGATAGACTTTTTTAATAGCTTCACTCTGATATAGGCGCTTAACAATCTCTGTGATGTACAAGCCAGACTTCATGTACAGGTCAGCAAAAGTTTTTGTCGGATCGTCGAAGCATCCAGGGTTCTGTTTCTCCAGTTCGTCCACCATCATCTTCACCACGCGCTTCGGAGTGAAGATCTGATTCGTCTTCTGCGGTGGGATATAGTCAAAGATGTCTTCGGTGTGGGTCTCATCGAAGTAATCAGCCAGTTCCAGCTTCTTCCGAAGGAACTCACGGATCGAGTCATTGAAGACGGTCTCGTCGAACAGGTGGCCTTCCCAATGCTCCATTTCGCCGGTCTCGGGATTGAGACGATCGCCGCCGTCCCGGAGGAACCTGAAATCATCCTCCGTGATACCGGTGACTTCCAGGAACACGTCATCTTCTGTGTAGTCATCGAAATTGGCAAGCGTCAGGCCATCATCCCCATACGCCATGATGAAGCTGGGGATAGTACGGGAGAAGCCGCGCAGATGGGCACGGATCTCTTCTTCGGCGTCACGCTTTGCGGACTCAGCCTTGTTCTTCTCCAGATGCTCGATGACTTCCTTCGGCTTCTCGTCCATGGTCTGCTGAATCTGCTCCTTGGCAGCCTCCATAGTGGCTTCCAGGAAGCTCTGCATACGGTCATTGAACGCGGTCTCGGCTTCCTTGACCTGCGTTTCTGTCTGTGCCTCCTGACGTTTACGGTCAAGTTCTGCACGGGCAATGGACTCTTCCTGTCTGTAATCATCAGCGATCTTCTGGAAGGTATGGTCGATTTCACGCTCAACCTGAGTCTCGATACGGTTCTTGGCTGCCTTCTTCGGATTGTAGTCCTCCATAACAGGAGCTACACGCTCTTTCACGGCTTCCTTCACACTGTCGGCAATCTTCTTCAGATGATCGTCCACAGCCGAAGTCCTGCCATAATCAGCGGGCTGTTCATGCAGCATCGTCTCGGCCTGTTCCTGTATTGCCGGCACGTCCTCATACTGCTTGTCGGCAAAGTAGTTCTGCGCCTGTCCGATAACGATCTCTTCGGGAACCTCAACCTCGCCATCCTCACCAACATGGATGTCGCCCATGTTGTCCAGCGCTTCTTTGTTGTCCTTATGCTTGTCCTCGTGCGCGGTCTGAAGCTTCTCCACGATGGCCTGAATTGCTGCCGGTGCGCCAAAGACGTTACCAATGTTGAAAAGGTAGTTGCACATGAAGCCAGAGCGGACCACTTCCTGGCACTTGAGCTTTCTCGGGATGGACAGGACAGCCGCAGCATCCAGCTCGATCATGCGGCCTTCATCATCCTCACCTAATACAGGGAAGAAGTTCAGGAGCCTGCGGATGTTTTCCTTGCGCTCCTCTGTGGTGCCGCGCCCGTTCACCGTATCGGCGTTCAGGTTGTTGGCAAAGTCATCGAAGATGATCAGCGTTCTTGCCGGATCGAAGTCAAAGACGTAAGCCGTCTCTTTCTGGAAAGTCTCACCATTCACCGTCAGCATGCACGGGTTCTGCGCCCGGAACGCTGCCTGCATGTAGGAGGAGGGGCTTTTCAGATTGCAGAGCATCAGCACACCCGACCACTCAGGAACAGTCACACCAACAGTCAGCTGGCCCACGGTCAGCGTGATCGTCTTATCACGGGTCGCTATTGCCTGTTTGACACGGTCGAAATTCTTCTTGGCAGCAGCGTCCTCGTCCTCGTTGGAACTGCCGTCACCGACGACCTTCACAACATGGTATTCGCTGAAAACAGGGTCCGCAGCCAGCAGTTTTTCCAGTGCTTCCACGCTCTGAATACGGTTGAGATACCACAGGGTATGAGAGAGCTCCTTCCGCAGCTCCGGCGTCGAGAAGGGGTACTTCTCCTGTGTTGACAGCGCATTCAGGAACTTCTTGATATCAGCTTCATGGATGAACTTGCCCGTCTCGTTCGTGGCAAAGAACTCGTTCAGGTCAAAGGCATAATCCGTGTATTCCTCTGTATCCAGGTCAGCGTGTCCGATCCGTTCACGAATCATGGAAGACAGCTGGTAGGTATACATGGCAAGACGCGGGAGGGGTTCATAAGGATTGTAGCCTTCACCATCCCAGCTTTCCTTCCGTTCCTGTTCATCCGCGTAGGACCAGTTATAAATCTGGCTGGAAGAGAAGCGGGCAGAGGCCAGCTGCTTGAACGGAGTGCCAGACAGATATAGGGTGTATTTGCGGGAGATATTGTTGAACGCGCGCTCCGTGCGCATGGTCTCGATCCCTTCCTGCGCCTCGTCGATGATGAGCAGGTCGAAGTCGATGCCGTGATGCCTCTCTCCGCGGTTGTCCTTGTATTCCTTCGCCATCCAGGACAGCTTGTCGAATTTTCCGCCAAAGTAGACGGAACCCTTCAGTCCTTGCAGGGACTCAAAGGCGATCATGCCCTTGTCCTCGCTGCTCATACGGGAGATGAACTCCTGACGGGAGAGCACACCTGGCTTTCCGGCTAACGCATCGGTATCCGACACGAAGGACAATTCTCCGCGCCAGTCGATAAACTTCTTAAAGTCTTCCGCCCATGAGTTGGCAATGGAAGGCCGGTTCGTCACGATCAGAACTTTGGTGAGTCCCATGCGTCGAACCAGATCATACGCCGTCAGCGTCTTGCCGAACCTTGGCTTCGCGTTCCATAAAAACTCTGTTCCGCCGCCCTCGAAGTAGGCCTTTGTCATGCGGACGGCTTCTTCCTGTTCATCACGCAGAGAATAGGAGAGCTTCTGCTCATGCTGGTCCATGGTGCCACGGGCAGCAAACTCATCGAAGTAGTCCCGCGACGTGTTCTTGTCAATGTGAAACCATTCTTTTTTCTTCTGTTCACCGTCCTTGCGCTCAATGCCCTTGTTGAACTCTAGGAACGCATGGAAATCACTGTCCTTGAAGCTGTCGCCAGAGTTGTCCGTGTAGCGGGCAAAGCCCTTCCAGAGCAGGCGGGTCATAACGTCAATGGTGCCGCCCTGCTGTTTGATACGCGCCTCGGGAGTCTGCTTGTCCGTGTAGCCGATCTTGATCCAGCCGTCGTGATACGTCACGCCGGGCGTATCGTAGGCATAAATCATCGGCTCAACCTTGATAAAGGACTGGATGTTCGGTGCTGCGTAGACTGCCATATCACTCCATCTCCTTTACATGTGTCTCGATGAAGGTGATCTCTTCATCGGAGAGGCCGTACTTGGCGTACAGCTGACGGTCGATCCCGGCGACACTCTGAGACCAGTCAATATCTGAAGCAGCTGTGAAGTCTTGTAACGGTATCATTTTCCAAACAGGTTTGTTTCCATTCTGTGTGACTTTTAATACACTGAGCAGAGCTCTGGCAAATTTGGTCTTGATATATTTCTCGACAGCATGTGCTTCATGTTCTGTCTCGAACTTTCCTATGCTGAGGAATGTTTCCGTTGAGCCAACACCAGGCCCCTCAACTACAGGCTCGCTCATTGTTTCTCCAAACTCACCGCTTCCATTGGCCTGAGCGACATACACTTTATAATAATCCAGGTTATCAACATCCTTTACATAGTCTCGTCTGATGTACTTATAGATACGCCTGTTATTCACTCTTCCAAGAATTTGAATGTAATCCCGCCCATCATTTGGTTTCTGATCATGGAAGATAGCAGGAATTAACCCCATGATATTCGAGGACATGTCATAATCATGCCCTTTACTCAAAAGGCCTATATTTTTCCCGTTTTTGTCCTCTTTATACCGTGCTTCTGGATGATCCGCATGCATCACTTCGGTAAGACGATAAGACGTTCTCGAATAAACAATGTCCATCAACGTTTTGAACGAGCTGTCATAAATTACCTTGTGAAGGATGTCGTTCACCTCGGGATACTTTGTAAAGGCTTGTATTGCGCCAAAAACTTTACCGGCATCCCGATATGTAATAGCAACACCGCCTCTAAGAGGAGTCGATAGCGTAGGAAACACCTTGTGGCCGTCCTCCTCATAGTGGAGCACTTTAAAGTGCTCATCTTTTAGCATCTTCTCATTCCATGCTTTCGGGGTTGAGCCAGCGTTAAACAAAAAGCGTGCAGGGTGGATCAATTCAACTCTGTCTGAAACCTTATAAGCCTCATCCATGAATTTGTCATAGATCGGAGGAGCATAATTCTTCAGAGAGCCATCCGCATTATCTGAAGCCTGCTCTTCCTGATAGGGCGGATTTCCTATAATAAAATCGAACTTCATGCTGCCGTTTCTCCTTTCCCGAAACGCATTGAAATCAATGCTCTTGTTCTGACCCCGCCAATCAAAAACACGGCAGGGGATATATTCTTCCGGCTCGTCCTCTCCGACACTATTATCCATCCTGAAGATATCGAAGATGGTCAACTGGTGGTACTGCTCGTACAGGGCTCCCAGCGGGATAGACCCTTTCAAGCCATCCATCTGCCAGAGGTTCCAACTGATGACCTTGGCGACCTCTTCCAATTCCTTCTTCGTAGGCTTGCGGTCCCAGCGCTCCTGCAGGTAGTCGATGTATGTGAGCAGTAGATTTATCCGTGCTACCAGCAGGTTATCTCCCTGGTACTCGTAGCCGTATACAGCCTGGAATGCTCTCAGCGTCCACTTCAGCCATTCCTCCTCCGTAGCAGCGTTCTCGTTAACGATCCGCAGCTTCCGGTCCAGAATGCCGATCCGATCCTTGATCGGGATAATCTCACCTGTCGCCATGTCGTACCGGCTGACAAGGTAAGGGGCTTCTCCGCAGGTGATCTCCAAGCGGCGGGAGTCCACATAGGCCTGCCATCGTTTCCGTTTCGGCATCTGTATCGGGCTTTCCGTGAGTGTCCACTCCTGATTCTTCAACTGACCGAACACATCCGACCTGCCGAACCACTCTTCATCAGCACAGTTGTTCATCAGACAGCACACCCACGCGGGTGTGAATACTTCCGCTTTCTTTCGCGTGCGAAGAAGCTGCTCTTCCGCGTCCTTCAGAACTCGTGGCTGTATGATGCAGCGCCCAGCAGTACTCAACACATATTCTGTAATTTGATTCTTCGCTCCGTAGCCGTCACCACGATATGCATAGCTGTCGGTAGCGAAGATAATGTTCTTCTTTGCGCTTCGATCCATAAGTAGCAAAGAAAGAACATCCCGTATGGGCCAATCATTCGTATTTATTTCTATCGAGATCATCGAATTCATTACTCTTTTCTCGTGCGCTCTCTCTGGCAACTCTATTCTATCGAACATTATACCCCGCAAGTCTCCTGATGTCACTCAATTTTCTGTGTTCTCGCAATTATCGATCGTGCTATCGGACTATTCCATTTTCTAAAAATCTCGTCTATTCCAAGTCAATAAAATCATGTCCACGACCTACCAAAAAGCAAAATCGTGTCCACAACCTACCGAAAAGCAAAAGTATAGCCACAACCCTCAGCAAATCACGATCCCGATAAGTATCCGCGAACAGAAAAAAGGATTTCTGCAACCCCGGGTCATTGATGACCGCGAATCGTGGAAATCCCTTAAAACAAGGCTTTTTCAGCCTCCTGTTATGTATTTCTTGTCAGCAAAACTACCGTCTCAATATGAACCGTATGACAGAACTGATCGTACGGCTGTACAAATGTTAACTCATATCCGTTTGCCGTCAGGAATTTCAGGTCTCTGGCGAGGGTTGCCGGATCACAGCTGACGTAGACAATCCGCTCCGGATCCATCTTCAGGATCGTGTCGAGCAGTTTCTCATTGCAGCCTTTGCGGGGAGGATCCACGACAACGACATCTGCCTTCGCCCCTTTTGCGTAGAGGTCGGGTACGACTTCTTCCGCCTTTCCGACGTAAAAATCGGCATTTCCGATTTCATTCATGGCCGCGTTCTTCTTCGCATCCTCAATGGCCTCGGGTACGATTTCCACGCCGATGACCTTCGCCGCTTTTGCCGCGAGGAACAACGAGATCGTTCCGATTCCGCAGTAGAGATCCATGACGGTCTCGTTTCCGGAGAGGTCCGCAAGTTCCAGCACTTTCTGATAGATTTTCTCCGTCTGCACGGGGTTTACCTGGTAGAAGGATGCGGGCGAAATCCGATAACGGACATGTATGTCAAAGTTCTCAGAGCTCAGGATGTCGACGATCTCCCCGGCGCCCCAGACGGTCCGAACCGGCGCGTTCATGATGACATTTGTCTTCTTCGTATTAGAGCTGATCGTGATGCCGACAACGCCTTTCACCGCTGACAGTTTCCCGATCAGCGCTTCTTTGTGCAAAAGCTCCCGCGCGTTGAGGATCAGGCAGACGATGATCTCGCCGGTGGCGAAACCCTTGCGGATCAGTACGTGCCGCACGACTCCTTTTCCCGTCTCTTCGTTGTACGCCGGAACGCCCTGCTCTTTCATCCACTCCAGCACGGCAGACAGAATGATCCGGTTCTCCTCCACGCCCAGCATACAGTCTTCACAGGGAATGATTCTGTGAGAGTGCCCCGCATAAAAACCGGCGATGGGATTTCCGTTCTCATCTGCTCCGATCGGGAACTGCGCCTTGTTTCTGTAGCGAATGCTCCTGTCCATACCGACGATCGGCTCCATCATCACAGCGGCTCCCTCGCGCCGCTTTGAGTCGCCATCCGCACCCGCTTCGCGCAGCTCCGCCGGCACATGAGTATTCTCCTGACCGACAGCGGCTATCGTCTTCCGTTCTGTCAGAATCCCGCCAATCCGCTCCAGATCGTTTCGAACCTTATTCTCCTTGAGACGCAGCTCCGCCTCATAGGTCATGTGCTGCAGCTGGCAGCCGCCGCACTTTCCGGCGATCGGGCAGAACGGTTCCGTCCTGTCCTTCGACGGCTCGATCAGACGCATCAGTCTTCCGAATCCATAGGTCTTCTGCGTCTTGATGATCCGGATCTCCGCAAGATCCCCGGGCACGGTATTTTTTGTAAAAAGAGTATATCCATCCTCAGTTCTACCGATGCCCTCGCCATTCTGGCCGACATCGGTGATTCGGATGGATACAGTATCATTCTTTTTCCAGTTTTTCTGATTATTTGAGAGTTTATTTGAGCTCATCTATATTCCCTGTTCGTCTGATATTCGACTCAAAGATACGATTGAAACCAAGCCACTCATCCATCGGTCTCTGCGCATTTGCCTTGAAGATCTCAGAGAGCGTCTCCAGTCTCGCGTCCGCGTTGTCCGCGAGGTTAAGCGCCATCGCCTCCGCAAGCGCAGGTTTTTTCGGGGAACCGTATTCATATTCTCCGTGGTGCGCGAGAATACAGTGTTTCAGATCCGACTCCAGCTTTGCAGGGAAGCCTTCGATCTCTTTCGCCGCGTCGTGAATCATCTCCGCTCCGATCATGATATGGCCAAGAAGCTGGCCGTCATCCGTATAATCGTTCTGCGGAAACGCGGAGATCTCGGCTGTCTTTCCGATATCGTGCAGAATGGCCGCGGTCAGCAGCAGATCCCGATTGAGAATCGGATACGTTCTGGAAAAATAATAGCAGAGATTTGTCACGTAGACAGTGTGCTGCAGAAGTCCTCCGACAAACGCGTGGTGAATCGTCTTTGCCGCGGATGCGCTCCTGAACCGTTTGACCAGTTCCTCATCTTCCACCAGAAAACGCCTGAGCAGCGCATTGAGATACTTGTTCTCTACTTTATCGATAAAACCAAGCAGGACTTTGTACATCTCATCGATGTTCTTGTCCGTTGTCGGAAGATAGTCTGCCGAATTGTACTCTCCTTCTCTCGCGACGCGAACCCTCTTCAGAGATACCTGAAGCGATCCGTTATAGCGGGACACATCGCCGACGATGTCCACATAATCCAGGGCGTCAAAGTCGTCAATGCCGGGGGAATCCGGCTCCCAGATCTTGCAGTCCACCGTGCCCGTTCTGTCCATGAGGATTACATTCTCGTAGGACTTACCATTCTTCGTTGTTGCGGCGGATTTGGATTTCACGAGATATATGCCGCCGATTTTCATTCCTTCATTTAATTCCTGTATAAAAAGCATGTTGTTCCTTTCTGATTCTTAAAACTCAGCTCTTACGTTTTACCATTGAAACGAAGGAAAGTCAATCATCGAAAGCCCGCAAGGCGATGCCGGCGAACCTCTTACTTCGCGCTGAGTGTCACGGTAAAATGGATGTCCGCGTAGCCGGAAGCGCCCTTGCGCATGGCCTTTACGGTGACGACATCGCCGCCCTTCAGATCACCGACGATAGTCGAGAGATCATTCATGTCCCGGATCTCTTTCCCGGCGATTTCCTGAATGACATCGTATTCCTTGATGCCGGCAAGCATGGCCGGAGAATCCTGCGCAATGTCCGTGGCAAGAAGTCCGAGCGGTATTCCCGTTCTGGCCGATATATCCTCGGTAACGGCACGTCCTTTCATGCCGATGTAAGAAACTGTTTCGTTGTTGGACAGCGACTGGATCAAAGACTTGATCTCTGAGATGGAAATCGCGGTGATTGTCGAGCCGCCTTCCTGATGCAGTCCCTGCGTAATCACGCCGATAATCTCCCCGTTCAGATTAACCAGAACACCGCTGCCCGTGGTGCTTCCCTCAATATCCGTCGTGAGAAGCGAGTACTCGTGATCATACATCGATGTCTTGTTTGTAATCGAGGTGACGACGCCGAAGAAGACGGCGTCGCTGTAGCCCATCGGATTTCCGAGGGCAAGAACCGGGTCGCCGGTCGTGGTGTAGTAGGAATTTCCGAGCGTCGCGATCACAAAAGCAGCCTTGGTCGACGGGAGCACGGATTCCAGCGGAACCTTGATCACCGCCAGCCCGGAATTTTCATCCGCCTTCTGCACGGTGGCGTCCGCCATGCTGTTGTCACCGAAAACGACCTGTATTCTCTGCACATTGTCGACCGCTCTGTACTCCGTCACAACGAAGAGATCTCTGTCATTCTCCGCCACCATGAAACCGGAGACCTGCTTCCGGTCCTCATAGTTCTGATTGAAATAATCCATCTCATTCGAAATACCGATCACCTGTACCAGCGAATGCTTCGGCGCGTCTGCCGTCTTCAGCATATCCTGGTAGAGCTTTTTATACTGCTGAACCGTCAGTCCGGACTGTGTCTGCGGGTTCGCCGCAATTCCGGGATTGACAACCGGAAGAGCTGTCGGCGTCGGCGCCTCTTTTTCCTCAGTTGAGCTTCCGCTCACCACGCTCTCCGCAGTCACGGATGAACCGTTGACCGAGGCGTCCGCCGGGCCTTTGTCGGCCGGTATCGTGATCCTCGTCTTTTCGTCCGGGATCCCGAGCGTTTTTCTCACAGACGGCAAAACCGTCAGAAAAACAACAGCCGCGATCACTCCGATCGCGACACCCGAAAAAACAATCCAGAACAGTCGGATCACCGGCTTCTTCCAGTCAAAGGGTCTCTTCTTGATGACCTGATCCATGAACTGGTAGGATTCTTTTTCGTGTCTATCAACATGCAGGAGTTCATCCGACTCCTTTTCCACGTTTTCATCGCTCATACTTCGAATTCTCCATCGTTTTCCGTATGGTATGATCCAAAACCTTAATGTTTGTAATATAGCAAACGAATATGAACAATTTATGAATGTGAGGTTAGCATTTTTCGGATTTGCTCTTTTCCAGTTTCGGGATTTAAGGTAAAATATAAACGTTTAATTATAAGAAAAAAGAAAGTGATATCCATGAACGAAAAAGCCTTAAGAACACTTGAATTTCATAAAATCATACAGACTCTTTCCGGTCGCGCCACATCTGTGCTCGGTCGGATGAAATGCGAGAAGCTTCTGCCGCTCAGTGATCTGTCCGAGATCCGCGCATTACAAAAACAGACCGCGGACGCCGTCGGCCGCATCCTCCGGAACGGAACACCGTCCTTCGGAAACGCCCGTCCCATCGGCGCTTCACTGAAACGTCTCGAAGTCGGAAGCGCGCTTTCCGCCTCTGAACTTCTCGCCATCGCCGGACTTCTTGAGAACTGCGCGAGAGCCAAGGCATTTGGGCGTCACGACAACGCGGACACCGGAGAGGATTCTCTGGATCCGATTTTTGATCTCCTCAATCCTCTCACGCCGCTCTCCACCGAGATCCGGCGCTGTATTCTCTCCGAGGATGAGATCGCGGACGACGCAAGCTCCACGCTGCGCCAGATCCGACGTCAGATCGCCCAGAACGGCGACAAGATTCACTCCCAGCTCCAGAGTATGATCAACGGTTCCCTTCGAACCGTGCTGCAGGACGCCGTTATCACGATGCGCGACGGCCGGTACTGCGTGCCGGTCAAAGCGGAACACAGAAGCGCGGTTCCGGGAATGATCCACGATCAGTCCTCCACAGGAGCCACGCTCTTTATCGAGCCGATGTCCGTCGTCAAACTGAACAACGACATCCGCGAACTGGAACTGAAGGAGCAGAAGGAAATCGAGGCAATCCTCGCCTCTCTCTCCGCCTCTGCCGCCGAAAATGTCGAGGACATCCGTTATGATCTTCAGAACCTCGCCGAGCTGGACTTTATTTTCGCAAGAGGTGGTCTGGCACTCGATATGAAGGCCACGGAACCGATCTTCAACACAGAAGGAAGAATTAACCTCCGCAAGGCGAGACATCCACTCATCGACAAGCACAAGGTTGTGCCGATCGACGTTCATCTCGGCGACAGCTTCGATCTTCTGATCGTGACCGGACCGAACACGGGCGGTAAGACGGTCTCCCTCAAAACCGTGGGACTTCTCACTCTGATGGGACAGGCCGGACTTCACATTCCGACCCTTGACCGCTCGGAGCTCTCCGTCTTCACCGAAGTCTATGCCGATATCGGCGACGAGCAGAGTATCGAGCAGTCCCTGAGTACGTTTTCTTCCCATATGACAAATATCGTCTCCTTCATCGAAAAAGCCGACCGTCAGTCTCTGGTTCTCTTCGATGAGCTGGGAGCCGGAACCGATCCGACCGAGGGCGCGGCGCTGGCCATCGCCATTCTCTCTCATCTGCACCGTCAGGGAATCCGGACCATGGCGACGACCCATTACAGCGAGCTCAAGATTTTCGCTCTGTCCACCGACAAGGTTGAAAACGCGAGCTGCGAATTCAACATCGAGACCCTTCAGCCGACCTACCGGCTGCTGATCGGCGTGCCGGGCAAGAGTAACGCCTTCGCGATTTCATCCAAGCTCGGTCTTCCGTCCTACATCATCGATGACGCGAAGGGACAGATCAGCGAACAGGACGAGTCCTTCGAGGACGTGCTCACTTCCCTCGAGCAGAACCGGATCGCGCAGGAAAACGAGCAGCGCGCGATTGAATATCAGAAACAGCAGCTGGAAAAACTGGAGAAAGAGCTCAAAAACCGCGAGCACAATCTGGAGACCCAGAAGAACAAGATTATCGAAAAGGCAAACGAACAGGCCAACACCGTTCTCCAGGAGGCGAAAAATTACGCGGATCAGGTGATGAAGGACTTCCGGAAATTCGGAAAGGCCGGCGTCAACTCCGCGGAGATGGAGCGGAAACGAAACGAGCTCCGGAAGGAAATGGACAAGACCGCTTCCAAAGCGCAGGTCAAACCGGCGGAGCGCACCGGCAAAAAGGTACGGCCGCAGGATCTGCAGCTCGGAACAGCCGTCAAGGTCCTGAGCCTCAACCTGAAGGGTACCGTCAGTTCCAAGCCGGACTCCAGAGGAAACCTCTTTGTGCGCATGGGTATCATTCGCTCAAAGGTCAATATCAGTGATCTGGAGATCATCGACGAACCGGATCCCATCACAAAGACCGCTTCTCACGTCGGAAGCGGAAAGATCCGCATGTCCAAAGCCATGAACGTCTCCAGCGAAATCAATCTCCTCGGAAAGACGGTCGACGAAGCAGTCGCGGAACTGGATAAATATCTGGACGACGCCGTGCTCGCGCACCTCTCAAGCGTGCGGGTAATCCACGGCAAAGGTACGGGCGCGCTGCGGAAGGGCGTTCACCAGTACCTCAAGACCCAGCGGAGAATCGCGGATTATCATCTCGCGGAATACGGCGAAGGCGACGCCGGCGTAACCATCGTCACCTTCCGCTAAGTTCATGAAAGGAATCAACCAATGGCTGCCAAACAGAAAATACTGATCGTCGACGACGACAACAATATCGCAGAGCTCATCAGCCTGTATCTCACAAAAGAATGCTTCGAGTGCAGGATCGTGAACGACGGAGAGGAAGCGCTGCGCGCCGTGCCCGCTTTTTCTCCGGATCTGATCCTGCTCGATCTCATGCTTCCGGGCATGGACGGATATGAAGTCTGCCGCGAGGTGCGGCACAAATCCAATGTACCGATCATCATGCTCTCCGCAAAGGGCGAGGTCTTTGACAAGGTTCTCGGTCTCGAGATGGGTGCGGACGACTACATGATCAAGCCTTTCGACTCCAAGGAGCTTGTGGCCAGAGTCAAGGCCGTTCTCCGTCGCTTCCAGCCGGTGCCGACGATCGTCACCGAAACGGCCGCTCCGTCGGAAAAAATGGTGGAGTTCCCGGATCTTACCGTGAATCTCACGAACTACTCTGTCGTATACAAGGGCAATACGCTGGAGATGCCTCCGAAGGAGCTGGAGCTTCTGTATTTCCTCGCCTCCTCACCGAACCAGGTGTTTACAAGAGAACAGCTTCTGGACAACATCTGGGGCTACGAATATGTCGGAGACACCAGAACCGTGGATGTGCACATCAAGCGTCTGCGTGAGAAAATCCCGGGCAACAAGCACTGGTCGCTCGCTACGGTCTGGGGCATCGGCTACAAATTCGAAGTAAAACGATAAAATACAAGAGATAAGCAAAGCGATCATGAGAAAAAAACTACTGTATAAATTCATCCTCATCTATGTTCTCATCGGCATCGGCGGGTTCACGCTGCTTTCGACCCTCGGATCCAATCTGATCGAGAAGCGGATCATCGACTACGAGAGCAAAAATCTGTACAACGAGGCCTCCAATATCGCCGCAGACGACGCCCTCTTTTCGACCCTCACCACCAAATCGGCCGGTCTGAAAGAGCTGTACCGCAGCCTGTCGAAAATCGCCGTCTATCAGGACTGTCAGATCTGGCTGATCAATCCGCAGGGAAGAATTTACCTCAACACGGCGGTTCCGTTCGAAGAGATGTCCTCCGGAAGTCTCGAGGACTTCGATCCGGTTGCTCTCGGCTCCGACTACTACAGTGTCGGCACCTTTTTCAACGCCTTTACGGACGATCACTTAAGCGTCATGGTGCCGATGGCCGCGAATCTCGATATCCGCGGCTATGTGGCCATTCACAGGCCGATGAGCAAGCTGATCGCCCTCAGGGAAGATGTCCTCGGCAATATGCATCTCATCGCGATTCTGATGCTCGTGGTCTTCATGTCAGTCTTCCTTCTGCTGTATTTTTCCGTCCTCCGGCCGCTCCGGCTGATCATGAACGGAACGAGAAAATACATCGAGGGCGACCTCACCTATAACATCCCCTTTCAGTCGTCCGACGAGCTCGGCGAGCTCGCGTCCTCTCTGAACTTTATGTCCGACGAGCTGAACAAGAGCGGCGTCTACGAGAGACAGTTTCTCGCAAACGTCTCCCACGACTTCCGCTCCCCGCTGACCTCCATCAAGGGCTTTGTCGAGGCTATTCTCGACGGAACGATTCCTCCGGAGATGCAGGAGCGGTATCTGAAGATCGTCCTTACAGAGACGGAGCGCCTGACAAAACTGACCAACGGCATCCTCTCTCTGAACAACATGGATCAGAAGCGATTCCAGCTGAATCTCTCGGATTTCGACATCAACGCCGTCATCCGCACGACAGCAGCTACCTTCGAGGGTATCTGCCGTCCGCGTCAGATTTCGATTAAACTGATCCTGACCGGCGAACAGCTCTTCGTTCACGCCGACATCGAGAAGATCCAGCAGGTGCTCTACAACCTGATCGACAACGCGATCAAATTCAGCAAAGACGACTCGGTCATCGAGATCAACAGCGACGTCCGCCACGATAAAATCTTTATCTCCGTCGAGGATCACGGCGCCGGAATCCCGAGTGAATCGATCAACAAGATCTGGGAGCGATTCTACAAGACGGATACCTCCAGAGGAAAAGAGCGGAAGGGAAACGGTCTGGGTCTCGCCATCGTCAAGGAGATCATCAACCAGCACAATCAGAACATCACCGTCATCAGTACGGAGAATGTCGGCACTGAGTTTGTCTTCTCACTGGACGCGGCGAAGGAGACACAGTGATTTAACAGTTAAAAGGGACCTCGCACGAAATCATTCGTGCGAGGTCCCTTTCTCTACGGCTACTGTTTGGCTTGTTCTTTTGTATTGAGAGAAAGACCTTGAGCAATAATAATCTACGCGATCGTATTGTTTCCGTCTATGACCGGCAGATTTCCTTCTGTCTGCATTTCCTCAAATCCATGTTGACGGAGCGCCTCATAGAGGACGATCGCCACGGAATTTCCGAGGTTTAAGGACCGGATGTCCGGAGACATCGGGATACGGATCGCCGTCGCCTCATTCTCACGAAGAATCTCCTCGGGAATTCCGGCGCTCTCCTTTCCGAACATGATGAAGCAGCCGTCTTCGAACTCCACCTCTGTGTAGTTTCTGGATGCCTTGGTGCTCGCGTAGTAAATCTTCGCGCCCGGATGCTTCGATACAAAATCCTCATAGTCGATGTATCTGGTCACGTCGAGCTTTTCCCAGTAGTCCATGCCCGCGCGGCGGATCTGTTTCTCATTCAGCCGAAAACCGAGGGGTTCGATCAGATGGAGACTTGCATCCGCGGCCACACAGGTTCGGCCGATATTTCCTGTATTTGCCGGAATCTCCGGCTCATGAAGTACAATATGAAAATGCGCCATTACTTTTCCACCTTCTTCGCAAGTGCACGATACAGTTCATCCGTGTGGGGCTTGTCGAGATATCGGACTTCGTCCCCGTTCCTGAGAATCCGGTCATTCGAAGCCGTTGTTCTTCCGACAACGGCGCTGTGAATGCCGGCTTTTTTCAGCTCGGAGACAAGCTTTTCACCGTTTGCCGTGACAATCAGCATCGAACCGCTGGACATGATCTCGTAGGGATTCACATCAAAGAACTCACAGATTTCGACGCTCTCCTGACGGATCGGGATCGCTTTCAGATCAATCTCCAGACCGACGCCTCCGGCCGAGGCAATCTCCCAGAGGGCTCCGAAAACGCCTCCCTCCGTGATGTCGTGCATCGCTACCACGCCGGCGCTCACCGCCACCCGTGCGTCCTCCACAACCGAGAGATAGCGGTCAAAGCTCTTCGCCTCACTCACAAAATCCGGGGAGAAACGCTCCAGCAGATCCGCTTCTCTCTCCTTCGCGAGAATCGTCGTTCCCTCGATGGCAATCCACTTCGTCACGACGACATCCTGATCCGGCCGGATGTCCGCCGGATTGAGGAACCCGTCTATGGCGATTTTTCCGACGCCGGTCACGGAGATCAGCGGTGCGTTGACGCAGGCTGTGATCTCCGTATGCCCGCCGAGAATTTCCATTCCCATCTCGGCGCAGGTGCGGTCCGCGTCCTGCATGATCTTTCGAAGTTCCGGCTCTTCCAGCGATTCCGGAAGAAGAAACGTGAGCATGACGCCGACCGGCTCCGCCCCGGACGCCGCGAGATCATTCGCCGTGATATGGATGCAATGAGATCCGAGATCCTTCACCGTCCCTGTGATCGGATCCGAGGAAAAAACAAACACCTCGTTTTCTCCGGCCGCAACTGCCGCGCAGTCCACGCCGACGGAGGGTCCCGCAAGGACGTCCTCTCTTCTGTGATGAACCTGTTTCAAAACCGAACGGATCAGAACCGATTCCGGCAGTTTTCCGATTTTCATATGCATCCCCCTTGCTCTTGTCTTGCTATTCTCTCTATATCCGCGAATGCAGAACATCCGCACAGCGCAAAATACACCTGTCCGCACACCAATTATCAAACCACTTACCACACGGCTGTGTCACAGATGTTCCGAATAAAAATGCGCGGATACACAAAAGCGGATCCTGCGGAAAATTCACCGCAGAACCCGCCGGTAAAAAATCTATACTACTGCGCACGCCTTCGTCAGCCGGTCAGCCGGAAGGAAACGTTCCGTCTGTCTGCCCTCACTGTCCTCCGTCGTAGGACTGTCCGTCATCTAGAGGCACATACTCTTCCTGCACGTAGGTCTGTTCCGCAGCCGCCTGCACCGTCGAGCCGCTGCTCACGGCTGCCTGAAGCGCTCCGAGATCCTGCTGCTGACAAGCGGCAGAGATCGCCGCCAGGGTTGCGCCGTCCGCATCCTTTGTGCCGGCGGTAAACGTATACGGCATCATCAGATAATTGCTGCTGTTGACCCGTTCCTCTTCGCTGAAGGCTCCGTCTACATAGACCAGCTTCCACAACTCGGCGACACAACCCTGGATTCCACCGGAACTCTCAATGCTCCCGAGCGGTTTCGTCGGATCCGTGTCATAGGCCTTTTCCACATCCTTATATTCATCGATGCGGCTCTCGAACGAGATCGTCCGGTTCGGATCCCTCGTCTCGTGGCCGTAGATGTTGAAGGTCAGATAACCGTCTTTCGTGATTCCCTGAATGTAGATCGGGGCGTCGGTATTGTTCCTGAACCGGAAATCGAGCGAGCCCTCGGAGATCGCGGCGTCAAAACCCGGATCCACATAGGACACAAGATACGAATGGTTGTGCCGCTCCGTCACCTCCAGCTCCGCCCGGATGACGGCGTTGTACAAGGTAGTGGACGTCTGGCAGACGCCTCCTCCGTAGGTCTGTACGACCTTTGTTCCCTCATAGGTATCTCCCGGAAGGAAACCGTTTTCCGCCGTGGTCGGTCCGATGGTTTTTTCCGCGGAGAACTCCTCTCCAGGATAAAGAACCGTTCCGTTGATATGGCGCACGGCAATCTCCACGTTCACATCGTGACTCTTCTTTCCGGTCGCGTAGGCGGTTCTTCCGCTTCCAAGCAGATCCTTCACCTTCGAGAGCTGTTCCCGTCCGTCCGTGTATCTGGTGATCTTCGCCTTCAGCTCGACGCCGCCCTGTCCTCCGGTCCACTCGTCCTCCATATAGGAGATCACCTTGTCCACGGAGTCGCTGACATTCACTTCGATCCCGTTTCTTCCCCCGGTAATCGAAAACGAGTTATCATTATTCAGCTTCAGTCCGTTGGACTGCGGATCGCAGTCCATCGTCTCCGCGCTCTTCTCAACCACTTCCCGCACCTTTGCGCGGGAGACCGTAAAGCAGAGCTTCAGAATGATGTGCTCTTTGTTTTTCACCGCCTGATCCGCGAGAAAACGCTTGAAGATATTTCCCTTTTTGCCGATCGAAAGCGCCTCTTTTACAACGCTGCGGTTGGAGTAATCCAGTCCGAGCTTTCCGGCGGTTGTGCGAAAGGACTGCTCATCCGCATAGAACACGATGATGCTGTCCGAGAGCTCTTTCATCCGTTTTGTAATTGCTTCCTCTGCCTCTTTTTCGGTCAGATCTGTCACGTCCATGTTGTCGATGTAGATTCTCCCGCCGCTCTTTTTTTCTGTCGCTGCCGTCTCCGGCCCCGCGGCCTGCGCCTTCGCGGCGGCCGCCTCGGAGGATGTCACCGTGACCGCTTCCAGCCCCTGCACTTCCTCATTCATCTCCGCCCCCACATGAACCGTTGCAAAGAGGGAGAGAATCATCATAAGGGCGAGCATGAGCGCGATCACCGACGCGAGAATCTGTTTTTTTCTTTCTTTTTTGTTCCTCATTTCGAACCTTCTAATCAGAACTTCTCAAGCTTCAGATTATAGAGATACATAACGTCATCTCTGTTCGGCATCGCCGGAATCGCGCCGCGCTTCTCCACGCAGAGTCCCGCGACAATATTGGCGAAACGGATAAAATCCGAAGCCTGCTGCTGCGTAAGTTCTTCCGGAGTCACCTTCTCTTCCGCGAATCTGGAGAGAAGTCCTCCCCAGAAAGAATCTCCGGCTCCGGTCGTGTCCACGACTTTTCTGGTCTGGGAAGGCTCCTTGACCGTAAAACGCTCTGTGCGGAGCATCGCACCGTCCTTTCCCATGGTGATAACCACACATTTGACGCCCTGGTCAAGAAGAATCTGCGCGGCGTCATAAGGATCCTCTACTCCGGTCAGAAGCTTCGTCTCCTCGTCGGATACTTTCATGATGTCCACATATTTGATCACCGAGCGCATCTCCTGCTCGGCCGCCTCCTGACTCGGCCAGAGCGGCGCGCGGTAGTTCGGATCATAGGAAATCAGAGCGCCTGCTTTTTTCGCCTGCTCCACCGCATAGATCGTCGCGCTTCTCGCCGGTTCGTTTGTCAGAGACAGAGAGCCGAAATGAAAGATTCTCGTCTGATTGAGAATATCCATATTCACTTCATCCGCGCGGATCTGTGTATCCGCCCCCGGCTTTCTCGCAAAGGAGAAGGATCTCTCACCGTCTTTGAGCTGAACAAAAGCGAGTGTTGTAAACACATCCGGATCCTCGATCAGTCCCTTTGTTTCCACGCCGTTGTTGATCAGTGTCTGTCTGAGGAGTTCACCGTGCATATCCTCGCCGACTTTTCCGATAAAAGCGGTCTTCAGTCCAAGCTTCGACATAGCAACAAGAACATTGGCAGGGGCTCCTCCGGGATTCTGCTCAAAAAGGGTACGGCCTGCTTCACTTGTTCCACATGGTGTAAAATCAATCAACAGTTCACCCATCGCTGTAACATCATACATACTTTTCTGCTCCTTTTTCCGGTAAAAAATGAAAACATAGGTTACGTGGCAGACACAGGAAACGCGATCCTATCGGCATTTCCGCTTCTATCCAATGGTCGCCCGGCGTTCTTCATTGACGCCGCTCACCATATACTGCTCCGCGTACTTCTTAAAATCCCCAAGAAATAATTTTTGCAAGTCCTCATTATATGCCCGATATGCTCTTACGTCAAATGATTCGGAAGCCTGACGCCCCTCGCGGATCCCGTAATTCACAAACTGTTCGAGCGCTCCCTCGTCATCTCCCGCAAACCGGTCTCTGATGTACGGATATCTCTCTACATAATAATCATAATCATAGATCGGCGAATAGTCTACCCCGTTATATACGGTCAGCGGCTCGACCATCTTCTCACAGCCGGTTCCGTGACGTCCGGCCGCTTTTCCCTCTCTGATCCAGTCGCGGTAAAACTCCGCGACGTCTCCCTTGTACTTCCTTCGAAGCTCCGGGTATTCATTCATATAGGAACAGACATCGAATTCCTCCGAGGCTCTCCGCCTCATCGCCATGCCGGTATCGGCAAAATCCTGATAGGCGGCCAGCTTGTCGTTTCCGAATCTGGCCTTCAGCTCCGGATTGTATTTCATGTAGGCGTCAAAATCAAAGACATCGGCGAACTCACCGGTGATTTTCACCTCCGGCTTCGGCGTCGGGGTTGGTTTCGGCGTCGGCGTCGCGTTTCCGCCTCTCTCTGCCTGCGCCGTCAGAGGCGCCATACCCTTTACGTACTGGACAATGATGTCATAAATCTTCTGATAGGTCCCCGGATCGAAATGAAGTCCGTCGACGGTATTAAAACTGTCAACAATCGCGCTGTAGGTATCGATGTACGTATAGGATCTCGCCGACTTTTTGATCTTGTCATTGAACTTCCGGATCTCGGAATTTTTCACCGATGAACACTGTGCCTCATCCACCGGGTTGACGGAGACGACATAGGTCTTCACGCCCATGTTTTTCCACTGTTCCGCCTTCTCATTGTAGGTATTTACATAGAGATCGACGTCGGAGACATCGTTGACGCCGTAGTTGAGAATGACAACCGCCCCCTGTTCCAGCGCGCTCTCGATCTGCGGCATGGCCTCGTTCGCGAAGTAACTGTATCCCATGCCGACCTTCGCGATCCACTCGTCGTTATCATTTCCGGTGTTCACGTACATATTCATCCCGACCGTCCTGGAATCCCCGGAGAAGATCATTTTTACCGGTTCCGCCGCCGTCCCGGTCGGAAACAGCAGCTGGGCAGACACCAGAACTGCGACAAGCAGGGCCGCCAGCCGTCTTTTTATCCCTCTTCCTGCTCTTTTCATACCCGTCTTTGCTCCTTCATCTCACAGTTATGAAGCTGTTCTCAATCCTCCGAGGAAGAACTGTACAGAAGATCTTCATCGTCCTCATCCGGAGATCCGGACGAGGAGGAAAGACTTCCGAGACTCTCCGTCCCGGAATTCGCGCCTGTTCTGTCCTTATTTCCGCTGCTTAAGACATCCGTCAGCGTCGTGTCCGTGGCGAACGTGTTCTGGCTGTACAGAAAAAGCACATCCGTGATCTCCGCGGACGAGATCACCTGATTGACCTCCTCGTAATAGTAACGCGGATCAATCATGATAATGTTGTCGTAGTAAGGAATCAGCAGAGGAACCAGCGCGTTTGCGTAGGAATCCTTGAAAATAAGAAGATTTTTTCCCTTGTCCGCCGTCGTGTGGATTTCCACGGACGGATGGTTTCCTCCGAAGAAAACCTGGTACTGATCCTTCTCACTGAGTTTGGAACGGATATAGACGGACGTCGAGTTCGTGTCCGTATCCGGATAATAGACATAGTACTCCGGCATCTTCGTCTGCGGCACGAGCACCTGGATTTCATCCGATACGCTGTGGCTTCCGCTTTTGGAAGCGAGCGTTCCCTGGAAGGAGTTTGAGACCGTGTAGACCGCATAGGACGTCTCCGGATCGAGAATCCCGAGATTTCCGGCCATCTCCGACAGCGCGTATCTGGCGCCGGCCGACGTCCAGTGATGATCGGTTTTATAGTAGAGCTGTTCATCCGCATGGGCGCGAAAAGCATCCGCGAGCCTCGTGAATTTGATTCCTGTATCCATGAGGCTGTTTTCCTCTTCACTGATGTCCGCAATCTGATCGCGGAACGGAGCGTTCTTCGGAAGCAGGTCCGAATACACGGCACCGGCACAGGGCACGAGAACCATGTTGATGTTGAGCGTCTGGTGCGCGTTCCAGAAATCGCGGATCGCGGTTTCTTTTTTCTTCATCTGCTCCTCATCCGGAACATTCGGTTTCTCGAGAAGATATCCTTTCTTCCCGAGATACACATCCCCCGCCTCTTTTCTTCCGAGGAATTGATTCTCCATAAGATTCAGCGTGAGCCAGCGGTCTCTTCCAAAAAACTGATCGTTGAGATAGGCGGAAAAATCCCTGAAATAACTTCCGCTCTTTATGGAACCTGCCGTCAGCTTCGGTTTCTGCGCAAGATTCCTGTTCTCGTTCTCGGAAAAAGCCCGGTCTTTTGTCGCCGCATTGACAATGGTAAAGCCCGCGATCATGGCGAGAAATAAGATGGTAAGAATTCTTCCATGCCACTTTCGAAGGAATTTCAGTTTTCTTCGTTTACGCTGCGCCTTCATGGCAGCGCTGTTGCGTCTTCTGTGTGTCCTTTGCATTGCATCCCCTCATATTTGTGTTACTGTTTTTTCTTCTCTCCGGTACATCATTCACAAAACAATATCAAGTATAGCTGTCGCAGAATAACTCGACGAATGCGCCGAATCCATCCGGAAATCCCCGGATCAGAACCGGAAGTACAGGAACGACGAATAGGAATTCGCGATCATATTTGAAATACAGAGAATAAAGAGCAGCAGATAACAGGCCACGGAAATCCCGGCGTGCACTCTGCTCTTCTCGTACGAATAGGCGTTAACAAGTCTGCTCACGTTCGGTCCGCAGCAGAGGAACGCCAGGATCAGAAGCAGGAAGTTACTTCCGAGATAATAGGAAGTCGTGGCATTCCAGAATCCCATGTGCGCGGATCCGAACATCTGCCCCATCCAGCCGAAGGCGTCTCCGAGCGTCGGCGAAAAGAAAAAGATCCAGCCGAAGAACGCGATCAGTGTCGTGCCGGCGATCCGGAACAAGCGCGGAACACGGTTCAGGAACCTGCTGAAGAAAACCTTGTCAGCGATCACCCACAGTCCGTGATAAATTCCCCAGACGATGAAGTTCCAGCTCGCCCCGTGCCAGATACCGGTCAGCAGCCAGACCACGGAAAGATTCAGAATCTGTCTCCCTTTGCTACAGCGGTTTCCGCCGAGCGGTATATATACGTAGTCCCGGAACCAGCCTCCCAGGGAGATGTGCCAGCGTCTCCAGAAATCCGTCACGCTGTCCGCCATGTACGGGTAGTCAAAGTTTTTCTCCAGGCGGAAGCCGAACATTCTCGCAAGTCCGATGGCCATGTCCGAATAGCCGCTGAAGTCAAAATACAACTGCAGACTGTAGAAGATCATGCCGAGCCACGCCGTCGCCGACGCCATCTGACCCACGCTCTGCAGGGAGGAAAAGGCCGTCCCGAGGTTATCCGCAATCAGAACCTTCTTGAACATGCCGACGAGAAACAGACGCATTCCGCTGCAAAAACCGACCGCGGAGAGTTCCCTTGCCGCAAGCTGCTCTCTGATCTTATGATACTCCACAATCGGTCCCTGTGTAATCTTCGGAAAGAACGAAACATACAGCATGTAAGAAATGATATTTCTCTCACAGGGCGCTTTTCCGAAATACACATCCAGCACGTAGGAGAGCACCGTGAAGGTGTAGAAGGAAATTCCGATCGGAAGCGGCGGTGCCTGATATTTGATACCGATGATTCCGAGAAGGAAACCCACGTACTTGTAGAAGCCGAGCAATGCCAGATTTACGACAACGGCGGAAATGACAGCTCCCTTTGTTTTTTCCTCAAAGCCCCTCTGTCTCCATCCGTAGATTTCCATGGCAGCCAGATAGTTGAAGGCCATGGAAAAAAGAAGGAGCAGGAGATAGCGCACATCTCCCCACGCATAAAACAACAGGCTCAGAAGGACGAGCACAAAAGACTTGATCCTGCGCGGAACGATGTAATACAAAAGCAGGGACAGCGGAAGAAAAATAAACGCAAACGATATACTGTTGAATGTCATCTACTTCTTCCCCCTCAATATGCTTTCCGAAACGCCTGATGCATCGCTTCGGGCTGTTCTCCGCAGCCGAAAAACGCGTAGTTCCCGTGAATGTCCGTGATACTCTTCTCAAGCATCGCGGTCTGATCCGCGCCGTAACCGGCGAAGCTCTTCTTCTGAGTGTCCAGCCTTTTTTCAATGGCCGCCTTCACCTCAGCCTGCTGACTCTTGTCTTTCATTTTGACCAGGAGGATCTCCTCCGCGCCCATGTTGGTGACAGGATAATACAGTACAACGCCCTCGAACTGCGATACATCCAGTCCGTAGAGACGGCGGATCATCTGATTGTCTCCCTCCTGCATCTTCGAGAGATCGGCCTGTGCCGTCACCTTATCTTTCATCTCGCCGATCTCCGTGCTGCTCGATCGTCCGCTCACAGACTGGAGAATAATCGCGATCACGGCGATCAGAACCAACAGCCATTTCGCATAGCTGATCATTTTCAATTCTGAAAAATCTCTTTCCATCTTGCCCCCACATTTCTCATTCGTCCAGACCTTCTCCCGCCTCTTCGGGCTGATCCTTCTCTGAACCGCTGTTCACATCCGTCTCATCCTCACCCATGACAGCAAGCTGCATATCCGCTGCCCAGTAGGGATAAAAGTCATAATTAAAATGAATACCGTCCGGCGCGTACAGATCCGCGTTTGAAGAGGTCGTCTCCGTCGTGTCGATGTAATGTACGCCCTTCGCCTTGCACATCGTTTTCAGCACCTCATTGTACTGTGCGTAATTCGCGAGGTTTCCGGAAACCGCATAGGCAGCGTCCTGCGGCGCCATGATGTCGTTCACATAGATTTCCGTTCCCGGAATGTTCTGGCGGATCAGGTCGATGTACTCCCCGTACCTGGCCACCCAGCCCTCCGGAGAACCTCCGATATTATTCGTGAGATCGTTCATGCCGTAGCAAATAAAAATCTGCGACGGATTGAGTGCTTTCAGCTTATCCATATGTTCCGGAATCTTATCGATGTTGTCTCCCTTTCCGGCAAGCACTCTCTCACTCGAGAGATAACCGAAATCAATGAATCCCTCGGATCTGGAATCCCCGAGAATCGCGTAATTCCTAAACAGTTCCCAGACGTCGATCTGCCCGTCCTCAAACTGCTTCCTTCGCTGCGAACGCGCAGCGGCTTCTTTCTTCTGCTGAATTTCTCTGATTTTTCCCTGTACGACAGAGACATCCCCCTGCTCCTGCTGTTCCAGAAAGGCGACGCCCTGATGAATTTCTGATGTAGAAACGGAAGACTTGCCGCTGCCCCCGAAAAGGGAACAAATAACAACGACAAGCGCGATAACGACGACAGCTCCCACTGCCACATGAAGAATCGTTCTGTCCTCTGATTTTTTCATAGCTGATTTCCCTTATTTTTTTTCAAACTTATTAAGGATTATACTAAGTTAATAAATATAATCAAAGAATTTTGTGTTACTTTTTTATTAAGTTCGATACCCGGCTCGTTGTCACACAAAAAAAGGCGGATCAATACCGATCCGCCTTTGCGAGCGCGAGACGGGATTCGAACCCGCGACCCCAACCTTGGCAAGGTTGTACTCCACCCCTGAGCCACTCGCGCATATCTTCTGTCAGCTCTTGTCGCGCTGACAAAAGATAATATACATGAATCCTCACGCATTGTCAACAACTTTTCACATCTTTTTTCGCCTGTCCCGTCCGGCCAGCCGCCGATGGTTTCCGCAGACTTTTCCGCGTAAGAACCGTCACGCATTCAATCGACTTTGTCCACGGAAACATATCGAAGGGCCAGATCTCTCCGACCGTGTACTCTTTTCGCAGAAAACGGAGATCCCGCGCCATCGTCTCCGGGTCGCAGGAGACGTACACAATTCTCAACGGTTCCATATCGACCGCCGCCTTCATGAAGACTTCCGTACTTCCGCTTCTCGGAGGATCCATGAAGAGGACATCCGCCTTCTCTCCCCTTTCGGCCATCTCAGTGAGAAATCTGCCTGCGTCATCCGCATAGAAGCGGATGTTGGATATACTGTTCAGCTTCGCGTTCACCGCCGCGTCGCGCACCGCCTGTTTGTTCAGTTCGACACCGATGACTCTTCCTGCTTTGGAAGACGCCGTGATTCCGATGGTTCCGATTCCGCAGTAGGCATCAAACACCGTCTCCTTACCGCCAAGCTCCGCCAGCTCAATCGCTTTGCCGTAGAGTTTTTCCGTCTGGACGGAATTGATCTGGTAGAAGGAGGACGGCGAGATACGGAACTTGCAGCCACAGAGTGTATCCTCGATATAGCCCTTTCCGTAGAGCGTGATGTTTCGGCTTCCGAGCACCATACTCGTCTGCTTGTCATTGATATTGAGAACGACCGACGTGATCTCCGGATGGGCGGCCCGAAGGGCTTTTACAAAGTTGTTCTTGGACGGAAAAACCGGCGATGCCACCACAAGGATGACCAGAATCTGGCCGGACACGTGTCCCCTTCGGATCATGACATGGCGGAGAAGTCCGCTTCCGTGATCCTCGTCAAAAATCCGCACCTTAAACGAGAGTGCCAGTTTCCGGATCGTGCCGATGATTTCATCGGCCTTGCGATCCTCAATCAGACAGTTCGTCACCGGAATCACATTGTGGGTTCCCTCCTCATAAATGCCGGAGACAATTTTTCCGTCCCGCTTTCTCTGGAAAGCCGCATTGACCTTGTTGCGGTAGTGGAAGGGGTCCTCCATGCCGGTTACAGGTCGGACCTTCGCAATCCCGTCCATGAGCAAACGAACCTGTTTCTCCTTGATCGCCAGCTGCTCCTCATAGGTATGTCTGAGATACACACAGCCGCCGCATTTCCTGTCAATTCTGCACTTTACGCCGCTCTTCGGTTTTCCTTCACTCTCCGGTCTGACTTCCTTCCGTCTGTTTTCCTTCGGTCTGTCTTCCTTCCGTCTGTTTTCCTTCGGTCTGTCTTCCTTCGCGCCTACCTTTTCTCTCTTCTGGTCCGCGCGTTTAAAAGCGCCCCGCACCTGCCTGTTTTTCTCTTTCCTGTTTTCCATTCCAGTCCTCTTTTTTCCCGATCAATCCATTACTCATAAATCAGAACTGTCTTCTGATTTCTCACCTGTACGGTCACGCCTGACCCTTACATCCATCGTCAATAAGCCGCTTATCCTTCGGACTCCGCTTTGGCGAGCAGGATGAGAAGTTCCGCAGTCTTCTCCATCTCCTGCACGCTCGCGTATTCATATCTGCTGTGATAATTGTACCCTCCGGTACAAAGGTTCGGACAGGGAACCCCCATAAAGCTGAGCGCCGCACCGTCCGTACCTCCTCTGATCGGCTCCGTCACCGGTTCCACACCGAGGGAGCGAAGGGCATCCTCGGCGTTTGTGATCAGTTCCATATGATCCTTCATAATCTCTGCCATATTGGAATACTGATCCCGGATTTCCACGCGCACCAGTTCCTTTCCGTGTACATTGATCCCGTTCACGTTCCCGCTTCCGTATTTCCGGTTCATATAGTCCGCGTTCTGAAGCATGACGTTCTTCCTCGCCTGAAACTTCTCCCTGTCATGATCCCGAAGAATGTAATCAAGAACAGCCTCCTCAACATCTCCGCGGATCTTGTCCAGATGGTAAAAGCCCTCATAGCCCTCCGTGTGCTCCGGCGTCTCCGCCTCCGGAAGCATTGCGCTGTATTCCATCGCCAGCCGCACCGCGTTGATCATCCTGTTCTTCGCGTCGCCGGTGTGCACACTTCTTCCGCTCACCGTAACCCTGGCCGCTGCCGCGTGAAAACACTCGTACTCGATGACACCGAGCTTCCCGCCGTCGACCGTATAGGCCTGCGCGGCACCGAATCTCGCCACGTCAAAATTTTCAGTGCCCCTTCCGATCTCCTCATCCGGCGTAAGGGCCACCCGGATCGGCCGGTGTTTGATTTCCGGATGCTCAAAGAAGTATTCCAGCATATTCATGATCTCGGCAATTCCGGCTTTGTCATCGGCACCGAGAAGCGTTTTTCCGTCCGTCGCGATCAGATCCTCCCCGATATGGTGAAGAAGCTCCGGAAAATCCTCCGTCGTAAGGATCTCATCCGTTCCGTCATAGGTCCCGATGATTCTCGGCGCAACTCCCGCGCCGGAGACCGCCGGAGACGTGTCCATATGGGCGATGAAGCCGAGTGCCGTATCCGCCGTTCCGTTTCCCGGTACAGAAGCATAGATATAGCAGTGCTCGCGGTCGTAATCCACAGCGGCACCGAGGGCTTCAAGTTCCTCTGCCAGAAGATCGGCAAGAACTCTCTGTTTCTGCGTCGACGGCTGCTCCTCCGCTTCCTCCGATGACTGGGTATCTATCTTTACATATCTAAGAAAACGATCGACGAGTTTTGTATTTCTGATCATTGTTTCTTCCTCCCTCTGTCACAAAATGCTCGACGAATACGTCGAATGCATATACTATAATAGCATACAAAAGAATCTGATGATACCAAGGAGGAATTCCACCTATGAAACCATATCTGCCCGTCAACCCGAATGCAACATCCGAGGCACGGGAATTACTCGCACGTCTCTGTCAGAGTGCCGGAAACCGGCTGATCACCGGACAGCACACCCAGACAAATCCCATGGAGGAAATCGATTATATCCGGAAGACGACCGGCCGCGAGCCCCTGCTTCGCGGCTTCGAGCTCCTCGGCTACTCTCCGAACATCAATTATGAGCACGCATCCGAAGCCTGTCTGACCGAGGTCGAAGAAAACAAGGGAACCATGGAAACCGCCCTTCGCTGGGCAGCCTCCGGGGATGGCATTGTCACCCTTTCCTTTCACTGGTTTTCACCGCTCTACGGAGAGGACAAGAGTTTCTACGCGGAGCACACGACCTTCGATCCGGAAAAAGTTCTTGTGGAGGGCTCTCCCGAGCGGGCAGCCTTTTACCACGATCTGGATGAAATCGCCGGGGAGCTGCGCAGATTCCTTGACGCGAAGATCCCCGTTCTCTGGCGTCCGTTCCACGAATCCGACGGCACCTGGTTCTGGTGGGGATCCAAAGGTCCTTCCGTCGCCAGAGATCTGTACATCCTCATGTATAACTATTACACCTCTGTCCACCACCTGGACAACCTTCTCTGGGTCTGGAACTGCCGTACAGCCGACGGCTATCCCGGCGACGCCTATGTCGATGTCATCTCCGTGGATCTGTACATGGAACAGTACAAGGCGACGGACTACGCTGACGACTATTACGCACTGATCAAAAATACAACCACGACAAAGGTCGCCGCCCTGGCCGAGATCGGTTATCTGCCGGATCCGGATCTACTCGAGAAATCAAGGATTCCCTGGGCCTACTATATGTGCTGGTCCAAAGAATTCTGCATCGGGGAGCAGTACAATTCCATCGAGAATCTGAAGCGGATGTACGAGAGCAATTATGCCGTCTCACTTCCTGCATCCACCTAAAAAGTGAGGCTGTCGTCAAAGCGCGTCAGCCTCACTTTTTTAAATCAAAATTTGTTTATATGCAGATTTTTAGAATACGCAAGAAAGAAACCATGTTTTAAGTTTTCTCTTCAATATCGCTCTATCCTTACTTGAAAACCGGCGTTCCATACATATCGTACGGGGTCGCCTGATATACATAGTAATTGATCCAGTTCGCGTACAGTGCAGCGGAGATGGAGCGCCACCGCAGCAGCGGCTTCTGCTCCGGATCATCGTCCGGATAGTAATTGACAGGTTTCTCGATCTCCAGTCCCTTTCCGAGATCTCTCTTATACTCCGTGTCCAGTGTGAGCCGGTCGTACTCCGGATGTCCCTGCACAAAGACTTTCCGGCCGTCGTCCGCCATACCGAGGAAGAATCCCGCCTCGTCGGAGTCGGTCAGCACCATGATCTCCGGATGCCTGACAATCTCGTCCATCGGGATCTCGGTGTGTCTCGAGTGCGGGCAGAGGAAAACATCGTCAAAGCCCCGAACAAGCGGTATTTTCCGGTTGTGTACTTTATGTTCAAAGAGACCGAACATTTTCGAGTCGAGGTATCTCTTGTTGATCCCGTAGAAATAATACATGGCCGCCTGGGCGCTCCAGCACTGGAACATCGTGGAGGTCACGTGCGTCTCTGTCCAGTCAAGAATCTCACAGAGTTCTTTCCAGTAATCCACCTCCTCGAACTCCATCAGCTCGATCGGCGCGCCGGTGATGATCATGCCGTCATAGAACTCGTTTCGGATGTCATCGAATGTCACATAGAACTTGTTGATGTGGCTGATCGAACCGTTTTTGATTCGGTGTGTCGCCGGAACCATGAAGGTTATATCGATCTGCACCGGTGAATTGGAGAGACAGCGGAGAAGCTGCAGTTCCGTCGCCTCCTTGAGCGGCATCAGATTCAGAATCAGGATCTGAAGCGGTCGGATATCCTGGTGGATCGCGCGCTCCTCATCCATGACAAATATATTTTCACTTTCAAGGATCTCTTTTACAGGAAGATCGTTTTGAACTTTAATTGGCATAGTTATTTCTTCCTTTCTGTTACAATTACTCCTCATCTTACTCCAAATGCCCGCCCCTGTCAAAAACGGGAAGGAAGGCAGTGGGCATTTCGGTTACGACTGCCGTCCCCTTTGCTTCAGATGTACGGCAGGTATGTTTTGGCGGGCTATTCTATCAGATCGTTTTCTGTCCATGGATCAGGGCGAGAAGCTCCGCCTCCGAGATCACTTTGATCCCGAGTTCCTGCGCTTTGGTGAGCTTTGATCCCGCGGCTTCTCCGGCCACTAGCAATGTCGTCTTCCTGCTGACACTGCCGGTGCATTTCCCGCCGTTCTTCTCGATCAGCTCCTTCGCCTCGCTTCTGCCGAGGGTCGGCAGTGTACCGGTCACCACGATCGTCATACCGGCCAGCCTGTCGCTTCCGCCCTCTTCCTTTTCCATGACCATATTCACGCCGCTCTTTGCGAGTTCTTCGATCATCCGCAGATTCTCACTGTCGGAGAAGAATTCCACGATATCACCGGCAGTTGTGCTTCCGATATCCGGAAGCTGTACCAGTTCCTCTTCGGTGGCCTTCGCCAGATCCTGAATCTTCTCATAATGCTTCATCAGTTCATTCGCCGTGGATCTGCCGACATTCCGGATACCGAGAGCTGTCAGCAGACGCACCGGACTCTGCTTCTTCGAGGCGTCGATCGCGTCGAGCAGCTTGTCCGTGTTCTTCTCCTTGCCGATAATGCCCTTCTCGACCATTTCATCGCGGTAGGCGCGGAGCTTGTAGATATCGGCATAGTTCCTGAGATATCCCTCCCGGATCAGTGCCTCCACCAGCGTGTCGCCGAGTCCGGCGATGTCCATGCAGTTTCTCGATGTAAAATACGCCACCGTGCGGGAGAGCTGCGCCGGACAGGACGGGTTGACACAGCGGATGTCCGCGGTGTCCTCCTCGCGGATCAGCGCATGGCCGCAGACCGGACACACAGAGGGAGCGACAAAAACCGTCTCCGGCTCCTTCACGCAGCCGTTGAGTTTTGGAATGATCTCTCCGCTCTTAAACAGCCGGTAATGCCCGCCGACGCCGATGGACATATCGGTGATATAGTCCTGATTGTGGAGTGTCGCCCTCGACACACTGGTGCCGCAGAGTCGGGCCGGCTTGCCGGTCTCGGCATCATGGAAACTGCCGGTAAATGTGAGCTTGCCGGTTCTTCCCACATTGACGATGATCTCGTCCATCTCCACCACCCGCTCTTCCGGCGGATACTTGTAGGCGATGTGGCCGCTGGAGTACTTGCTTCCGGAGGGAAAATCGTTCCGATAGGCGGTCTGATTGATTTTTACAACTGCTCCGTCGATGTCATAGGGAAGTTCCGCCCTCATCCCGGCGATCTCATCGATGCAGGCGAGAACTTCTTCCGCGGTCGCGCAGTTTTTGTGATAGACCGTCTGTACGCCGCACGCCGCAAGGCGGTCGAGAGAAGCTCCGTGATCCGCCAGAAAATCCGCCGGCGCATCCTGCACATTGAAGATGAACATCCGCAGCCCCCGCTCTTTGGTGATGGAGGAATCGAGCTGCCGGAGGGTACCCGCCGCGAGGTTTCTCGGATTGGCCGCGAGTTTTTTTCCGAGGCGCTCCTGCTCTTCGTTGAAACGGTCGAAGTCCTCGTGGGTCATATAGACCTCTCCGCGGATCTCGAGGTAATCGTAGGGAAGTTTCAGCGTCTTCCGCACATCCGGAATCACCAGGGCGTTCAGCGTCACGTCCTCTCCCACCAGACCGTCTCCTCTGGTCTCGGCGAGGGCAAGCTTCATGCTGTCCGTTCCCTCTACCTTCTCATAGCGCAGGGTCATACTCAGGCCGTCGATCTTCGTCTCGACGGAAAAAACCGCGTCCGGATGCATCTCCCTGACCTTGTTCACCCAGGCCGTAACCGCCTCCTTGTCAAAGACATCCTCGATCGAGAGCATCGGCACCCGGTGCGTCACCTTCACACCGGCCTCTCTCTTCACCGTTCCTCCGATCTTCTGGGAGGGAGAGTCCGGAGAGATCCAGTCCGGATGTTCCTTCTCCGCCCCCTTGAGGGCGATCATCAGCTGATCATACTCATAGTCGCTGATCTCCGGCTCATCCTGGTTGTAGTACCGGTCCATATGATAATCGATGTTCTCTTTTAATCGGTTGTACTCTTCAAAGGTCATCTCTGTTTCTCCTTCATCCCAAGAGCAGCTTTCAGCTCGCAAACTTCCTGTTCGCTCATCTCCTGCAGCTTCCCGTATTTCAGACCGTCCAGCGTGATGTTGACAACGCGGATCCGTTTCAGTTTCCGGACTCCGTAGGAAAACTCTTTGCACATCCTGCGGATCTGCCGGTTCAGTCCCTGGGTCAGAATGATGCGAAAGGTCCGCTCGCCTGTCTGCACGATCGTACACGGACGGGTCGTCACTTCCAGCTCCCTCAGGAATACGCCCGCGCGCATTTGGTCCAGATCTTCTTTTCGAAGATCCTTGTTGACCGTCACTTCGTATTCTTTCTCGTGGGCATTTCTCGCCGCCATCATGGTCTGAATCAGATCCCCGTCGTTGGTGAGGATCAGAAGCCCCTCGGAATTGCGGTCCAGTCTGCCCGCATAGGTGACTCTGACCGGATAATTGATGTATTCGATCAGGTTGTCCCTCTCTCTTTTTTCCGCCGTGCAGACAATCCCCACCGGCTTGTACATCTTCAGATAGACTTTCTTTTCTTCAAGCGTGACACGCTTTCCCCTGACCGTCACGATCGAATTCCCGTCTGCCTGGCTGCCGGGTTCCGCGATTTCTCCATTAATAGAAACATGACCGGCTTCAACAAGCCGGTCTGCTTCACGCCGCGAGCAAAGCCCGCTGGCGCTCAGATATTTATTTATTCTCATTCTCTCTTATTCCGTATGCTGTCAATACTCTCTCACTGATTCGGCGTCCGTCACTGCTGGGAAGCAATGTAGTCCGCAAGATCCGTATTGGAGGACATCACCTGATCATACTGTGTCTGAATATTGCTGATCATACTCTGCGCCGCCTGACTCTGTGCCGCGGCGTTCATATATGCGGATTCCGCATCCGAAATCTCGGTCTCGACCTTCATCGAGCCATCCTTCTGTACTCTGATAAACAGCTCTGTCAGAGCAGGAACTGTCGCGTTGTAATCGCTGTATTTGTAATTGTACTTCGCAAAGGCGATGTAGCTGTCCTTTGATGAGCCCGGATACGCGTACACCTGAATATCCGAATAAGCGACAATTCCGTTGACCGCCCCTGTCGTGTCCAGACTGCTGAAGTAGCTCTGAACGGCCGCGTTGATCGGTCCGTCCGTCTGTTCTGTCAGCGCGTCTGCGGGAAGGACGATTCCGGTCGGCGCCGGAGTAACGGTCGGCTTCGCAGAGGAAGCAGCCACCACCGTTTCGGACTGTGAAGTCGTCACCGGCGTGAGTTTGCCGGTTGTTCCCGTTTTTTCCGCGGAATTGCGGCGGATCATCACGATACCGAAGACAATCACCACAATGGCAATTACGAGAACAGCGCCGAGTTCGATATAACGAAGATTGTCGGAGAGCCACTCGAGGAATGCATTCTCCTGCTTCGCGCTCTTCTTCCCCGTCTTCTTTGCGGAATTAACGTAGGTATTTCTACCCGTTTCATCCGGTTTGATCACGTACTGCGCCGCCTTTGCCTCCGGCCGGCGGTCGTTCTGCCCGACAGCGCTCTCACCGGAGTTCTCCTTCGGCTGCCCGTCTGCTTTCGCCTGCTGTACAGAAGGAACCGGTTCCTTTGCGATGCTTGGAATAACCGTCGTATCCGCCGTCGCGGCAGTTACCGCCGGCTCCTCCGTGCGTCCACCGGCCGCGCGGAGTGCTGCGGCGTTCGGAAGCACCTGTGTCTGCATCGGCTCAACAGAAGGAACTTCCCCTGCCTTTGCCTCTTCGCTCTTATCACTCTGAACAAAAGCAAGCGCTTCCGGAGAAGGAAGTTCGCTCACAACTGCCTCCTCGTTCGCACTGGCGGCTGCCGCTTCTGCGCTCTGCCCCGCTCCTTCCGTCACTTCGCTGACCATCCCGGTCAGTGACGCGTCCACAATTTCCGAAGGAAGAGCTGCTTCCGGCTCCGTTTCTCCGGCTGTTGCAGCAGAGATTTTCTGTTCTTCCGCATCAGCGATTTCCTTTACGGCCGCTTTTGTTTTCGGTGCCGCCTTTTTTCTGGTCTTTTTCATCTCGGCTGGCGTCGTCGGCATTTGCGCCGGATCTACCAGACCGCCCTCTGCCGGATTTGCGCCGGCAACTTCGGCGTCTGCGGAAGCCGCCGCAGTTTCTGCCGAAGTCTTTTTGGTTGTTTTTCTTTTGGCAGCCGGCTTCTTCTCGGCCGTCTGCTCATCGGAAGCCTTTTTGGCTGTTGTCTTTTTCCTGGCTGTTTTCTTTACTTCAGTGGAATCTTTTTCAGGAGCTTTTCCCTGCTCTGTAATCTCTTTCTTTTCGTCTTCCATAATCTCCACCTCGTATTCCGGGTTCATCCGCCTGAGGCGAACCCCGTCAGACAGTTACACGCCGTCCACTCACTGTAAAATGTATCTTATCTATTTTACTACATTTTTTCTTTTTTTACAAAGATCACCCGCAGAGCCGTGTCACGATCTACTCATCTGCGCGAAAGGCATTCCGCAGATCACTGTGTTTCATCGGACTTCCGGAGAAAGATCCATAAAACAAAAAAAAGAAGCCGGATAAATGATTCACTCACTTACCCGGCTGTTCGCGCGTCTGGAGGGATTCGAACCCCCGCCACACGGTACCGGAAACCGTTGCTCTATCCCCTGAGCTACAAACGCTTCTCACGTGCCATAACGGCGACATGAGCATTTTAACACACGATATTTCAAATGTCAAATCGACCGGATGCACAATGGTAATGATAAATGTGATCCGACAGAACATCCTCCGGCATCAGCTGCGTGAGATTTACTTCTCTGATCATCGCGTTCAGTTCATCCGCATGACGCATGCCGTTGTCCGGAAGGAGGAGACATTCGTGGATACTGCTCGGAATCATGACGAAGTCCCCCTTCAGCTTTTCAGAAATCTTCCCTGCCATGCCTGGTAAAGCGATACAGACGGCTCCGAGATACTGTTCTTCTCCGCTCAGCACGTAGAGCGGCAGCTCCTTCATATATTTCACCGGACCGAGTCCTTCCATTTCGGCCGCGCCGAGCGAAAACAGCACCTCCTGGAGATTTCTGATCTCCGGATGCAGATCCCGCGTGGTATTCTGCAGGGCGTCGCCGAGAAGCTGCTCTGCCGTAACTCCCCAGTTTTCCAGATGCATGTTCTGAATCTGAATCGTCCCCCGCTCCATGTATTCCGTCGGCATTCGATAGTAACACACAAGTGCGAGATCGTACCATCTGCGGAACGGCATTTTTTGCAGCTGTTCCGCATTTCTCTCGGCGCTCACAAGCCGCAGATAGATCCGTGCCCTCACTTCCTCGTAGTTCCGGAAAAAACCCTTCTGCGCCTCGACCGTCTCCAGCATTCTGGCATACTCCCCCAGTATGCCCTCCGCCAGTTCCCGAACCGGAATTCCTTTTCTGTACTTCGCGTAACACGCATCCGGATAGATCGTCGTCGCGACTCTGCAATCGCCCTTCCGGATGAGCATCGCGTCCCACATGGCTCCGTTATTTTTTCTGATCTTCGTATAGCTGATTTCTGTTTCCGCACCAAGTCTGCTGCTCACTTCCTCTGCCAGCAGTTCTCTGAATTTTTCCTGTGTCATATGTTCTCCTTTTCTCAAGCGGAACGTAAGTAATCAATCATTTTTCGCACGCAAAAGTAACGTCCGTCCTGTTCCTTAAAAAACGAACGAAACGCTCAGAGTAAACGAACTGACACCTCTTGTAAATGAATATGGATTGTTGATGTGGATTTTCAGCCGACATTCACCGGCTCGGACGCCGGAGCAGCTGTCTAAGAAATGGATCGAATAGAATTTTGTTTTAAAGAATTCCGGACTTTGACCTGTAATACAAAGGCACGGCCGGCACCAAAGCCGCCCGTGCCCGTATAATCACAATGAGTTCATCAGATCTTCAGAACTATATAACGATCAGACACGTTTCAGGTACTCACCTGTTCTGGTATCGATCTGAACTTTGTCTCCAAGGTTTACGAAAAGCGGAACCTGGATCTGTGCACCTGTCTCAACAGTCGCCGGCTTTGTTGCGCCCTGTGCTGTGTTGCCTGCGAAGCCCGGCTCTGTCTCTGTGATCTCAAGCTCTACGAAGAGCGGTGCCTCTACAGAGAATACGTTTCCGTTGTAGGAGCTGAGAGTTACTTCCTCGTTCTCCTTAACGAACTTGAGGGAATCACCGACTGTAGCGTTGTCCACTGCTACCTGGTCGAATGTCTCCTGGTTCATGAAGTAGTAAAGCTCTCCGTCGTTGTAGAGATACTGCATCTTCTGACGGTCAACTCTTGCCTCCGGGAATTTCTCAGTCGGACGGAAAGATTTCTCAACAACACCGCCGTTGATTACGTCTCTGAGTTTTGTACGAACGAAGGCAGCTCCTTTGCCGGGTTTTACATGCTGAAACTCAATAACCTGGCATACCTTTCCTTCGATTTCAATTGTCTTACCATTTCTAAAATCACCAGCTGTAATATCTGCCATCTGATGTTCCTCCTTTATTTCACGTGTCTGTATTATGCGATAAAACCGTAGTTCATTATATAAAAAATATCCAGTATTTTCAAGAGTTTTTTATGGCCTGTTCGTAGGATCGGAGGACCGGTTTCTCAAGAAATCTCTTGAGTACAATCTGAATTTCCTCCTTCGGATTGATCGGCTTCACAAGAATGGAAAAAAGCCCTGCGCGCCTCGCTCCCCAGACGTCCGTGAACAGCTGATCGCCGACGAAAAGCGTCTTCTCCATGGGCACGCCGATCCGCTCGCAGGCTTTTCTGTATCCCTTCACGGAAGGCTTGTTCGCCATGCAGAGGTATTCCGATCCGACTGCTCTGGCGAAGGGTTCCACCCGTTTCTTGTTGTTGTTCGAGATCAGACAGGTCGCAAACCCGATCTCCCGGAGTCTCCGAAACAGCTCAATCGCCCGCTCGTCCGCCGGCGCGCCGTGCGGAACCAGCGTGTTGTCGATATCAAATGTGAGCGCCCGGTATCCTTTTCTGTACCACTCCTCAAAGTCGATCTCGTAGGTGGAATCCACCCACTGATCCGGGTAGAATTTTTCTATGAATTTCAACGCCATGAAATGTCTCCTTATTGAAACGGCCGAGGAGCGTTTCCCGCAGCAGCAAATCCGTTCTTCACGCGAGATACGCCATCAGCTCGTCAAATCTCTCTTCCATGATGTCCCTTCCCTGCTTATAGAAATCCAGAAGTTTCTCCCTGTCCTGCTCGGTGTGCTCCACCACAGGACCTTTCGGACGGATGACAAAGATTTCTCCGTCCTCTTCCCTTCTGTCAAGCTCATCCATCATGTCATTATATCTCTGCTCCCGGCTTGTAAGCGTCTCGATCAGCTTCGGATACGCCCTGTATTTTTTCCGGTAGAAAAAATCCATCTTGTGCCGGTTCTCTTTCCGGTACCCTGCAGGTCTCGTGAGGACAACCACATGTTTTCTGTAGCCCATCTCCTCTGCGCGGTGGAGCGGGACAAAATCGGCGATCCCTCCGTCGATACTGATCCGACCGTCGACCTTCACCATCTCGTTGATCAGCGGCATACTGCAGGATGCCGCGCAGATCGTGAGCAGACGTTTCCGGTCCTCCCGCTCTGTCAGATACCTGGCCTTTCCGGTCCGGGCGTCGGTGACGACGATTTCGCAGTTGACCGGCGAGTCAAAAAACGCATGAAAATCAAACGGAACATACAGCAGCGCGTATTTCCGCGTGAGAAGATCCATGTCAAACACTTTTCCCGTGAGAAGGTGCTTCGGCGACATATGAATGTATCGGAGCTTCGGATCGTCGACCACAATACAATCCCGCGTCCGCCCGATCTGGCCGGCCACGAAATTGATCGCGTTGCCCGCTCCCGCGGAATCTCCGATCACATATTCAAATTCCACATGCTGCTCCATCAGATAATCCAGGACGCCCGCGGTGAAAATCCCGCGCATCGCCCCTCCTTCAAGTACAAGTGATGATTTGAACATTTTCTCACTCTCCCAAGCCCGGCCGTTTCTGAATCCTCCGGTAGTTCCCGGACAGAACCCGTTTCCGGCTCACATCGTTCCGAAGACCAGCGCATCCCGCCTGTTTACTGGTGATACGTACCGAGGAAGTCCGCGAGATTTTTCATCGCCTCGTCGAGCGTTCTTCTGTGGGGAAGATAAACCAGACGGAAATGATCCGGATCCTTCCAGTTAAAGCCCGTTCCCTGAACAACGAGCACTTTTTTCTCATGAAGAAAATCATAGGCGAACTTCATATCGTCATGAATATTGAATTTCTCCACATCGAGCTTCGGGAAAATGTAGAATGCAGCCTTCGGTTTCACTACGCTGATTCCAGGGATATCCTTCAGGGCGTTGTAGATAAATTCTCTCTGCTCGTAAATCCGTCCGCCCGGAATCAGATACTGCTCCACGCTCTGGTATCCGCCGAGAGCCGTCTGCACAATCGACTGCGCAGGCACGTTCGAGCAGAGACGCATATTGGAGAGCATGTTGATTCCCTCAATGTAATCCCTTGCGAGATCCTTGTTTCCGCTTAAGACCATCCAGCCGACACGGAAGCCCGCAACCATGTGGGACTTGGAGAGTCCGGAGAAGGTGACGCAGAAAAGATCCGGTGCCAGAGAAGCGATCGACGTGTGCTTCACGCCGTCCATGATCAGTCTGTCGTAGATCTCATCCGAGAAAATGATCAGCTGGTGTTCTCTTGCCACTTCTACGATCTCTTTCAGAACAGATTCCGGATAAACCGCTCCCGTCGGGTTGTTCGGGTTGATGATGACGATCGCCTTTGTGCGGTCTGTAATCTTGCTGCGGATATCGTCGAGATCCGGATACCACTCCGCCTGCTCATCGCAGATATAGTGGACAACTTTTCCTCCGGCCAGTGTGGCGCAGGCTGTCCAGAGCGGATAATCCGGCGCCGGAATCAGGATCTCGTCGCCGTCGTTTAAGAGCGCGCTCATGCTCAGATTGATCAGCTCGCTGACGCCGTTTCCGGTGTAGATATCATGAATATCCAGATTCGGAATCTTCTTGAGCTGGCAGTACTGCATGATCGCCTTGCGGGCGGAGAAAAGTCCGCGGGAATCCGAGTACCCCTCACAGTCACGCACGTTCGTGATGAGGTCCTCTACCACCTCGTCCGGCGCGGTAAAGCCGAAAGTCGCGGGATTTCCGATATTCAGTTTCAGAATCTTCTTCCCGTCTTCTTCCATTCTGGCCGCTTCCGCAACGACCGGACCACGAACATCATAAAGAACATTATCCAGTTTTCTGGATTTACTAAAAGTACGCATATCAGGGGCCTCCCATTTCATCAATTACTAGCTTATACCTTGCGGACTGAGATCCCGTTCTCAATGCCTGGGATTTCAGACCAATTGTTTCTTATCATATCATTATGCGACGCGATCCGCAAGTTACACACAGAAAAGTCCGCAAGCGGGGCGTTTTGTGTTATGGAAATCCCGGAGGAATTTCCATAACACAAAAAATGAGGACGCCGAATCCCGCCGGATTCCCGCGTCCCCCTCATCAACATTCCTGTTCGTTTTTTGCGGTCATTTCTGACCGAGCAGTTTGGACAATTCGTCCATGAATGTATTCACATCCTTGAACTCTCTGTACACAGACGCGAACCTCACGTAGGCGACAGGATCCAGATCCTTCAGTTTGTCCATAACCATGGCGCCGATCTCCGTGCTTGGAATTTCCTTTTCCTCACGGTTGAAAATCTCCGTCTCCACGGAATCCACGAGATCGTTCATCTGCTGAACGGATACTTTTCTCTTCCGGCAGGCGAGCATAACACCATTCAGGATTTTGTTCCTGTCGTACCTCTCGCGGCTCTGATCCTTCTTGACGACCATCACCGGAATCGATTCGATTTTCTCGTAGGTCGTGAAGCGCTTGCCGCAGCTGTCGCAGACACGCCTGCGGCGGATAGAGTTATCCTCCTCCACCGGTCTGGAATCTACAACTCTGGTGTTATCCTGGCTACAATATGGACATTTCATCTGCTATTCTCCGTATCTGTCTGTCAGTCTTTTCTCACTGTAATTTGTTTCCGCAGTTGGAGCAGAATTTTGCTCCCGGCTCAATCGGCGAACCGCAGTTGGAACAGAATTTCGCTCCCGTCACCGGCGCGGCCTGCGGATTCTGCTGTGCAGCTCCGAATCCCTGCGGATTCTGCATCATCTGTCCGGCCATCTGCTGTCCCATCGCCATGCCCATGCCGATGCCTGCCATATTCGCAGCGGACGCGCCTGCCGCGGAATTTCCCCCGTTGGAGAGGGCGTCGGCCATCGCCATCTGCGTGTATTTGTTGACATCCGAAACCATGGACTGGGAAGCGGCTTTCTCCGCCATCTTCTGAATCTCGTCCGGATAAGAGACGCTGGAGATCGCGAAGTCTGTGACCGTGATACCGATTTTCACCAGCTCATAGTCCAGATCGCTCTGAATACCACGGGCAATATCTCCCGCATAGGCCTGCAGATGGAACATATCTTTTCCCTCTGTGGCGATGTGCTTCATCAGAAGCTGATCCAGCTTGGAGATCACACGGCTCTTGACGTCATCCATGGTAAACATATCCTGAATGCCGGCAACCTTGTCGGTGAGGATCTGCTCATCGGAAACCCTGCAGCTGAATGTACCGAACGAACGGATCGGCATTCCTCCGGGAAGTCCCGGCGCCGGAATATTAATCGCGTTCTTTGTTCCCCACTTCTCCGTGATCTCTCTGGTATTGACAAACACGACTTCCGCGCGAAGTCCGCTGTTAAATCCGAATTTGAAACCTTTTAATGTGGAAAGAAACGGAATAATCTGCGACTCGATATCATAGCTTCCCTCATCGCGGAAGATTCCCTCGACTCTTCCGTTGTAGAGAAAAATCGCATCCTGACCCGGACGGACGATCAGACGGCTTCCCTTCTTGATCTCCTCGTTTTTCCATTTCCAGAACAGGATATTCTCGTTCGCCGGTTCCCATTCCACAACATTTGCAAACTGATTAAATAAGCCCATAGAACGACCTCACTTTAGAGTCCGAGTTTTGCCTTCATTGCGGCAAGTTCGGCGTCGACGTCAGCACTGCTTCCCTGATCGTATTTGGTCTCGAGATCCTCAATCGACGCTGTCGCCTCGGAGCTTCTGTTCAGCTCCGCTCTCGCATTCGCCTCGTCGAGCATCTGGTTTGCCTTTGCCTCCATGCGGTCAAACGCGCTGACACCGTCCGTGATATTCATGCCGCCGACATGCTCGTTGAGCTCGTTGATCTTCTGCTGTGTCTTTGCCGCGGCAACTTTGGACTTGATGGATGCTTTGCGCTCATTGAGCGTAGCAATATCCTTTGTCAGTTTATCATGCATCTGACGCATTCTTGCGGCGCTGTCAGCCGTTGCGTCAGCCATCTGCTGTTTTGTCTCGCGCGCTTTTACAAGCTCGCCCTTTTTGGTAAGGAACTGTTTGGCATCGCTCTCATTTCCGGCAAGAAGTGCCTTCTCAGCGTAGCTCTGCATCTTTGCAATTTCCTCGTCGCACTCGGTCAGCTCTCTCTTTGCTCTCTCGGCCTGTGCCATCACAGATGCTGTCTCAGCCTTTACCTGACCGAGATCATCCTGCATATCTCTGAGATACTGATCGATCATCTTCTCCGGATCCTCTGCTTTATCAAGTAAAGCATTGATATTTGCCGCCATAATATCCTTGAATCTCTTCAAAATACCTGCCATGTTTTCTCCTCCAATTTGCTTACATTATTTAGTTCAATAATGAATACATAAATACATAGAAAGCATCCTATAATATTATAGGATGCTTTCCGCAAATTGTCACTAAATTTTACAGTACCGTAAGGCCGTTTTCTGCCGGCGGCCGCAGTCTCTTTTCTTTTACCGCCTCTTTGCAGCATTCCCCGCTGTCACAGAAACCTTCCGGTATAATCCGGCTTTTCAGGACAACAGCGCGCCGGCCGCACCGAAAATACCGGCCGAGGCAAGTCCCATGATCACGCCCGCCAGAAGCACGCCGATCATAACAGCGATGACACTCTTCTTGAAGCCCATGTCCAGGATGCTCGCCGCAAGTGTTCCCGTCCACGCCCCGGTTCCCGGAAGCGGGATGCCGACGAAGAGGGTGAGCGCCACGAAGAGGCCTCCCTTTGTCGAAAACTTCAGTTTCTGTCCGCCCTTCTCTCCTTTTTCCAGGCAGAAGGAAAAGAACGGTCCGATCAGTTTTTTATCCGCGCCCCAAACGAGTAGCTTTCTTGCAAAAAAGTAAATGAACGGAACCGGAATCATATTTCCGATCACCGCGATGATATACGCGTGAAGAAGCGGAACATCGATGCCGACCGCAATCGGGATCGCTCCTCGAAGTTCAATGATCGGAACCATTGAGACAAGAAAAGTGATGATGTATTTTGTTAACATTACTGTCCCCCAAATGCATGTATTCTAACTTTTTTAATCCTCTGCCGGTCACGGCCGGACGCGTCAGATCAGATGCGCCAGTCCGAAGACAAGCACCAGCGCGCCGAGCGCGATCCGGTACCAGCCGAACACTTTGAAATCGTGTTTCCGGATGTAGTTCATCAGGAACTTGATCGTAAAAACGGAAACCGCAAAGGCAACCGTCATTCCGATGGCAAGAACCAGAATCTCCTCCCCTCCGAAGCCTCCTCCGTTCTTGATAAATTTCAGCAGTTTCAGTGCGGACGCGCCGAACATGGTCGGAATCGCGAGATAGAAGGTGTACTCAGCCGCAACCGTCCTCGACATACCGATCAGAATCCCGCCGATGATCGTCGCGCCGGATCTCGAGGTTCCCGGTATCATCGCGAGACACTGAAACAGTCCGATGATCAGAGCGTCTTTCATCGTGATCTTCCGGAGACGGTCGACTCTCGGCTTCCGCCCTTTGTTCCGGTTCTCAATCAGGATAAAGAACACGCCGTAGAGGATCAGCATCAGCGCAACAACCGTCGCGTTGTACAGATGTTCGTCGAGCCAGTCGTCCAGCGGCAGTCCGATGAGAATCGCCGGAATGACAGACACCAGAATCTTGAGCCACATGACCACCTTGTCCATGTAGAGATGTCTGTCGGCGAACTTCTGAAAGCGCGCGCCCGCACCGTCGGTCTGCACATGCGCAAACTGGCTCTTCACAGCCGCCTCGCCTTTCATGCGAAACGGCCAGAGTTTTTTGAAGTAGATGACGACAACCGCGAGAATCGCTCCGAGCTGAACCACGACGTCGAACATCTCGACAAATTCACGGCTCATCTCCAGCTTCATAATGCTGTTTACGAGAATCAGGTGTCCGGTGCTGCTGACCGGAAGCCACTCCGTAATTCCCTCGACAATTCCGAGGATGATCGTCTTGATAATATTCAGTATCATAATCCCGTTTTACAGATTGCCGCGTTTCGCAATCGTAGCAATGTCAATAAGTTCCAGTTTCTGAATATCTGTGTTCTCCAGAGAAGTTGCCAGGGCATTCGCTGTGTCGACAGCGGTGATGACGTTGACGCCGGTCTCGATGGCGTTTCGTCGGATCACGAAACCGTCGCGCGAGTGCTCCGCGCCCTGCTCCGGAATATCGATGACAAGATCGATCTTGTGTCCGAGAATCAGATCCATGAGGTTCGGGCTCGGCTGCTCGATCTTGTTGACCGGAACGGCGTGAACGCCTTTTTCTCTGAGATAGTTGGCGGTTCCTCTCGTGGAGAAGATGTGATAGCCGAGATTCTCGAAGCGCTTGATGATCGGGGCGATCTCCTCCTTCTCGCTGTCTCTTACCGTTACGATCATATTCTTGTGCATCGGCAGATGAACACCTGCGCCGAGGAACGCCTTGTAAAGCGCCTCATTGAAGGTCTTCGCGATTCCGAGACACTCTCCGGTCGATTTCATCTCCGGTCCGAGGCTTACATCCGCGTCGCGGATTTTTTCAAAGGAGAATACCGGCATCTTGATTGCCATGTAGTCCGCTTCCTTCTGAAGTCCCGGCTCGTAGCCGAGGTCTTTGATCTTGTGTCCCATGATACACTGAGCAGCCAGCGGAACAATCGGTATTCCCGTTACCTTGCTGATGTACGGAACCGTACGGGAAGATCTCGGGTTTACCTCGATGACGTATACCTCGTCCTTGTATACGATGAACTGAATATTGATCATACCCAGCACGTGAAGGGCGTTCGCGAGCTTCTTCGTGTCGGTCTCAATTTTCTTCTTGATCTCATCGGTGAGATCCTTTGCCGGATAGACGGAGATGGAGTCTCCGGAGTGGATGCCGGCACGCTCGATGTGCTGCATGATTCCCGGAATCAGGATGTCCTCGCCGTCGCAGACAGCGTCTACCTCGATCTCGGTTCCCTCCAGATATTTATCTACAAGGATCGGATGATCCTGGGTGTAGCGGTTGATGACGTTGATGTACTTCGTGATATCCTCATCGTTGATGGCAATCTGCATACCCTGTCCACCGAGTACGTAGGACGGACGGACAAGCACCGGATAGCCGAGCTCGTTGGCAACTTCCACACCTTCCTCAGCAGTGAAAACGGTGCGTCCAGCAGCGCGCGGGATCTCTGTCCTGCGAAGGATCTGATCGAAGAGCTCACGGTCCTCGGCCGCGTCGACGTCCTCCGCGGAGGTTCCGAGAATCGGAACGCCCATCTTCATCAGAGCCTCTGTCAGCTTGATGGCTGTCTGACCGCCGAACTGAACGACAGCTCCGTCCGGATGCTCAACATTGACGATATTCTCAACATCTTCCGGTGTCAGCGGCTCGAAGTAGAGCTTGTCGGCGATATCAAAGTCTGTGGATACCGTCTCCGGGTTGTTGTTGATGATGATGGTCTCATAGCCTTCTCTCGCGAACGCCCATGTGGCGTGAACCGAACAGAAGTCGAACTCGATTCCCTGACCGATACGGATCGGGCCGGATCCGAGAACCAGAACCTTCTTCTTGTCCTTTGTCTCGCAGGCCTCGTTCTCTCCGCCGTAAACAGAATAGAAGTACGGGGTCTCGGCCGCGAACTCGGCGGCACAGGTATCTACCATCTTGTATGCAGCGGTGATCTTGTATTTTTTGCGAAGCTCCCTGACTTCCTGCTCGCTCAGCTTTCCGTTCAGCTCCGCGATCAGATAGTCCGGATACTCCATGCGTTTTGCCTCTCGGAGAATCTCTTCGGTCAGCTCGCACTCTCTTAAGGTCTTCTCCATCTCGGTGAGACGGGCGATCTTGTCCACGAACCACATATCGATTTTCGTGATCTCGTTGATCTTCTCGTAGCTCACACCTCTTCGTACTGCCTCGGCCACTCTCCAGATTCTCATGTCATCCACGATCGTCAGGTCATGCAGAAGCTTCTCGTCGGAGAGATCGGAAAAATCATAACTCATCAGAGAATCCACATGCTGCTCGAGGGAACGAAGTGCCTTCATCAAAGCTCCCTCAAAGTTGTTGCAGATACTCATAACCTCACCGGTCGCCTTCATCTGCGTGGTGAGCGTTCTCTTTGCCGTGATGAATTTATCGAAAGGAAGTCTCGGGATCTTGACTACGCAGTAGTCCAGCATCGGCTCGAAACTTGCGAATGTTTTTCTTGTGATGGCGTTCGGAATCTCGTCCAGGGTGTATCCGAGGGCGATCTTCGCCGCAACCTTGGCAATCGGGTAACCGGTCGCCTTGGAAGCAAGGGCGGAGGAACGGCTCACACGGGGGTTAACCTCGATGACACAATACTCGAAGCTGTCCGGCTTCAGGGCGTACTGTACGTTACAGCCTCCGGTAATTCCCAGTTCTGTGATGATGTTCAGCGCGGAGGTACGGAGCATCTGATACTCCTTGTCTCCAAGGGTCTGGGACGGAGCGACGACAATGGAGTCACCGGTGTGCACGCCGACCGGATCCAGGTTCTCCATGTTGCAGACCGTGATGACGTTGCCCGCGCCGTCACGCATTACCTCGTACTCGATCTCCTTCCATCCGCCGATGTAGCGCTCGACGAGAACCTCGTGTACACGGGAGAGTCTGAGTCCGTTCGAGAGAATCTCAACCAGCTCCTCCTGGTTGTGGGCGATTCCGCCGCCGCTTCCGCCGAGGGTGTAAGCCGGACGGAGCACGACCGGATATCCGATCTTCTCGGCAAAACGCTGGCCGTGCTCGATGCTGTGTACGACCTCGGAAGCCGCAACCGGCTCGCCGATCTTCTCCATGGTGTCCTTGAACATCTGACGGTCCTCGGCTTTTTTGATCGTGAGCGCCGTCGTACCGATCAGGCGGACATTGTGCTCCGCGAGGAAACCGTTGTCATCCAACTCCATGGCAAGATTCAGACCGGCCTGTCCTCCCATGGTCGGGAGAATACTATCCGGTTTTTCTTTGATGATGAGCTGCTGAACAACCTCAACGGTCAGCGGCTCGATGTAGACGCGGTCCGCGATATCGCCGTCCGTCATGATGGTCGCCGGGTTGGAGTTCAGAAGAACGACTTCAATTCCCTCTTCCTTGAGCGAGCGGCAGCACTGTGTACCCGCATAGTCGAACTCCGCAGCCTGTCCGATGACGATCGGTCCGGAACCGATCACGAGAACCTTCTTTATGGACATATCTCTGGACATTACTGCTTACCTCCCATCATACTGATAAACTTGTCAAACAAATACGCGCAATCCTGCGGCCCCGGGCACGCCTCCGGGTGGAACTGTGTCGTATAGATGTTTTTCCCCACGTATTTCAGTCCCTCATTCGTGTTGTCATTTACATTTACATACGCCGGTACCGCAACCTTCGGATCCACCGTATCGGTATCCACAACGTAGCCGTGGTTCTGCGCCGTAATATACACGCGGCCGGTCTCCAGATCTTTTACCGGATGATTGCCTCCGCGGTGTCCGTATTTCATCTTCTTGGTGGAAGAACCGGTGGCCAGAGCCATCAGCTGATGTCCCATGCAGATCGCGTAGATCGGCACATCGGAGTCGTAGAGCTTGCGCACCTCGCGGATCTCATTCGGGCAGTCCTGCGGGTCTCCCGGTCCGTTTGTCAGCATAATGCCGTCCGGATTTCCGGCGAGCACTTCTTCCGCCGTTGTCCACGCCGGATAAACGGTGACATCACAGCCGCGCTGGTTCAGCGATCGGATGATGTTGTACTTCACGCCGAAATCCATGACAGCGACTTTGTATTTTCTGCCTGTCACGGTTCCCCGGATCGGAGCGGACGGATCTGTGTCCGCGTATGCTGGGCTTGTCACGCCGCCGACAGCGGTATCCGTCGCCGGCCAGTATTCGATCTCTGTGCAGGTAACTTCTTCCACCTCACAGCCGGTCTTATATGCTTTGATTCTCGGAAGGACTTCCTCCAGACTGTAGTTCTCATCTGTGGTGATCATGCCGTTCATCGTTCCGGATTCACGGAGGATCTTGGTGAGAGCACGGGTGTCAATTCCCGCCACACCCGGGATGTTGTATCTCTTCAAGAAGTTCTGAATTGTATCCTCTGAGCGGAAGTTGCTGGGCATACGGGAGAGCTCATGAACGATAAAGCCGTCCATATACGGTCTCAGAGACTCCTGATCTTTATAGTGAATGCCGTAGTTTCCGATCAGCGGATATGTCATACATACCGCCTGTCCGGAATAGGACGGATCGGTCAATACTTCCTCATAGCCTGTCATGGAAGTATTAAATACAATCTCACTGATGACCTCTCGTCTGGACCCGATGCTGGTTCCCTCAAACACATGTCCATCTTCAAGAATCAAATATGCTTTCATATTTGTGCTCCTTTTGCAAAGTAAAACTATAGTGCCACATCCTGGTTATTATAACACAGCCGCAACTGTGGTATATACCAAATAACTACCATACCTTCTTTTTCCCTCTAAAAAAATCCATGCCGCGAACCGCGGAGTGGAGCGCCGAGCGCGGGTGCGCATCCCGCGGAGCGTTTTGTGTTATGGGAATTCCGAAGGAATTTCCTATAACACAAAGAAAAGGACCACGGGAACACGTCACCGTGTTCCTGTGGTCCCTGCGTATCATTCTTCAGCTGGCGTTCCTAATTTCCGAATCAGCATTTCCTGTCCCCTTGACTTCCTTAATTTGGGCAAAAAGAAAGTGCAGGAAGCGGGACTTGAACCCGCACAGTATTGCTACCACAGGCACCTGAAGCCTGCGCGTCTACCAATTCCGCCATTCCTGCATCTCGTTATTCACTTACAAGGCTTTGTGTGCCTCGCAACGATGATTATAATATCAGACGTCCCTCTCTTTGTCAACGTGTTTTTTTAACTTTTTTATTTTTCGTCTGCCCTCCGCGTTTTGACGTCTTCTTTACAGGTTTCTTCCGCACGGAATATCCGAAGGAACCGAGCATTTTCCCGAGCTCATAGTACTTCCCGTGGGAATAGGCCGTCAGATGGGTATCTTCCATATGGAACTTTCCGGACTCGTCAATGTACGCGCTGTCCACCTGCACGCAGACCACCTCCGCGAGAAACATGTCGTGCGTCCCAAGCTCGATCACCTGCTTCACTCTGCACTCGATGTTGACCGGAGATTCTTCGATCAGGGGCGCGCCCACCTTTTCGGCCGCCACGGCATGAAGACGGCACTCCGCGAATTTGTCGACATCGCGGCCGGATCGGACTCCGCAATAATCCGCCGCGCGCGTCAGTTTCTTCGTCGTGAGGTTGATCACAAACACTCCGCTCTTCCGGATAAGATCGTAAGAATATCTGGATTTTCGCACAGAAATCGAAACCATCGGCGGATCGGAGCATACCGTCCCCGCCCAGGCAACGGTGATGATATTCGGTTTTCCTTCCCCGTCCGCGCAGCTCACCATCACCGCCGGAACCGGATACAGAAAATTGCCCGGCTTGGGAAATACTGTTTTATGCGTGCTTGTTCTGTCTGACATTCTGTCCATCCTGTTCTGTTCTTTTCTTTTGCTCATACAGACGCTGATCCGCCTTCCGGATCAGCTCTTTCACTTCTTTTGTATTCACGTCGACTTTCGCCGTACCGACCGACACGGTGAGATTATATCCCACGCCTGCCCACTCGTTGAAGTACTGCAGATTCTTATGAATGCTGCTGATCAGCTCATCTCGCTCGGCGTCATCCGCAAGTTCTGCCGCTATAATAAATTCATCTCCTCCGTACCTGGAAATGAGCGGTTTTCCCGGAAGATTCTGGCATGCCTGGCGAAGTGCGTTCGAGACACGGATCAGAGCCTCATCTCCCTCGACGTGGCCGTACTCGTCGTTGATCGCCTTGAAATGATTTACGTCGATCATCAGAAGATACAGCGGCACATTCTGCTCTCTTCTGGAGGCAATATAATCGTACAGTCTGTTCCGGTTGTTTGCGCGGGTGAGCGGATCAACCGAAACCAGATGCGAGAGTTCCAGAAGATACATGTGCAGACAGCCGATCATCATCACAACGCCGACGGAAGGCAGGTAATCATACCCTCTGTATTCCACGAACCATTTGGACGCCGTGGCCAGTACGGGATAGATTGCCGCGAGAATGATTTCCAGCCGGACCGCCGAAGCCGCCATATAGCGGAGCATGGCGAAGGCCGCGATCATAATCACACTCTGCGCCACCAGCATCGCCGGGACCTGAAGTCCGTACAGCTGACCCTCGCGCATTCGTCCGTCTTCTAAATAGAAAAAAGCCTTTGTCCACGGCGAGGAGATCAGCAATATGCAGGCGAGGAGCCACGGAATATGCAGCGCGAGATTGTGCATACAGCTTCTGGTGATATCCGGGCGAATCCGAAGCCAGAGAGAGATCGTCCAGGTAAATACCACGGACGCAAAAATCACCGAATACGCGATCTCAACCACCAGAAGAGCTCTCGGGCCGGCGCATCCGGTCAGGTTCAGATAGCCCCGAATCATAGCGACAGCCAGATAGACGAACTGAACGAAAAGCGCCCTGCGAAACCACGCCTTCACCAGCTGGTTGTCACCGCTGATCAGAATATTCGCATAGATGATCCCAACGATGACCATACAAAACAGATATAATCCAAAATACAATACCGAAAAAACCATAGCATCCTCCGGATAATGCGTCTGGGAGATCACAGAATCTGCGGTCCTCCCCCGATCTTGACCGTATAAAAATCTGCCTGGTATCCTATTTTCTTCCTGTAGGTTCTCCCTACCCTTCCCATAAATTCAGGAATCGAGTCGTTCCGCACAATGGAGACGGTGCAGCCCCCGAAACCACCGCCGGTCATCCTGGAGCCGATACAGCCCGGCACCCGCCAGGCCGCTTCGGCCAGTGTGTCGAGTTCCTCGCCGGTCACCTCAAAGTCACGGCTGACCGAAAGATGCGCCTCCTTCATCAGCCGACCGAAAGCGCCCAGTTTTCCCTTCTTCAGGAGACGGACGGCTTCGATCGTGCGCTGATTTTCATACACCGCATGTTTCGCTCTCCTCCGGCAGACCGGATCCCGGATCGCATCCTTGTATTCCTCAAATTCCTCGCAGGAAAGTTCACCCAGACTCTGTATCCGGACCACTTTTGCGAGGTCTTCCAGCGCCTGTTCGCACTCCCTTCGCCTGTCGTTGTACGCAGAGTCCTTCAAATGATGTTTTTTGTTTGTATTCGCGATAATAATACTCGCATCCTTCAGGCGGATCGGAACATACTCGTGCTCGAGCGTCGCCGTATCAAGAAAAATCGCATGATCCTCCCGCCCCATGGCAACGGTGAACTGATCCATAATTCCGCAGTTCATTCCATTATAGGTATTCTCGGCTTCCTGACACAAAAGAGCGATCTCCTCCATGTCAAGGTCAAAGCCGTACTGGTCGCAGAGCATAACGGCGGTCACAACCTCAAGGGCCGCCGAGGACGAGAGTCCGGAGCCGTTCGGTATATTACCGAAGATCACCATGTCAAAACCGGTTTCCACCGGAAAACCGTGATCGCCGAACACTTTGACGACGCCCTTCGGATAGTTGGTCCATCCAAACCGGTTTGACGGAAAAAGCTGATCCAGCGTGCTCTCATAGATGCCGTTTCTCGGAAAATTCATGGAGAAAAACCGCATGTTCCGATCCGTCCTTCTCCTCACGGCCGCATAGGTGCCGATCGTCAGCGCGCAGGGGAACACATGTCCGCCGTTATAATCCGTGTGTTCGCCGATGAGATTTACTCTCCCCGGCGCAAAGTATACATGCCCGTCTCCGAGAGGACCGAAGTTCTGCTCAAAACCGGCCGTAACACGCTCTTTCATGCGCTGCGGCGAAACATTCGTAAGTTTTGACATACCATTCCTCCCTCCGTGCATATTTTTATCACATTATAACAACGGGGCGTGTCAATTGGCAATCGTTTTCGTCATTCTCAATTTTCATCCTCTTCCGCCTCAAGATAGTATTCTCTTGAGCAGAAATCCGAGAAATACCTCACTTTTTCATTGTAACCGGTGCCGCTGAACGCGGGAGAAAGTTTCACGCCGGCCTTCATCAGCAGCGCGCCGGAGACATTCATCTCCTCCGCCTCGCCGGGCATTGTCACAAATTTCGCGATCAGATTGTGGAGCACCGAACCCTGGCGGACATGTACCGGCGCGGATGTATTGATCAGATCTCCGAACCTGCGGATGTCACGTTTCTGCTCCAGACTGTAGAAATGATAGCGGAGTTTCTCGTCCAGTCCCTTTGCGCGGTACTGTTCGAACTGGGTGTTCGGACGGACAAGTTCCTGGAGAATGAGTCCGACCGCCTTCTTTCTGTCTGCGGACACGCAGGTCCACTCGTGAATATTTCCTGTACGACCGCGGTAGAAATCACCGCTCTGCAGAACATCCCTCCAGGCTTTGTACAGCTCGACCTGTTTCCGGATTTCGTCCATTTCCTTCCGGTCCAGATCACAGAGATTCAGCTCATAGCCGAGCACGCCGAAGGAGGCCACATTAAACCGTGTGTCGAGCGGCGTCTCGCGCAGCGTCTGGTGATTCGGACACGCGGATACGTGGGCGGAGATCACGGACATCGGATAGCCGAAGCTGTAGCTCTCCTGTATTCTCGTCCTCTGAAGGGCATCCGTGTCGTCGCTCGCCCAGATCTGCGGGAAATAGCAGAGCGCTCCAAGGTCGAAACGGCAGCCTCCGGCCGCGCAGCCCTCGAAGAGAATCTTCGGAAATCTCTTCGTCAGCGCGTCCGCCAGCCGGTAAACGCCCAGAATATATCGGTGGGCCGCCTCTCCCTGCCGGTCGACCGGAAGATACTGGGAGTAGACATCCGAGAAGATCCGGTTCATATCCCATTTCACATAGGCGATATTGGCCGAGGAAAAGACGTTGCTCATCTGTTCCGTCATATACTCGACAACTTCCGGATTCGCGAAATCCAGAATTCTCTGGGTTCTTCCCTCCGCATGAGGTTTTCCCGGAATTTCCATGGTCCAGTCGGGATGCGCGCGGTACAGATCGCTGTTCACATTGACCATCTCCGGCTCCACCCAGATTCCGAAGTCCAGTCCGAGGGCGTTGACCTTTTCGACCAGTCCGGCAAGTCCGCCCGGAAGTTTCTTCGTATTCACTGTCCAGTCGCCGAGGGAAGACCTGTCGTCATTTCTCTCTCCGAACCAGCCGTCGTCCATGACGAAGAGCTCCATGCCCGCTTCTTTCGCGGCCTTTGCCAGACGGAGCAGCTTGCTCTCGTCGATTTTGAAGTAGGCAGCTTCCCAGCTGTTGAGAAGAACCGGCCGCGCCTTCTTCTTCCACTCGCCGCGGACGATGTGCTCGCGCACAAAATGCTGCATCCGGATACTCATGCCGGAATATCCGCGATCCGAATAGGTCAGCACAGCCTCCGGTGCTTCAAAAAATGTTCCCGGTTCCAGAATAAAGGAGAACCCGTCCGGATTGATTCCCGAGACAAAACGGGATTTCCCGTATCCGTTGACACTCAGTGCTTCGTAGTGATTTCCGCTGTAGATCAGGTTGCACCCGTATACCTCGCCGCTCTCTTCCGTGGCGTTTTCCGCGTGAATCATGACGAACGGATTGTTTCTGTTCGAAGAGGCGCCGGCCACCGTCGAGTTGACGATTTTTCCCGCCTCTACCTTCGTGTCTGTACGGTTCATCTCTCTGGTCCAGGCGCCGGTGAAGTTTGTGAACACCCAGCCGGATTCCATAAAGTCGAGCTGCGCGCTCATCAGCCGGTCGAGCCGGATTGTCTCGGAACTGCTGTTGACGAGACGGCTGCTTCTGGTGATGACGTCGCAGTCTTCATATACATAATAGTGGAGTTCCAGTGCCAGGTCGTACTGTCTGTCCCGGAAGATCACGGTGAGATGATCCACGACTCCGTCTTCCGCGTAGGATCCCGGCAGCGTCTCAAACTCCGGTTTCTCCTTTGTCACTTCATAGCTCTCAAAGAGGAAGTCGCTCGTCCTTCCTCCGTCGGCGTGTGTGATATCCACAAAGGGATCCCGGATATCGCCCTTGCCGTAAGACGAGAACTCGAGACGGAGGTTCTCCAGCGTCAGCGCCGGATGCTCATTGTCATAGGAAACCATATTTCCCTCCGGAAATTCTTTCCTCTCTCCGAGGGTCTCCGCGTCTGCCTCAATCTCGTCCGGCGTCATGGCCGACAGATCGCCGAGGGACGCTCCGTAGTAGAGATGCTCGGGATGTCCGGTATCCAGAATCCGGAAGGCGTACGTGGTGTGCGGTGTGCTGAGAACAAATATTTTCTTCTGTACAGTAATCATATGTTATTCTCTCCTGTCTTTAAGAGGGACTTGCGTACCGCAGGTCCCTCTTCTTTCAAATGGTTTTATACTCAGTTGTTTTTCTCACCCGGAACGATGATTCCGAGAACCTTCTTCTCGTTGTAGAGTGTCAGGATCAGTCCGCCCATGACGCAGACGAAACATGCGGTAACAGCCGCGATTCTGTATCCGAGTCCGGTCTGCGGGCTGATGGATGCAAAAGCGGTAAAAAGAAGCATCGAGATACTCTGTCCCATCTTGAACGCAAACGTACGTGCCGCAAAGAACATTCCCTCTCTCTTCTCTCCTGTCACAACAGCGTCCGCCTGCGCGATATCCGCTACAATCGCCTGCGGAAGGATTCCCATGATCGCCATCGGGAAGGCAGCGCAGACAACAATGATTCCGCCCCAGACCAGACCGTTCAGGCCGAAGTTTCCGGAGATGGCCGTGATGGCGTATACGACACCGAGGCCCGCGAAGCCGCAGAGCACCAGTTTCTTCTTGTTGTATTTATGAGCCAGGAAGTTAACCGGCGCGTAACAGAGGAAGGACATAAATGTCATTGCCACGTAAAGAACGGTCGTCATTGTCTCCTCAAGTCCCATCAGCTTTGTGATGAAATAGGGAAGACCTGTCTGAAAAATTGTGATCGCAAGGAAATAAAGAACATCGCTCGCCACAAATTTGCGGAACTCTTTGTTCTTGAAAGTCTTGCCCAGAGACTGGAACGCATTGTCTTTGGACGGCACAGCCTGCACGTAGTCCGTCTCTTTCAGCGTAAACACCGGAACAAGAAGCGCGATCAGACCGAGTGCAGACAGGATCATAAAGGTCACGCGGACAGCCATCACACGACCCATGGACGGCTCCAGAGCACCCCAGATAAACGGAGCAACGTAACCGATGGCAGAGCCGAGAATGAAGGTGACGCTGATATACGTAGAGATGCTGATTCGTGTGTCCTGTGTATTTCCAAGCTCGGAAATCAGCGCGTTATACGGCGTACAGTAGGTTGTCATAAACAGATAGAACATCAGCAGCGTGACAAGAAGCCAGATGCCGTTGATCGTCGACACGCCGTTCACCGGCGCCCAGAATACCAGCACCGTAACCAGCGCAAAAGGAATCGCGATCTTCTGCATAAACGGGATTCTCCGTCCCCTCGGGTTTTTGGACCGGTCGGACATATTCGCGACCAGCGGATCCGTAATCGCGTCGAAGATTCGGCCGAGCGCGGCAATTCCTCCAATGATCGTGACGATTCCGAGAATGACGCGCCCCTGCGGAATAAACAGCGTCTGTCCCGCCTCGATGTTTTCCGTTGTCGGCTCGTAGAAGTATACCAGCCAGTTCGTAATAAGCGCGGACAGAAGACTCCATCCGAACTGTCCGACGGCAAAACACCACATTTTGCCACGTGTGATTTGTTTCATTTCCATTTCCTCCTGATGCAATTACTTGTTTTATGTCAGGACCCTGCGTCGGCCCACTCGCATTGCTGTTCTTAAATAACTATTCGCGACAGCTGTACCAGCCTTTTTTCCGGTATGGCTCATGCGCGTTGCGCCCGCCGGATTCGGGTCAGTTTTTCTTTAAATTCATGGCGATGTCCACGCATTTATAGGCGCCGTCATAAATTCCCGTTTTCTTGTTCATCTTGATATTTTCACACATATCCGCAAGGAACGCGTCATCTTTCAGGAACAGATCGATCATCTGCAGCGTGTGTCCCGTGTCCCTGCACTCCAGTGTTCCGTCGCCGATCTCCGCAGAGTGAATGGCTCCCCACATCTCGTGGCCGCCGATTCTTCTGATAAACAGCTTCGGCACCGGATAGAACGCCAGCTCGCTCGGTTTTGTGACGAGCACGTCGCAGCTCCGAAGCAGCAGGTTCGTGCAGTACACCGCCTCAAAAATGTTCTCATGCCAGAACGCGTGCACGCCTGTGATCTCCTCCGAGAGCGCGTGTTCCGCAAACGCCTCCGTGTCCTCCCAGTTATTGAAGTGCTCCGTCGAGAGATCCTGCAGCGCCGGAATGTCCGCGAGCAGCTCATCCCAGACATTGTGGTAATCTCCTACATTTACGTAGATAGCGGCCCTCTGTTTGCGGATCGCCGGAAGCAGATGGCGGATGATCGCGGCAAAAATCTCTTTCTGCGCGCCCGCTCCTCCGATTGTGAGAAGGAAGCGCATCGGCGCTCCTTTTACCTTTCTGCTTATCCTCGCATCACAATCCGCCTCAAGATTGCGGACAAGCTCGTCATCGATGTAATGTCCCGTGTAGACCAGGCTCTCCGCAGGCATCGGCTTCAAAACCTTCCGTCCGCTCATGCCGTTCAGCACGCGGTAGCCCTGATAGGCCTGATGGGTCTGGATCGTATGGATACTTCCCTCGGCCAGATGAAGCGCCATCGGCCAGTTGTCCGGAATCGCGTTCACAACATACTTCATGCCTGCGTGAAGCGCCGCCTGTGCCGGCCACACATGCGTGCCGATCACCGGAATCTCTTTCGGAATATTCCGGTAAACCGCCGCCATAATCTCCGCATTCTTCTGATCTGCAGCGTTGTAGCTGAGTTTACGGAAGCCCTCGTAATTCACCGGTTCCCAGACCATCTTATTGAAGGCCTTACTCTTCTGGGAAATCCTCGATCCCATCGAGTAGAGTCTGTTCTGCTCACTGATTACCTTTGTACAGGCCGTCTGCGGAAACGCGTTCAGATCCAGCCAGTAGGGCTTGTAACCACGGGCGTGCGCGGCGCTCGCCATCGCCATGGAGATGCGGTAGTGGCCGAAGCCCATGCGGATATTTCCGACGATGATTCCCTTCTCCGGATCAAATTCCTCATCGCCGCTCTCTCCCTCGTTCACCAGACGGATATCGCTGACGCCGAGAGAGTTTCCGATGTACGGATTTGCGCGGATCACGGTCGGATAGGAAGCATTCTCGTCTCCTCCGAATTTTTTCACGAATTTCGCCTTGGATGCCAGTGCCTTTTTGTAGTCGGAGGCACTCATTTCATTTCCAAAGATTACCTTTGAACGATCTGTCATTCTTTCCTTCCTCCCTTTTGAATCGTAAAACGGATTTCACGACTGCCGCCCTGCGATGAGCGGATCAAAAGCGCAGCGTCACCGATTTCACCGGTTGTGCGAATAAATGTGCCTCCCAAGCCTCCGCGAAGCGTCACCACGTCCGGTCCGATGATTTCCACCGGCCCCTCCGTGTGAAGCGTCACCGCGTTCTGATAGAAGGACGCAATATTCTCATTCTGATCTCTCATGCTGATTCTGACGGAAGCCACATCATACGTATCCCCCTCCACAAGATCGGTGTGATCAGCCTCGGCGGACAGGAAGATCTCCTTCACGGCCGCCTTGGTGCGCGTACAGACAACCTCGCCGTTCTTTATCGCCTCAAACCGGTATTCCGTCGACTCGCCGCCCCAGTTTCCGATGTATTTTCCGTAAAGCTGATACGCGTCGTCGTATTTCATGTGATAGGCCGCAATCAGCTTCAGGCCCTTCATCATCACCTTCGGCGGCAGGTTCTCCATCCCGTAGATCGCCGAATAATTCAGGATGTACTTCACTGCCTCCGACTGAGCTGGGCTGAAGTTCTCCCCCCTGATCAGCTGATCGCCGATAAAGTCGCTGATCAGAATCGGTCCGTGGCGCAGATTCTTCCATTCGGAATCCTTCGCGCTGTACTCACGGATGAACACGCCGTTCTTGTACATCCGGACACTGTCCGAATTTGTAAAAATGTACACCTTCCCGGGATTTCCCGACGGATGTTCTCCGATATCCATCGCCGAACTGATTTCCAGAACGGGCTTTGTCGACTGGTGCACCGCGTAGACGGCCGCCGCCGGCTTCGGATTCCGGTACATATCCATGACGCCGTGATAGCAGATTCTGTCTCCGCTTCCGAAGTCCTTGTGTGTGTTGTAGTCGAACATACACCAGCCGAAACTTCCGGCCACATCCGGAGATCCGGCCACGGCGTTCAGAACATTGGCGTGTCGGATCGCATGTTCGCTCCGGTGAAGCTCACTGTCAAACGTCTTCGTCGGGTACATGTGCCCGTTGTGCTCGCTGACCAGATACGCTTTCTGCATATCCGGCGTCACCGACTTCTTTTTCTCACAGCCCGCGTTGGCTCCGCTGTGGGAAAAATCGTTGAACGTGTAGACATCCTCCAGCAGATGACTCTTTTTCAGATAGCGGACGCCGCCGGTCTGCCTGCCCGGATCCAGCCGGTGAGCCACCGCGTTTGTCTCCCTGTAAAAATCGTCATCATCCTCCGACTCATTGATCCGGACGCCCCAGAGAATAATGGAAGGGTGATTTCTGTACTGAAGGACCATCTCCTCTGTATTCTTCACGGCCTGTTTCTTCCACGCATCATCGCCGATGTGCTGCCAACCCGGGATCTCCGTAAATACCAGAAGCCCCAGCTCGTCGCATCTGTCGTAGAAATGAGGTGACTGCGGATAATGGGACGTCCGCACGCAGTTGACGCCGAGTTCTCTGCGGAGAAGATCCGCGTCGAGCCGCTGCTGCGATTCCGGCATGGCGTAGCCGACATACGGCCAGCTCTGGTGCCGGTTCAGTCCCGTCAGCCGCACTTTTTTCCCGTTGAGATAAAAACCGTCTCTCCGGAATTCCGCACTGCGGAATCCGAATCGCACATCACAGGTATCCAGAACTTCCCCGGATCTGACCAGCTCGGTATGCAGCACATACAGCTTCGGCTGTCTCTGCGTCCACAGCCTGCAGTGTTCCACCTGAGATTCCGTGCGATACGATCTCTGCACAGAACCGTCCGGGCAAAGCCTCTCGTTGATGCGGCATTTGCGAAGCTCCGTCTCGAAACTGTCAAAGATGCGCCCCGACAGATCCAGCACTTTCTGCCGGAGAATCAGGCAGCCCTCCTCTTCGTCGCCGTCCACGGACACCTCCGAGTTCAGGTAAAAATCGCTGTCCGCCCGGACGAAGACATCCCGGATATTCACGGGATTCTTTACTTCCAGCCAGACCTCACGGTAGATTCCGCCGTAGGTCATATAGTCGATCACATAGCCGAAGGGCGGGATATTCTGATCCTCTCTCGAGTTGACACGGATCACGATCTGATTGTGTTCCTCCATCCGCAGATATGAGGAAATATCAATGGAAAAGGCCGTGTACCCGCAGCTGTGCGATCCACAGTGCTCTCCGTTCACAAAAACATACGCGCTGTGTGCGGCGGCGCCGATCGTCAGAAAAACCTTCTTTCCGGTCCAGTCCTTCGGCGCATAGATCTTCCTCCGGTAGCCGGAGATCATCTGGTACGCGTTCTCATCACAGTAATTGTAAGGAATCTCTTTCACGGTATGAGGAAGCCGCACGTCCCGGCAGATCTGCCCGTCGTCACATTCGCCGTGAAGAAAAGCCTCTGTAAAATTCTCCGTAAACTCCCATCCGTTGTTCAGATAAATTCTGTTATTCATTCAGCCCTCTCAACGATACCGAATACAAGAATCTTCACCACTTCCGCCAGTGCCTCGCCGTAGCGGATCCCGCTCTCGGAAAGCACATTTCTCTGGAAAAACTGTTCAATCGTCGCCTGCATCATGATCTTGAAAACCGGAATCGAGACATCACGAATCACGCCTTCCTCCATGCCCTGTTCAATGAGACTGATCGTCGCCTCCCAGCCTCCTTCCAGCCTCTCCTGCACGTGGTTGTAAATCCGCGGATACTTATCCTGCAGACAGTAGAGCCTGTTGAAATCAATATCCCGGTACTTCTCCGGCATAGCGCCGAGGAGATGATAGAGCTTCTGAACGGTATTGAGCGTCTCATTCTCCTTGATCTCCTTCTCGCTGAGCTTGATCGAGTCGAAAATATAATCGACCATCTCGTCCAGCAGTTTTTTCTTATCCGGGAAGATCACGTAAATCGTCTTCTTGCTCCTGTGCAGTTCCTTCGCGAGATCGTCCATCGTAAACTTCAAACCTTTCTGGTTGAACAGTACGATGGTCGCGTCCAGGATCTCCTCCCTGACTGTACTCTGTTCCATATGCGTTTCCCCTTTTTTCATTGAATTGCCTTCCGTGGCAACAAAACTATGTGATATAGTTTCCAATTTATTTACATTATAAAATACTACGGAAACCCTTTCAAGAAACTAAATGGACAAACTTCGTTTCCTGTTTTTGTTCACATTTACATGGCGAAAACGTAAAAAAGAATGTCGCTAGCGACATTCTCGCGCAGAGCGCGGATGCAACGCATCTACATATCGCGCGAGTGCGCATCCTGCGGAGCGTTCTGGTATAGGGATTGCGGAGCAATTTCCTATACCAGAACAAAGTCCGCAAGCGAACTTCGGCTCCCCCAGCCCCTCACTCCTGAGGGGAGCGCCGCGGACGAAAGGCGCGCGAGCAGAATCGCGTCAGCGATCTTCTTATCTGCGAGCTGCGCATCCCGCGGAGCGTTTTGTGTTATGGAAATTCCGGAGGAATTTCCTATAACACAAGAAGGAGGAGCCGCCGCGATCAGATCGCGACGGCTCCTCCCGTCTGTTTTTATTTAAGTTCTAATGATCCTGTTTCCGGCCGGTTTCGACCGCTCGCCGAATGATCCGGGTCAGTTTGACAGCGTTTCCTATTCATCGAATTTCCTCAGCGCGCCGGTATCGATCTTTGCAGTCGCCTGCCGGTCGGCATCCTTCGAATTTTCAATCAGAATATTCAGTTCCGCATCCGAACCGTCAAATTCCGACGCCATGCACTCATAGACCGAGTTCTCAGTCCGAAACAGGAACAGGCCGTCGTCATAGACGGAAGCGATCAGCGGCGACGTATGGATCAGTGTTGCGTCATCATAGACGCCGCTTCCGTACACCCTCCCGATCAGTTCGTTGTTCATCACTTTCCAAGTCTGTAATTTCATAACCCCATCCTTTCACTCCCCGAAACACTGTTGATATTTTTTCACCGGTCGTGTCTTTCAGACTCTGTACCCGGCGTTCCTCTCAAACAATGTCTGACTGGCAGAAATTATAACTCACAATCGTGTCGAAACTGTGAAGAGAATATCCGGAATCGTTCAAGCAGCTTTTTTCAATAAAACACTTTTCAATCCCCGAAATCAAAGCGGCCGGATCAGAGCTCCACGTCCTGTCCGTGTGAGAGTTTCACAACCGCGCCGGAAAGTGCCAGCAGAGCCACAAGGTTCGGAAGCACCATGATGCCGTTAAAGAGATCCGAGAGATTCCATACAAGATCCACTTTGAGCAGAGCGCCGATGAAGATGAAGATGATCACCACAAAAGCGAAAATCTTCGAGTTCTTCGTTCCGAGCAGATATTTGATATTCTGCTGCGCAAAGAAGTACCAGCCGATGATCGTGGAGAACGCGAAGAACAGAAGGCAGATGGCCACGAAGACCGGTCCGAACTTGCCGAAGCCGGCGCTGAAGGCAGCCTGCGCGATCGGTGTACCTGTTCCGATCCCGTCCGGATTCCAGGTCATACCCGCGGTTTTTGTGCAGTAGAGATCAATATTTCCGAGTACGTTGGAGGAAAGAATGACAAGGGCTGTCATCGTGAGCACCACGAAGGTATCGATGAAGACACCGACCATCGCAACCTCACCCTGATCCTGCGGTTTCTCCACCTTTGCCATCGCGTGCGCGTGCGGCGTGGAGCCCATACCTGCCTCGTTGGAGAACAGGCCTCTGGCGACGCCGAGTCGGAGAGCCTGACGAACCGCGATACCCGCGCCAGCTCCGCAGACAGCCTCCGGTTTGAATGCTCCGACAAAAATCGAAGCGACCGCTGCCGGAAGATTTCTGCAGTTGATGATCAGAAGAATCAGGCCTCCGAGAAGATACAGCCCTGCCATCAGCGGAACTACTTTCTCTGTGAAGGAGGCAATCCGTCCGATTCCGCCGATAAAGATAAAGCCGGCAATCGCCGCAATCGCAACGCCCATGCAGAACTTGTCAGCAGAAATTCCCGCGATCACAGGAATCTTCACGCTCTCAGGAATGATGTTGTGAAAAGCGTCCGTGATCGAATTAGACTGCACCATATTTCCCATAATGCCGAGCGCCAGCGTGATCGCCACCGCAAAGAAACCGGCGAGAAATCTGCCGAAGCCGCCTTTGAAAGCGGCACGCATGTAATACACCGGACCTCCGATGACATGACCCTGATCATCTCTTGTCTTTGTCTTCTGCGCGAGGCAGGCCTCGCCGTAGATTGTGGCCATGCCGAAAAAAGCGGCAACCCACATCCAGAAGATCGCGCCCGGACCTCCGCCGAGAATAGCTGTCGCACAGCCTGCGATATTACCGGTTCCGACCTGGGCGGCAATCGCCGTCGCAAGCGCCTGGAAGGAGCTCATACCTTCCTTGCCGGCCTTTGAGCCGTTCAGTGAAAAGTTTCCGAAGACACGTTTCCACGCCTGCGGAAAATGCCTCACCTGCACAAATCGTGTGCGGATCGAAAAATAAATGCCTGTGCCGACAAGGAGGAACAGAAGAAGGAACCATACCTTGTCATCGGCTGCCGTTACAATGTTGTTAAAAACTTCCATGACAAATCTCCTTTTTCTTTCGTGACGCAGGAGATGGCTTTACCCCACAGAAAAGCCGCATTTGCCATAAAAGCAAATGCGGCTCCATAAACAACCTTACACCAAACTGTCTCTTCTGTTCCCTTACCCGATGGTTCCTGTGGTCCGGCCGCCCCAGTACGGCCGCAATGCAGACCACTCCATAACATCAGTCTGTGTCCGGTCAATGAACTCTGTCCTTTTGCCTGAGAGATTCCGCACAGATCCTTAGATCTGCGCATTGCACCTTCGGCACTCTTTCGAGATTCTCCAGAGCCTACTCCGTTTTCAGTCCTCGTCTTTGCGACACCTGAGAGTTTTACTCCTTCGGCAGGTCCTCTTCTGCAGCCGACCTCTGAACGGCAGCATGCGATTCCACTTTTCCTGAAAACTTCTACGTCATCTTTTATTCGAATAGAATATAGCATCCGCCCCGCAGGGACGTCAACACGTTAAAGCGTGAAATCTAAATTCCTTCAACTTTGTGTTGATTCGTTTTTAACGCAGAAATATTTGAGGCTCTTTTGTGTTTTTACGCTCTTCTGTTATGGTGAATTTTCTTAACGGCATACATCGCGCGGTCCGCCGTCTTCAAAAGGTCGCTGATTCCGCTTGTCTCCTCCGTCAGCATGGCGATTCCGTAGCTGATTTCCAGCCGGTACGGACTTGTTTTTCCCGTCTCCAGCAGCATCTTCTGTACACTGCGGCAGTAATTCTCCACGTCATCGCGCCCCGATACTTCCGTCACAATCGCAAACTCGTCGCCGCCGTATCTGCAGATCATCGTTTTTCCGTCCAAACCCTCCACGCAGGCCCGCAGGCAGTCCGCCGTGCGCACCAGCGCGCAATCTCCCTCGATATGTCCGAAGTTGTCATTGATCTCCTTAAAGAAGTCAATATCCACGATCACAAGGTACAGATTTTTCCCCGGCGCACGCTTCTCTTTGATTCTTGTGTCAAGATAACGGTTGAACTGCCTCCGGTTATTCAGCTTTGTCAGCGCGTCCATGAAGATCGACGAGCTCTGCTCATCCAGATAGGCGAACAGGAAACAGATCGTCAGAGCCATCGACAGCGTCGGGACATATACCAGAAATTCATCCGCGATTGTCGCGATCACGAGCATCAGAAGACTGATCAGAGCAAGCAAATCGCGTTCCTTCCTCGCCAGATCCTCGTCTTTTCGCAAATAGCGAATCACCAGAAAAAAACCGGCGAACAGATACAGATAGATCGGAATCCACAGAAGATAATACAGGAGGCCGAACTCCAGAAGATTCCCGTCCACCACGCGGAAGACGCTTCCGTCTTCGACCAGATTAAACGAGAGAATCAGAACTCCAACGACCGCCGGCAGAATCGAGAGAAAAATCTTCTCCTGCCTTCCGTCATCCGTCACCAGTTTTTTCATAAAACAGAAGAGATTCGCGGACGTAACCAGCAAAAAACCGAGATAGAGGTATTCCAGAAGATACTCTACGAAACTCCCCATCGGAACATCGACCGCGCGAAAAACTCCCCAGACAGTATCAAAAAAGAGAAAGAGAATAAAGCCGCTGAGCGCTTTGATATAGGCTCTGGTGCGCACATCCCTCCTCAGAGAACGGCAAATACGAATGATTATCAGAGCGATCAGAGCACAGCAACTGAGACTTATTTCCGCATATAACACTTCGATCATCTTCATGGTCATATGTCTATATCTCCGTATACCCTCTACCTGTTATAAGTATCCGTACAGCTGTTCCCTAATGTCGGCCGAAAGCTTATGTTGTTCTTCGACAGCCATACCCCGTCAAACAAAATCTATAATTGCAGCAATTACATCTCGCATCAAAAAACACTGTAAAATAATGAGATATTATAACATAAAAGATTGAAAACTCAAACAAATTGGTGGTAATATTAACGCATTGAGGAGGAATTTTATGGATCTTAACAAGTTGATATTTTTTTTCATACTCGCACTGCTTCCCGCAGTTCTGTTGCTGTTGTACGTGTACAAGAAGGATAAATTTGAGAAGGAATCTCCAAAACTTCTGATACACCTGCTTCTTCTGGGTGTCCTCGCAGGCTTTGCCTCCATGGCGCTGGAAATGATCGGCACGATTTTCCTGAATGTCACCCCGCTCGATCCCGACAGCAGAATTTACACAGCGGCCAAAGCCTTCTTTGTCGTTGCTGTCACCGAAGAGGCAACCAAATATCTCTTCATGTCGATCCGCACCTGGGATGATCCGGAGTTCAACTTCCGCTTCGACGGCATTGTTTACGCAGTGTTCACCTCGCTCGGTTTTGCCGGCATGGAGAATATCCTCTACGCCCTCGGATTCGGCCCCGGCGTTCTCTTTTCGAGAGCTGTCCTGTCCATCCCCGGGCACATGAGTTTTGCGGTTCTCTTCGGACTGTTCTACGGAAGAGCAAAACAGTGTTCCAGAAGGAACCGGAAATCCGCAACCATCCTGAACAATACAGCGGGATACCTTCTGGCCGTCCTGCTCCACGGCTTATATGACACCTGCGCCATGATCGGCTCGCCGATGGCTATCCTGATCTTCGTACTGATCGTCATCGCCATCTATCTGGTCTGCTTCATGATCGTGCATCAGGAATCAAATTCGGACGTCATGGTTTAAATGAAAATAATAACGTTTTGTATCCTGCAAATTCTGAAGGATTTTGTATCACGCAAAAGCACAGAGGCTTCCGTGCCGGACTTACCGTCCGGCTTCGGAAGCCTTTTGCTGTCTCATTGAAAATTACTCCGCATTCCCTATGAGACAAAACGCTCCGCCGGGATGCGCACTCGCGCGATGCGTAGATGCTTCGCATCCCAAGCTCGGCGCGAGAATGTCGCAAGCGACATTCTTTTTTATCATATAAAAAACAGAATCACCACAGAAACCACAAAGATAATGACAGCCATAATCCCCCAGCGGACAGCCGCCTTGAAGAAATCCACCGGGACATCCCCGACAATTTTTCCGCTCTGGCCGTTGATCGCGAAGAGATAATTCTTTCCACGGTACTTTTTGGTGAGAAGATATACCGGAAGCAGCGCGTATTCCGCCATGACCGGCTCATTGATCTCGTTGATCCGCCGGTTCGTCACGGTCACAGTACTGTAACCGTGAATCGTATCCTTCAGGCTCTTCTCCATCGAGTAATCCGCCCGCTTTAACGCCCTCTGATGGCAGAAGTTCTGATCCTGGTCATAGCGCTCCGCCAGAAAACCCGCCATGTAGGCCATCTTAAAGGGCACCATCTTCGAATAGTCGAACGGCTCGATGCTGTCCATCGCGTCGTCCGGCGTCTTGGACGAGGCGTCGACCGGAAGTTTGTCCAGACTCAGGCTTCCGCTCCGGTAGACATCGAAAACCCTGTGCGTCGTGTAAACATATTTGGAATCCTCGCGTCTGGACGTGCGCTCTGCCGTCGCATGGATTTCACCGACCATATTCATCCGGTAGAGCCAAAACGGCACATATACAGCCTTCACCTTGTCCGCGGTCTCTTCCGAGGCAAAAGCCTTCGGCGTGAACGGCCGGGTATTCACATATTTTTTGTACAGTTCTTTGACCTTGTCTCTGCCGACATGAAATGGAACGATATATTTCGGCTTGAAGCGGGTATCCATCTGCTCCGTGAGCACAACCGGATTTCCGCAGAACGCGCAGTTCGTCGCCATGGTGGTCTTGTCCGTGACAACCTCCGCGCCGCAGACCGAACACTTGTAGACACGCAGATCATGCGGGTCGATGTTGCTGTCATCCGTCGCGTCTTTTACGGAATCATACCCCTGTTCTTCACCGCTCCGGCCATGCTGGTAGGTATTCTGCTCCACTTCCTGTCTTGCTTCCATCTCCTGTTTTTCAAAAGCAGAAAGATCAAACTGTGAATCGCAGTACGGGCACTTCAGTTTCTGATCCGAAGGTGACCACTCCAGATTGCCGCTGCAATTCGGACACTTGTATGTCTTTGTTGAATTTTCCATCTCTCACCCTCCTCAGAAATGACCGCCGCGGCCGCTGTGCGAGCTTCCGGAAGACGACCGGTGTGTCGTCGTGCCTCCGCCGGAAGACCTGGTCTCTTTTGACGTCTTCGTGACATACTGTCTCACAAACACATCCCTCTGTCCGGAGAGCTGAAAGCCCCCCTTGGGAATGTAGTCCTGCGCTCCGACAGCCATCTTTTTTTCATGATGAGCGGAAATCATGACGGCCAGAATAATGGAACTCACAATTACGGCAATTGCGATCGACGCCAGCAGCTCCGTGTGCGTCACGCCGAAATCCTCCGTGCCGGAAGCCTCTCCCGGTCCTTCCTTGGCATACTTGTCCGCAAGGCTGACCATCTCCTCCACAGCCTTGTAATAGTTGACCTGCTTCAACTGCGAGGAAATCTTCCCATACAGAACGTCCTGTCTGGAATCCGTGTACACCGCAAGGGCGTTGTCCCCGCGGATATCCATGTAAAAATAGCGGATATCCATATTGATGATCAGACCGATCGCGTCCTGCCCCTGGTAAACGGCATCCGAATAATCCTCGATATACTTCTGCGTGTCATAATCGTCGGAGCCCCCGACATCGCTGTTATTCACCGTCAGGACAAAGACGTTCATTCCGTTCTCTTCCCGGTACTTTTCACATATTTCTTCAATCTTCCGTTCTTCATCGTCCGAGAACAGATTCCCGCTGTCTCTCACATACGAATCATCCGCCCACACCGTTTTCGTCATGCACGAAAAAAACACGCCGCCGAGCAGAACCGCTGTCAGCAAAACAAGAACGCAGGAAAAGAACCGCATATTTTTCCTTTTTTTCAAGTGATTTCTCCTCTCCCTAAAATCGCACAGTCTTCCGCAAAGGACCGGGCCGGCTCCGCCCGTTCATTTTTCGGATAGTATACGATAATCGCCGGCGGCCTCCCCTGTATACCTGCCGCCGTTTCCGTCGTTTTTCCATTTCATTATAATATACATCCATCAAAATCTCATTCTATTTTACCAAATGTCAGTATTCGCCCTCTCCTTTCTGTACAAATTTACATATTATGTTCATGATGCTTATAAAAAACGCACAAATCTGCATGTCGAATCACGAAAAAGCCGAACTAAATCATCGAATTTTTCGTTGCATCATTGACATTTGTCTTGAATTGATATATGCTCAATTTGTACCATTAACAGAGTTATTCCTTTTATTAGTATGTTTCTTTTATACCAATTATAGTGTATAGTGCAGCTACTGGGGATAAAGAATTGCAGAGTTAATTCGAACGCCGGCATCGCCGTCTTTGAACTAACGCAACGGAGGCAATACATATGAGCAAATCAGTAGAGAATTCATTTGACTTTGAGGATCTTGGACGTAAAGTCAAAGAGCTCCGTATACAGAACGGACTTACCCAGAATCAGGTAGCCGCAGAGCTTCATGTAACACCCGGATACATCAGCAACGTAGAGAACAACCGGACAGCTATGTCTCTCCGTGTACTTTCCTACTATGCAAAGCTCACCGGTATCACCCTCGATTCCCTCGTAGGCAAAATCGAGCCGGAATACCGTCCTACCGCTCTTGATCATGAACTTCAGAATACGATCTCCATTCTCTCGGAAGAAGAGAAGGAAAAGGTTCTGGCAACCTTACAGCTTTGGACCGTGAAATAATTGAGATACGTATACGATTTTTAAAAAGACCGTGTCACTCTTCTGGGTGGCATGGTCTTTTGTTGTATGAGACGCGAAGCGCAAGGCTTCACAGACGGTTCTTTTATCCGGGCGCCCTTCTTCGCGTCTTTCCTGTTTTTCCGTTAGATTTTTCCTGTCTCGGAAGACGTCAGCACGCGCTTCGCTTTTCCTCCGGCGGAGAAGGCACAGAAGAAAATGAACGCGAGAAATACACAGGCAACAGCCATCCAGCAGGCAAGCTTCGTCGTTCCCATCGGAGAGAACATATCCCAGTATCCCTTCAGATAAATCAGGATGATAATCAGCGGAAGGCCGTAAGCAATATAGTTCTTCAGGAAATGCGGGAACTTCATTCCTTTTCCCTCATCCGCTTCCGCGATAAAGCGATCCCAGCCCCAGCCGTTTTTCCTTGTACAGAAAAGAACGAAGGCGAGAGAACCGAGAGGGAGCAGGTTATTGGACACAATAAAATCCTCCAGATCCAGCACGGCGCTTCCCTCTCCGAGCGGTGCAAAGCCCGACCAGATATTGTAGCCGAGCACACAGGGCATACTGAGCGCGATGATCAGCACCGCGCTGATGAGCACGCTCTTCTTTCTGTTCCATCCGAAAAGATCCATGTCAAAGGCAATGATATTCTCGAACACGGCTACGACTGTAGACATGGCCGCAAAGGAAAGGAACACGAAGAAAAGCGCTCCCCAGATTCTTCCGCCCGGCATCTGTGTGAACAGGTTCGGGATGGTAATAAAAATCAGACTCGGGCCAGCATCCGGCTCGATTCCGTAGGCAAAACAGGCCGGAATGATGATGAAGCCGGCCATCAGCGCTACAAAGGTGTCGAGTACCGTTACCGTGACTGCCTCACCGGTCAGACTTCTGTCTTTTCCGATGTACGAACCGAAAATCAGCATCGCGCCGATTCCGATGGACAGCGTGAAGAACGCCTGGCTCATCGCCGCGAAGATCACATTTCCGATTCCTCTCTTCGCCATATCTCCGAAGTTCGGCACGAGATAGAAACGGATGCCTTCCCCGGCCCCCTTCAGAAACAGCGAATGTCCCGCGAGGACAATCATCAGAAGAAGAAGCGCGATCATCATGTACTTTGTGATACGCTCCACGCCCTTCTGAATACCGAAGAAGCAGATCACAAAACCGATCAGGCAGACGGCAACCGTCCAGAAGGTCATCTGCGAAAAATCGCCGAGCATACCGACGAAGTCATTCGCAATGAATTCCGGTTTTACTTCCATGAATTCTCCGCGGATATGCTTCCAGCAGTAATTGAGCATCCAGCCGGCAACGACCGTGTAATACATCATCAGAAGATAACAGCCCGCAATGCTGATATACTTCAGCCAGTGCCACTTAGTCCCGGCCGGCTCAAGCGCATCCATGGCCAGAGCCGCGCTCCTTCGGCTTCCGCGGCCGATCGCGAACTCACAGACCATGACCGGAATGCCGAGAAGCACCAGGAATAACAGGTAGATCAGAATAAAGGCAGCGCCTCCGTTCTGACCGCAGAGATAAGGAAACTTCCATACGTTTCCGATTCCGATCGCGCATCCCGCCGATACCAGAATAAATCCGAGTCTCGAACCAAACGTTTCCCTCGCTTTGTTCCCCTCATTTGTCATACAACAATTCCTCCATATTTACGTTTCTTCACCGGAAGGCAATTCCTGAATATCCCGCTCTGTTCCCCAGAAAAACAGAGCCACTGTACCGGGACCCGTGTGACTTCCGATGGTTGTGCCGATATCAAAAATACGAACTCTTCCGTCAAGCTTCGGAAATGTTTTTTCCACGAGCTCCGCGACGGCCTTCGCGTCTTCCATGTCGGCCGAATGGGAGATATAACACTTCCCGTCATAGGCAGTTCCATTCGCGGCATAATTCTCCATCTGATCGACGATCGCCTTGATGACCTTCCTGCGCCCGCGGATTTTAAACCGCGGAACAAGCTTGCCCTCGCCGTCGACGTCGAGAAGAGGACAGATTCCCAGAAGTCCTCCGAAGAAACCCGCGGTGCGGGAAATTCTTCCGCCTCTGATATAGTACTTGAGATCTGTCGAGAAAAACCAGTGCTGTACGCGCAGTCTCATCTGCATCGCCCAGTCTCTGACCTCTTCCAGGGAAGCTCCCGCGTCTCTTTGATCCGCAAGGCCGACCATCAAAAGTCCATAACCCGAAGACGCCCCGAGAGAGTCCACAACATAGATTTTCCGGTCCGGATAGTCCTCCGCAAGTTCTCTGGCCGCTTCACAGGCGGAATTGTACGTTCCGGAGATTCCGCTGCTCAGCGTCACATGAAGAATATCTTTCCCTTCCTTCAGAAAAGGTTCAAAGTACTCCATGTACTCACCGACCGACACCTGCGACGTTCTCGTCATCGCGCCGTCGTCCATCGCCTTATAAAAATCACACATCGCCATGGACTGGCCGAAATCATCTCTGTACTGCTTTCCGTCCAGTTCATAGTGAAAACACACGTAGTGGATTTCTCTCATCGCAAAATACTCCGCGGTGAGATCCACTGTCGAACAACAACTCAAAACATAATCGCTCATACGCACCCGCCTCATAAAATTTGCCTATGTTTACAGTAATTCCTTTGATATTTTAGCAGGTATGACGGTAAGCATCTACAATTTTCCTCCGTTGTATGTCACGAAATCCATTTTTTACGGCCGGACATCCCCTGTCCGCCCGAACTCCGAAGGATTTCAGGTGCGGAAGATAGATCAAAGCCCTCAAGCGGACTTCATCCCCCATCCCTTCCCCCCGGTGAGCGCGGCGGACGAAAGGCGCGCGAGCAGAATCGCGATAGCGATCTTCTTATCTGCGAGATGCGCATGCAAGCGGAGCATTTTGTCTCATAGGGATTGCGGTACAATTCCTTATGTGACAAAAAACCGCCGCGGGATGCCTCTTCCAAGAAGAACACATCCGGCGCGGCGGCCAAGTGATTTACTAATGAAGTTGTTTTCCCTTGAATTTCAGCCTGGACAGCGCTCTGGCCATCGCGGCCTGGCTCATCCGGTACTCCTGCAGACTCTGTTTCTGACGCATACGTTCCTCCGCGCGCTCCAGAGCCTCCCTTGCACGCCGTTCATCCAGCTCATCCGGCGTCTCACAGGACTCCACAAGAACCGTCGCGCGGTTGTTCGCGAAGACCATCGATCCGTATCCGGTCACCACCTGGATCCAGCTGCCGTCCGGTTTCTGAATGTCAAGTTCTCCCGGCTCAATCGCAAGCATGATCTGTGCGTGATGCGGCAGAAAGCCAAACTGACCGTCGATCGTATTCACGATCAGCTGCCTGGCGTAGTCGGAGTAAAAATCCTTATCCGTCGCTATAACCTTGAGAAAAAAGCCTGTATTGCGTGATGGCATTTTACATCTCTTCCTTTGCTTTCGCGATTACATCATCAATAGTTCCGCAGTTAAAGAACGCGTTCTCCGGATATTTATCCATATCACCGCCAAGGATGGCCTGGAAGCCCTTGATGGTATCCTCTACCTGCACATATCTTCCCGGAATGCCGGTGAACTGCTCCGCTACGTGGAACGGCTGCGACAGGAAGTTACGGATCTTACGCGCTCTGTAAACAACAAGCTTGTCGTCATCCGAAAGCTCCTCCATACCGAGGATGGCAATGATATCCTGCAGCTCTTTGTACTTCTGCAGATATTTGAGAACCGTCTGTGCCGTGTCGTAATGCGCCTGACCGACAATATCCGGCTCAAGAATTCTGGAGTTGGATGCCAGCGGATCGACCGCCGGATAGATACCCTGCTCCACGATCTTACGGGAGAGTACCGTTGTCGCATCCAGATGGGCGAAGGTTGTCGCCGGCGCCGGGTCGGTAAGGTCATCGGCCGGCACGTAAACAGCCTGAACGGATGTGACGGATCCCTCCTGGGTAGAGGCGATTCGCTCCTGAAGCTCTCCCATCTCATTGGCCAGTGTAGGCTGATATCCTACCGCCGAAGGCATACGTCCCAGAAGGGAGGATACCTCGGATCCGGCCTGTACGAAACGGAAAATATTATCGATAAACAGAAGAACGTCTTTGTGCTGCACATCACGGAAGTATTCCGCCATGGTCAGTCCCGTCTCTGCCACTCGCATACGCGCTCCCGGCGGCTCGTTCATCTGACCGAAGACCAGAGCCGTATTCTTGATAACTCCGGATTCCGTCATCTCACTCCAGAGATCGTTACCCTCTCGGGAACGCTCTCCTACACCGGTAAAAATGGAGTAACCGCCGTGCTCACTGGCAACGTTGCGGATCAGCTCCTGAATAAGGACCGTCTTACCTACGCCGGCTCCTCCGAAGAGTCCGACCTTACCGCCCTTCGCGTAAGGCGCGATCAGGTCGATAACCTTGATTCCTGTCTCCAGAATCTCCTGTACCGGTTTCTGATCCAGAAATTTCGGAGGTTTCCTGTGGATCTCCCACATCTCCGAATCCGTAAGCTCACCCTTATTGTCAATTGTATCTCCAAGGACATTAAAGAGACGTCCAAGGTTCTGCTCGCCGACCGGAACTTCGATTCCGGTTCCGAGTGAAAGAGCCGGCATATCTTTCTGAAGTCCCTCACTGGCCGACAACATGATGCATCGTACAGTATCACTTCCGATATGCTGTGCGACTTCCATCACTGCCTTCTGGCCATGATTATCTACCTGCAAAGCTGTTTTGATGTATGGAAGAGGCTTATCATCGAACCGTACATCAACAACAGGTCCCATGACCTGCGTGATTTTTCCGATTTGCATCTGTTAAGATTCCTTTCTACTTTGCTGCAATTTCCGTGCCTTCGCTCCCGCTGCCACCTCTGTGATCTCCTGGGTGATCCTCGCCTGTCTCTCCCTGTTAAACTGAATACTGAGCTCGGAAAGGAGTTCCGTACCGTTCTTGTTCGCCGCGTCCATCGCCTGCATTCTGGCGCTGTGCTCCGCGCAGTAGGATTCGACGAGGGCACTGTAGATGTAACCTGTGATCCAGGGCGGGATAATATTGTTCAACAGCTCCGTGGGATTCGGTTCCAGTTTAAAGGTCTCCCGCATACCGCCGGAGAGCTGATAGATCTGCTGGGAGAACGCGTCTCCGTGCAGTCGGTTCAGTGGCAGAAGCTGCCTTACAACAGTCTCTGATTCCATGGAATTCTTCATCTCGGTGTAAATGATATACACCTCGTCGATCTCATTTTGGGTGAAGAGATCGAGCATTGTTGAAGCAATCTGTCTGGCACGTGCCTGTGTCGGTTTCTGAGCCGTGTAATTAAACTCACCGTCCACATTGACGTTATGGTTGTGAAAATACTGTCTTCCGACCTCACCCACGACAAAAAGCTTGTCGTTGGCATCCGGACGGATTCCCTCCATCGCCATCTTCAGGACATTGTGATTATACGCGCCGGCAAGACCTTTATCCGCCGTAACGCAAATGACCGCGCGCCGCAGCCCGTCCGGGTCATCCGTCTCTCGTTTGTCCAGATACGGATGATGAAATCCCTCGGGAAGATGTCTGATAACTCGCGTGAACATAGCCTGAAGAGCGAAGAAATAGGGTTCTGTACTGGCCAGGGCTTTCCTGGCATTGTTCATTTTTGTAGAGGAGATCATGTACATCGCACTGGTGATTTTCATTGTGCTCTTGATACTGTTGATCCTGTCTCTGATTTCTCGTGTTGATGCCATGTATATACCCGTTTAAGCGCCCGGCAGTCACTGCCGGCTTTGCTTATTCCTTAAGCTAATCTGCATGCTCCTCGATCAGTGTTCGATGGTATCCTCTCCGCGATACGCTTTCGGATCCTCTTTCGCTTTCGCATAGTACTGCGCATGGAACTCATCCGCCGCGCGAAGGATATCCTCCTTCATCTCCGGCTCGAGTTTCTTGGTCTTTACGATTTCCGCAGAGATCTCGGGATATTTCTGCTCAAAGAAATCCAGCATCTCCATCTGATATTTCTTGACCTCTGTGCGCTTGACGTCGATCATCTTCTTATTTTCCGCAACGCAGAGGGAAATAACCTGCTCCGGAAGGGAAAGGGGACGTCCCGTCGGCTGCTTGAGCATCTCCATCAGGACACTTCCCTGTTTCAACTGATTCTTCGTCGCATCATCGAGATCCGAGCTGAACTGCGTGAACACCTGCATCTCTCTGAACTGCGCCAGATCGATACGGAGGGATCCCGCGGCCTTTTTCATCGCTTTTGTCTGTGCGGCTCCACCTACTCGGGATACAGAAAGTCCGACGTTTACGGCCGGTCTCTGGCCCTCAAAGAACAGATCGGATTCCAGGAAGATCTGTCCGTCTGTGATGGAAATAACGTTTGTCGGAATATATGCGGATACATCTCCGTCCTGGGTCTCGATAATCGGCAGCGCCGTAATCGATCCTCCTCCGAGCGCCTCGGAAAGTCTGGAAGAACGCTCCAGAAGTCTGGAGTGGAGATAGAAAACATCTCCCGGATATGCCTCTCGTCCCGGAGAACGTCCGAGAAGAAGTGACAGAGTACGATATGCCACCGCATGCTTGGAAAGATCATCGTAGACAATCAGTACGTCTTTGCCCTTGTGCATGAAATGCTCGGCAAGGGACGTCGCGGAATACGGCGCTACATACTGCAGCGGCGCCGGATCGGATGCCGTCGAGGATACAACGATCGAATACTCCATCGCTCCTTTGGTGCGAAGTGTGTTCACCAGCGACGCGATGGTTGACTGCTTCTGTCCGATTCCGACATAGATGCAGTAACAGTTCTTGCCTTTCTGGTTCAGGATCGTATCGATCGCAATGGAAGTCTTTCCGGTCTGACGGTCTCCGATAATCAGCTCTCGCTGTCCTCTGCCGATCGGGAACATGGAATCGATTGCAAGGATTCCTGTCTCCATCGGAACATTTACCGGCTGGCGATCGACGATGCCGGGTGCCGGCTGCTCGATCGGACGGAACTCGGTCGCGTTGATCGGTTCTCCTCCGTCGATGGGATTGCCGAGGGCGTCAATGACTCTTCCGATGTATTCGTCGGACACCGGGATGCCGGCCTTCTTACCGGTTCCGGTCACTCTGGATCCCTCACCGATCGTGCCCTCTGTATCGAACAGAATGGCACCGATGCCTTCATCTCCGATGTTCTGGACCATACCCTTGACGCCGTTATCAAACAGAACGATTTCTCCGTACATTGCATGGGAGAGACCGCTGATTGTAACGATTCCGTCACCGGCTGTCACGACAGTACCGACCTCGGATTCCTTTGCCTCCAGTTCAAAGTTCGCCACCGCTGTCTTCATCATGTCCATGATGCTCTTCTTCTCGCGGCGGGCCTGTTCTCTTGCCTCGTTGATGTGCTGCTCGAACTGCATCTCACGACCGCTGGTACTCCAGTCGTATTCATCGCTTTCGATATCGAGAATGAAACCGCCGTGAATTCCCGGCTCCTCCCTCGTCTCGAGCTCGATCCTGCTCACATCACCGGAACAGTATTTCTTTGCAAGAAATTCCGTGAACTTCTGAATCTGAGCATCGCTCGGTTTCGACACGTATCGAAGGACAGCGTGTTTTACCTCTGATGTCTGTTCCGAAGTATTCTTGTTTGTTAATTCACTCATATTGTCCAGTCCTTTATCATCATGTATACAGATCTGAGACAATGATCCGGATATCCCTTACCGGGACTGCTCCTCCGGATTACTCAGCCTCTGCTTCGTCGGAAACCTTCTTCAGGAAGCTGTCATAAAGCTTCTCGTCGCTCTCTGATTCCGCGATCTTATTTGCGGCATCTCTGACCATTCCGACAATTTCTTCTTCCGCTTTACGCTTCTCCTCATTGGCTGCCGCTTTTGCTTTCTCGCGAGCGGTCTTTACAATCTTATCGGACTCTGCATTCGCGGATCCGATAATCCGGTCATACTCTGCATTCGCTTTCTGTTTTGCCTCCGCGATTGCAGCCTCTTTTTCCTTGTCTACGGCCTGCATCTGCGCGTCATACTGTGCCTTCAGATTCTCGGCGTCCTTCTGCGCAGCCGCTGCGTCGTCAAACTGTTTCTGAATATCGGCTTTTCTTGCGTCAAGCACCTTGTGTACCGGCTTGAAGAGAAACAGACGGAATACGATATACAGGATCAGAACGTTGATGACCGTAATTGCAATATTCCAAAAACTAATCTCTAACATGTGTGCTCCTTACTTTCCCCCTTGTTCAGGAGAATAGCCTTTTTTATTTTTTCGGTTTATTTAACCATGAAAATGATCAGTACGCCGAGTACGAATCCGTAAATAGCTGTCGCCTCTGCAAGCGCAGAACCGAGAAGAAGGTTCTTCATGATTTTACCGTCTGCTTCCGGCTGTCTGGCAATCGCATCTACCGCATGTGCTGTTGCAATTCCGATTCCAAGTCCGGCTCCGATACAAGCCAGTGCTGCGATTCCTGCTCCAATAGCTGTGACACTCATTTTTGTTTCCTCCTAAGTTTTCATTCATACATTTCTACTGAATCAACGTGTGCCCGGTTATTTCTGATAACCTTCCGCCTTGAAGTTAAGTTCCCTGGTGTCAGGGGCCTTCACATTCTTCAGCTTCTTTCTTTTCTGCTTGCCGCCCTCTTCCTTGTGCACCTCAACTGCCTCCTGGATGAACAGGGACGTCAGGAACACAAATACGTATGCCTGAATAAAGCCGTCGAAAATATCAAAGTAGAGACTGAATACCATCGGAATTCCGACCGGTATCAGAATCTCAATGAGTTCCATGATAACGAACGCACCCAGGACATTTCCGAACAGTCGCATACAAAGCGACAATGGCCGGATGGCGATCTCCAGAATATTGATCGGTGTGACGATTGCGATCGGCTCCGAGAAGCTCTTAAGCCAGCCTCCGAATTTCCTTGCCTTAATTCCCGCAAATTCGATCAGAACAATACTCATCAGCGCCACCGCGATCGTGATGTTCATGTCTTTTGCCGGCGGCTTGAAACCGAAAATACCGATGATGTTGGCAAAACCGATGTAGAAAAGAACGGTTGCCATATACTGGGTGTATTCCTTTGCATCTTCGCCCAGCATTCCACCGATAAAGTTCTCAAGCCCCGTGACAAGAGTCTCCGCCACGATCTGCCTCTTCCCCGGATTCTTCACCTTGAGTCCATGCGTGAGCCAGATGCACAGCAGCGTCAGAACGCCGATGATAATCCAGCTGACTACAACGGATTCGAATACAGGGATTCCACCCAACACAGGGATGGTGAAAACCGTTTCGATCTGTAGTTCTTCAAGTAGTTTTTCTGCCATGTTCAATTTTCCTCGCAGTTTTAGTAAAAAAATAGCCACTTCTCAAACTGCACAGATGCAGTCTGCGTAGCAACCTCCCAATTCGGTCTTTTTACACAAAAAAGCCCACGCACAAGACCTGTTTATGTAAAAAACCACTCATTTTAATTCTACACCATTCCTTCCCACTGTCAACAAACATAACATACAGCGTTCGCGCTCACCTTCCCGCCGGCAGCACCGTAAGGAGGCCTGCGCTCCTGCGTCATGCATCGGACAGTCCTTTCCATGCAAACACACAAATGCTTTGTATTAACTCCAGGCACATTAATAATATCGACTTTTTTTCATAAATGTAATAGTGAATTTTATATGTATTATATTTAGTACAAAAAGTCCAACGTTTAATTGTAGATCTTGCACAAAGCCGCCCGCTTTAAAACTCCTCTTCCACAATAAATAAGCCCTGTCAGCCTCCTATATGAAAGCTGACAGGGCTTATCTTCGCCGTCTCTTCGGATGCTCAGACTGGCGAACGCGACATCTTCAGAACTTTGCGGCTTTGATCGCCGGAACCAGAATGTCCAGGCAGGTCTTTGCGTCCAGTTTTCCGACATCCAGGCCGATCGTGTAGCTGTGGGAATGTCCCATGTCCACGCCGGTGTATTTTTTGTAATATGTGTTGCGGAGGGAATCCCGCTTCGCGATGTATTTCGCGACATCCATATCGTTGTACTCCCCAAGGGCTTTCGCTCTCTCGATCCGGTCTTCCACACTTGCGTGCAGATAAATATTGAAAGAAGGTATACCGGCCTCTTTCAGAATATGTCCCGCGCAGCGGCCGATGATGATACAGGGTTCCTTGGCAAGCTCGAGCACAACCTTTTTCTGTGCCTCGTAGATCCCGTCGTACGAGCTGGTGTAGACAGCCGCATTGTTCAAGAGCGTGTTCATAAACTGCGCGCCGCGGCTCATCGCCTCGCCTTCTCTGGCAATATCCTCCTCGGAATATCCGCTCATCTCTGCGGTTTTCGTCACGAAATCCTTGTCATAGAACGGAATACCCAGACGATCCTGAAGTCCCCTGGCAATTGTCCGTCCAAGCGCCGCGTACTGACGGCTGATAGTAATTACCGGTAATCTCTTCGTATCTTTCATGTTGGTTCCCCTTTGCCTGATTCTATTCCAATTATACCATGAGTTTCATCCCATACCACAGCAAACGGACACTCCCGAACCCTTCATGACAATGCGGCGATCCGCGTAAAGATCGCGCCCGATCGGTGCCGCAAACCGAAAAAATAATGCTGTTCACCGGCAGTGTCTGCAGATATCCATCAGACAGCATCTCTCACAGGCAGGTTTTCTCGCCACGCAGACCGCACGGCCGTGATCAACCAGGCGGTGACAGAAGTCGTTTCCCTCCTCCGGGGGAATGATCTTCCACAGTTCTCTCTCTACCTTCGCCGGATCCCTGATCTCATCCACCAGACCGATCAGATTCGTCAGCCGAATGCAGTGCGTATCCGTCACAATGGCCGGCTGACCGAACACATCGCCGAGCACAAGATTCGCGCTCTTCCTTCCCACGCCCGGGAGCTTCAGCAGATCCTTCATGTTGTCCGGAACCCGGTCGTGATACTCGTAGTGCAGCATTCGCATGCAGGCGGAGATGTCCCGTGCCTTGCTTCTTCCGAGTCCGCAGGGACGGATGATCTCTTCGATCTCATCCGGATCCGCCTCTGCCAGAGCCGCAATCGACGGAAACCTCTCATACAGAATCGGCGTGATCATGTCCACTCTCTTGTCCGTGCACTGTGCCGCAAGGCGGACACTGACCAGCAACTGCCAGGCCTGTGCATAATCCAGCGTGCAGTGTGTATCGGGATATTCTTTTTTCAGACGCCGGATCACCTCCAGCGCCAGTTCTTTCTTTGTCATGTATTTACCCTCGGCCTTTATTATACTTTTCGGCGCACCCAATATTGTTCATCACTTTTCCTAAAAAAGAATGTAAGCGAAGGTTTTTGTCTCACAGGGAATGCGGAGCAATTTCCTGTGAGACAATCAAAAGAATCCCGGCGGCACCTCATCAGCGCCCGCCGGGATCTGTTTCATCTTATGTATTTCAGCCCTTTACAACAAAGTTCAGGATTCTTCCCGGAACATAAATCTCTTTGACCAGAGTTTTGCCCTCAAGGAACTTCGCTACATTCGGCTCTGCCTTTGCGAGCGCGAGAGCCTCTTCCTTGCTGATATCAACCGGAAGCTCCACGGCTCCGCGGACTTTTCCGTTGACCTGAACGCCGATTGTCTTGACGGAATCCACCGTCTTTGCCTCGTCGTAGGACGGCCACTCAGAGACAGTGAGGAAGGTCTTTCCATCCGCGTTCATTCCGAGCTCCTGCCAGATCTCCTCTGTCATATGAGGTGCGAACGGAGAAAGCAGCTTGATGAAGACAACAAGATCATTCTTTGTGATGCTTCCGGCCTTCGTGAACTCATTGATCAGACTCATGAGAGCGGCGATCGCCGTATTGAACTTCATGTTCTCAATATCCTCGGATACCTTCTTGATGGTCTTGTGAAGGGAGGACTCGAGCTTCGGATCTTCTTTCTCTGCTGTCGCGATGTCTGTGAGGGCAGCGACACGGTCGAGGAATCTCTTACAGCCCTTCAGGGACTCGTCGTTCCACGGAGCGGCACTCGCGTAGTCACCCATGAACATCACGTAGGTACGAAGAGCGTCGGCGCCGTATACCTTTACGATGTCGATCGGATCGATGACGTTGCCCTTGGATTTGGACATTTTCTCGCCGTCCGATCCGAGGATCATACCCTGGTAGGTTCTCTTCGCGTATGGCTCCGGAGTCGTTACCTCACCGATGTCATACAGGAACTGATGCCAGAATCTGGAATAGAGAAGGTGACGTGTTACATGCTCCATACCTCCGTTGTAGTGATCTACCGGCATCCAGTACTCCAGTTTCTTCTTGTCCGCAAAAGCGTTCTCGTTGTGCGGATCACAGAATCTGAGGAAGTACCAGGAGGATCCTGCCCACTGCGGCATGGTATCCGTCTCACGTTTCGCGTCGCCGCCGCACTTCGGACACTTGCAGTTGACGAACTCCGGCAGCTTTGCCAGCGGCGACTGACCGTCGGTTCCGGGCTCAAAGTTGCTTACCGGCGGAAGCTCCAGCGGAAGCTCGTTCTCCGGAACAGTGATGGTTCCACAGTTCGGACAGTGAATCAGCGGGATCGGCTCACCCCAGTATCTCTGACGGTTGAACGCCCAGTCTTTCATCTTATACTGAACACCCTTGTGTCCGATGCCTGTCTTCTCGATCTCCTCGAGCATGCGCGCGATGGAGTCTTTCTTGTTCGTGAAGCCGTTCAGGAAACCGGAGTTGATCATCGGACCGTCGCCTGTATAAGCTTCCTCCGCGATGTTTCCGCCCTCGATAACCTGGACGATGTCCATGCCGAACTTCTTCGCGAAGTCATAGTCACGCTGATCGTGTGCCGGTACGGCCATGATCGCGCCGGTACCGTAACCCATCATGACATAGTCCGCGATGAAGAGCGGGATCTCTTTTCCGGTGATCGGATTGACCGCCGCAAGACCCTCCAGCTTCACACCGGTCTTGTCCTTTACGAGCTGTGTACGCTCGAACTCCGTCTTCTTCGCACACTCTTTTCTGTAGTCCTCAACCGCGGACCAGTTTGCGATTTTCTCTTTATACTTATCAAGAACCGGATGCTCCGGAGCGACAACCATGAAGGTGACACCGTAAAGGGTATCGCATCTTGTAGTATAGATCTCGAGCTTCTCGTCGGTTCCCGCCAGTGTGAAGTTTACGAACGCACCGGTGGATTTACCGATCCAGGAAACCTCCTGCTGCTTGATACTCTCCGGGTAATCCACGGAATCCAGACCGCTGAGGAGTCTGTCCGCGTAATCCGTGATGCGGAGGAACCACACATCCTTGGAGAGCTGAACAACATCGCTGTGACAGATGTCGCATTTTCCGCCCTGGGAATCCTCGTTGGAAAGGACAACCTTGCAGTGCGGGCAGTAGTTTACGAGCGTCTTGGAACGGAAAACAAGCCCCTTCTCGTAGAGCTTCTCGAAGATCCACTGGGTCCATTTATAGTAGTCTTTGCGGGATGTCGCGAACTCACGATCCCAGTCAAAAGAAAAACCGACACTCTTCAACTGCTCTGTGAAATGCTCAATGTTTTTCTCTGTGATGTCATGCGGATGTGTATTGGTCTTGATCGCGTAGTTCTCTGCCGGCAGACCGAAGGAGTCGAAGCCGATCGGGAACAGCACGTTGTATCCCTGCATTCTTCTTTTTCTGGAAAGCACCTCGATACTGGAGTATGCCTTGATATGGCCTACGTGCATTCCTGCTCCTGACGGATAAGGGAACTCCACGAGTCCGTACCATTTCTTCTTCGGGGAAAAATCCACTGCCTGGAATGTATGATTGTCAGCCCAGGCTTTCTGCCACTTTGGCTCGATCTCTTTAAAATCGTATTTCATGTCGCTGTACCTTCTTCTTATTTGAAAATCGGTTATCGGTTTCTAAACATAATCCTGTTTATTATCACTCAAACTGCCGCGATGTGTCAATATCTCATCGTCCATCCCCTATGCCCGCGTTTCTCCTGCAGTTCCCGCTTATGTCCCGGATCAGAAGATTTTCGGTCTCAATGCCCGGCTCAATCTCTGTGTCTGCACAAGCCAAGTTCCCAGAAAGCCACAGCGGCCGCGGCCGCGACATTCAGGGAGTCCACGCCGTGAGCCATCGGGATTTTGATCGTATAATCACAGGCTTCGATTGACTTTGCCGCCAGTCCGTCGCCCTCCGTACCGAGAACGACCGCCAGCTTTTCCTCCCTCGTAAGACGGGGATCATCAATACTGACCGTATCGTTGCGAAGCGCCATGGCCGCCGTCGCAAAACCGAGTTCCTTCAGTTTCCGGATGCCGGCCTGCGGCCATTCCTGACGCGGAAGCTCCGCCGGAGCCGGTCCGTAGGTCCAGGGAATCTGAAAGACTGTACCCATGCTGACACGTGCCGCTCTCCGGTAGAGAGGGTCGCTGCTTCCGGGCGTCAGCACGACGGCCTCCATGCCGAGGGCCGCTGCCGATCGGAAGATTGCCCCGACGTTCGTCGGATTCACCACATCTTCCAGAAAGACAATTCTCTTCTTTCCCCTGCAGAGTTCCGATAAATCCGGCAGCTGCGGACGGCGCATCGCACAGAGAATCCCTCTGGTCAGCCGGAAACCGGTAATTCCGAGAAGCACCTTCTCTTCTGCCACATAGACAGGCACCTCCGCACAGCGTCGCAGAATTTTCGAAGCTTCGCCCGCCTCTTTTCCTTCTTCGAGTTCTCTTTTGTCCGCCAGAACAGAAATGGGCGTACAGCCCGCATCCAGCGCCCTCGCGATGACCTTCGGGCTCTCCGCGATAAAAATCCCCCCGTGAGGCTCATAATAATGACGGAGCTCAGGTTCCGTCATTTCACTGTAGATCCTGAGCTCGTCTTTTTCTAAACTGCTAATCTCTGTAATCATACCATCACCAGTTCTTTGTCTCATACGGACTATTGTTTCCGTCTCCCGATGAACTGGAAGAGCTGCTGGAATAAGGGTCTCCGCTCTCTCCGAATCCCTGCCACTCCCTCATGTTTCTCTGAGTCTTCTGTCTCTGCTGCATGTTCTGTTTCTGATTCTGCTGCAAATTGCTCTTCAGATTCTGTTCTCTTCCGGAAGTCTGGCCGTTCTGCTGATTCTGATTCTGGTTCGGTTTCGGCGTCGGAGTCGGCGTCGTCTTCTCGTTCTTTTTCTGAGGTCCCTCTTTCTCGAGTTTCTTCAGCATCTCATCGATATCTTTTTTCAGTTTCTCAGCGTCCTCGCTGTGTCCCTTGTCATCTTTCGGATTTGCGCAGCCGTGCTCCGTGAGTACGCCGCGGGCGCCTTTCAGATGCGTGATAGCCCGATCCACCTTCTGCTGTGTGTCCAGATCGTTGAAATTAATCTGATGAATTAGCGCCAGCGCGAGATTGATCCGGATTTTGCACTCCTCGTCTATTTCCGGCGGATCTTTCTCGAGCGCGCTGTAATAAAACGCGGCCGCTCCCTCGTAATCCCCGTTTTTGTAGTACGCGTTTCCCAGATTGTAGAGCGGAACATAGCCGTCCGGGATGTTCGGACGGAGCATGGTTCCCTCCGTCTCATAGTCATAGACGCCTTTGTTGTATTTGCTGATAAAGCTCTCATTGCCGACATGTCTTGCCACAAGCATCAGTCCGCCGATAAACAGAACGACCGAAAGGATGACCGATCCGACAACTTTCGCCGCTTTCCGGCGAAGTCGCTTCTTCACTTCCGGCGGAAGATCCAGTTTCTTTTTCGGTCCCGTGTTCTTATCCTGATAGGAATAGCGGTACCGGAGATCATTCTGCCAGGCCATTCCCGTGTTCCGGGTGTTCGCGAAGCTTCCGCCCGCCGGATCCGGATAGTAATTCTGCGGCTGAAACTTTATATATGTACCGTCCGGGCTGTTGATTCCCTGATTCGGATATCTGCCTCCGGCCTGCACGACGTGCGTTCCGTTCTTGTGGTACATGCCGGACGGACTGTTGTGAGCGCCATTTACATATCTGTGATCCGTTTTTCCCTGTCCGGCCTCTACAGGTGCTCCACTGTTCGCGTTTCGGACAGGTCCGGACGGATAAGCCCCTGCGGGACTGTTGTGGCCGTCACCCGGATTGGTGTCCCGCGGCGGCCCGGGCTGTACAGGCTGTCCCGGTTTTCCCGGCCCGTTCGGTGTATGAAAATTACTCATAGATTACACCCTTCCCTTTCTGATGATGAGCCAGAGCTCCCAGATCAAAAGTCCTGCAAGCGGGATCACATACCAGTAGTAAGTGTCCGTATAATTCACAATGTTCTGCTGTCCGTGCGATGAGCCGGTCGACTTGATCGAGGAGACCACGTAGTCCACGCAGTTCTCACTCGTCAGCTTCGTGTAACTGATACCCAGATCGCCGGCGATTTTCATCAGATTCTTCTCGTCCATTTTGGACACCGCATCTTCATACGTCTGCGGATCATGGATTCTGCTTCCGTTTCCGTCCTTCATCTTGCCGCCCTTTTTCGTGCCGCAGCCGATGACGGATCCGTCCGTGATATAGCCGGCCAGCTCCGCAAAGGATCTGGTCTCTTTATTCAGCGTATTCTCTCCGTCGCTGAGGAAAAAGACAACCGTCTGTCTGTTTTCTTTTTTCGCGGACGACTGCAGAAGTTCCTCCATCGCCTCATAGGCGGTGTCCAGCGTCGATCCCTTCGCGTACAGTCTGGACGGTGTCTCGATCATCTCCACAGCGTCCAGTACGCTCTCGGCGTCTCCCGTAAAGGGGGCGAGAATCTGCGCCTGGTTGTCAAACCGGATCAGGCCGAAATTGCTTCCCGGCATGGAAAAGGCAACGTGACTGATCAGTTCGCGCACGCCGTTCATACGCGGCTGGTCTCCCTGATAATCCTCTGCCCACATGCTGATCGTCGTGTCGACGACAAAAAGCACATCCACATTATTCAACGTCGTCTCAAGATCATAGACCTTCTTCACCGGCCTCAGATTGATAACGAAAACCAGAAGCAGGATCAGGAATACCCGGACGATCGCCGCAATTTTGATGTGGATTCTGTATTTTTTCCGGATTGTAAAATACGCAAACAGACCGCAGAGAACAGCCGCGAGAATACCGATCAGCACCGGTGAAAAAATCGGTTTTACTGTCATTTTATCTTCCACCCCCGCATCAGCATCATTCCGCCGCCAAGCGCCGTCAGAAGAGAGATCATAAGGATGATCAGCGGCACTTTCGGCTGGTCAATCTCTCTCGTTGTTGTGATCTCATCGACCTCCATCGCTTCCTTTCGCTGGATATCCGTGATGATGTCATCCACTGAGAGATTGTCGCTCTCCTCATAGAAGGAACCACCGGTCAGCTCCACGCAGTCCTTCATGTCCTGTTTATCTTCCTCGTACTCCATCTCCATATCCGAATCGAACTGTTTCTTGTTCGGGAAAATACCGAACACGGTAATGTCGTGCTTCTTACAGAGTTTCGCCGCCTCCTCGAGTTCCACCAGCGGCTTGGACCGCTCTTCCTGCGCGTTGTCCGTAGACATGATGATCACACGGGTTCGGTTCTGTTTTTCCAGTCTCGGAAAATCATACATACAGGAAGCAAGTCCCTCTCCGATCAGCGAGCTTCCCTTCGTTATGTTGTCGACAAGGGTGCCTGCGTCATAATAATCGAGTTCGTTTCTCATCTTCTTGTACTCGTCCATTTCGTCGTCCGGAATTTCACTGAGATATTTGTAATCCCCGAACTTCTCCATGTACTTCTTCTGGAGTTTAAAGTATTCCTTGATATCTTCCAGCTTCTTTACGACAAAATCGTAATCATCCGTCATCGGCACATAGAGTACCGTGGAGGTATTGTAAATCGCGATTCCGAAACGGTCTCCCTTCATTCCGGAGACAACGCTCTGCAGTCTGTCTACCAGCTCCGCATTCAGGTTGTAAATCGAGTAGGAGACATCCATGCAGAGAAAAATATCTCTCTTCTTCACTCCGTTTCCGGTCGTCTCCGTCTTGTACGGGCGGGCGAGAAGCGTAAGCGACGCGATCATACTAACGATCAGAGCTGCCTCCGTCACCCAGCCGAGAATGTTGCGGAACCGCTTGAGTTTTTTATACTCCGGAAGATCCTTCACAAAACGCGTATTCGCCGCCTTGATTCCTCCGCTGTACTGCATTTTCATCCGGATCAGATGAAAGACAACCACAACCGCCGCGACGACCGGGATCCCCGCCAGCAAAAATAAAGGATTCTTTAGTTCCATGTTTCAATGACCTTTCTCGTTTTCTCCAGCGATTTGTTTACGTCCGTTTTACTCTTCACGGAGAACTCCGGTTTGTAGTAGTGGGACACAAGCAGTGTAAGACTTCGAATGCGGAGTTTTTTGATCTCCATAAGCGTATAATTCTGCACCTCAATGCCGGTCGCCTCATATACGAACATTCGAACGGTCTTACTCATTCTGCGATAGGCTTCGCGATAATCGATCTTTGACTCGGAATACTCCTTCTGCACAGCCGCGAGTTCCCTGAGATATTTTCTGCGAATCAATACCATCGCGCCCGGAGCCGGTTTCCGGATCTTCAGCTCGTGTGCCCGGTCCTCCTCCATTTTTTTGCGAATACGGAATGCGTACACAAAAAGAGCGGTGCCCAAAACAGCCGCAACCAGACCGATCAGCAGCCAGTAGACCGGAAAATGAAAAGGGTCCTGCAGCTCAACCGAAATTTTCATGATTATGCCTCTCAATTAATTCTATTGTTTTTTCAACGATCTCCGATTCCGAAGAGACGCCGACCATGGAGACGTGATACTGCTTAAAAAGCGTCTCCGCCGCATCCATGATTTCCCTGCGTTTTTTTCGCTCTGCCTCATACAGCGCGCTGCTGCCGAGCACAAAATCATCCTCGTAGGAGCCGGCATCCAGATCAAAGACCGTATTTCCGGAGAGATACGCGTCCTCCACATTGACGACGAGAAGATCATTGTCCACCGTCATCTTCCGCAAAAGCCGGTCGTCGATCCTGCTGATTCCGTCGATGTCCGTGATGATGAACACGACCATCTTCCTGTGAATGCGGTCCGACACATAGTTCAGAATCTGATCCAGTGTATGCATGCCTTCTTTTCCCGCATTGACCCGGTAATTGTTCATGATCGTCTCGAAGTGAACGGCGCCTCCCCGGAACATGGAGAAGTCATAACCCTTCTCCGTGCTCTGAAGCATGGCAAAATCGTCTCCGTGCCGGTCTGTAAAAAAAGCGATCGTTCCGAGCGCCGACAGCGCGACCGAAGTCTTCGCCTCCCCGGCTGCCGTGTCTCCCTGCATCTTTGTTCCCGTATCGCAGATGATAAGAATATTGTGTTTTTTCTCGGCGACATACTGTCTGGTAAGAATTTTTCCCGTACGTGAGGAAGACTTCCAGTCGATGTCCTTGATATTGTCTCCATAGGTGTACTCACGAAGCTCGTCGAAATCCAGACTCCGTCCTCTGTAAATCGAACGGAATTCACCTTCCAGAAAATTGGTACTCTTCTTGTTTGTGTACAGAGAGACAAGACCTTTTATCCTTGACAGATACTCAAAATCCATTCTGTATCTCCAATCTCAGGTTCATTCCCTTAAGCACCGGAACTTCAAATCCCGCAGTTTCTCATTTCCAGGGAGGAACATACAGGCGGATGCTCTTTATGTGCAGAGGGATGACCCGGCCTTTCTTACGGTGTCGGGATCGCGCTCACGATCTTGTCGATGATATCCTCTACGGCTACATTGTCCGCAACGGCGGAATAGCTGAGCTGGATTCTGTGGCGGAGAACCTGATGGCAGACGGCACGCACATCATCCGGGATAACATACGTGCGGTCATTCATCAGTGCGACCGCCTTTGCCATTTTCATAAAGGCGATTGATGCTCGCGGACTCGCTCCCATCTTCACGTATCTTGTGAGCTCCGGCGAGAGCACGCGGGCAGTATTTCTTGTGGCGTCTACGATAAAGGAGATGTATTTCTTGATCATGTCGTCGATGTATACGCTCTCCGCAAGTTTTTGCACCCTGTCCACATCGGCGATGCTGAGTACGGCCGGTGTCTTCACCATCTTTCCGGATTCGATCCGGTTCAGGATCTCCGTCTCCTCCTCGGGCGTCGGATAGGTGATCGTCTCCTTGATAATGAAACGGTCTGTCTGCGCCTCGGAGAGCAGATAAGTACCCTCCTGCTCCACCGGGTTCTGTGTCGCGATGACGATAAACACATCATCCGGCATACGATAGGTGTTTCCGCCGATGGTCACCTGCATCTCCTGCATAGCCTCGAGCATCGCACTCTGTGTCTTTGCACTGGAACGGTTGATTTCGTCGAGAAGCACAAAGTTCGCGAACACAGGACCGAGTTTTGTCTCGAATTTCCCCTCCGCCTGGTTATAGATCTGGGTTCCGATGATATCGCTCGGCAGAAGATCCGGCGTACACTGGATTCTGGAAAATCTTCCGTTTACGGCATCCGAAATTGCTTTTGCGGCTGTCGTCTTCGCAAGCCCCGGTACGGACTCGATCAGGATGTGACCGTCCGCAATAATCGCCTCGATCAGCGAATACTTCAGCTTCTGCTGTCCGACAACCTTGCTGTCATAATAACTGCTGAGTTTTCCGATAACTTCCTTGCAGTACTCGAAGTCATCGACTTTGATATTAGATTGATTCTGCATACCCTCTACCTTCCCTGCCGCGTGAGCCTCCTGCTCCGCAGCCTTTCTTTTTCGTATGAATTTATGTGTAGCCAATCGGACAGGCATTTTCATCAATAAACTGTAAATTCGTGTCCATAAATCAAAATATTTTTACAAACTTCACTACACAGGCACTAGTTTACAATACGAAACCGAGTTCGTCACGGACTTTTTTGCAGAATTGTGACCCTGTATTTTCCCGATTGAAGGAAAAATGTACGCAGGAGTTTCTCATAATAAAAAAGAATGTCGCTAGCGACATTCTCGCGCCGAGCGCGGATGCAACGCATCTACATATCGCGCGAGCTGCGCATCCCGCGGAGCGTTATGGTATAGGGATTGCGGAGCAATTTCCTATACCATAACAAAGTCCGACTACGCTCCCCTCAAAATTGAGGGGAGCGTAGTCGGACGAAAGGCGCACGAGCAGAATCGCATCCATTCATTTCTGTTCAACAGGCTTCTTTTATACCGGGTTCTCATGCACCATGCAGTGTTTCACTTCAGGAAATTCCGACTCGATCCTGTCGTGAACCTCCTCCGCAATGGCATGTGCCTCAACCAGAGGTAAATCCCCCTGCACGCCGATCTCGACATCCACATAGATTCTGGAGCCGAAAGTTCTCGTCTTCAGCTCATCGATCCGGATCACGCCCTCCACGCGCTCAATCGTCTCCCGGATCATCTTCTGCTGCTCGGGGCTCGTCGCGTGATCAGTCATCTTTCCGACAGCGTCGCGGAAGATGTCGAACGCCGCCTTCAGGATAAAACCGCAGATCAGTACACTGGCCAGCGGATCCATCACCGGAAAACCGGCTCTTGACGCAAGAATGCCCGCAAAACTTCCGACGGACGACAGTGCGTCCGACCGATGGTGCCAGGCATCTGCCATCAGAGCCGTCGACCGGATTTTTTTCGCGCCGGCTCTTGTATACCAATACATTCCTTCCTTTAGAAACACGGAAATCACCGCCGCCAGAAGCGCAAGCTTACCGGGAACCGTGAGATTTCCCGGATCTCCCGACGCGATTTTCCGGATGCCGGCCGAGCCGATGCCAAGGCCGGTCAGGCCGAGCATGACAGAGAGAATAACCGAGGCAACACACTCAAAGCGCTCATGTCCGTATGGGTGGTCGCCGTCGGATTCTTTTGACGAGATCCGGATCCCGACAATCACAATCAGCGTGCTGACAACGTCCGATGCCGAGTGAACGGCGTCCGATACCATTGCCCCGGAGTGGGCAATCAGACCGGCCAACAGCTTAAAAACCGTGAGTATAACATTTACGGCAATACTCGTATAAGAAATCCGCATGGCAATCGTTTCGCTGTCCACTGTTCCGTCCTTCCGCATCTCATCCCTCCGTCGGCAGTACCTTCCCGTCCATCTGATGTAATCCGAAACTTCTCTGCAAACAAATACTTCTCTCTACTGCCGGATCATGACATCCTCGTCAACTCTTCCTCTCCAGCAACACTTCTTTTATTAAACGTTACTACTTTCGCAGTCAACGTCAACGATAACATTTATATAGGAACTTTAACTGTACATTTTTCTCTTTGCCCTCTATACTCAAAGACATCATCAAAACCAACCACGATCATTCCAATGATTCTTATTTTTTATCTTCAAGAGGAAATCTATGCGACTGGACAAATACCTGTCCGACATGAATGTCGGCACCAGAAAAGAACTGAAGACAAAAATCCGCAAAGGCGTCGTGACGGTTGACGGCGCCCGGATCACGGATCCCGGCTTTTCCGTAAAAGGAGACGAGTCAGTCACCTTTGAGGGACAACCGATCCACTATCATACCTTCGAATACTATATGCTGAACAAGCCCGCGGGCGTCATCACCGCGACCGAAGACAAACGTCAGCAGACCGTTATCGATCTTCTCGGAAAGGATCGCCGAAAGGATCTCTTTCCCGTCGGCCGTCTCGACAAAAACACGGTCGGGCTTCTCCTCATCACAAACGACGGCGATCTGAACCACAGACTTCTTTCTCCGAAGAAGCATGTCGACAAGAAATACTACGCAAAAATCGACGGCTGCGTCACAGAAGCGGATGTCGATGCCTTCGCAAAGGGGCTTCGCATCGACGAGGAGCTGACCGCGCTTCCCGCCACACTGGAAATCCTCACCTTCCGGGACGAAGCCACTGCATCCGACAAAGAAGATCTTCTGACCTCCGAACATCCGGAATCGACGCTCTCTTCCGGCGTCACAGAGATCTGCGTCACGATCCGCGAAGGAAAATTCCACCAGATCAAGCGCATGTTTCACGCCGTCGGCAAAGAAGTCTTCTATCTGAAGCGGCTCTCGATGGGCCGTCTTGTTCTGGATCCGGCTCTTGCCGAGGGAAGCTGGCGGCCTCTCACAGAGGAAGAAATCCGGATGCTTAACACTTGACGCCCATCGACGATTCATCTCAGTCAGAGAAGCCCCTTCCTCTAAGCCAGGCGTAGGGAGGAGATATGACAAACTCGCTTCCGTTGATGTTACCATTTCCGACTGAAAGAAACGCTCCGCTAACACCGATCTTTGCCCTCGATTCGCTGCCGGATGCTCAGAAATAATGCGCAATTTCCCCGCGAAAATTGCCCTTCCTTCCGACGTCTCTCCGAAAATCTGCAATTCACTTGCGTTTTTCCGCAAAAAATGTATAATACCATTTTGCAACTGATTTGCATTTTGAAGGAGACACCTACATGATAGAAACTATGATCGAATCGTTTACGGACGCCATTATAGATACGGCAAAGCTGATCCCTTTCCTCTATATCACCTATCTGATTATGGAGTTCATCGAGAGAAAGGCTGCTGACAAATCCACCGAAACCCTGGCCAGCGTAGGACGCCTCGGCCCCATCTTCGGAGGCATCGTCGGCGTCATTCCGCAGTGCGGCTTCTCCGCCTCCGCGGCAAGCCTTTACTCCGGAGGAATCCTCTCGATCGGAACGCTGCTCGCGGTTTTCCTCTCCACATCGGATGAGATGCTCCCCATCTTTATCTCGGAACATCTGGAGGCCGGCTCGATCTTCCGGATTCTCGCGGTAAAAGCCGCCATCGGGGTTATCTCCGGTCTCGGCTTTGATTTTCTTCTCCGCTTTACAAAATACAAGTATAAGACCGAAAAGAGAATCCATGATCTGTGTGAAAACGAACACTGCCACTGCGAAGATGAAGAAGAGGGAAATCTCTTTCTGGCGGCGCTGATCCACACCCTTCATATCGCCCTCTTTGTATTCCTGATTTCCTTCGCCCTGACCTTTGCAATCGAAGGTCTCGGAAAGGATGCGCTCGCCGGCTTCCTGACCAACCGTCCGGTTATCGGCGTGCTGCTCTCGGCTCTCATCGGCCTGATTCCGAACTGCGCCTCCTCTGTGATGATCACGCAGTTTTATCTGAACGGCCTGCTGAACGCCGGTCAGATGATGGCGGGCCTTCTCGTCGGCGCGGGCGTGGGACTGCTCGTCCTCTTCCGCACCAACCGCCATATGCGCGAGAATCTCCGCATTGCCGGCGTGCTCTACGCCTTCGGCGTATTCTGGGGGCTTCTGATCGAGCTGTCCGGCATCGCATTCTGACACGAGGGCCTTCGGATATTTCCCGGAGTGTTTTGTGTTATGGAAATTCCGGAGGAATTTCCATAACAGAACAAAGTCCGCAAGCGGACCTCGACTCCCCCCGCCCCTCCTTCCTGAGGGGAGCGCCGCAGGACTTTGGCGCGCGAGCAGAATCGCGAAGCGATCTTCCCATCTGCGAGCTGCGCATCCCGCGGAGCGTTTTGTCTCATGGGAAATTCGGAGGAATTTCCTATGAGATGAAAAAAAGACTGATGTGTACGTATTCTGCAAGAAGCACAACACGTATGCATCAGTCTTTTTTCATCCATATCTGCTCCCGTTTTTCTGATTATCCAAAACAGATTTCCTCAGGAAGTGCTCACCGTCTCATCCTCTGTCTGATTCCTCTTTGCCATGGCCTCATGATCGACGGAGAGGGCGTAGGAACTTCCCTTGAAAATGTAGATGTCCGATCCCGGAAGCATCTCCCTGACACTTCCCTTGGCGCTGACTCCGATACTCAGATTCTCGCCGGAATCGATTTTTTCACCCCTCGTGACAAGCGTCGTATCGTTGATATAAAGGGTATCATCGATCACCGCTTCACCAATCACGACTTTGCAGGACGGTGTGAAGTTCTTTCCGGTGTAGTAGATCATATCCTGTCCAACCTTCAGAACGCTGTCCAGTTCGATCTTCCTGACGCCCATGCGCATATCCGTCGCGCTGTACGGTTCTTCACCTCCGTACACATATCTCTCTCCGTAGAGCATGTCGTACTGCAGCGCCTGCATATCGAAGGTGTAACTGTCGCTTCTCTTCATGGTCTGCTGAAAACGGAACATCACGCCGTCATAGATCTTCAGTTCTTTAAAAATCTCCGCGGCGGCCTGGTAAGCCGCGATGTTCTTTTTCTGTCTCTCCAGTCCCATGTTGTCCCAGATGAGGTAGTTCGTCTGGTAAATGGATCCCCTGTTCAGATCATCGCTTGTGAGGTTCATCGTCGGCAGATGGTCTCCGTAGAAAAGAATGACCGTCGGCTCTTTTCGCTCGCTCATCTCATCGATCAACGCCTGAACAAATTCATCCTCCTCATGAAGCTGATTCACATAGTACTCCCACGCCGCGTTCTGCTCCTCTGTCCTCGCGCCCGACACGCGGATCGCCGGATCCGCCAGTCTCCACTCCGACGGATAGGCGCCGTGGGGCTGAACCGTAACCGTCAGCAGAAAATCTCTGCCCGGCGTGGAATTGAGCGCGTCGTTGATCGGTCCGATCAGGTTCCGGTCCCGCATCCAGTTGGTCTCGTTGACATCGTCCTGATTCTCCATGTACTCGCATGAGGTGAACGTGTCAAATCCGAGATTCCGGTAGACCTCATTCCTGCGGTAAAAAATCGCGTCGTTGTTGTGAACCGCATGTGTCGCAAATCCCAGATTCTTGAGCACATAGGCCGCACTCTCGCAGGGCGCGTCCATGAGCACGCCCTTGTAGGGATATTCTCCGGGTCCGAAAAACCGAAGACTCATACCCGTCATCGTCTCAAACTCCGAGTTAACTGTACCTGCTCCGACAACCGGGACGCGATAAAGACCGGAAGTGTATTTCTTTTCCAGTTTGTGCCAGTTCGGAAGCGGATCCGAGGAAAAATTCAGCTGCCGCACTCTTGTCGGATCAAAGAACGTCTCGCACTGCACAAAGATGATATTCGGGAGCTCCTCTCCCAGCTTTTTCGTCTTCTTTTCCTTTCCCTCATCCGAAAGGATCTCTTTGATCATCTTCTCCGAGTAATGATCCGGCTGCGACACCCCCGTGTCAAAAACCGTCACCATCAGGCAGTACGGAAAGCCGTAATCCTGATAGGCGCTGGCAATATTCTCGAAATACGAAGAGAGAATACGGTCTTGAATACACTGCCGCGTGATTCCGAAGCCCGCGGCAAAAGAAAGAAGAATCGCGATCAGAACCGGAAGTCTTCGAAGCTTTCCTCTGTACACCGGCGCCTTCAGAAAGAAAAAGACAAGACCGGCCAGCAGACAGACAACGCCCACGCCGATCAGGGCAATCTGCCAGACGGGCATATACTTCCGGATGACGGCGAGTCCCTCCGAAAGCATCATGAGATCCGGTCCGGTGAGCGGAGTGACTCTGTTCGCGAGAATGATGCCGTTCGCAATTCCGAAGACCGCCCAGCCGCTTCCGATCAGCACCCGCCAGAACACTCTTCTCCGGAAGAGGAAGACGGGAAGTGTGGACAGAAAGATCAGCATCGTGTTATACAAAAAAACTTTCTCATGACTGAGAAAAAAGGCAAACGCCGCAAACACGGAATGCCTGGCCATCGCCTCAATCAGGAAATACCCAATCAGGGATGCCAGAACATGAAGAAGCAGTTCCCCCCAGCCACTTCGCCTCCTGCCGCTGTCGTCGGAAGCCTTGAAAGTCGGCCCCACTTTTTTCATATTAAATAACATATTGATTACCATATTTTATTTATCGCAGTTTATAATTGTTTTCTTCATTATTTATATGTCTATGAACGCTTACAGTATACACAAAAATCACCTGCCCGGCATCACCGAATGCAAAGATCCTGTAAAAAACAACGATATTATGACACCAAACGCCTGCCCCGTCTATTCTTATTTTTAATTTTTCACACAATTTGTGTATTTATATATGTACGAAAACGTTTAATTGTGGTACATTTAAACTAATATTTTGATTGTTTTCGACAAAAGCACAATCATCTTGGGGGAAAGCTCACCGACAGAGCATATTGGGAGGTCAACAATGAAGAACTTAAAGAATTGCAAAGGCAGAGTTGCTGCCGGCATCCTGGCTGCGGTTGTGGCCGTCACAGGTATTGGAGTATCACCACTCCTCACCAAAGGTGCAAATGCAGACAAGACAGTATCCGGAACAGTTGCTGTCACCAACAGGACAGCCGACACCAAACAGAAAACAGCTGCAAAAACCGTCGTTGAAAAAAATGACACAAACGATGACTGGCTGCACACCGTCGGAAATCAGATTTATGACGAAGAGGGAAATCCGGTGTATCTGACCGGTGTAAACTGGTTCGGTTTCAACTGTAACGAGGCTGTCGTGCACGGTCTCTGGAGCATGGACTTCGACGTAAAGATGAAAGAGATCGCGGATCGCGGCTTCAACCTTCTTCGTATTCCGATTTCCTCCGAGCTACTCCTTCAGTGGAAAGCCGGAGAGAAAGTAAAAGTTTGTATCACCAGCTACAACCAGCCGGAGCTTCAGGACGAGAACGGCAAAGACCTCGATTCCAGAGGCTGCTTCGATGTTCTCCTGAAATACTGCAAGCTCAACGGAATCAAAGTCATGATGGACTGCCACAGTCTTGACACCAACAACTCCGGACACAACTATCCGGTATGGTACGGGGTTGAGGCCGCAAACCTCGGCAAGACACTGACAGAGGATGACTGGATTGAAGCCTGGACCTGGTTCGTTGATCAGTACAAAGATGACGATACCGTCATCGCGATCGATCTGAAAAACGAGCCGCACGGAAAATACTCCGACGCCGACAATCTCCGCGCAAAATGGGACGGCTCCGATGATCAGGAGAACTGGCAGAGAGCAGCCAGCCGCTGCGGTAAGGCCATCCTCGACGTCAACCCGAATCTTCTGATCATGGTTGAGGGTATCGAGCAGACTCCACGTCCGGGATACACCTACGAGTCCGGCACACAGTCTCCAAACGCAACCGAGAAAGAAAAGAAATATTACCCGAGCTGGTGGGGCGGAAACCTCCGCGGCGCCAAAGATTATCCGGTAGACCTCGGAAAATACCAGAGCCAGCTTGTATACTCACCGCATGATTACGGCCCGGCCGTATACAACCAGTCCTGGTTCCAGAAGGACTTCACTGAGCAGACTCTTCTCGACGACTACTGGTACGACACCTGGTACTATCTCCAGGATCAGAACATTTCGCCGCTTCTGATTGGTGAGTGGGGCGGATTCATGGATGGAAAAGAGAACCAGAAATGGCTCGAGCTCATCGCTGCTTTCATCGAGAAAAACAAGATCAACCACACCTTCTGGTGTCTGAACCCGAACTCCGGAGATACCGGCGGACTTCTCGACGCAACCTTCCAGAACTGGGATGAGGACAAATACGGTATGATGAAGGGAACCCTGTGGCATGATGAAAAGACCGGCAAATTCATCGGTCTTGACCATAAAGTGCCGCTCGGCGATAACCTCAGCGTATCCGATTACTACGCAGGCAAGTAAGCAGCTGCACTACATAAAAAGAACGGACTGCATGATTTGGCAGTCCGTTCTTTTTGTTTTTTCATTCACTGATTTCAACGACCATATAAGCGCTTCTCGATGTGATCTCATCCTCCGCGAGAAAATGAATAAAGAACGATCCGTTCTTGTCTTTCAGTCTCTCATTCTCCAACAGACAGCGGTCATCCCGGATATCCAGTCGCTCCCAGGTTCCTCTCTCTTTGATCACAGCAAGCTGTTGAAGCATCGGCTCCGGAATCCTCAGATAGAAACCCGACGCGCCAAAATCATCTCCCGCCGTCTTCTCAGCATCCGCGAAATGATAGAATTCACTCAGGAAATCCCTGAGAATCGCGTTTGAGCGGATATATCTTGCTTTCCCGTCTCCCGAAATTTCAAGAACGCCCGCAGGCATTTCATTCTCCATATCCTCACCGTTTCTGCAGAAATCATATTGGAGAGGATTCCGTAAGTTCGCTTTGCTGACCACATCCAGATACTGCGACCTGTGAAAGTCCTCGTAAGTAAGCATGGTTCTCTTCCGCTGCTGTTCAATGAGATAATCAAATCTCTCCGGTTTACTGAAGAGATAGCCCTGCATCCTCTGCACGCCCATGCTCTCGAGAATTGTTCTCTGTTCCTCCGTCTCCACGCCCTCGGCCAGCGTCTGCATACCGAGTTCGTCGACCATCTCCACCAGTTTCCCGAGCAGAATCCTGCTGTTCACGTGCGTCGCAAGATCTCTGACAAAACGCATATCGAATTTGATCAGATCAAAATCAAAGTTTTTCAGCAGATTCAAAGAAGAATAACCGGATCCGAAATCATCCATCCAGACAGGAAATCCATAAGAATGAAACTGCTGCAACACATCGGCGAGCCTTGTGTTCTGCAAGGCAAACGCACTCTCTGTGATCTCGATGATCAATTTGTCGTGTTCCATTCCGACTTCATCCGCCATTTGGCGGATTTCCGCGGGCATATCCTTCACCACGAAATCCAGACGGGAGAGATTGACGGATACCGGAATCAGATGCCCCGTCTCCTCGCGCAGTTTTTTCATATCCCGAAGAACATGACGGACCATGTAGAGATCCAGTTCCGGAATCAGATTGTGCTCTTCGAGAAGAGGCATGAAATCCCCCAGCGGAATCATCCCTCGCTCTTTGTTGTTCCAGCGGACCAGTGCCTCCGCGCTGCTGATCTCCCTGGTAAACGAGCGGACGATCGGCTGATAGTACACCTCAAACTCTTCCTCCTTCAGCGCGGCCGGGAAGAGCGCCAGAAGTTTCTTATGGTAGAGATATTCCTCATTCATCTTCGCATCGTAACAGCGAATCCTCTGCCCTTCTTCCACTTTCTGAAGAGCAAAGAACGCCCGGTCGCAGGCGTAGTCCTCCGTATCATCGCTTTGAATCACATAATATCCGAACGTGGTTTGGACGGGTCTCTCTCCCACGCCGGTAAGTTCATGCTGCTCAAGATTCTCCACGAACCGTTTCAGCTCCGACTCATAACACATGAGAAAAAAATGATCCGATTCAAACCGCGAGACCGGCCGGTTCATAAAATTCTCACACAGCCAGTCGGCCGCCCGGATCAGCAGCCGGTTTCCCTCCTGAAATCCGTACTCCTCATTGTACAGACGCATATCACAGATATTGCAGGAGACGATCACGATCTGATCCTTCTCATCCCTGCTCTCGTCGTACACATTCCGGAGGGCTTTCATATCCTTCAGAAAATACCGCTTGTTCAACGCGCCGGTGAGCGCGTCACTCTCGGAAAAACGGATCAGATCATTTCTGCTGCGGATCATCCGGAATCTGCTGTCCAGAATCAGGAGAATCATACCGACAGACAGCAGATACGCCAGAATCACGTGAAGGACGTCCATCTTGAACAGAGAAGCGTCCTTCGCGACATAACTCATGCTGATCAGAACGAGCGCCCAGAGCGTCTCGAAACTGATCACACGGAGGGCCTTATCGAGAATAAACGGCGGCAGAATCGCCATAAACAGAAGCGCAGTCACAGCCGCCACATTCGGCGTAAAAAACGTCGCCGTTACAACCGTAATCAGCATCACGGGGACTTCCGCGAGATAAACCAGAGTCGTCGCGTATCTCACAAACCTTTTCTTGCCCTTTTTCGTAAAAAACAGGAGAAGAAGCGAGTAGGCGATCAGGAGTAGGCCCGAGACGATTCCTGGCGCCTTGCGGTACTGAAGCCTCACCAGAACATTGAATACACAGACCGGAAGCGTCACAATCGGCATCAGCGCCAGCGATCTCCAGTTGATCTCATTCAGCTCCAGCCTCTGCGTAAGGGACGCAAACAGATAATTGGATTGTTCCTGAGCGGCTTTGATTTGACCATGTAAGCCATGGGAATGTTCCTTCATACACGAATCCTTCCGAAATCTTCCAGATAATTTCATATATGTATATCTTATCGACAAAACTTCGCAAATTATTCATTCTCTCATCTGTCTGGCGCATCCCTTTTTCTCTCCGGCATCCCGCTTGCATTACGCAGTCCCTTCGTGTCCCGAGACTCCGCTCACGTCATGCAGTCCTTTCGCCTTCCCGCGTCCCGCTCACGTTTCTGCGTCTTTTCCTTTCTCCGACGTTTTTTCACCGGAATCGCGCTTATGCATATACTGCTTATTGATATACATGCGGCGGTCGGCCTCATGCATCAGTTCGCCGACATCCTTGATTTCTCCGGGATTGTATACACAGCCGAGCGCCACACTGATCCCCTTGTATTCAAAGCTGTCACGAAGCATTTTCATCAGTTCATCCGATTCTTTTTTGTCCTTGCTCTGAGTGACAATGATAAATTCATCACCGCCCATGCGGAAAACCTGCTCCGCTCCGACAATCGAACTCATAACGTCCGCCGCCACCTTGATCAGTTCGTCACCGGCCTCGTGTCCCCGGGTGTCGTTCACGGTTTTCAGGCCGTTCACATCACCGTAGATCACAACCAGACCGGATTTGTCATGCATATTTCTGGTCATATCGCGGAATGCTCTCCTGTTCATAACGCCGGTAAGCGCGTCTCTGCTTCCGAGAATATCCAGTCTTCGCAGCATATCCCTGTTGCGAATAAGAATGGAAATATATCGGGAAAGAATCATAAGGATCCTCTCCGTGTTCTCCACAGAGTCCTTTGTCGGATTGATGACGCCGAAGAAGCCGGCGGACTTTCCTCCGAATTTCAGCTCCACACAGATCATCTCGCGGATCTTCACGTCTTCGATTTTTCCAAACAGCTCCGGATCTCTATGACGGATTCTCTCCACCTCCTGCACGTCCGGCAGAACAAAGGCGCGGTTCTTTTCAAATACCCTGTAGAGACCCTCCGCGATTTTCACGGGAACGCTCTGCCACTCCTGCATCAACGGAATGAGATCGCTCCTGTGCCATTCGTAATTGGCCCTGAGCCGCCCTTCGTCGGTCTGTTCAAAAATGAACACCCGGTCCGCGCCGAGCCCCTGACCCATTTTTTCAATCATTCTCTGAATACCGGTTTCCGGATCCTGCGCCTGAAGCGCGATGCTGACCGCGTCGATCGTGAGAATCCTGCGGTAGGCCGACTGTTTGTTCATCTCCGACTCATGAATATAATCCGAGAGCGCCACCGACATGGAGAACCGGTAGTTCTTTCCTCTCCAGGGCACCAGCGTATCCCGCATCAGATAGTCCTTGCCGTTCTTCTGATTGTGGCTGGTCCAGGTGTGGAACCTGTCTCTTCTGGTAACGGGAATCGTACAAAACTCACAGGGTTCCTCACGTCCCTCAAGAACTTCATAGCACTTTCTGCCTGTGCAGCTGAAGTCCTCCGGAAGATGGAGATCCTCCCTTCCCGCATGATTCAGATAAACCAGATCATAATTCTCCGGATCACACATATAGACACGCTCTGCCATGTCGTCGAACTTCTCCCTGTCAAAGACAAGGCGGTCGCCCATATATACGATCCTTCCGAGATCCTCTTCTTCCGCGAATTCCATTCTCTCCATCAGCACGCGGAAAAGCGCCGCTGTTGTCTCTACCTCGGAGCCGACGGCGATTGAATAATTCATGTAGAGGGTACACGAATACCCGGCGACTTCACGGACCGCATGAATCTCATCGGCCAGCCGGTGCAGGCGTTCCCGGACGGCAGCCGTGTCGCTCCCCTTTTCAAAAATCTGAAATCTGCACTCCGAATGGCGCGAAATCGCCGCACCGGTATCTGCATACTTCCGGATTTTCTCTCCGACAAAGCACACGAGCTCATTCGCCGCTTCTGCACCGTAGGAGGTAAGGAAACGATTGTACTCCGATACGTCGATAAGGATTCCGATGTAGTTCTCGCCGTTCATTTTGAAATTCTCCTCGAATTTCGTACCGGCGTCCAACGCTCCGCGGAAGTTCATGAAACCTGTGATCGGATCCCTCAGATAGAGGCTGTCGTAACGGCGCCCCTGGATCGCGTCCAGATCATCAAAGTAACCGATCAGACCGTCGATTTTTCCGTCCCGGTAGATCGGCACTCTGTTCGCGATGATTTTGTGCAGGCAGCCGCGGATCATACATTCGCCGATGGTTCCGCTCACAACTTCTCCCCGCTCAATCACCCGTCTTTCATCATCCCGGAAAGGACCGTTGTCCGGATGCCACTTCATGTCCTGATCGGTCTTTCCGATAATCTCCTTCGCGGACTTCAGACCAAAGTATTCAAGAAAGGCCCTGTTGACGCCGACAAACCGGCACTGTCTGTCCTTCCAGAAATACTTGATGTCGGAGTTTTCCATGAGTGCCCGCCAGAGGTCTCCGTCCTTCTGCCATTCCCGTCCTTCGGAATCGAAATTGTGCATATCCGCCATACCGACGATAAAGTCCGCATTTTTGAGATACTCATCGATCTCCGCCGGCTTCCCGAGAATCAGAATTTTCTCCTCCCGCTCATGCTGAAGGATCAAGGCCGTCAGCTCAATCCACTCAAAGTTTCCTTTCTCATTCCGGATACGAAAAACATCCGAAGTTGTCGCATGTTTTCCGATCCTGATTTTTCTGTGAATCGCATCGGTCTGGAAAAAATCGTCAAACCGCTGCCGGTCCCCGGGATAGATCATTTCCCGCATCCATTTCTGTCGGAATCTGTCCACGGACAGAAAAGAGCCTTCATCCCGCAGCCGCTCGCTCATAATGATCTCGATCTCACTATCCTTTACGCTCCACAGGTAAACTCCCTTATACACAACGGCAATGTTCCGGATGATCTCATCGTTCCTTCTCGTCCGCTCCTGCGCGTCGTCATAGGTAATGTTAAACAGTCCGATTTTATGAATGTAATAGCCCTTGTTCCCCGCGATCGTTCGCGCGGTGAGACGCATATACTGCCCGTTCTCGATGAACGTGATCTTCTCTTTTTTTCCGCTTGAGACAGGTTTGTCGACAAATTCCCGGACTGTCTTGTTCAGCGCGTAGTAGGGAGAACGGATAAACGCATTGACATTGTCCTCTGTGCCGTTTTTCATGGAACTCACGGCCTCACGGAAACTGTCATTCTCAAAGAGAATATGGAAAAAACGTCCGTCGTCCTCAATCAGCGCGATCGGCGAATCCGAGATCAGGTTTTCCAGTCCCACCTGATCCTGAATATAAGCATCCGATGCCGACTCCACCTCAATGCAGGATTCTCTGCAGAACTCGAAGAGTTTATCTCCGCTCATCGGCATCCCGTAATAGTATCCCTGCATCTTCTCACAGCCGATGCTCTTCAAAAATTCCACCTGTTCATCGTACTCCACGCCCTCGGCCAGCGTATGCACGCCGAGTTTTTTTGCCATGCTGACCATGGAGGCGATGATACTGCGTCCCTTCTCGTTAAGATCCCGCAGAAACAGCATATCGATCTTGATCTCATCGAAGTGGAAATCCTTCAGTGTATTTAACGACGAATATCCGCTTCCGAAATCGTCCATCCAGACCTCATAGCCGCTGTCATGGAACTGGTTGACCTGTTCCATGATCCGTTCCTCATCCTGCATAATCATGGACTCTGTGATCTCGATCCGGAACAGATTTCTCTGCAGTCCAAATTTCCGGATGACATTCTCCACTTCCCTGAACGGATCCCCCATGATGAAATCCACACGAGAGAGGTTGAACGAACACGGAACAACCGGAATCCTGTTGTCCAGCTGCGCGCGCATCTGACGTCCGACTTCATAGATCACGTAGTTATCGAGCATCTGGATCAGGTGCGCCTCCTCAAGATACGGAATAAAATCCGACGGCGAAAGAATGCCGTACTCCGGATCAATCCATCTCGCCAGAGCCTCCACGCCGCAGAGCTTCCCCGTGAGCGTGCGGATCACCGGTTGGTAATAAACCTTGATGTACCCCTGATTGATCGCCTTCTCAATATTGGCGTTCACATAGGTTTTTAACTCAATCTGCTTCGTCAGCTGCTCATTGTACTCACAGGTGTAATCTGTCGCGTCATGTTTGATGCTGTCACAGGCAAGCTTCGCCTGATCACAGATCATCTCCACCGAGACAGCCGCGTCTTCTTCTCTGAGATACCGAATGCCCGCCTTCAGCTGAAGAATCGTATTCTGATCAATTTCCCCGGTTTTGATATTCACAACGAGAATGCTCTCCGTGACATCCTGCCGGTCTGTCAGAACAACAAAGTGATCGTCCGAAAATCTGGCAACCATCCGGTCTCCGTACACCGACTTGAGAATTTCCGCCATCTCACACAACAGACGGTCTCCGGAGGATACCCCATATTTCATATTGAACAGTTTGAAGTTGGTCAGGTCAAAAAATACAAGCGAATACTTCGAGAGACTGCTTTGTTCCGCCGCCAATTTCATTTCCTGCGACATCTCCTCACGAAACCGGTGCATACCCATAAGGCCGGTGAGCGGATCTGTCAGCAGCGCCTTTGCCTTTACGTCCGATTCCGACAAAGACAAAACGCAGATCTTTCCAAGCTCCGGATCATCCAGAATTCGCCCGTAACTAACTACCGTAATTTCCGAGTGCTCACAGTTGTAAATACGGAAGGAAATGTGTGAAAATCGATCCTTCTCCCGCACAAGATGCGCGCTCACCACCTGAATGGTCGAAGAGAAATCCTCCTCGAAGATGAAGCCCCGCATTTTTCCGCCGGTAAGCGCGAGAAACGCCTCTTTGGAAGCACAGCCGACCAGATCCAGCAATTCATCATTGGCATAGAGAATATCCTCACCGGACTCTCTCCCGCAAATCAGAATGTTCCCGGGCATCATATCATATTTATTTCTCAGATATTCCCAATCAAAATCCCTTGTCATGAGTACCTCTTTATTTTCATCTCCGGATCCGGCGTCCGTCCCAATAGATCTGTCTTTTTCCCTGCCGCTCAGAGCCATACACGTATTCTTTCTCTATGGTATCATTCATGCATTATAAACTCTTGACAGTCACATATACAGTCGCGCACGCATAATTTTCTCATCTTTGTTACCTTTGTATTTTCTATTCGGCGGGAGTCGCTTACAGATGTGCAATTTGCCAAAGGAGAAACTGTGCGAACCTTCTGATGAAAAATGCGCCACTTATTTTTTGAGACATGATAAAAGAGACTGTCACACAAAGCATCCTCGTAACCAAATGCTCCTGTGCAACAGTCCCTCTGTCCTTTCTATGATACTCTAGTGCCACGTATCAACCGTTATCTTCCAGTGAACTGTTGCACGTATTTCCATAGAGTCTTATCTTCACGAGGCTCAGTATTTATCGTCAGCATCCGGCGTAAAAGCCTTTCCGTTGTTATCCTTCGGCGCGATTGCGGCTTGTGAAGCCGGTGAAATCGCGTTTCTGCTGTCCTTCTCTTCCGTCTGTGCCTTAAATTCCTGATCGGCTCCCTCGTACATATGATACTTGCCGCGCTCTTTAACATCCTTCTTTCCGGCCGTTTTTTCAGCTGCATTATTCTTCGGCAGCTCTGACGATGCGGCTACAGCCTTTTTCACCGGCTTTTCCGATACTGTTTTTGCTTTTATCTCCTGTCTCTCGGATACGACTTCTGTTTTTCTCACAGGTTCCGGCTTGGAGACCCCTGTCTTTTCCGCCATCCCTTCCGGCGCGGCTTTCGCTGCCCCGGTTCTCTCCGGCGTCTCAACTGTGTAAGAAGAGGCGGCACCCGATCCGCTCACATTCTTAAGTTTGAACCGTCCGACAAGTTCCTTGAGCATAGCAGCCTGTCCGGACAATTCCGCGGACGCCGCTGCGCTCTCTTCCGCTGTCGCGGAGTTGTTCTGTACGACATCAGAAATCGACCTCAGCCCATCCTCGATTTGTGTGACACCCTTGCTCTGCTCCTCGGACGCGTCGCTGATCTCGTTGATAAGACTGGTGATCTGCTCCGTATTATCCGAGACAGACTGCAGGGATTCGGCTGTCTCTCTGGTGAGTTCTCCACCCTTCTGAACAGCCTCTACCGTATCCTGAATCAGTACCGCTGTCGAACGGGCTGCCTGCGCGGACTTGTTCGCGAGATTTCCGACTTCCGCCGCAACAACCGCGAATCCCTTTCCTGCCGCACCGGCTCTTGCCGCCTCGATGGAGGCGTTGAGAGCCAGAATATTCGTCTGGAAAGCAATATCATCAATGGTCTGAATAATCTTATTGATTTCCTCTGCCTTTGTCGTAATGTCAGACATCGCCGAGGACATCTCTGTCATCTTCTCGTTCGACTTGTCCACGGCCTCTCCCGCTCTCGCGGAAAGCTCCGAGGCATTGATTGCCTTCTCCGCGTTTGCGCGAATCTTCATGGACATATCGGCCATTGTGGTCGAGAGTTCTTCGACCGAAGATGCCTGCTCGGTCGAACCGGTGGCAAGTGCGTTCGCGCCCGCGGACACCTGCGTGGAACTGCTGTCAACCTTCTCGGAGGCCGAGCGGATATCTCCCATTGTTGCATTCAGTTTCTCTGTGATCGCATCCAACGACTCAAGAATCGGCCGGTATTCTCCGATATAGATTTCTTTTTCTTCATTCGAGAAGTTAAAGTCACCATCGGCAAGCATCGACAGCTTTCTGCTGAGATTCTCAATGATGCTTTTCAGATTGCTGATAACCACCTTCATGCTGTCGGATACAACGCCGATCTCGTCATTCTGATTATAGTTCAGCGAAATATCAAACGATCCTTTTGCCAGCGTATTGACGGCTCCCGCCACATCTTCAAGCGGCTGCAGGGATTTTCTCAGGACGATTCGGCTGAAGATCAGAAGCATACCGACAACCGCTACGACTTCTCCGATCATGACCGCAATCAGAGAGTTCAGAAATCCCATGTATTCCGTGTAATTAATCGACGTCTGTGCCCACCAGGTTTTTCCGGAGATCGACACCGGTGTAAACGCTCGCACCTTATGGTATCCGTTGCTGTTCGTCGTGACAAGGAATTCATTGCCCTGACTCATCGTCTGCTTGATTTTCGAAGCTGTATCAGCAGAAAAGAAACCGAAGAAATCTGTTCCGATCGTGCTGTCGACACTGCTGAATACAACCATATTGTCGGGATTGATCAGATCGATCATCACCGAATTGTAATCTTCTTGCGAATCCAGAACCTTGCGGAATGCGTCTGTCTTGAATTCCACAAGCACAACAGCAAAAACAGAATCATTCTGCTTGATCGGATACGCAGCAGTCACCGTCCAGATTCCGTCCAGATTCTCATTCTGCACCGGCGACGAATATACATCCTCACCGGTCTCGAGAGCTTCCTGAAGAGCGGTATTTGCCGCTACCTGATCCCCGTCCATCGCGAAAACGGCTCCCGGCTCTTCCTTCGGGCTGATGACCATCATGCTGTAGTCTTCAATCTTCTCGTCAAAGGATCCCTTTGTAAAATAAATACCGGCATCCACAACGTTTTCATTGGAAGACAGAATCGAACGAAGATTTCCGAGCATCAGTGTCTCCTGATTGTAACGTGTCATCGTCAGCTTGACGCCGGAAATAACATTGCTCGCCGACTGCCTCGAACCGGTATCTCTCTTGCCGAGCATCTCCAGAAGACTTGCCTCGATCGGCGATTCCACAGAACGCAGAGAATCCGCGACATTGCTGACAACTGTGGCGTTCTTCCACGCGATATTCTTCATATTCTTCTCTGTCTGCTTCGTGATCATCCGGCCTACAGACGCAGCGATAACTATGGATGACACAACCAAAACAAGAAGAATACCCCATGTGAGCTTTGTGGTAATCTTGCTCCTCAGAGATTTGGTTTTCTGCTTCTTCCCGAACGGAACAGTACCTCTGCCGTCGGCCTTTTTGTTTTTTTCCATTTCAACCTCCACGTACAATCCATTCTACGACTGGTTCCACTGCCGCTTCGATCATGCAAATTTTTCCTTCCGGATCCTTCCTGCCTTCTCTTCAACGTCTGCGCATGACTTTTCATCTTTCTCACCGGGACGTCTCTTCACAACAGACCATAACCCGATATAAATATTTCGGCCCAAAAACAAATTTCATAATATATACCAGACTTCCCGCCCTGCTATTGACTTCTCTCTCCGCAATCCCTAGAATCGTTCAGAGACACTGTCTCACCGCATTTATAAACAGATGCGATTTTGTCGAAATATACTCAGATTAATGAAGATGTTGCGAGCCGATTTGTGCCAGAATTCATCCGTAAACGGTGAATCATCCGCAACGAGGCCTGCGGATCTTCTTTTTTTCAGACAAAATCCATCAATGATTTTTTATAGAGTAAGAGGTACACAATAATGGATGATTGGAACGAGAGCTTCTGGCGCGACCTGAGTAATGAGGCCTTCAATTCGCAGGTTATGTCTTTGTATGATTCGCTGACAGCGGAACAGCGCCGGGCAATCACGAAGTATATGCCCGCGATCCCGATCCCCAAGATTCTGTTCAAAGCCGGCAATATGCTCGATCCGGAAGAGATCGGTATGCTGACATTCTATGTGGGCGATTATCCGAAGCGTTTCCGGGAACCGAATTTTGAACAGGAGAGCATCAAACACCCCAAGGAAATGCAGATGGTCTGGATGCTTGTAAAGGACGAGATCGAAGAATACATGGATCTTTACATCAAGCACTGTATGCTCAATAAGATCAAAGTCACTCTGAAGATGACAAAGGAAGCGAAGATGTTCCACGACGCGGCACAGAAACCTTCCGTCGAACCGCAGAACAAGGGAAGCCGCGGCTACAAAAAAGACGATTATCTGCATCTGTAAAACAAGATATCCTCACAGGAGATATAAGATATGGATACCAGCAAGCCGGATGCCGGCGACAAGACAAGCTTTCTCGATCCGTCACTCACAGAAGAGCGTTTTACGCGGATGGTTCTTCAGATCTTCCGTAGATTTCCGGACGGTCTGATCATCACGGGAACAAAGAAGAATATCCTCTATGCGAACGAACGAGCCTTCCAGCTCTTTCATGTATCCTACGATCTTATTTTACAGTCGGAATTTCATGCATGGATGAAAAACAGAAAGCAGGAGGGCAATCTGGAGAACTGGATCCAGCCGTATTATCACCTCGACCGGGTCAAGCTCTACGAAGTCACCAGCCGCCCGATTTACGCGAAGGATCTCGGACAGGAGGGGACCGCGTATTTCATCCACGACCTGACGCCGTCGCACAATAAATCCGCGGGATACGAATACCTGATTTCCCACGACAATCTCACCGGACTTCTGAACCGGGAAGGATTCTTCATGGAAGCCCGCAAACGGCTCGATGAAAATCCCTTTGAGGATTACACCCTTGTATCCTTCAATATTGTCAATTTCAAATCCTTCTCGAACAAAGAGGGCAACGATGTCCTGAAGAAGTTCGGCTGGCTCCTGCAGAACAAGATCCGTCACGGCGATATCAGCGGACGCATGTATGCCGACCGCTTTATCTCTCTCATGCAGACCCGGAACCACACGCCGGAGCTGATGCAGACGATCCGGGCGACGATGTATGAATACGGCATTCACACCGGCCGCAAAATCATCTATGAGACGCGCTCCCTGCACGTTATCGATCACAGCGACGCCGTCGACAAGATGTGCGAGGCCGCCTTCCAGAAAGAACTGAATTTAAAACCACTGTAAAACCGGGGAGACACAGATTCCCCGGTTTTTTCTTTTACTGTCGCGAACAAGAACACCGTTTCTTAAAGTCGGGATCGTTATTTTGTAATTGTTGTACCGCCAGACAGAAAGAAGAGCTGCCCCAAAAGCAGCTCTTCTTTCTGTCTGTTATCTATATCTGTTACTTCTTCTTGTTTTTCAATTCGTTCGCGCTCGACTGGCTCATCGCTTTAGACTTCGCTGTCCTGGTTCCTTTCTTCGCAGCCTTGATCTCGTCCTTTGCGGCTTTGATCTTCTGTTTCGCCGCGTCTTTTGCAGCCTTGGCCTCCGCTTTTGCAGCTGCTTTCTCCGCTTTGGCTTTGTCTTTCTCGGCTTTCTTGGCCACTTTCTTGGCCGCCGCTGCGGCTTTCTTCTGTGCGGCCGCTTCTTTCTTCTTCGCTGCCGCAGCCTTCTTTTTCTCTGCTGCCGCTGCTTTCTTTGCTGCCGCCGCGGCCTTCTTGTCTCCGGAATCTTTCTTGTCCTTGCCGCCGGCTTTCTTGTCTTTGCCGCCTTTCTTGTCCTTGCCGCCCTCGTCACCTTCACCGGCGCTTCCTTTTCCGCCCTTTTTCTTAAGGATCAGAAGAAAGACAACGGCACCGATCGCAAGCAAAAGAACAACGGCCACGATGATCCCGACAAAAATCGGAACCTTGAACGGCAGGAACGGGATCGTTCCGTCATTTCCGCTCGTGGAACTCGAGGAGACAACCTTCAGAGATTCCGTACCCTCCGAGCCGGAAAGAACCGCCTTTGCCTTATCCGACAGACTGGTGGAAGAAACCGATTCCGTAACTTTCTCGCTACCCTTCGCGGCTGAATCCGAAGACGTATCCTCGGATTTCGTCTTGGTATTGGACATAAACGGGGTGGCATCTTCGATCACATTTCCGTCGGAATCCACCAGCTGGAAATACTGCCTGATGAACGCAGCCCGCTCTTCTTCCGCGAGCCGTTTCATCTCTTCCGCGGAAGGAGCCAGCAGAGCCGCCCGCTCTGTCTGTTCTGTCTCGGCAAGGAGCACATAGCCGCTTCCGACGTCGGCGTAGTTCGTATATCCCCAGACGCCGCCCGCGCCGTCTGTCACCTCATCGGTAATATGAAGAACCGTCCCGTCCGGAATATTGTCCACAAGAACCGGCTGGGCGTCCGCCGCCGGCTGTTCGCGAAGCGTCACGCCGCTGCCGTCCCCCGACGCCACCTTGATATACACGCTGAACGGCGTCTGCGTCGGTTCCGGTGTCGCAGTCGGTTCCTCGGACTTCTTGCTTTTGGAAGACTTCTCTGAGGACGAGGATGAACTGCTCGAGGCCTCCGATGAAGAGGACGAGCTGTCTGATGATTTCGTCTTTTTCTTGTTTAAAAGGATCATGCTGTCCCCGGAGCCGACACCCGGAACCGCCACATGTATTCCGTAAGTCCGTCCGGACCGCATACGAATTCCGAAATCCTCATTCCTCTCAGCCGCACACGCCGTCTCCGGCGTAAAAACTGCAGCAGAAGCACTTCCCCCTGCTGCAAGTATGAATGCGACAATCAGTGCTGCCACCTTTTTTTTCATGATCTTCTGCCCCAATAATAGATCGCGTGTCCCGCGATGTCTTCAGTTCGTATTTCTTATGTCTTTTCTTTTTTTTCTGATGTTTTTCTTATGTTCACACGAAAACGATGGTTTCTTTGTACTACTGCTTTCGTCTAAATACAATTACAATTCATCGATCACCGGCTGTGACGGCAAAACCTTTCTCTTCGGTCACCGGACACAGCCGGCCTGATCGCTTTTCATTTTCTGTCTGATTCTTAATCTTTATCTTTTTTTCTCTTTCTCTTCTGTTATCACAGACTGCTCTTTCCGCTCACTCTGCCGCGGAGGAAGCACTGTGCTTCTTGTAATAGTCATCGAACAGCTTTTCTGTCGCGTCGATGGTATCCTTACAGATGGATGGAAGTGCCTTGCCCCAGGAGGCCGTTGCCTGCTCGTAGCCCTCCTGAATTGCCGCCTGCATCTTCTTCATCTTCTCGACGTCATCGCCGGCCCAGGCCTGCGCGAACTGGAAAAGCCTCTCCGATGTCTTCTTGACGCCGTACTCACCGTCTTCGGAGATCGCCTCCTGCGCCTTTGTCTTCGTCTCGAGATCTACGGTAAAGTTGCCCTCGGCAAGGAAATGCCACATTCCGTCATTGTCCATGCTGAGCGTCGCATTCGCCTTGAGGAACGTATTCGCCTGCTCGCCAAGCGATTTGCGGATCATGTTCAGGAATTCCTTCTCCTGTTCAGCCTGCTGTGCCTTAAGGCTTTCCACAAGAGCAGTCCTTTGCTCTGCCGACATCTTCGTCTGTTCCGTCTCGGAGGCTTTATTCTCTGCCTCCAGAGATTCCTTTGACCTTACATATACATCCTGACCTGTGACGGATGCCGCATTCTCCTTCGCCACACTCGCCTGATCGTCTTCTTCAGAGTTTACAGCTGTTCCCGCAGCAGCTTCTGTGTAGCCGGTATTCACCTTCGTGACCGAATCCGGCACCGATGTACGTAGTCTGTTGTCGATTTGATTAAGTTCCAATGCCATATGCGTACCTCACTTACTTCTAAAAAAAATGCATATACATTCATTACTACTATCGACCGGCACGCCTCTTTTATAAGGTGACGACGTCCGGCCGGTGTCTTCTCTTTTTTACATATCTCACTCCTCCGGGTGTTTTAAGGTGTCCCGGGAGGTCGTTTTTTTAATCCGGCATCAAATCTCGCCCGTGGTCACTTTGGGGCGTCCTCGGTTATATATTTATAACATATGTTTACTTATATCCGTTCATAGTGTGTCGATATTATTGCTGTAGCGGGATTGTTCTGTGCCCCGACACGCATGTAATTGAACCGGTCAAAGCAAAACAGAAAGGTGTGTATTATGAGTCTACTATACGGAAATGAAGTGAGTCTCGATCAAAAGACTCTGGATTACCTATGGCAGCGTCAGAACATTACGGTCAATAATATCGCGAATGTTGATACACCGAAGTACAAATCGCAATACCTGACCTTTGAGGATACGCTGGCATCGAAAATCCGACTCGCAAGAAAGGGCACTGTAAGGGCAAGGGAAGCGAAGGAAATCGATCGAGCGATCAGACATACAACTGCGACCGTTCATACGACAGATAATGAAACTTCCCGTCTCGACGGCAACAACGTCGATATGGATCAGGAACAGGTCTCACTCGCCAAGACAGCATATGAGTATCAGATGATGGTCAACTCGGTCAGCGGCAATCTAAAGCGACTAGATGCGGCAACAAAGTTCTGACCTTGATATAAATACAGCAAGGTAACCGGTAACCCACTCCTAAATAATCGCAGTTTATGCAGCAAAGGGGAAATTATCTATGGATAATGTAATGGAAGGCATGCTTGAAACGTACCTTTTTGAGACAAATGATCTTCTTGACAGGCTTGACGAGATGCTCGTGGCCGATGAAAAAGAAGGCGAGATGTCGACAGACGACGTAAATGAGATCTTTCGTATCATGCATACGATCAAGGGCTCATCCGCAATGATGGAGTTCACATCGATCTCCGTAATCGCACACAAGATGGAGGATCTGTTCTTCTTCATCCGCGACAAGGGCATCGACTCCCTTGACGCCACCGAGAAGAGAGATCTGTTCAATCTCCTTTTCCGCTCTGAGGATAATCTCCGGAGCGAGATGGCAAAAGTAGAGAACGGCGAGCCTCTCGAAGAAAACGTAGATGCTCTTTCCAAGATTATCGTAGACTTTCTTGCACAGCTGAGTTCCGGCGCAAAGAAGCCTGCGGAGAGCGCATCCGACGAACCGGCTTCCGGCGGTGACGCACCTGCCGAGGCTGCAGGAGCAGAAGCTCCGGCAGCGAACAATGTGGATCTCGTCAACGCACAGCTATCCGGTCTCCCGGATGATAAGGATGCCAGCACATTCATTCACATCTTCCTCGAAGAGGGAGTCGGAATGGAGAACCTTCGCGCATTCATGATCGTAAACGCCGTAAAAGAATGCGAGATTGATTTCAGGTTCTATCCGGAGGACATGGAGCACAATTCGGACTGCACACAGCAGATCATCGATAACGGCTTCTTCATGGCGTTCAATACTCCGGAAGACTGTGAAAAGGCACTTTCCGTTCTTCAGTCTCAGGGTCACATCCGCTCGTACGAAGTTCAGGATGCAGTTGCGGCCGCGGAACCGCCTGCACCGGCACCGGCACCGGCTCCGGCAGAAGCAGCTCCCGCACCGGCTCCGGCCGCTCAGGCAGAGGCACCTGCCCCGGCTGCTCCGGCAGAAGCAGCTCCGGCCGCTGCAGCTTCCTCAAAAGCCCCTGCAAAGAAATCCGCACCTGTGAAGCAGAGTCTGATCAGTGTCAACCTTCAGAAGCTTGACAGCCTGATGGATCTCGTAGGTGAGATTGTTATCACAGAGTCGATGGTTACATCCTCACCGGTTCTGAAGATGCTGCCGCAGGAGTCCTTTGACACCTTCAATAAATCCGCCCGTCAGCTCCGCAAGCTGACAGACGATCTGCAGGACATCTCAATGTCTCTTCGAATGGTTCCGATCTCCGGTATCTTCCAGAAGATGAACCGTATTGTCCGCGATATGAAGCAGAAGCTCAACAAAGACGTCCGGCTGACCATCATCGGTGAGGAGACAGAGGTTGACAAGACCATCATCGACAGCATCCAGGATCCGATCATGCATATTGTTCGAAACAGTATGGATCACGGAATCGAGGAGACCAAAGAAGAACGAATCGCAGCTGGAAAGGATCCGCAGGGTGAACTGATCCTCTCCGCTTCACATACCAGCAGCGAAGTTGTTATTTCCATCAGCGATGACGGTTACGGCATGGATGCCGACAAGCTTCTCGACAAGGCGGAGGCCAAGGGTATCCTGACGAAACCGAAGAGCGCCTACACACCGAAAGAGGCTCTGGGATTGATTCTCCTTCCCGGTTTCTCAACAAACCAGACCGTTACCGAGTACTCCGGCCGAGGCGTCGGCATGGACGTTGTTAAGAAGAACGTCGAGGCGGTCGGCGGTGCTGTAAAGATCGACAGCGAACTCGGCAAGGGTACGACAATCACCCTGAAGATTCCGCTTACCATGGCCATCGTTGACGGTATGAAAGTCACCGTCGGTAAATCGATCTTCACGATTCCGATTGCGAATATCAGCCAGTCCTTCAAGGTCAACAGAGACGAGATCATCCTGGACGAGACAGGTCATGAGATGATCGAGCGAATGGGTGATTTCTATCCTGTCATCCGTCTGAACCGCTTCTACAATATTCCGAGCGATTATAACGACGAAGACATTGAGGAAGGTATCTTCATCTGGGTAGAGGCCGGCGACAAATCCTGCGTTCTCTACGCAGACGATCTGATCGGTGAACAGCAGGTCGTTGTAAAACCGCTTCCTGTTTACTTTAATGACTACGATCTGAAGAATGTTGGTATCAGCGGATGTACGATCCTTGGTGACGGAAATATCAGTATTATCCTTGATGTCGCAGGTATCCATTCTGCAGCCATTGACAATACTTGAGGAGGTAAAACACATGGCAGATGAAATTAAAGCAGAATCCCTCTCTAACGTAACAGAGAATACTGCAGAGAACATAGAGGATACAAGAAACCTTCAGCGCTGTCTTGCTTTCGAATCCGGCGGTCTTGTACTCTTCCTCAGTACAGAATACGTAATCGAGATCATCAACGATCACACCATCACGACACTTCCGGTCGTTCCGGAATATGTAAAAGGCATCATCAATCTCCGAGGCCAGATCCTTCCGGTCATTGATATCCGCCTGATGATGGACAAAGACCCTGTGAACTACACAAGCAAGACCTGTATCATCGTACTAAATATTGATTCCGTACCTCTCGGAATCATCGTGGACAATGTGAGAAGCGTTCTTGACATCGATCTCAACGAGATTCACGCTCTCCCGCTGAAACGTCCGCAGAAGCTTGCGAACGGTATGCTCAAACTCGACGACGACACGGTTGCCATGTCGTTTGACTGCCGCGCACTTATTGACAACTGATTGTATTCATTGTTGATTTATACACAGAGTCATCCGAAGCTTTCTCCAGAAACGCCGCTTCGCGTACTGTATGAGACATGGATGGCTCTGTCCGTTTATAACGACATACGCAGGAGGAACTTGGTGCATGGACACTCTCACCGATGAGGATTTCACCCGGATGTATCAATATATCCAGGGGCATTACGGAATCGACTTACACAAGAAGAAACAGCTGATCGTCAGCCGCCTGACGAATGTCATCGCCCAGCAGGGTTATACATCCTTTCACGAATACACCGATGATATCGTGAACGGAAAGAGACCGGATCTCATATCCTCCATGCTTGGCAAACTCACAACGAACTACACGTATTTTATGCGTGAAGAACAGCACTTCGATTTCCTGAAAGAAACGCTTCTCCCTTATCTCGCCGAGAAACACAAGGGTGATCGCTCCATCAATATCTGGAGTGCCGGCTGCTCTTCCGGACAGGAACCATACAGTGTGTCCATCATCCTGAAGGAATACTTCGACGCTCTCGGCGGGAAATGGGATACCAGAATCCTCGCCACGGATCTCTCAACCGATATGCTGAATATCGCAGTGAATCCGACCTACACGAGCGAATCTCTTGCCAATATCCCGGATGCATGGAAACGCAAATACTTCACCGCCCGGCCGGATGGCACATGGACGGTAAGTCCGGTCCTCCGGAACAACGTTCTCTTCCGTCAGTTCAATCTGATGGATCCAATCAACTTCAAAAAGAAATTTGATCTCATCCTCTGCAGGAATGTCATGATCTACTTTGACGCTCCGACAAAGGATGCTCTGGTGAAGAGATTTTATGACGCAACGGACAACCTCGGATATCTTTTCATCGGCCACTCTGAAGGGCTGAGCAAGGCAAACTGTCCATACAAGTACATCACACCAGCCATCTACAGAAAAGAGATTTAATGACTATGGTAATAAGAGATCTGATTGCCATCGGAGCCTCAACCGGTGGCACTGATGCAATCCTGGAAGTAGTAAAAGATCTGCCCGCAGAGACACCGGGCATCGTCGTTACCCAGCATATGCCTGGAGGCTTTACGAAGATGTATGCCGAGCGTCTGGACAGAATCTGCCATATGAGAGTACGGGAAGCCGTAAACGGCGATGTCGTCGAAAAGGGACTGATTCTCATTGCTCCGGGAGGTTTTCAGATGCGGGTCACCCGTATCGGGACCGGCTACAGAGTATCCGTCACAGAAGAACCCCGCTTTAACGGACATGCACCTTCGGTCGATGTCCTCTTCAATTCTGTCGCCGACAATGCCGGCAGCCGCGCTCTGGGCGTGATTCTGACCGGTATGGGCGCGGACGGAGCACAGGGTCTTCTTCGTATGCATCAAAAGGGAGCCTATACGTTTGGACAGGACAAAGAATCCTGCATCGTATACGGAATGCCAATGGAAGCATATAAGATCGGAGCCGTAGACAGACAGGCACCGGTCACGAGCATCGGATCTCTGCTTCTTCAGGAGCTCGGAATGAGATGAACGAATCGCCGACAGTTTTCATAAACCAGATAAAGACAAATATACAGCCGCCCCGAGCGAGTCAGCATCAGACTTCTCACGGGACGGCTTTTTTGTGTAATAGGAAATTGGTTCACATTTCCTATCACAGAACGCTCCTCCGGGATGCACACTCGCGACATTCCCGCGCGATGAGTAAGATGCTGTGCACCTCACTCGGCGCGAGAATGTCGCGAGTAACACCCTTTTTTCTGTCACAGATCCGTCACATACTACCTGATATGCTGGAAAATTCGTGTGAAAAATGTTATGATATAGATACAAATATGTTGGCTGCTATACATCTGAGATGATACATTTGACCGATACATTTTCCACAGGATAGGGAGTCAAAAGTATGAATGACAGACTGATACAGGATCGCGTTTCACAGAATGATATAACAACCAAAAACGGCAGATTTATCCGGGATCGCCATTCCAGGCTTGTCGAACAGAACCGACGGATGGAACGTGAGCGCCAGCGCTCCAGACTGGCCACCGTTCTTGTTTTCGGACTGGCAGCAATACTTTCAATTACCCCGGTCTCAAACGCCGTGAAATCGTTTCTGAACGGCCGCAATAACCGCACGGCAGAAGCGGTGGCCTCCACCTCGTCATCTTCCGCTCAGGTGGCCTATGAAGTGTTAAAGGCCAACCCGGTCAAAGCCGACAAAAATACGGTGACCAGCACAGAGGGTTCCACTCTGAAAGCCACTTCCGCGAACGGAAAAGAGGCAACGGTGTCATCGTCCGTCGCAGATTCTATGGGGCCGAATGATAAGAAGGACGAACCCTCCACAGGATCCTCGGGCACAGAGAACACAGCTCCTTCCGTACCCCCTTCTGCGGATACATCTCCTGCTGCCACCACGGAATCAGCCGTACCATCAGAGGAGTCTCCGAAACCGTCGGCGGATGACGCAGCCCGAACCGCAGAGAATTATCTGATGCTCCACACCTCCATGGGACCGATGCTCTACTACAACCAGGACGATCCGCTCTGGAGGGATTATCTGTGGGGCGGAACCGATCCCTTCCACGAATACGGCTGCGGACCGACTGCCTGCGCAATGATCGCGAACTCCTTCGGAAACAGCCCGGAACAGATCACCCCCATCGCCATGGCGGAATGGGCGGTTCAGGATCACGATTTCGCACGGGGAAGCGGTTCCTACAACACACTGATCCAGAATTCCCTCACCGCCTACGGTCTGAAAGTCGTGAGCAGACAGAATGTCATCTCGGAGAACATGATCCGCGACGAACTGCATGCCGGACACATTCTGGTATGTCTCATGGGTCCCGGAGAGTTTACAGATTCGGGTCACTTCATTATCCTCACCGCCCTCAATGAGGACGGAACCATCTCGGTGGCCGATCCGGTCAGCCTCAAGCGGACAAAGACCCACTATGATCCGGCACTCATTGTGAGCCAGCTCGACGCAGGACGCGCAAACGGCGGACCGATCTGGACCGTGTACCGGTAAAAACAGACTATAGCATTCCAAATGGAATTTCTTATAACAAGAAAATACAGCTTACAGAAATCCGGAAGAGATTTCTGATAACCAAACAAAAGCGGGCTGAACAGGTATTCCGAATTACCTGCTCAGCCCGCTTTCATCTCATAGAAAACTGTATCGTTTACGGTCTGCGCACTACTTCTTCGTCTTCTCCTTCTTGATCTTCTCCGGATCAATCACAACCTCCTGCATCGGATGATTTACATCGATGAGCCGCTCTCCTGTCGTGACGTTGTCGACAACAACGTGCACATTCCAGTAGGAATCCCCGCTGAAAATCTGATACAGCTCCGCATTGAACAAGGCCTGGTGCATCAGCGCCCCCGCCTTATATGGGTTTGTTCCCGCGGGAATCTCCACATAGAGCGTGTCATAGGTGTCGTTAAACAGAAACTTCAACTTACTGGTCTTGCTGCTCTTCGCGATCGAATCAAGATTCTTCTTCGCGTCCGCAACCCATCGCTGTCTCTGCTCCTCCGTGGCGTAAATGTGAAGATACATGTCATCCGTCTCGGTCTTCTCACAGAGCTTCTGCTTGAGAATCATCTTCTGATATTCCTCAACCACATCCCCGTTTCCATACATTCTTGTGAGAACATAATCTTTTGTTCCTGCCGGAACATCCGTGTGAAACGCATACGGAATCAGGAGAATCACTGTCAAAATCCCCACCGCTATAATGATATATGCCGGTAATTTCTTCTTCATGTCCATCGAATGTCCCTCATCATTATTTTTCCGGAAAAATCAAAGCCGGAAGCCTGTTCAGTCAACAATGCCGCGCCAATCTATGAATATGAACCCCTGTAAACTACACAACCATACTATACCGTCTGTTTATAGAACTATTATACAACGAAAGTACGGATTATAGTACAGAAAAAACTGCGAAGAAACACTTCTTTTCGTGTTCTTCGCAGTCTTTCATACTTATAAGCTATCTCAGAATCTCTCAGCTCTTCACACGGAATTTATTCACTCTGTCATTGAGAGCATCAGCCTGAGAGGAAAGCTCCTGGCTGGCAGCGGCACTCTGCTCGGCCGTCGCGGAGTTCGTCTGGATAACTGCGGAAATCTGATCGATTCCCTCTGCCACCTGATTGACACCTGTACTCTGAATCTCGGACGTTGCGGAAATCTCTCCGACAAGTGCGTCGATCCGGTTGAAGCTCTCCGATACTTTCTGCAGCGCTTCCGCCGTCTCATTGGTAATACCGGCTCCCTTATCCACAGCTTCGATGGTATCCTCAATCAGTTTCGCAGTATCCTTCGCAGCCTCCTGCGACTTCTTCGCAAGGTTTCCGACCTCATCGGCAACTACCGCGAAGCCCTTGCCGGCCGCACCGGCTCTCGCAGCCTCGATGGCGGCGTTCAGAGCCAGGATATTTGTCTGGAACGCGATATCGTCAATCGTCTTGATGATCTTGCTGATCTCGCCGGCCTTGCTGGTGATCTCAGACATCGAATCCGACATCTCTGTCATCTTACTGTTCGAAAGCGTAACAGCTGTGTTGGAATCCTTGCTGATATCCGCGGCTTCCTTCGTCTTCAAAGACGTCTCCTTAATCTGCTTCGCGATATCTTCCATCGTATGAGAAAGTTCTTCTACGGAAGAAGCCTGCTCGGTCGAACCCTGAGCCAGAGCCTGCGCGCCTGCGGAAACCTGCTCGGATCCGCTGGAAACCTGATTTGCAGCCTCCTTGATCTCTGTCATGGTTCTGCTCAGCTCAGCAGTGATATCTTCCAGAGAAGCTTTCAGCGGCGCGTACGCACCCACATAGAACTCCGAGTGTTTGCTCAAATCCGGATCAAAATTACCGGAAGAGAGTTCCTCGAGATTCTCGGAAAGATCTCCCATAATCGAACGGAGCCGGTTGATAAACTTGCGGATCGAATGCGCAAGTCTTCCGATCTCATCGTCCTTTCGGTAGTCAATGGCAACATCAAAATCACCTTCCGCAACCATTCGTGCGGCATTCCCGATCGCATCGAGAGGAGCAAGCGCTTTGCGGAGCATAAAGACGATAATCAGCGTCAGTACCGCCAGAATAACAACCGCGCAGATAATAACGATCGCCGCTGTCTGTGTCTGTGATTCTGTGTATACGTTATATGGAATAACCGTCTGAACCCACCAGTCATCACAGAACGAAAGAGGATACGGCGTATAGTATCTCATAACAAGTCCGGATTTCGCCGTTGTCTTGATACTGAAAGACGATCCCTCTTCCCACTTCGCGGAGATCGCGCTGAACGTAGACTCATCGACGGTGTCTTTGAAGTATTTTCCGATAACATCCGTATGCGAACTGTAGAGAATCTTCTTGTCTTCGTTCACGACGTTCACATACATTCCTTCGTACTCGAGATGCGATTCATCAATTACCGCAAAAAGACTCAGTGCAAGATCCACTACAATAATTCCCTTGAATTCATCATTGTGAAGAATCGGGTAATAAATTGTGATCACAGGCGTCTCTGCAGTCGCATTATCCGTCACGCTGCCGCCGCTCTTTGTCTCCATGGCCTTCTTGTAATACTCCAGATCTTTGTATGAATCATAGGAAATATTCTCGAACGTCTTGGCTTTAAGATCCGCGGCATTCATAAACGGAGCATACTGGGAAACATTCTCGTCAAACGCCCCCGGCTCCAGATAGACGCCGACGCCCTCCAGACCGTCGATGGCATTCATGGATTCAATGATTGTATTTGTGATGACCGTCTCAGCGTAGTAGCTTCTTCCTCCGATCTTCTCTCCGGTAATCTGGCTGTAAAACTCTCCGGTCGTGGCTTCCAGTTTACCCTTCACCTCACCGGTGGATGTCCAGAGCAACGGGATCGAATCGTCTGAGTTCTTTTCCGTATAAAGCGTATTCATTGCCCCATTAATTGTCGAACTCAGGATTCTTGTACCTCGTAAAACCGTTTTCAACTTCTGGGCATTGTCTTCACTGGTCAGGAACAACGTATTCCTCGTATCCGCCATCGAACGTCCGCCCAGAATCGCGGTGAGCAGAATCGTCATGATCAGAAACGCGATCAGTAGAACCGCCACCACGGTCAGCGGAAGTCTGACAGCAATGTCATGCGACCTGAATCTACTCAGTTTTCCGTTTCCTTTGTCCGGTTTGTTCACCGGACTCTTTTCCTTTTTGCTCATGTTCATTCGTTGTATTCCTCCATTTGGATTTACTGGAACCTGATCCGATATCTGTCATTTCACAACGAACCGTGAAATGCACACCATATATAAAAAACATCGGCAGAGCTGTCCCATAATTAAGCTCTGCCGCTACTCTTTATATATTTTCCCGTATATTATATGTATTAATAATATTTCACTCGCATACATCCGACCGGATCCGGAGCAAATACTGATAAACAAAGAACTGCTCCCTCTCGGCGGTCTCTTCTCGCTTAATCAGATCTTCAAACCACGCATAGTCTTCCGGAATCTTATCCCCGAGATAGGTTCCCCGGAGTTCCTCCTCACGAAAACCGCATGTCGCGATCATGGATCGAATCGTCTGCAGAGTAAATACATGCAGATGCGTGTAATCCCGGATCCCTGCCTCGTCCCAGCTGTAACCGCCCATAAGAAGTTCAATCATGACAGAATAATGCATCTGGTTGGGAATACTCATCAGAATACATCCGTCCGGCTTCAGATAGTCTTTCATTCCAGTCAGCGTCTTCAGTGGATCCCGCAGGTGTTCGATCACATCCGCAAAAATCAGAACATCAACGCTGTGTTTCGGAATATCCAACTCGTCCTTTTCCACATCGCCGCACTGAATCTTGCAATTTCCGTTCCCGATCAGCGCAACAGACTCCACAAGTTCCATTCCCTGAACAGAAGCATTCGGATACAAATAAGAGATCCTGTTCAGCGTAGCTCCCAGACCGCAACCGACTTCAAAAACGGTAAACGCATCATTTTTTTCTCGATCAATCAGTTCGATAACTTCATTCCGCGCATAACTGTAATACGAAACGGAAAAACCATATTTTTCATTGATCTTCTGCAGATTCGTCTGTAGAAGGTTTCTGTATGCCTCCGGATCTTTCGCGAAGCTCTGACTTCCCAGATGAACGATAAAACTGTCATGGCATAGGATATTTCGATATCCCGCCTGAAGAATCCGAAGTCCCAGATCATTATCTTCATAATTACCGGGAGAGAAACGTTCATCCAGACCACCGATCTCATCCAGCACCGATCGGCGGATCAGTTCGGCAAAGCCGACAAGGTAAGTCTTTCGCTCATGCTTATCCGGCTGGGGAATATTTGCCAGATATGAAAACGACAGATAATCCTCCATCGTCTTGAAATCCGTATAAATCTGTTGTCCGTTTGAGGAATAATTGGTGATACACCCTGTCGCGCCGTTTCGTTCATCTTCATACAGCGCCATGCGCAGACAGAACAGAGTATTCGGCATAACAATCGTGTCATTGTTCAGAAGAACGATGTCATTTCCCGGATTCGCCGCTGCAATTCCATCATTACAACCACCCGGAAATCCCCGGTTTTCCGTATTCTCGACAAGGACGAGATCATCCTGTGTCCTCAGCCACTCTGTCGATTCGTCACAGGACGCATTGTCCACAACAACAATCTCATATGTCTCTTCCAGGCAAAACTGCCGGATACTTTGGATACAGGCCTGAATTCCTTCAAGAAACTTGTAATTGAGAATGACAAACGAACAGGGAGAAACGGCACCACCCTTTCTTTCCATTGCCCCCATCCTCTGTCGGCATATCCCTTTATTTTCTTCATTGTCCGAGTAAAAAAGCGCATTCTGATAACAGAGAAACGCCTGCTGCGGATTACAATCACTGAAGTAATCTCCCAGTTCCTGATAGAGCTGCGGGTTTGCCGAGTCCGGCTTCAAACGCTTAATAATACCGGTGAGTTTATCCGAATGCTCCATAGTTCCTCCGTCATCTCTATATTCTACTTTCGGAATTGCCTCATTTCCTCTTTGATTTCTTCCGGAATTTTCTCATCGAGAAGTTTCTGCATTTCTGCATAAGCCGTCCGCTTGGCAGCCAGCGACATATGAACCGCGTCCTCAAGAACGCTGAGATTTTCAAACTTGCTGAGCGCATGAAGACAGTACGCCGCATTCTCTTCTCTGTCCCCATCCAGCTTTTTAAAACACATCATAAAAACCGAAATGCCTGGGATCGAGTCATGATTCGTGTTGAGAATGACCGATGCGTACCGGATCGCCTCCTTGCTGTCCTCTGTGTAGTAATAGGAAAAAGAAAGGGCTTCATAGATCGACGAGAGGTTCGCAGCCGCATAGTTTCCGCTGTCATAATGCGTATCTGCCTCCAGAAGAGCTATGCAGGCGGTAAGATGATCGACTGCCTGTTCATAATTCGAACAGAAGAAGCAGTACCTGCCCACAATAAAATCAAAATCCGCTTCCCCTGGAAAAACAGATTTGGCCGCGTGATAATAATCGTAGAGCTCATCCTCTTTGGACAACTCACAGAGCACACGCAGGATCGATGTAAAGGTCCATTTCGCCCGCTGTGAATACGCGGGAATCTCTTCCGGATACAGTTCTATGGCTTTCTTATACGCCGCCTCAGCCTCCTCGATCTTCTTCCTTCCGAACAGATCGTCCCCGAGATAACCCCACATATTGGGATCATCCGGATTCTCATCCAGTCGGCTCTTAATCAACAGATAATTGCGGTTCGACTCCTGCTTTTTCCTGTATATCTCCTCTGCGTAACCCGTGTGCATAAAACAGAGCTTCTCAATCAGACAAAATACATTTGCGCTCCTTCCATCCGATCTTCCCAGCTCCTCATGAATGGCTCCGTGATAGCGCAGTTCTTTTTCGTTCTTGATAATCCGAAGGCCAAGATGCTTATTGATAATCCCATTCTGCCCGTCCAGGTTCACAACATAGGTCTCCAGAATCTCGTTTCCCGACTCATCGGCCATCCGTATCAGATCCGGAATCCTTTTCGCCTGATCCTCCGTAAAGTATTCGTCCGCATCAAGAATACAGATCCAATCTCCGGTCGCCTGCTCAATCGCATAATTCTTCGCCGCCGCAAAATCATTGATCCACGCAAAGAATACCACACGGGCACCCAGACGTTTCGCAATTTCAACCGTCCGGTCCGTGCTTCCGGTGTCTACCACAATCTGTTCGTCAAATATCTCTTTTCCCCAGGATAACGCACGCTCGATATTCGCTTCTTCGTTCTTCGTGATCATTACCTGTGAAAAACGGAGTCTTTTCTTTTGAGAATGATTCGCATGTTTCTTCATGTATCTTCTCCTGTGAACAAAATCTCTTTGTGTTCTTCAGTATACAGAATTCTGTCACACGGTCTTTTTCTTTTCCCGTAATTCCTCAAAAAGAGAAGACTCCCCCACGTCCGTTGTAATTAAAAAACCTCCGAAATCTTCTCGTAAGGCTGGATTTTCTTATCCCAGATCTCTGCGGTATCATCTCCCGCAAACTCAGTCAGAACCTTTCGATAGGTATCAGCCATCTTCTCCGACTGTACAAAAGAATTCTCCGCTTTGATTACACCGGGAACAGACAGATAAAACTTCGCCGACCGCATCATCAGCGTTTCCCCTGTCGTGAACTCGTCAACTTTAATCCACGGAACATAGATCAGATGATCCGTAATCTCCGCCAGTTGCCTCGAATAAAACTCCGGCTCCACGTTCAGCGTCGAATCATACTGATCCGCAGCTGAATCAATCACCAGATAGTCCGGATGCCGGCTCGCAAGATCCGTCGTCGCAGCGTCAAGTATCATAACCTCCTCTTTAGCAAATAAGTCTTTCTCATTTGTAGTTTCGGAAATCTTCTCCATCATTCCGTCTTTTCGATAATACGGAAGAGGCATGATATAGACGTCATACTTCGGATTGTCTTTTAGCTTGTGAAAGAGACCCGAAAGATTATCCCAGTGCTTGTACTGCAACGGCGCGAAGATCACTTCCTTCTTATCCAGGATATGCTTCCCGATCCTCAACCGGATCGCCAAAAACGAGTCGCACAGTTCACCAAGTGAAGATTCACATTCTTCTTCCATCGCCGAAGGATCTTCTGCTTCTGTAACCATCTGATATAACACATAGATTGCTTCGCAGTAATCCTCCAGCTTCTTCACGATTTTAGCGGCGATCGTATATCTGTCTTCGATACACTCTCCAAGATCTATGGTGACTTTCTGAAGATCTGACAAGAGGTTCACAACCAGTTCCGTATCTTTAAAATGGCATTTCTCTAAGCCGTGCAACAGTTCTGCCATAATCTTGAGCATTTCCCGGATGGCAACTTTATATGTATCATCCTTTGAATTCTTCGTCACTTCCAGATCCTTGCTGTCGAATTCATAAAAGTAAGGATTCGCCATCTTCCCTTTCGCTCGCTCAAGTACCAGATTCTCTGTGGAAAGGAAATATGGATATCCGTGTCCGCTGAATCTCTGCGGAACCGTCCAGTCCCCGAAAATCTTACGCAGATCGGCGTCATACGTCTCCGGAATATAAGCTTTCGTATTCTCAAAATCGACCTGTTTGGTATGCTCCAGATAATCGACCGGATAGAGGTCATTCTTATTCGTCAGCCACCAACCCAGTACGGCAGCCTGCTTCGCACCTTCCCCGTTAAAGCGCTTACAGAGTTTCTCATGGAGACGGAAAGCCTGATCCAGAATGGATTCATTCCGATCGAACTTCACATGACAGAAACGTTCATGCTTCTCAAGCATCGTTTCAAGCTCTTTCCGCCAGGTATTCTTCTTCTTGACTTTCGCCAGCTCATTCAATGTGATCGCCTGCGGTTTACGTCCCTTGGGGGCTTTGGTTCTGCTCCAGGCGTCCATCAGAAAGTGCAATAATACCAGATTACAGACAGCGGCAGCATCTCGATCCTTGTTCTCTTCTTCATTCGGACTGAGAAATTCCAGCACAAAGATATCAATACCCGCCGAGTAAGGGAATCCGTGATACTTCGCCAAAAAATCATCACTGGATCCCACTCCGGCAACATTCACGACTCGCCAAATCCAGTTGTCGTACCCGGGTGTTTCCGGACCGAACATCTCATTCCCCGCCGGCATTTCCTCCCGGAAGACACTCCGAAACACCTCAAAGTCATCCCGGCGCATGTAAATATCCATATCGTCATCCCAGGGGATGAATCCCTTGTGTCTGGCGGCGCCCATCATACTTCCGTAGGCCAGACTCCATTTCAGATTGTGTTTCTCGCAAACCTTATTTATATCACTGAGAATCTCCAACTGAGCAGCCCAGCATCTCTTCATAATTCCGGGAACATAAAAACCGGCCCGGACTTCGCTCTCAAAATAATCCTGCTCGAATTCCATACCGTCTCCTCTTATGAATCATTGTCAGCGTTCTTCATGTCGTCCAGCGCATACTCAATACATTGCACCACAATGTTGTTAAAGGAAACTCCATGTATTCCAGCCAGTTCCTGAATCTTTGTGATCATATCCTCCGTCATCCTGACCGATTTAACCACATACTTCACTTCTTCTTTCTTAACTTTAAACATAGAACGACTTCCTTTCTGCCGTAAACTACTTTTTTTAATAACTCTTATAATATTTATCGAACAAAACAGGAAATTCATAAGCGCAAAATGATTTGTTATCATATACAAAACGCCAAAAAAACCGGCCGTGATTTCTCACGACCGGCCACATTCATCGTAATGTCAATATCGCATCATACGAAACGTTTATCAACCTGTACAATCTTCTATGTTCAAAAACTTTTCAATTATTCAAATACTTCCCGAATTACTGAAGCAGAGAAAGAACTCCCTGTCCGGACTGGTTCGCCTGTGCAAGCATAGACTGAGCTGCCTGAGAAAGAATGTTATTCTTCGTGTATGCAGCCATCTCTTTCGCCATATCTGTATCGCGGATTCTGGACTCAGCTGCTGTTGTGTTCTCAGATGTTACCTGCAGATTGTTGATTGTGTGCTCCAGACGGTTCTGCTTAGCACCGAGCTCTGCACGGTAGCTGGATACATGATCGATTGCAGACTGGATGTTCTTTACAACACGGTTAGCGTTTGCTGTTACATCATCATCAGATAAACCAGAGGATGTGATCTGGATGTACTCTTTTCCGTCTGTCAGACCCTCAGCTGTAGATCCTTTGGATCTCTGAACGCCGTCAAGTGCGTCGTAAGCATCCTTCAGAGCATTTGTAATAGCTTTCGCTGCATCTGTAGTACCTCCGAATACACTGGCTGTACCGCCCGTGATCGTTACCGCTCCATTTGTACCAACCGAAACTTTGAAATTGCTTGCAAGGGTCACGTTATTTCTGGTTGCAGCATCCTTAACAGCATTTGTCAGATCTTTTCCTGCCTGCTCACGATCAAGCTTCTTATTATCAATAAGATTTTTAAGATTCGTCGTTGTTGCTGCAGAAGCAGGTGTTAAAGCATTAGCGCTTACAGACGCACCCGATGAGCTGACCGTATCCAGATCTTTGAAGATACCCTTCAGAGTCATATCCTGTCCCTTGAGGTCAAGAACTTCACCCTTGGTAGGTCCGATCTGCATTGTCATATTCAGCTTGTCACCGTTCGTTAAGCCGGTAGAGTTGGCATTGGAATCGGAAGCCAGAGGTTTGATTCCGTTGTAATCCGTGTTGTTCGCGATACGGTCAATCTCGTTTCCAAGCTCGTCCATCTCTTTCTGGATGGAGGCGCGGGATGTGCTGTTATAAGTACCATTCGCTGCCTGTGTAGCCAGTGTTGTCATACGCTGAAGCATGCTATGGGTCTCTGTAAGAGCACCTTCCTCTGTCTGAATAAGACCGATGGCGTCGTTTGCGTTTGCTGTTGCCTGATCAAGACCGTTGATCTTGGATCTCATTGCCTCGGAAATAGCAAGGCCTGCTGCGTCATCTGCTGCGCGGTTGATTCTGAATCCGGAGGAAAGTTTCTCAAGGTTCTTGGAAAGTCCGGAACGGTTAGATGTCAGGTTTCTGTACGCGTTTGTTGCTGGAATATTGTGCTGAATTACCATAATGTTTTTCTCCTTTGTTTGAGCGTTCTCAGAACTTCCCTGTCCCGATCATGTCTTCCGGCACCGGGCCCCGCGCCTTCCGACAATGCTGATTGTTACGATAGATTTGTAACTTACTTACCTTACAGATATGATATCGGCCGTACTAGGGGCTTTATAAACTACTTTGCGAAATCTTTTTCGTAATTTCCTCTACATAGCCAATGTATTTTTCATAAGAAATACCAGACGAACAGCCATCAATCCAAACACTATGTCAAGCCGCATACTCTTCCATACACTTATTTATATTTAATCTCACAAATCCTTGTACGGATCAGAATTATCACACACCAAAAACCGGCCGTGATTTCTCACGACCGGCCACATTCATCGTAATGTCAATATCGCATCATACAAAACGCTTATCAACCTATACAATTCTTTTATTTATTCCAAAACTTATCAATTACTCCATTTCCCGTATTACTGAAGCAGAGAAAGAACTCCCTGTCCGGACTGGTTAGCCTGTGCGAGCATAGACTGAGCTGCCTGAGAAAGAATGTTATTCTTCGTGTATGCAGCCATCTCTTTTGCCATATCTGTATCACGGATACGGGACTCAGCTGCTGTTGTGTTCTCAGATGTTACCTGCAGATTGTTGATTGTATGCTCCAGACGATTCTGCTTAGCACCGAGTTCTGCGCGGTAGCTGGATACATGATCGATTGCGGACTGAATATTCTTAACTACACGGTTTGCATTCGCGGTTACATCAACATCATCGCTGTTAGATGTAATCTGGATATACTCCTTACCGTCCGTGTGTTCACTTCCAGGATACTCCTTAGATTTCTGAACACCGTCAAGAGCATCATAAGCATCTGTTAAGGCAGTCTGAACCTTTGTATCAGAGAAGATACTTCCTGCATTAGCGACGGATACAGATCCATTTGGAGAAACTGAGATAGAAAAGCTTGCATTAACTGTCTTACCAGCTCTTATAGCCGCATCCCTTACTGCATTTGTAAGATCTTTACCTGCCTGATCCTTATCAAGTTTCTTCTCTGAAATAAGAGTCTTGATAGCGTCTTTAGACTTGTCACCAGATGCAAGTGTAAGAGCGCCATTTGTAGAACTAACCGTTACTCCCTCTGCACTTACCGTATCCAGATCCTTAAAGATACCCTTCAGAGTCATATCCTGTCCCTTGAGGTCAAGAACTTCACCCTTTGTAGGTCCGATCTGCATTGTCATGTTCAGCTTGCTGTTGTTGTTTGTAGCGCCTGTAGCTGTTGTCTTGTTGGAATCCTCTGCCAGAGGTTTGATTCCGTTGTAGTCGGTGTTGTTTGCAATACGATCGATCTCGTTTCCGAGCTCATCCATCTCTTTCTGGATGGATGCGCGGGATGTGCTGTTGTATGTACCGTTAGCCGCCTGTGTAGCCAGTGTGGTCATACGCTGAAGCATGCTGTGAGTCTCTGTAAGAGCACCTTCCTCTGTCTGGATCAAACCGATGGCATCGTTTGCGTTGGCTGTTGCCTGATCAAGGCCGTTGATCTTGGATCTCATTGCCTCGGAAATAGCAAGTCCTGCTGCATCATCTGCTGCGCGGTTGATTCTGAATCCGGAAGAAAGTTTCTCAAGGTTCTTGGAAAGTCCGGAACGGTTGGATGTCAGGTTTCTGTACGCGTTTGTTGCTGGAATATTGTGCTGAATTACCATAATGTTTATCTCCTTTGTTTGAGCGTTCTCAGAACTTCCCTGTCCTGATCATGTCTTCCGGCGCATCATCACACCTTCCGACAATGCTTGCAGTGACTGTAAATTGTACTTACTTACCTTACACCTATGTTATCGACAAACTGATCGGTTATATAATCCCGTTTTCGAAAACTTTCGTATACTCTTGCAACGTTTTTGGCCGACAAAATGTCGTATAACGTGAAAACCGGCCGTAATTTCTCACGGCCGGCCACATTCATCGTAATGTCAATATCGCCTCATACCAAACGCTTATCAACCTGTACAACTCTTATGTTCAAAAATTTTCCAATTATTTAAATACTTCCCGATTTACTGAAGCAGAGAAAGTACTCCCTGTCCGGACTGGTTCGCCTGTGCAAGCATAGACTGAGCTGCCTGAGAAAGAATATTATTCTTCGTGTATGCAGCCATCTCTTTCGCCATATCTGTATCACGGATGCGGGACTCAGCTGCTGTTGTGTTCTCAGATGTTACCTGCAGGTTGTTGATTGTGTGCTCCAGACGGTTCTGTTTCGCACCAAGTTCTGCACGGTAGCTGGATACATGATCAATTGCAGACTGGATGTTCTTAACAACACGATTTGCGTTCGATGTCACATCCACGTCATTACTGTTCGATGTGATCTGGATGTACTGTTTACCATCTGTATGAGCTGTAGCAGCATCCTCTGTGGATTTCTGAACACCATCAAGCGCATCGTATGCATCCTTCAACGCCGCTGCTACATTTGCATTACCATATACAGAAGCCGTAAAACCTGAACCGGAAATACTAATAGCTCCCGTATCACTATCAACTGTAACAGAAATGCTGCCTTTGATCTTAACATCGTCGGTTCTTCCCGCAGCGTCCTTAATAGCATTTACAAGATCTTTCTGGATCTGCGTTGCATCAAGTTTCTTATCTGCGATAAGCTCCTTAATCCCTGCCGATCCTCCGCTGACCTGACCGGTAGCGCTCAAGTCATTTGCTTTTACCTTATCGAGATCATTGAAGATTCCCTTCAGGGTCATATCCTGTCCTTTGAGGTCAAGAACTTCACCCTTGGTAGGTCCAATCTGCATTGTCATGTTCAGCTTGTTGCCGTTCGTTAAGCCGGAGGAACTCGCATTGGAATCGGAAGCCAGAGGTTTGATTCCGTTGTAATCGGTGTTGTTCGCGATACGATCGATCTCGTTTCCGAGCTCGTCCATCTCTTTCTGGATGGATGCGCGGGATGTGCTGTTGTAAGTACCGTTCGCTGCCTGTGTAGCCAGTGTGGTCATACGCTGAAGCATGCTGTGGGTCTCTGTAAGTGCACCTTCCTCTGTCTGAATAAGACCGATGGCATCGTTCGCATTGGCTGTTGCCTGGTCAAGACCGTTGATCTTGGATCTCATTGCCTCGGAAATAGCAAGGCCTGCTGCGTCATCCGCTGCGCGGTTGATTCTGAATCCGGAAGAAAGCTTCTCAAGGTTCTTAGAAAGTCCGGAACGGTTGGATGTCAGGTTTCTGTACGCGTTTGTTGCTGGAATATTGTGCTGAATTACCATAATGTTTTTCTCCTTTGTTCGAGCGTTCTCAGAACTTCCCTGTCCTGATCATGTCTTCCGGCGTCCATCATGCCTTCCGACAGTGCTTTAGTTACTATGAAATTGTAACTGACTTACCTTACAGTTATGTTATCGGCTATCTGACGAGCTATATAATCCTGTTTTCGAAATCTTTTTCGTTAAATTTCCAACTCGTTTCCTGACAATACGGAACAGTTTTCTTACACACAAAACCGGCCGTGATTTCTCACGACCGGCCACATTCATCGTAATGTCAATATCGCCTCATACAAAACACATATCAACCGTTACAATTATTCATCTATATTTCAATTATCAATTACTCAAATACTTCCCGAATTACTGAAGCAGAGAAAGTACTCCCTGTCCAGACTGGTTCGCCTGTGCAAGCATAGACTGAGCTGCCTGAGAAAGAATATTATTCTTCGTGTATGCAGCCATCTCTTTCGCCATGTCTGTATCACGGATGCGGGACTCCGCTGCTGTTGTGTTCTCAGATGTTACCTGCAGATTGTTGATTGTGTGCTCCAGACGGTTCTGCTTCGCACCGAGTTCTGCACGGTAGCTGGATACATGATCAATTGCAGACTGGATGTTCTTTACAACTCTATTAGCGTTTGCTGTTACATCATCGCCTTGTACACCAGAAGATGTGATCTGAATGTACTCTTTTCCGTCTGTCAGACCCTCAGCTGTAGATCCTTTGGATTTCTGAACGCCGTCAAGCGAATCATAAGCATCCATCAGAGCATTTTTAATCGTTGCGCCCGTTGTAGCATTAGAGAACAGGCTTCCGGCACCCTGAATCGATACCACACCTGCCGATGACATTGTGATCTTGAAAGTACTTCCAACGCTGACATTTGCTCTTGTAGCAGCATCCTTTACTGCATTGGTGAGATCTTTTCCTGCCTGATCCTTGTCAAGTTTCTTGTCATCGATAAGCTTTTTCAGTGCAGTCTCTGCTTTCGTAAGTTCATCGCCAGTCGTAAATGCTGTTGGATTGTCACCTGTTGCTACAGATACTCCCTTTGCGCTCACAGTATCAAGATCCTTGAAGATTCCCTTCAGAGTCATATCCTGTCCCTTGAGGTCAAGAACTTCACCCTTGGTAGGTCCGATCTGCATTGTCATATTCAGCTTGTCACCGTTCGTTAAACCGGTAGAATTGGCATTGGAATCTGCAGCCAGAGGTTTGATTCCGTTGTAGTCTGTGTTGTTCGCGATACGATCGATCTCGTTTCCGAGCTCATCCATCTCTTTCTGGATGGAAGCGCGGGATGTGCTGTTGTAGGTACCATTCGCTGCCTGTGTAGCCAGTGTAGTCATACGCTGGAGCATGCTGTGGGTCTCTGTAAGAGCACCTTCCTCTGTCTGAATAAGACCGATGGCGTCGTTTGCGTTTGCTGTTGCCTGATCAAGACCGTTGATCTTGGATCTCATTGCCTCAGAAATAGCAAGTCCTGCTGCGTCATCTGCTGCACGGTTGATTCTGAATCCGGATGACAGTTTCTCAAGGTTCTTGGAAAGTCCGGAACGGTTGGATGTCAGGTTGCGGTATGCGTTTGTTGCTGGAATATTGTGCTGAATTACCATAATGCTTTTCTCCTTTGTCTTTAGCATTCTCAGAACATCCATGTCCTGATCATGTCTTCCGGCACTAATCCGCCGTGCCTTCCGACAGTGCTGATAGTTGCAATAGAATTGTAACTTACCTTACATCTATGTTATCGGTCACTCGTCATTTTATATAAATCCGTTTTCGAATTTTTTCGTAAACATCTTCCCTCTTTTTTGCGGAAGAAAAGAGTCACCTCTTGAATCAAATCAACGTAGCGTATTTTAAAGGAGAAACCGCTCTCAACCGGCCTGCACACATAAAAAAGAATGTCGCTAGCGACATTCTCGCGCCGAGCGCGGATGCAACGCATCTACATATCGCGCGAGTGCGCATCCTGCGGAGCGTTTTGTCTCATGGGAAATTCGGAGGAATTTCCTATGAGATGAAAAACCGGCCGTGAATATAATTCACGGCCGGTGGAAACACTTAATTCTTTAACTGGAATCTGTTTACAAGTTCATCGAGCTTCTCTGCCTGCGAAGAAAGTTCCTGACTTGCCGCCGCACTTTCCTCTGCCGTTGCGGAGTTTGTCTGGACAACGGAGGATATCTGATCAATACCTTCCGTTACCTGCTGTACGCCTACATTCTGCTGCTCGGAAGCCTCAGAAATCTTGCTTACCAGTTCGTCAATTCTTATGAAGCTCTCGGATACCTTGTTGAGGGCAACTGCCGTCTCATCAGTGATGCCGGCACCCTTATTGATCGCTTCAATGGTGTCCTCGATAAGCTTCGCGGTATCCCGTGCAGCTTCCTGCGACTTCTTCGCCAGGTTGCCGACCTCGTCAGCAACGACCGCAAAGCCTTTTCCTGCCGCTCCCGCTCTGGCCGCCTCAATAGAAGCATTCAGCGCAAGAATATTGGTCTGGAAAGCGATATCGTCGATAGTCTTGATGATCTTGCCGATCTCATTCGCCTTCTCCGTGATATCTGTCATGGAATGGGACATCTCAAGCATCTTGTCGTTGGAAGTTTTGACCGCTTCGTTCGATCCCTGACTGATCAGAGCCGCCTCTTTGGTCAGATCCGTTGTATTGAGAACTTTCCGGGAGATATCTCCCATTGTCTGTGAAAGTTCCTCAACAGAAGATGCCTGCTCCGTAGATCCCTGTGCGAGTGCCTGCGATCCGGATGCCACCTGCTCCGCCTCGCCGGATACCTGATTTGCAGAGTTCTTGATTTCCCTCATTGTCAGGGAAAGATCTGTACTGATTTTGCTCACCGCTTGCTTCAGCGGCGCATACGCACCTACATACAGCTCGCTGTTCACTTCGGAATCTGTTTTGAAGTTTCCGGCCGCAAGTTCCGTCAGATTCTCGGAAAGATCAACAATAATTCTTCGGAGCCGCTCAATAAAGTGATCGATCGAGTGCGCCAGCAGGCCGATCTCATCATTGCCATTGTAGGATACATCTACATCAAAGTCACCTCCCGCAACCTTCTCCGCTGCGGAACTGATTTTGTTCAAAGGCGCCAGCGCCTTTGTCAGAAGTGTGATGACAACGATGCTGAGAACACCGAGGGCAATCACAGCAAATACAATAATGAAAACAACCATCCGGATATTCGGCTCATAGTAATCATTCGTCTGCAGTGCACACTGCGTCCACCAGATTTCCGTGCCGAATTCGACCGGTGAGAAATAACGTACTACTTGGCCGTTCTTCTGGGACTGACTGGTGAAATTGAAGCGTTCATGCTTCTGCTGCTGTGCATCATACAGAGCGAAATTGTCCTCCCCTACGATATCCCGGAACTGTGCCCCGATCATGTCCGGATTTCCGCTGTAGAGAATTTCTCCGCCTTCGGTGAGAACATTGTAGATCATATTATTGAACGGAGGATATTTATCAACAATCACGTTGAATGCGGAGGTTTTTATGCCGATCGCAACCGTACCCATGAATTTTCCGCCCGAAAGAATCGGATAGTAGAGCGATACAATCTTTTCGCCGTCCATTACATACGCCGGTGTTGTGCCCTTCTCCAGAGATTCTTTCGCCGGTGCATAGTAAGGCGCCGATTCGTAGCTGCTGTATGCAAGATTCTGAACCGTATTCTGCTCAATATCCTTTTTGCTGATATACGGTGCAAACTGCTCCATGTCTTTGGAGAAAGCGCCGGGCTCCATAAAAATACCGGCATCGACAACATTGTCGTATGTCGTAACCGCATGGATCAGCGTGTTGATAATAACCGTTTCCGCCGCATATCTGCTGCCGCTGATTTCTTCTCCGGTCACACGGCTGATGAAGGTACCCTCGGTCGTCTCCGGCTGCGATTTGATTTCGCCCTCGACCGTCCAGGATGCCGTAATTCCGGCTTCCCTGCTGTCCTTGCCTTCATACATGCGCTTCATAACCGTCTGAACATTCTCGTCGATGTCATTCGCGACATTCAGAATAGCCTTGATCTTGGCCGCCTCGTGATCGGCAACCGCATACATGGTCTTATCCGTTTCTTTGAGCATAGACCCGCCGACAAAGATAATAACCGAGACAGTCATGATTGCAAATACACATAACAGAACCACAGCAACAATGGATACCAGCCGTCTGCTCAGGCTGACTTTTTTCTTTTTTTTCTCTTTCATCTTCCGGTCTCCTTCATATTAGTTTTTCGTGATCACAGTTCAGTAAGGATTACACACACGAATGCTGTCAAAAATATATCGGCATTATCTGTAAAAAAATAACAGATATCGCCGAACGACACCTGTTATTCATCATATTTTTTACGCATTTTGTACAAAACAGAGAGCTTCTCTCTAAACCATATACCCGTTGTCTTCCAGAAAATCCAGTCTGTAATTGCGGTTTGTCACAAAGAGGAAGAGCCAGTCACCGTCCACGATCATCTGCTTCTGCACAGCCGGCAGCTCCCACAGCGGCATATCACTCCCGAGATCTCCCCGCGCAATCACCACCAGATCACAGGCCGTAATAATTTCCTCAAGGTTGCGGACACCTTCCCTGTTCTCGATTTTTGAAAAAAGCCGGACGTCCTTCAAACTTACGGATAGATACCAAAGAGTCGCTGATCCGCTTATTCTGATTCCGGGTCAAGGTGCCTCCGCCTCTCCTCCGCCGGAGCATAGCCCATCTCCTCTGCTTTTCTGTAACAGGAGAGCGCCTGTTTCATCTGATTATTCAGCTCGTACCAAAGTCCCAGGTTGTAGAGGGCGAGGAAGGATCCGGTTCCGACCACTCCGGACATTCCGCTTCCTTCTCCGATCTCCAGACACTTCTGATAGCAGGCCTCGATCCTTGGCAGATAGTCCATATACCGGGCGATATCCGACTTCACCAGTTCGACATAGAAGAGAGCGCAGTAAAAATAAAAATCCGTGCTGAAGGTAAATCTGCCTTCTTCTGCTTCCACTATATGAAGAGCAAGATTCAGGTTCTGTTCTGTTCCGGTATCTTTGAGGGCATACAGATACTGAAGGATCCCGTCCGTGACGTACTCGCTTCCATTCTCATCCTGCAGGTCATCTGCACATTTCGTGTCTTCGACACTTTCTGCAACGGTTCTGTCACTTGCCTTCGCGATGTCACCGTTATCCCCGGCTTTCTCTGTATTTACACTTCTATAAAACTTTTCAAAATAAGGAAGACTATCCGTATTCTGCCCCAGATTCCGCAGGGTAATGCCCATCTGATAGTTGAGATAGGGATCCCCGGGTGTCTCTTCCAGAGTTCTCCGGAGGTATTCCAGATTCCGCTCCCCTTTTCCCTTCTGCAGGTAACCGTCATGTTCCGCCACGAGACTTGTCAGGATGCAGGGGCCGCTTGTCACCGGCTGTTCATGAATCACGCCACGATATCTGACTCCTGCAGGGTGCAATCTCACAATTGCGGTAATTCGAGCCGCATCGCCCTCACCGAAGCTGTCGATCCGTTTGATGGCTCCGCTCCAGTTCTTTCCGTATTTATCCTCCATCCGATGAATAAATGCGTAGAACTCTCTCATAAGAAACGGCTGCAGATATTCATCGGCATCCAGAACCAGATTGTAATCTGCCGCCCCGTCTGTATCCGATTTCTCAAGAGCAAAATTTCTCGCCGCGGAAAAATCGTCCTGCCATTCATAATCATACAGGCGCAGGGTTCCTCCCGCGTGACGATTCCCGATTCTTTTTACGATGTCTTTTGTCCGGTCGGTGGAACCGGTATCTACGATCACCATATCATTGACAAGAGGAGCGACAGCCGAAAGACTTCTCTCGATACTGCGCTCCTCGTTTTTTACAATCATTACAAGATTAATCTTCATAGGATAATCCTTATCAGACTCTCTTTATCCCCTGCACATTGCTGGTTCGCACGGTAGTCGTCCTGGCCTGCTGGTTCTTCACATGAGCCTTCATATCCTCAGCACGCCCCTGTCCTTCTCTGGATTTCACACCCGCATCCCTCAGAACATCATCCGGGGACTTCGGATACACAACCGCCGGATCGATACCCATCGCCTTCGCTTCGCTCTGCTGCTTCCTCCTGACAGCTTCCGCATACTTCGGATCCTGTGCCAGCGCATCTGCGCGAAGCCTGCGGAGACGCTCCTCCATATCTCTCTTGAGAATCTCTTCCCGACGCCGGATTTCCTCGGCATTCGCCTGATTCCTAAGGGTCTTGAATACGTATCCTCTGACTGCCAGCTCTCCTCCGGTTGTCATGCCGATGAAGCAGCAGCCATAATGAATACCCATTTCATCCGTCTCTCGCCTGTGGAGGATTCTCACACTGAAGGGACGCTCAAGGGTTCGGAAAGCATATGTGAAGAAGAGGACATCTCCCATCTCAAGTTCCTGCTTTGTGACGAGCTGGATACCGCCTGCACTGAGATTGACGATGGTTCCCTCAAATTCACCGGCAAGATCCGATGTGAAGGTAAGAGGGATATTTACATCCGCCCGCACATCCAAATGCCGCTGTGTGATCTTCGTCACGTCGTTAATCTTGCATCTGCCGACCCAGTGTTCTCCTTCCTGTGCTTCCATATCGATCTTCTTGCGACGATCTTCTTCACCACTGGCCGGATCGGGAGCCGGAATGATTTCCCGGATAATGACTTCACACTCTGTCCGCAGGATACCCATGGCATCATCAAAAAAATCCACCCTGGTCCCGAACTGTGTGCCATAGCCGTCGTATTCCTTAAAATACAAAGTCGTATGCTCCTCTGTATTCACAACACGAACGAGCCAGCTGTCACCGGCCGGTGTGTAAAGTTTTCCTTTTGTACAACATTTGAGTATTTTGCTCATAGTGTAACTCCCTCACATATGTAAGAATTGAGGCGACTATTCGTATGTCTCGTGTCCGCAGCAGCCCTCTCAGAATAAGTCTTATGTCGAATGAAAATCCATAGTTCCAAGATCGGAAGTACTGTTCATCAACAATTGCATCCTCAACATCTCAACGATGTTCCGGTAATTACTGTTGTCAACAGATGGATACACCCCGTATCCGGATGCCGTCCGCATCCCGAAGGTGGGGTTCATATTGGCATTTATATTCTGAACGTACGCGTCTGACGTATTATAAATATCATTCTCGGAGGATCCCTGTTCCCTCAGCTTCTCCTTGACTCCATCCACATATACCTGAGCGAATGACGGAACGCCACCGTACTTGGCCACATTTCCCTCACCTGCATTGTATGCCGCCAGGGTTAGATCAAGGTCACCGTTATATTTCTCAAGCAACTGCTTGAGCAGCTTCGCGCCTCCCATAATATTCTGTTCGGCATTGTAGGAATCCGAGACGCCCAGAGACGCCGCCGTTCCCGGCATCAGCTGCATCACGCCGACCGCTCCCGCATAGGAAACCGCGTCGGGGCGGAAATTCGACTCGTGCTTCGCAACCGCTTTCAAGAACTTTGTCGAAAGTCCGTAGGTCTGGGAAGCCTTCCGGAAGTACTGCTCCATCTGTTCGTTTCCGCTGTAATACTCATCCCCTGACGAAGAATTGTTCACGCTTCCGAGGGAGGAACCGATCATATTAAACAGATTGCCCACACCGCCGTTCTGCGCCAGTGTCCACAATGCGTTCACCGGTGAGGAAAAATTCATGGCCTCCGCCGTCACATCTTCCCGGGTTTTCGCTTCTTCCCGGGCTTTTGCCTCTTCCGCCGCGACTCTCGCCTCTTCCTCTGCCGCTCTTCTGGCGGCAAGTTCGCTTCTTCTCTCCTTCAGATTCTCGATCTGTGCCACCTTGAGTGCATTATCAAAAACGGAATTTCCCGTCGCCCTTGTCTGACGGATACCGGTGTTACTGCGAAGGTCTGTCAAATACGACTCTGTAACATCACCTACTCTGCCCAAAGTTTCCATCCTCCTATGATCGCTATGATCGCAGTCGTTCGGGATCTCGTGCTCCCGACAATGTACGTCCGGTTACTCTTCTTTCTTTTTCTCGTCGCTCTTCTTGTCGTCGCCTTTTTTCTCTTCGCTTTTCGACTCTCCTGTAAACCCCAGGAAATAGACATAAATCTCAACGATCGCCTGATAGAGTTCCTCCGGGATTTCTTTTCCGAGCTGAAGCTGCGTGAGCAGGGATGCGAGCGAATCGTCTTCATAGACCGGAATGCCCGCTTTCATCGCGGTCTCGGTAATCTTCTCCGCCATATATCCCATTCCGGAAGCAACCACTACGGGAGCCCCGTTCTTCTCGGGGTCATATCGGAGTGCCGCTGCCTTCTGCTGCATCAGTTTCTCAAACTCTGACATTGATACCCCTTTCGCTCTCCCTGATTTCCGGAAAGACTTCCTGCACGCCGATCTCACGAACCTTCGGCGCCGTCGTCACATTAGCGTTCAGACCGTTCCTCTTCATGATGTCCTTCACAGCCGTCTCGATCTTCTTCGGATTTTCCCTGACCGTATCCGGAACAAAGAGCTGCATATCGATATTCTTGTTCTTCAGCTGGGCGATGAGGTCAAAACCGCCGAGCGACTCTATATTGAATTTCAGGAACAGCTTCACCTTCTTCGCCGTTCCGGTTGTATTCTCATTCTTCTTATCCGCATCCGGATCCACCCACATCTCCGACATCACGTTCTTGTTCTGATAGCGGAACGGGATGAGCATGTGAAGGATCGGCATGTATACGCTCTCATTCATGAGAAGGCTGTTCAGTACCTGATAGTACCGGTCGATGCTCTCGGTTCCGGTCTTTCCCTGCGTCCCCTTGAGCAGAAGATCCGAAAACTGATCGGAAAAAGCATTCGTCTGCACCTGCGATTTCAGCTGGGCGAGCTTGTCCACCAGCTCAAGCTCCGGATCTCCCTCAAACATCATGCGGAAGTCACCGTTCCGGCTCATCTTCCGGAACGCCTCGACCATCTCCTTTTCGCTGCCCTCTTCATACTTGATCGCATAGAGCGTGAACATAACGGCAGCCTTCCGGATCGCCCCGAAATCATGCGTCTTCGCCACGTATTTCGAGAGGAAAGGGATAATCTCGTTGTTCAGAACCTGTGTATTCTCCTCGGTATCTCCGTTCGTCGCCTCCCAGTTGATCTTGCCGAGCATCTCTTCGAACTCTCCCCGGTAAGACTTCATCATGAGGGTGGTCGCATCCTGTCCCAGTGTCTTCATCTGGTTCAGCAGGTGCGTACCCGCGGAGTAACTGTTGTAGCTCTTTATAAAGGAAAGAATCGCGTTCTGGTAGTTCTCGGAAATCCTGCTCCCGAGAATCTGCCGGAGTCCGTCAAAAAACTCTCCCGTATACTTCATCTGACCGCCGGCCTGCGACTGCAGGTAATTCAGGAGCTGCTCCGGATCCTCCATCGTGATGGTCGCGTAAAGTTCCTGAATCGCCGCGGAAAGTTCCGCGTCCCCGGACTTGAGCAACGCCTCTCCGTCCCGAAACAGCAGTTCTCCCAACTGCTGCGCGAGCTGGTTGCTGCCCTGCATCTTCTGGATAAACGCGACATAGTTGCTCTCGAAATCCGCGACCTGTCCGGTCAGTTCCTCCTTCGTTAAGCCCGCTTCACCGGCATTCGGAAGCTGTCCGCCGCCCTTGACCCGGCCAGGTCCTCCGACCTGTGTTCCACCACCAACCCCAGGCCGGATCGCCGGGTTATTACCGGCGCTTACTTCTGTCGATGTCACCTGTAATATATTAGCCATTTGTTCTCCCATCCATATGACATAATATACGGGCATACTGTCCCCGTCCCAGAATCCTATATGGACAATATCGACCTATAGGACATGACTATAAGTTCATCAGTATGATTTCTTCATACTATTACAACTTTTTCAAAAAAAACTTTATATCCGGCCACGATTGGCCGATAATACAGATGAATTGAAACATATAACACTTCAGGAAATTGCTCAACAGATAGATTCAGGGACGATTATCTTTGCAACTTGAAGTTAATTCCCCTGAGATTTTATAGATATTATAGATTATACACCATTTTCACGAAACAGAATTTATACGATTTATAGAATCACAGGCATCACAAGTCATACCAAAAGTAACTTGCAACACCAAGGAGGGCCTATGAGTATCAGCTTTAACCCGAACGAACGAATTCATTCCGTGCAGACTTTCCAGCACAGTTTCGAGACGAAACACGCTGCGAATTCCGCACAGACAACCGACGCGGCAAAGACCTCGACGTATTACGACAAGGTCAGCATCTCGAATAAAGAGACAATTCCGGATGACAAGAGTTTTGCCGCAATTCTCGCAAAGAAAACTGCCGCAGCTGTAAAGCAGGGCGTCAGCTCCGATAAGGTTGCAGAAATTCGTCAGAAAGTTCAAACAGGCGAGTATCACGTAGATTCTACGCGGATCGCTGAACATATGCTTGGTTACAAAAAGTAATTTTTCTCGCTGATCACGCCTAAACAACGCCTCCTCGCAGGGCGTTGTTTGTTTTTAAGGAGATTACTTTATGAATAACAACCCGGAAGCATTCAAAACCTACCTCAGCACCATGACCGATCTTGCGGTGTCCCTCCGCAAGCTTCGTGCAACAGAAGACCATATGACCGAAGCAGCTTCCACGAATCATCCCGAACAGTTGGATGAGATCGTCAAGCACGCGCAGCCGGAACTGCTTCATTTCCGCGGCCTCGATCTGAAGCGCTCGCAGTGCGAGAAGGAACTCGGGATCGAAGGCCTTGGGCTTACGGATATCATCTCCGAATGTGATGAGGCTCAGAGCGATCGCCTGCAACCGGTTCTTTCGGAGCTGATCCGTGAGCTGAAATTATTCCAGGAATCTCATGACAACGCGGATCGCATTATGAAGATCCGCCTTCTTGATGTAAACATCGCGCTGCAGGATCTCCCGCAGAAGCCTGTGGCCTTTCACGACACACTTGCCTAAGGGAGGTAAACGACATGATCCGAGCTACTTTCGCCGGTTTTACTACGGCACTGTCTTCGCTCCGCGCGAATTCAAAGAAGCTGGATGTTACCGGACAGAACCTGGCAAATATGACCACGGAGGGTTATACCCGTCAGGAAATCAAGACTTCCAGTCTGAACTATGAGAATCCTACAAGTTTTTATCTGAATGAGAATGATGTCAACGTTGGTTTCGGTGTCTCGATCGACCGAATGGCTCAGCTCCGGGATCAGTTTCTTGACACACAATACCGCACCCAGAACGCGAAGCTCGGTTACAACGAGACCATCTCCGCTTCCCTGGATGCTCTGTCCGGCATGCTCGACGAGACAAAGCAGGACGGTATTCACGCATCCTTTGATAAGGTTCAGAAAGCGCTCACCGAGATGCAGGATCCTTCCAAGGTAAACGATCCTGTCTACGAAGGTGAGCTTCGCTCGCGTATGCAGGCAACTGCCAACCTCTTCAATCAGGCGGCTCTGAATATCGAGACCTCCATGAAGAGTGAATACGCCAATATCGACGGGGCGGGCAGTTCCGAGAACGGATATGCCGACAAGATCAACCAGCTCCTGTCGCAAATCGGCGAACTGAACATCGATATCAAGAAGAACCAGATGCTTGGAAATCCCGCTCTGGAGCTTCAGGATCAGCGGAACCTCGCCATCGACGAGCTCTCCAAGCTGATTCCGATTGAAGTCAGCTATTTCACAGAAAAATATGAGACAAAGGACAGTTCCGGTACTACCGTGATCCGCGACCACGGACTGAATTACGACAGTTACGGCAACCCGACCGGAAAATCCGGTTTCCCGGAGGATCTGAAGATCGATCTTGTATACACAAAAACAGACGCCAACGGAAAGAATCCGATGACCGAACGCATCACTCTGGTCAACGGCTCCGACACACGTCTGGAAGACGGAACCAAAGTCAAGAACTACGGTTCGGTGGACATTTTCGTCGATGGTGTGAAAGCTTATGATGAGTACGGCAACAGAGTCGCCAACGCCACCTATACCGGAAAAAGAAATGCAACTACCGGCGAAGTGCAGCAGGTACAGCTTCGATTCAATCAGGCCGACAGCTACGTTGTGAACACCGATTCCAGCGGTAACCCTACAACCGACTCCAACATGAATGCAGCGACAGGACAGACAACCGGTAAATCCATTATGACGGACAACCATGTAGAGAAAGACAGCAGCGGCAACATCACTGATTTTTCCACTGTCCGTCTGTCCGGCGGATCTGTTCAGGCCAGTCTCGATATGCTCTGTGACAGTACAAGCAGTCTGAACAATGACAGCATATACCGCAGCTACGATTACTACATGAACCGGCTCGATATCCTGGCCAATACATTTGCTCTGGATATGAACCGCTTCAACCAGATGGGTGTGAATGATACCTATGCCTCCGGCATAACGCTCACAGACGGCACGATTGTAGACGGCAAACTTCTTACCGCCGATCAGCTGACCGAGCTCTCCAAAGGCACTTATAATACTTCCACTTTTACAAACAAGGATTTCCTGCTTCTCGTTAATTCGGGAGCAAGCAACGCGGCCGACGCGCAGACTGCAAGCAATATCACTGCCGCGAACATCAGTATCTCCAAGAGCTGGATCAACGGTACGACACATATCGGTACCTTCGGAGATCCGGATGAAGGAAACAGCAGTACCGATACCGCACTCAACATGCTGCAGTCCATGGAGGCGACACACGCTGCGATCGGATATAAATCCTACTCCAATGAGATGAACAGCATCTCAACCTATCTGGCCAACGACGCATACAACAACGAAAATTCCCTCAAATCCAACGAGGTTATTCTCGACGGCATCTCTACTGCAAAGGATCAGATTTCCGGCGTCAGTCTGGATGAAGAGGCTGCGAATATGATGAGCTACGTCACCTCCTACAACGCCGCGGCCCGCCTAATGACAACCATCGACGAGACGCTCCAGACCCTGCTGAACATCAAGTCATAAGCACCGGATCGTGTTATTTTCAAAAGGACTATCGGGCAGGATAGTCCTTTTTTATGTTATAGGAAATTCCTCCGGAATTTCTATAACACAAAACGCTCCGCTTACATGCGCAGCTCGCAGATAAGAAGATCGCTTACGCGATTCTGCTCGCGCGCCTTTCGTCCACTACGCTCCCCTCAGGAGTGAGGGGATGGGGGAGTCGAAGTCCGCTTGCGGACTTTGTTCTGTCCAAGTCATAAACACTTATGGAAACATTGTTTTCTGCCGATATAATCATGAGAGCAAATAGAGCAATACAGGCAGTTTTGTCTTGATATAAGGAGCTTTACCATGAGAATCACAAGTGCAACCTACTACAAAGAATATGCGAAATCCGTTCAGCAGCTACATTCCGACCTGAACACGACAATGCAGCAGGTTGAGACCGGACGTAAATACTCGGCCGCGAAGGAAGATCCTCTCGCTTACTACAGCGGGAAGAAGCTGGACAATCTTTACAACGATGCAGACGCGAAGGATACGATCATTTCTGACGTCAAGAACCGTCTCTACCAGCAGGAAGCGGGCGCCCGTGCGATTCAGACGGACATGCGCACGATCAATACAAACCTGCTGAAGATGCAGAACGACAGTTCCAACGGTCAGTACACAACAATTGAGACGTACACAAAGGATTTTGAACAGCGTCTTCAGTCCATTGCGAATACTTTGAATTTCACATATGAGAACTTCTATGTATTCGGTGGAAACGACGCGACAACCGTTCCGTTCACTCTCGATCCGGGTACCGTGAACGGCGATGCGGACAATCCCTCCTACACCCTGAACTTTTCACACAAGTTCCCGGGAGAATCGGATACCGTCACGACCATGTCGATGAAATACACCGTCGACCAGGCAACCGGAGATATCCAACTTGAATATGACGGAGTGCGTGTGACAAGGAATGCGGATGACGTCATTATCGACAGACAGGATCTGACTTCCGAGCAGACTCTGGATTACATTCTCCGGGCCATGGAGGAAGAGGGTCGCATGAGCCTCGGATACGGAAGTCTGGAGAACCGGGAAACGCTTCCGGATACCTTCACCGGCGGTCTGAATATGCTGACAAATCTCTCCGCGGACGGTCTCAAAGCCCTGGTAAAGAGCAGCGGCGAAGATGCAGCCAAAGCTGAAATTACACGTCAGTTGAAACAGACCCCCATTGCTCTCACTTCAAAAGCGATCATCACAAGTACCCGTCTGATCAATGCCAAGAGCAGACAGACAGCCGACGAACGGGAAATCAAAGATCAATACACCCGCGATATCGGCGACGTCATTGGTAAATGGGATGCGTGCGAACAGCGTATCAGCAGCTGCTACCGCGAGCTCGGTATGAAACAGGCATTCCTCGAAGACACGCAGTCGAAACTCGGCGTTGTAAAAGACACCTTGCAGAAGCAGTATGACGACAAACTCGGCGTAGACCAGTATCAGGCAATTACAAAGATGTATTCACAGCAGTACGCGTACCAGGCAGCATTGAAAGTAGGTTCCAACCTTATGCAGTCCTCTCTTTTTGACTTCGTAAAATAAATCTATTTGAAAATTTGAAAATAAGAGGTATAAGTATGTTGACGTTAGAAACAAAAGAATATGGTACTCTTGAGTATGAACCAGAAGACATCATGCATTATCCGGACGGACTCTTCGGATTCCCTGATTTACATGATTACATTCCGCTCTGCTTAAACGAGGAGGAAGATAACACCCTTCTGGTTCTGCAATCCGTCGATGAAGCATCGATCGGTTTTGTTGTTATCAATCCCTATGCTCTTGATCCTGACTATACGCCATATCTCACACCGGAAGAGCTTCAATATCTCGGGGTGGAATCTGAGCAGGATCTGACGTTCTACGTTATCTGTGTTCTGCACGAAAACTATCTGGACAATACCGTAAACCTGAAATGCCCGTTGGTTGTAAATCCTGAGACTCGCCGTGGTATGCAGGTGATTCTCAGCAGCTCCGATTATGATTTCAGGCATAAACTATCGGATTTTTCAAATATTTTAGGAGAGGATACAGAGCATGCTGATACTGAGACGAAAGAAAAATGAAAGCATCCTGATCAATGATGACATCCGGATTACCGTAGTGGAATGTGCAGCCGACGGTGTACGTATCGCCATCGACGCCCCCAAACAGGTATCCATTCTCCGCGAGGAATTATCCAAGGCCGAGACTGAGAACAAACAGTCTCTCGCACCCGGCTACCACGCCGTTGCAAGCCTCCAGAACAGCCTCCTCGGAAGTATCCGCGGAAAGAACGCAGAACCTCGCAAGCAGGCCGAGGAATAACCTCTTCTGCTTTCGGAGATTGAATATAGTTCAAACCATTATCCCCCTCTTTTTGTGATACGTTCATGCTCAACAACTTATGAAATCACAAAGTTCAAACAAAGAGGTAAACGAAAGCTCATCCATCGCGGATGAGCTTTCGTTCTGTCATGCTTTCTTTTTCTCGTTCATATTATTCGTGCCTTGAATATAGCGATAGCGCTCAGTTTTTCCCCCTTTGCCGATTCATACCTCGAGTATTCACATATCCGTTATTCGGACGTTGACTAATCTTACTTTGTCTATCCGCTCCTTTTTGTCTCGTCCTCTGTATTGGTTAATCCTCGTCCTTCCGCCGGTATTCATCCGGCATCTCGTCGGTCTTCCAGAGGTCGAATCGCTCCAACATATTGACGTTCTGCCGTGTCGGATCGTTCACCGGGATGAGCGAAGAGGCAATAGCGTCCCGCTTCTCCTGGAGGAGCTCATACGTCTGCAGATCCTCATTCTCCGGTATCGCGCTGTGATAGACAGCAACCACGTGCTGATCGTATTCATTCTTCTCATCCATATGCGTGAGCATTCCCAGATAGTATCCGTTATCCTTTCTGGCCTCAATCGCGGCGTTTGTATCATCGCTGAAGAGCAGGATATCCATGACCGGAAGCGGCTCCGCGCCCCGTCCTTTCGGCTGCATCATAATACTGATCTTATACTCATCCGGATTCTTCTCGTAACTGTGAAGACGGGAACGGCTGTAATCCTCCTTCATCTTGCTGCAGACGATCTTTCCGTGATATCTCCAGGCGTCCGGAAGTGTGAATGTATAATACGGCGTCGATACGACAATGCCGTATACTCTGGACTCACAGCTGACATTTCCTTCTATGCGGATGCCTGCGTCGCTCCTGTCTTCCTCTTCCGTCTTCTTCATGCCGAGCAGCTTGCCAAAGAAGCCGCCTGTGCGCGCGTTCTCGGCTCTTCTAGCCTCGCGCTTCCGCTGCTTCTCCGCCTCCTTTGCCTCTTTCTCACGGGCCTTTGCAATGGCCTGTCGGAGCTCTGCCGCCTGCTCCATCTCACTGTCCGTACCGCTGAGACCGTTGGACAAAATCCTGCTCTCGATCTCATCGTAGATCCTCAGACTGTCCTTCGGAACCTGGAGAAAGTCATCGTCCCGCTTTCCAAACCACATCGCAGCGATCTGTAGCAGTCCCTCCGCCAACTGGTCGATCTTCATCTTCTTAAACTTCTCGTTCACGATACTCATGTCCATCTCTTCGCGATATCCGCGATACATGAGATACGTGTCCAGCATATGACGGATTGTGACCAGATCACAACAGTACAGGTAGACGGTCTCCGTCATCTTAAAGACATAGCTGTACTCCATGGAGAGCGCGCTGATCCCCTTGAACTGAGGGTCAAGATACGCGCCCGCAATGAGTTTCTTCATATTCTGCTGCAGAAACTCTGTTTCAACCGGAATATTGTAATATAACTGGATCGTAAAGCCGGAGGCCTTGATCATGTGCTCTCCGTAACCGGAATAAAACGCGTCGGTCTCAAAACCGTTATCAATCAGATATCCCTTGGCTCTGTCATAGTCTTCCTCACTGAACAAAAGACGAAGCGAAGAGTTCGCCGCCGTCTCCGGAATCTCATAGAACTCCCGGATCGATGTGGATTCCAGAATCACGCACTGCACATCGTTCGCGTCGAGCATACCGAGAACCGTCGCCTCTTCGGACGCATAGATATCGTTGTATCTCAGCGCCTGCTGATAGCGACGGAAAAATCTCTCCTTCCACGCTTCATCCATCTTCGTGGATGAACCAAGAATGCCAAGATAGACAATATTCGCCGTGCTGTGATAGTCTGCAAGCCTGTACAGTCTCTCCCAGCTCAGTCTCTTATTGTACAATGGAAATGTCTCATCCTGTCTGATGATGCCACCGATAACATTAACTAAAAAACGACCCTCGTAAATATTCCGATTCATCCACCATACCCTCTATGTCTCGTTCTCTGTAAATCCGTCTGTACACATATGTGCAGGATCTGACTCACACCTGTGCTGGTACATCGTTTCTAAACTACTTAGACCGAATTCTAGTCCGCTCCATCGATAGCACAATTCCAAAATCTCGTCGTAGCCCGTAAGTTATAAGTCGCGGACGACGCCTGGAATTTCACGGTCCAGAATCTGGTTGCGTGATTTATCAATACATATCCCGGACTGTCACGCGATCCTTCCGTGTGTCACGCACATTGCCTGCATATACATATACAGAATGGCACAGCAATAGTTCTCCCCTCGCAGGGATTCAAATCACCGTGCCATTATATCCTTTGGTCCTATACGGATTTCTCCTCCAGTTTGGTATAATACGATTCTGTACGAGCCGTGCGCATATTGATCATCTTGTCTTTGCGTTTGACTTCTTCCATGATCACATGCATCTTCCGTCGGATGTCAAAGATCTGCTTCTCCGCATCCGATCGGGGTTCCTCTGTCTCCGGATCCGACCGCAGAAGATGTCTCATCACAGCGGCTGACTGCGCGTCCTTCTCTCCGAGAAGCATGAGCGTCTCCCAGTTCCCCGCGCAGAGTTCCAGCTGATCCTGACGCATCTGAAGGATGAGATCCATGGAAACATTATCCTGCCGGTCGCACGCCTCGCCTAAATCATCAGTAAGTTTTTTTATTTCCTTGATAATATTATACCGTCTCCAGACAAGAATTTCTATATCCTCTATATTTAGATTTTCACTGTTACTGCCCTTTACAGCAGTAACAGCCTGTACTTTTGATACAGGCTGTATACTCTCTTTTTTCATTTATATGTCCTCAGACTACCACGGTGTTCTCCTGAACGAAATGAGTTGCAGTTGTTTTCCTACTGGCTTCTTCAAATCCATCACGAAGATTTGAGATAATCTCGATGATCTGTGGAATCTCATCTCTGCGTCTCTCACGACCGGCGAGCAGACGTCCTACATCGAACTGGATGTAATCATAGATTCTTCTGAGTTCCTTACTGATCGGCTGGTCAAGATCCAGAGTATTTACGAGGTATCGAATAATCTTTGTGAAGTAGTTCAGCTGCTTTTCATACTCGTCGTAGTCTTTATCGTCAAGAGCCATCCCTGCTCTCTTCATATCCTTGATGGCCTCGTCATATACCATGATCAGGAGTTCGCCCTGACTCATGGACTCTACACTCTGGGTCTTGTATTTCTGATATGGATTCATTGGTCTAATCTCCTATATTCCAATTCATGTACAAATAGCCGTACATCGTTTGTGCTCACCTTTGTTCCTTATATATATATCGGTTTTTACAGGTCTGATTATAAGAAATTAAACACAAAGACAATCTATAAAAACTGTTAAATTTAACTGTTAGTAGTAAATGCTGTCGAGGACAGAAGACTGTGTGTTCCACTTGCTGATGACTTCCTCCAGACCGCTGAACTGTTTGATGTAGCGATCCTGCTGCGTCTTCAGGAGTGTCTTCAAATTCTCAATCTGCTCGTTCATATCTTTGATCTGCTTGTAGATGTTGTTCTTCAGCGACATAAGCGGAATCTTGGAGGATCCGGCCTCATCGACAAGTTTACCGTAGGAACCGCCGTTTCTTGTCGCGAATCTCGTCGCGTACGGTGTCAGCGTATCCTCGATCGTCTTCGCAAGTCCCTTCTTGTCTCCGTCACCGGCAATTAACTTGGATACGAGTTCCGGTTGCGTCTCCATCGCGGCTTTGAATTTCTCTTCGTCGAACTTGATCTGTCCGCCATCCTGATAGTCATCGGAGAACGTGATTCCGATGGTCTCAAAATCCTTGTAATTGTATCCGCTCGACAGGAGTTTTGAAAATACCGCCTGCAGATCGTTGCTCATATTACGGATGACATCGGAGTCATAAAGAAGACCTTTCTTTGCCTTCTCATTCCAGTTCTCAATCTGTTTCTCCTTCATCTCGCTTTCCTGTGCTTCGGTCAGCGGCTTGTAGGAACGATCCGGACGATTTCTGATCTGATCATTAACAAGAGTCGCGATCTCGTTAAAGCCGTCGATGAATTTCTTAACCGACTCTGTTACACTGTCCACATTAGCCTTTGCCGTGAACTTCACGTTCATGGATGAGTCAATCGTGTCTGTCAGTGTACCGTCTGCATTCTTCACATAGCCAAAGGTGCCGCTGACTGTCACAGAGAGACCATCAAGATCGAAGGTATTCGTACTGCTGGTCACTGTCTGTCTGACGCCGTTTCCGTAGCTGTAGGTAAGCTGCGCGTCTTCACCGTCTTTCGACGTTCCGCCAAAGATCTTATTAGCCACACTATCCGAAGTGCCCAGACTGATTGTTCGTCCGGATCCGGTGGAAGACGAAATCAGAGCAAACTGATTTGTTCCGCTCATATACGTTGCTTTCACACCTATTTCTTCGTTCTCGTTGATCTTCGACAGAAGTTCACTGATTGTCGTCGATGATGTAATGCCGGACAGCTCAACATCATTAATCGAAAAATTGGCAAGTTCCTGATTCAAATCCTCCTCTGAAATAGATTCCTCAAACCCGAGTTTCACCCTATTCTCGTAAATACTACCGGAAAGATTGATTCTCGTAGATGCATTTTCAGAGATTCCCAGATTTGCACGGAACTCCGCGTCACTGGCGTTGATCATCAGATTCGAGGTTCCCTCACGTGGTTTAAAGTAAAGTTTGCCGCCATCCACTCCAACGTCAACCTTATTCTTACCAAATGCAGTATTGACTTTTTTCTGGATAATCTCAAGAATCTTATCTGCTTTTTCGGAATCTGCTACTCCATTAACTGTAGCCACATCAGAGGAATCTAAAAGTGTTATCGTATTGGATTCACCCTGATACTTGATGGTGAGCTTCTTATCTTCCAGATAAGTTGCCATATCCTCCTCTTTCACACTGGCCGCTGAAAATGATGTAAGATGCTCATTGTAATTATCAAATGTCACTCCCAATGTGCTTGCATTTCCAAGCGAACTTACATCCGCACCCAGTGCCTTGAGAACATCATTGTCCGCGCAAATTTTATATTCACTGTTTGACTGTTCAGCGCCACTCGAATTGACCAGCTGAATGTTTAATTTATCATCGGAATACTCAAACTTTATTGTGAGATTGTCTTCACCTATCGAAAGACCGCTTTGTTGTACGGCTTTGTTCAACTGTTCTACCAACTCAGCCTTATTTGAATTTGTGTAGTCGATCGAAACACTTTTTCCATTCTCATCCTGATAGGAGGTCGGGAATGTAAAAGAACCAAGCTGGTTAAATCCATTGGTCGCATCGGATGTTCCAAATTTCAGTTCAGAGACTCCGGCGATAATCGTTGAGGTCTTAGCTTTCTCATTAAGATTCAAGTTGGTCTGGATAGATTCTGTTGTTCCCATCGATTTAGAAACAACCGAAGCCGCAGACGCAAGCTTCTTAACACCCTCAATGTTGATATAATCGGTCATGTCGGAGATACCGGAGGCTTTGACATATTTTGTTACTTCATCACTTCCTTCAGCGGTCAGGATGCTCTTCTCGTAGAGATCAGCATCTTTGAGAGAACTTCCGGAAGAGAAAGTAAGGTAGTCGTCCTCAAGGGCGAGTACCTTGTCTGTGATGTTCTGGAAAGCCTCCTGCTGCCATTCTTTCTTTGTGATGGCCTGTTTCTGTTCTGTGATTTTGTTGGATGTGCTCTTCGTGAGCTGTTCGATCAGATCGTCACGGTTCAGACCCGATACCAGACCTCCGAATCCCTGAAGTTCTGTATTGCCGAGACTGGACGAACTTGATGATGAACTTGTTGATGATACGTTCATAATTCTTCTCCTTACTTTTCTTATTGCAAAAGCATCCGTCCCGGCGGACTTCCCTTTCCGGAGCCGTGCAAGATGCAGAATCCACGTAGTATTTCTCCTAACATATCTATCGACAAAACTTTTCAGAGTATAAAAAATTTGACCAACGAACGAAAACGTCTTAGGTCCGATCAATATTCGCAAGCAGACATCGCCTCCCCCATCCCCCACTCCTTTGGGCACGTAGCGGACGAAAGGAGCGCGAGCAGAATCGCGTCAGTGATCTACTCATCTGCGAGCTGCGCATGTAAGCGGAGCGTTTTGTGTTATAGAAATATCGAAGGGAATCTCCATAACACAAAAAGGACAGCAGCGCAAGGCTGCTGTCCCATATATGAACATCAATACGCCTCAGAGCACTGTACGGTGCGTCCTACCGCGTATGAATGTCCTGTATTACAAAAAATCCTCTCCGATATGCATGACACGCCTTCCCTCTGTGTACTCGCTGTCCGCCTCATCTCTTCGATGATGATGCGGATGCTGCTGTACAACGATACAGGCCCTCATGATTTTTGCGTGAATTTCTTTCTGATGAATCCTGGCGTAATCGCTGATGAGAAGAGCCTTCTCATTGTCATACATAACGCAGTACTTCGGCTTCGTCTGTGTGAGCGTCAGCGCGAGGACATCCGCCTGACACCTCTGACAGGTGCACACGCCGAGTTCCTGCATGATCTCGAGCACGTTCTCTCGCTTCATGACTTCCGCAATCACATTGACGACATGATAGCCCTGTTTTTTACCTTCTTTCGCCGTATCTTCGCCAAAAACACTGGCTTCCAGTCTCTTCTGAATCGCGTCGGAGATCTCGACGATTTCGGATGATTCGTCTACGACTCTCACTGTGGTTCTGCTGATTTTCTCGTTATCTGTCATTGTTCACCTTTATATTTTTCAACATTGGAATCAGCATTACTCTGTTCATCTGCCACATACTTTCTCTTCGGATTCTGAAAAAATTCCTGATGTTTATTTCTTCTTGTCGGACGGCGGGTTCTCTGCATAGCGTTTCACAAGCTCATCGATCACACTGACAAGGTGTCCGATCTCCGGCTTGGAGAGCTGCTCGTCTGCTCCGATTTCCTTTCCCTTGAGGAACATCTGCTCATTGATCAGGGATGAGAAGATGACAACCGGAATCTTCTGGAGAGTGGCGTCACTCTTGATGAGCTTGGTAAGTCTGTGTCCGTCCATGATCGGCATCTCGAGGTCGGTGATCACGAGTTTGACTTTATCCAGTACCTTCGGATCCGATCGCAGGCTGCTCATATAATCCCAGCACTCGGAACCGTTGTTGAACGTTTTTACGTTCTTGAAGCCGGCCTTGTCGAGCGCACTTGTGATCATCTTGCGAAGGAGCACGGAGTCCTCTGCGATGACGATCGGCACCTCTGTCTCTTTCCTCGGTCCGAGATCCTCAACTTCGGATACCTGGATGGAGGTCTCTGGAGCGATCTCCGCAACGATCTTCTCGAAATCGAGAATCGTTACCAGATCGTTATCGCACTGGGCAATACCAGTGGCGATACTCTCCTCGCCCTGTGCCAGAGTCTTGTCCGGCTTGCTGATCTTCTTCCAGGAGATTCTTGAGATTCCCTCTATGCGGTCTACGCGGAAGGCTACCATCATCTTGTTGAAATTGGTAATGATAAACAGATCACGTGATCCTTCTTTCGGCTTATGTTCTTCGCCTGACAGATACTTCGCAAGGTTAATGACCGTGATCAGATTCTCTCTCGGTTTGAAAAATCCTTCCACGGATTCATGCGCGTGAGGCATCGGTTTGACATGCTCACTCATCATGATTTCTTTTACTTTGGCTACATTGATTCCATAGAGCTCATCCAATACGCGGAATTTCATGATCTCAATTTCATTGGTACCTGTCTCGAGAAGAATTCCTTCTTTTTCATTCTTTTTCATTACCAGTTTATCCTCCTATAGATGTACTGCCTGTTGACCTGCTGACCTTATCCTGACGCTCCCGTTTGATACGTCGAGCATCATCGTCCGCGCAGTGGTCCCGCCTACATCCTCTGCGGCGATATACAGGCCTTCCCTGGCCAGCGCTTTCTTCACACTTTCCACATTTCGATCACCGATCTTCGGCAAACTGCCTGATTCTGAGTAGTTGAACATCTTGGCTCCACCGGCGATCTTTACGATCGCCCGGGCTTTGCTGAACCCACGACTCTCCAGCTGTCTCATCGTCGCATATATCCCGCTGTCGGCGTACTTCATCACATTGCTGTCTGTATCACCTATCCGCTCGGGCAGTAGAATGTGAAGCAGTGCCCCGAGCTTCAGCGCCGGATCATAAAACGTGATCCCGACACAAGAACCTAGTGCGTATGTAACAAGCTCTGTATCTCCCTCAGCAATCTTCATATCGGCAATACGAACCATTTCCATTTTTTTCATATTCAGTTAAAGCCTGACTTCCCGCTAATATAACATTACTGATTGACCATAACCTGTCACATTACACTCATCGTAAACCATTGATCGTCTGCGCCACTTCATCTGAAGTCTGTACCATTCGAAGGTTATAAGAGAAGGCTCTCTGTGCTTCGATCAGATTCGTGAACTCCTTTGCTATATCGGTGCCTGACTGCTCCAGCGCTCCTGTCACAACAGATGGCAGCTCCACCAGTGTGATGGGATTGTTATTATCACCTTCTCTCACACGGAAATCATCATCGCCAACATTCTGCAGTCTGCTGGGAAACGGCACCGTAAAGATACCGATCTGCTGACCTTCCGCAAGGCGTCCCTCATCCGCACCGTTCGTGACATCCAGGTACGTGAGCTCTCCCTGCGTATTCAAAACAAATTTATCCGAGTCTGTCATCAGAACGAACCTTCCGTCCTGCATCTCCCCGGCATGAAAATGCCCGTCTCTTGTCAGCGTGATGGCGCCTGTCGCCTGATCTCTCACCTGAAAAAACTGATTATCTGCCATAATCGCGTAATCAAGCATTCGATTGGTCTGTGTCAGCGCCGCGGATCTGAAATCCGTGTTCGTTGCGGAAACAATTGCACCCGCTCCCGCCTGGAGATCGGTCACCTCATCTCTTCCCGCGTTCAGATTGTAATTCACCAGTTCGGCAAACACCGCGTTCTTTGCCTTGAAGCCGTTGTTGTTCGCATTCGCGAGATTGTTCGATACAACATCAAGCTTTCGCTGTGCCTGACTGGCTCCGATTGTCCCTACCCAGAATGACATATCCATACTGCTTTACTACCTCCATTCCCGGTTACAGTCGGCCGACATCGGAGGCAGCCTTGCTGAGTACCTGGTCATACATCTTGAGCATCTGCGCCGCACTCTGAAGTGCCCTCTGCGAAGAAATCATCGCTGTCATCTGCTCAATCATATCTGCATTGGAAGCTTCCAGGTAGCCGTTCAAAACTCTCGTCCTTCCGGTGAGGTCCTGCCCGCCTGTCGCGGTATACATACCGTTGTCTTCCTTGTGCAGTGTTCCTGTATCTTCAAATCCGGTGATTCTCAGCTGTCCGTAAACAGTGCCATCTCCCGCCGCCGAAATGATCCGTCCGTAGTCATCGACCACGAAATTCTCATTCGTTATTCGAATGGTCCCGCCATCTGCACCGACAACTGTACCTATATTATCCAGGCAGAGGATACCCTGAGCGTTCACAGAGAAGGCTCCGTTTCTTGTATACTGGAGTCCGCCTGTTGTCTGGATCGTAAAAAATCCGTCGCCCGCGATTGCAAAATCGTATTTGCCATCCGTCTGATCAAAGGAACCCTGTGTATAATCTGTGTAGGTCTGATCTGCCGCAGCTATCGGCGTTGTAACTGCCAGATCTGTCGGATTCTTCTTGGCGGTCTGTCCGGTCCGAAGGAGCATCTCCTCCTGAAACGTCCGGACAGTCATTGTATCTTTCTTATATCCGGCAGTCTCAACATTTGCCATGTTGTTACTGATCGTATTCAGATTTCTCTGCTGCGTGATGATACCGGATGTAAGCTCGTAAAATCCCTGATACATGTCTCCTCCTTCCGCCTGAAATTCTGTGCCTGAGATCAACTGACAGATTTCGCCGGACAACTTCAGTTGTTCGCAAGCATAATCTTCCTGAGTTTCTTGACGGCCTGGGCATGCAGCTGCGAAACGCGCGGCTGACTGATGTCCATGACACTAGCTATCTGACTCATATTGAGATTATCGACATAATATAATGAAATTATCATCTTTTCTTTTTCCTGAAGTGAATTAATTGCGTCCGCAAGAATTCTTACTGTCTCTCCACGCATAAAATTCCTTTCCGGCTGTACGGAAATGTCTTCTGTTGGAACCTGCAGAACAGCCTCGTCATTCTCGTCATAGGTCATGTCCAGCGAAAGAACATTGACCATCGTTGTCATGGTTCTGACCTTCTGAAGTTTCTTCACCTCGATGCCGAGTTTATGTGCCGTCTCCTCATCCGTCGGTGTTCTTCCGAGTTTCTCCGAAAGCTCCTGTACCGTGTCTTCGATCGTTCTTCTGTCCCGGTGGAAATTTCGCGGCATCCAGTCATTTTTCCTCATCAGATCAATAACCATTCCGCGAATTCTCCGGGAAATGAAGGTGTCGAACTTGTTGTCGCGGTCGGGGTCGTAGCGATCGATTCCTTTCATGATCTCCAGAACCCCTTCGTTGATGATATCGTCCGGCTGCGTAAATCCGATGTACATGTCGCGCATCTGATAAGCAATAGCCTTTACGATATAGAGATAACGCATCGTCAGCTCCTGACGAAGAATCTTCCGGTCATTCTCATCCGTCGCATTTCTATAGAGATAGAAAAGCTCCTCGTTTGTTTTTTCTTCTACAACTGTCTTGACCATTACTTGTCCTCACACATCCTCTGATACAACTAGGAAGCCGCCATTCCTCCTGCCTCGAGTTTCAGGCTTCCGATCGACTGGATCTGCACATTGTTCGCTACTTCGTTAAACGAAAGAACTCTGACGTTCGGATAGAACTGTCCGATCATATGGTAAAAATGTACACGCATAACCTGTGATGTAAGGATGACCGGCGCCTGGTCGAGTCCGATAAACTTCCTTGTCTCATCCGAAACCTGCCGTACAACACTCTGCAGGATATCGGGACTTAAGGCCAGATAATATCCGTTTTCTCCCTTTGCGAGGGAGTCGACCATGGTCCGCTCCAGATCGGCGTCCAGGGTAATGACTCTCATGTTGCCATCTTCGCAGTACATTCTCGTGATGGTTCTCTTCAGTGCGACACGCACCTGCTCGGTGATGCTGTCCACGTCGCGGATCTGCATCCCGTTATCGGCAATTGCTGTCGCCATCGTCTCCACAATCGTCTCGAGGTCCTTGATCGCGATTCCCTCACTGAGCAGCTGTGTGAGAACTCTCTGAAGAAGGTTGTAGGAAATGACGTTTCCGATCACTTCTTCCACGAGCTCCGGCGCCGTCTCCTTGAGGTTGTCCACGAGACGTACCACTTCCTGTCTGGTGACAAGCTCATAGGCATGAGCTTTGATAACTTCCGAAAGGTGTGACACCATAACAGAGAGCGGATCGATGACGGTGTAGCCGTAAAGCTCGGCCTTCTCTCTGTTCTCCGGACGGATCCACTTACTCGGGATACCGTATGCCGGCTCGATCGTGTCAATTCCGTCGATCTGCTGATTGACGGTATCAGCCTCGAGCGCCAGGAAGTAATCGGTCAGGATCTCTCCTCTTGCAACTTCCTCGCCCTTGACCTTGATCATGTATTCGTTCGTTCCGAGACTCGAGGAATCCCGAAGCCGGATCGAAGGTACGACGAATCCCATATCCTGGGCGTACTGTCTGCGGAAAATTACGATTCGGCTGATCAGACGTCCGCCGATCGACTCATCCGCAAGCGGAATCAGGCTGTAGCCGAAATCCAGCTCGATGGGTTCGACAGCCAGCAGCTTGTAGACATTGCTGACATCTTTGAAATAATCCTCTTCCGATACCACCGGTTCCACCGGGGGAACTGCCGTCGCAGGTATCACATCTCCCACGCCGCCTGCGGTCGCCGTAGCCACGGCCGGTCCGTTTCCGAAGACCTCCATGGATCTTCCGATCTCCGGCTGCTCTCCCATTTTCTTTGTCAGGAAAAGTCCGATGGCGACGAGGATTCCGCCGACCATAATCAGGTAAAAGACCGGCATACCGGGCACAATCGTCAGTGCCGTGATCGCGATTCCTGCGATCGTAAATGCCTTCGGCTGCGCCAGGAACTCTCTGGAGATATCCTCGTTGAGGGAACCCTCGGCCACGGCACGCGTAACGATCATACCGGTGGAGGTCGAGATCAGAAGGGACGGGATCTGGCCTACCAGACCGTCGCCGACCGTCGCGATGGAGTAGGTGGCGGCAACCGTCGCCAGATCTCCGCCGCCCTGTACCATACCGATGATGATACCGCCGACAAGGTTGATGGCTGTGGTGATCAGAGACATGGTCGCGTCTCCTTTTACGATCTTGGTAGCACCGTCCATGGAACCGTAGAAGTCGGCTTCTCTCTGAACTTTGCTTCGCCGGATCGCAGCCTCTTTTTCATCGATCAGTCCGGTGGACATGTCCGAGTCAATGGCCATCTGTTTACCGGGCATAGCGTCCAGGTTGAATCGTGCCGCAACCTCGGCTACTCGCTCGGCGCCCTTGTTGATGACAAGAAAGTTCATCAATACGATGATGATATAGATAATCATTCCGACAACGACATTTCCCTGAAGAACGAAGTCTCCGAAGGATTTGATAACCTGACCGGATCCGCCGCCGTTCGACAGGATGTTTCTCGTCGTCGACACGTTTACTCCAAGTCTCAGAAGTGTCGTAACCAGCAGAAGTGTCGGAAAAATCGAAAACTCGAGCGGTTCATGGATCGACATCGTGATGATCATGATCATCATGGAAAGCGCCATATTGATCAGGATGAAAATGTCAATCATCGACGGTGGAATCGGAATAATCATCATCAGAACGATTACCAGAACCATCAGTGTTACTGAATTGGATAATAGTTGTTTAACTATTTTCGCCATGTCACTGTTCCTGTCTGTTCGTAATGGATTGTCAGTTACAAGTTACGAATCGTTATGAATTAAAAATATCCTCTCTGTTCTGCTGCCTGTAAATGTATACCAGCAGCTCGGCAACTGCGCCGTAATACTCGGAAGGGATCTGATCATTCAGCTCACAGGCTCCGTACAGAGCCCTGGCCAGAGGCTTGTTCTCGATCCAGGGAACGCCGTTCTCCTCCGCGACCTCTATGATTCGAAGTGCGACGGAATCCAGACCTTTCGCAAGAACAACCGGTGCTTCCGCCCTCTCCGGATCATATTTGATCGCAACCGCTACATGCGTAGGATTTCGGATAATTACATCGGCGGACGGAACCTGCTGGATCATTCTTCTCTGAGCGATCTCACGCTGTTTCTTCTTGATACGACCCTTGATCTCCGGGTTTCCCTCAGTGTTCTTGTACTCGTCTTTGACTTCCTGCTTGGTCATCATCAGGGATTTCTTGTACTGGTGTTTCTGAAACATGAAATCAAAAGCTGCGATCACCGAAAATGCCAGACATATGCGAAGAACCAGGTTGAACATCATCGAAAACAACTGTGTATTCGCCTGTGAAACCGGTTCATCCACCATCTTCGCAATGGCAACAATATCATCCTTGAGTACCAGATAGACAAAGACAACCAGTACCGTCGTCTTTGCAATATTTTTCAGTGCCTCCACAACACCCTTGAGGGAAAACATCCGCTTGAACCCATTTATGGGATTCATGCGTTTCGCCTTCGGCTTGAGCGCCTTCTTGGCAAAATTGAATCTGGTCTGGGTGCCGCCGGCAATGAATTCAATGAAGGCCGCGACCAGTCCGATCGGCAATGCGCAAAGTGCGGCGTCCAGTGCAAAGGATACCATCAGATGTTTGGAAAGCATGTTCTCTGTGCTTCCTTTCATGAGGTTCAGCACCTCAAGAAGCATGGACTTGATCGTCAGCTGTATATCTGTTATGCGCAAGCGCAGAATAATTGTTCCGGCCAGGAGCACCGCGACAGTGACGATATCTTTACTCTGAAAGACGTTTCCTTCTTCCCGGGCTTCACGCTTGCGCTTCTCGGTTGGTTGTTCGGTCTTGTCGTCGTTCGCCATTGGGCTGCTCTCCTTCGCGGCTTATTCCAGAATGTAACCGGTACTGCATCTCCCGGTAGAACGGCTCTCAAATAACCGGGAACAATTCCTGCCCGCCTACCCGATCGCACAATCTCCGGATACTCATCCGATGTCCGCCTTATATTAAGGGTGTGCAGGTCGAATTACATAGTATCCTGATATTTTGATCATCCGGAACGTGTTCCGGGAATGATCCGCAGGTTTCCGGATGTTCAGAGGAAGCCGGCGGTTATCCCATCATGTCGATGATCACGATGATGCGGTCAAACATATCTCTCCACACGCGGTCGATCATATCGGACAACGGCGCAAAGAGCAGGAAAAGCATGACCATACCCACGATGATCTTTACCTGAAAGTTGATCGCAAAGATATTGATCTGCGGAACAACCCTCATCATGATTCCGATCGCCACCTCGGCGAGAAGTTCAATAACAATGATGGGCATCGCGAACTGAACTCCCATGACGATACATTCACAATAATACCTGATCATGAACTGCGGCAGTTCTGCCGTGAAATGAACCGCTCCGAAAGGAATTTTATCCGCTGTTCCGAAGATCAGCTGGAAGAAACGGAGATGTCCGTCGTTCACAAGAAACACCAGCATCATGAACGTGGTATAAAGACCGGAGGAGACGGTCATCTGCGCACCGCTTCGCGGATCATAGACCTGCGCCATGGACAAGCCCATCATATAATCCACAACGGCCGTTCCAAACCGGATCACCGTCATCGAAAGTTCCATTCCGAAACCAATCGTAAATCCAAGCAGAAGCTCGCGGAGCGCCATCGAAGCGAATTCGATCCAGGTCTCCGGAGCGGCAGCCAGCGTTCCCCCTGTCCACACATACATCATGAGAGAGAAAACAAACGTCAGTGCGGCCTTGACAAGTACCGGTATCTCCGATCTGCCTGTCAGCGGATTGAGCACAACGGCTCCGGTCATCCGCATGACGATCAAAGCAAAAAGAATAACCATTGCTCATCCTCCGGATGCAATTATCGACAGGATATGTTTGAAAAACTCCTGCATATTCACAAGGATCGTACTGCCCAGCATGAAGATCATGATCACGATCGACAAAAGCTTCAGTACAAACATCAGCGTCTGCTCATTGATCTGCGTGGCTGCCTGGAAGATGGCAAGCATGATACCTACAAGCATACTGACCAGAAGAAAGGGGAGCGCGATTCGAAGTGCCATCATGAAGGTCTGACGTACAATGTCGATCACCTGCGAATTTGTCATTCCTCATCCCCCTTATGGCTAACGGAAGCTGCTGATGATTGTTGAGAATAACAGCTCCCATCCGTTTACGGATACAAAAAGCAGAAGTTTGAACGGCATGGATACCATCGTCGGCGGCATCATTGCCATACCCATGGACATCAGCGTTGTCGCTACGACGACATCGAGAAGCAGAAACGGCAGGTAGATCAGGAACCCCGCCATGAATCCCCTCTTCAATTCACTGGTCATAAACGCCGGCGTAACGATTGTCAGCGGATAATCCTTGGGATTCTTGAGCTTCTTCGTTTTTGCCATTTTGACAAACTTGTTCAGAGTTTTTGTCTCTGTGTTTTTCAGCATGAATTCTTTCAGCGGAACCTGCATTCGTTCGATTGCCTGTTCCTGTGTGATCTCGCCTCTCTGATACGGCTGATAAGCCTGTTCGTTGATCTGCGTGATCGTCGGTGTCATGATGAAAAGTGTGAGAAAAAGCGCGATTCCGACCAGAACCATGTTCGGCGGTGTCTGCTGGACGCCAAGAGCATTTCTCGTAAAAGAAATGATGATGACGGTTCTCACAAAGGAGGTCATCATGATTACGATCGAAGGAAGCAATGCCACCAGAGTCAGCGTATAGATCATGGAAAGCGTCGGGGTATTCCCTCCGTTCAATCCTGTGATAAGCTCAGAAGCTGTCTGAAGATCATTCATCCTTCCCGCTGTCCTTTCTCTTATCTGCAGATTCTGTGTTCTTTTTTTCTTTTATGGGAAATCCTGTATACCGGTGAAGATTATACTGCAGTGCGTCTCGGAAGCTCATGCTTCCGGACGTGCTGCTTTGTTCTGTATCTGAAGTACTACCGACCGTTTCAAACTCAGTGTTGAGCTCGGAAATAAGATTGATTCCACCGCTCGTGGAACCCACAAGAAAAGACTGATCCTTCACGCGAATGATCAGCACTGCCCGATCCTGTCCGACAGCCACTTGATCAATCACTTCCATATATCTGCCGCGCTGTGTCCGGTTCCATGTCTTTCCAAGGAACCGGCTGCACAGATACGCGAGTACAAGGATCACTGCGCAAATAAGAATTACCGAAACGGTCGACAATACACCACCCATCAGATCTGCTCCTTATAGATGTCCTTGTTCAGAATTTCTGTGATACGAATACCAAAGTTATCTTCTACAACTACGATGTCGCCGTGCGCAATACATTCACCGTTGACATAGAGGTCTGCCTGCTCACCGGCCATCTTGTCCAGAACGACCAGTGAACCCTGTGTCAGCTCGAGGATATCCTTGATCGGCTTTCTGGTTCTTCCGACCTCAACGGAGATCTCCATCGGAACCTTCATCAGCATCTCGCGGTTATCATCTACTTCCTCGCCGCCATCCGGTACATCTGTGTACTGCGGAGATTTCAATGAACGTACAGTATTATTCTGTTTCGCTGCTCGTGCCTGATTCATCTGCACCGCTTCAAACGCCTGTGCAGTTCTCTCTGCATCGGATTTTCTCTCCTTCTGCATCTCGACAAGCATCTGCATCATCTGGAACTGGGACTGCTGCATCGTGGAAAGCAGCTGTGCCATAATCGGATCTGTCCCCATTGGCTGTGCATATGTAACTCCGGCTGCCGGCTGGGGTGCCGGTGCGGGCTGAGGTGCAGGAGCCGGTGCCGGCTGGGGCGCGGGAGCAGGTGCCGGTTCAGGTGCGGCCGCACTCTCCGATCTCACACTGGCCATGATGGCATCCATCTGCTCCTGATTCAGCGGTCTTCCGCCGCCTGCGGCGTAAGAAGGCATGGATGAAAGATCCGGTGCAGGTGCAGGCGCAGGAGCAGGTGCCGGTGCAGGCGCTGCATCGCCGCCCTTCATACTCGCCATCAACGCATCCATCTCCGCCTGACTCAAAGCTTTTCCTCCGCCTCCGGAAGAAGGCGCCGGGTCGGGGGCCGGTGCAGGTGCAGGAGCCGGTGCTGCGTCGCCGCCCTTCATACTCGCCATCAGTGCATCCATCTCTGCCTGACTCAGTGCTTTTCCTCCGCCTCCGGAAGAAGGCGCCGGATCGGGGGCCGGTGCAGGTGCAGGAGCCGGTGCTGCAGCTCCGGAAGAAGCCTCCATCTCTCCCTTTTTCTTGGCATTTTCCACTGCCTCTTCACTCTGTCCTTTGAGCTTCGCAAGCAGTGAGCCTCCGACTTCATCCTCAAGCGGAATTTCTCTGGCTCCGGGAGCTGTAACAGATGAGCCGTCGCCCGATCCGCTGAAAGTGTCTGAATATGGTTCCAGCAGTTTCTTAACAAGATCCATAGACATAATGTTAAGAAATTCGCTGCTCAGCTCATCACCGATTTCCAGAGAAAAGCGAACGACTACTTCCTGCGTATCATCAGAAAAGTACTTATCCTTGAACGCTTTCTCGTTCGCGATCTCAAAAGAAATCGGAGTCGAGATATCAACTCTATATCCAAGAAATTCTGAAAGCGCAGTCGCCGAGGATCCCATCATCTGATTCATGACCTCGCGGATCGCGCTCTGGTTCATCTCATCAAGTTCAAATTCTTCCGGAGGAATCTCCATCCCCATCATCATTCCGACGATGATCCGGACGTCCTCACGGCTGAACATGATTACGTTTTTACCTGACAGACCTTCTACATACTGAATCTCAACGCCGACTGCCGGTTCAATTTCTTTGAACACAAATTCACTTCGGCTCTGTACTGAAACTTTCGGAGTTGTGATATTCGTAGAAGTGCCAAGCATGGTTGAAACAGCTGTCGCCGAGGCACCGAGACTGATATTCATAATCTCGCCTATGGCATCGAGCTCCATCTCGTTAAAAACGGTGTCTCCCATTTCTTGTTCTCCTTCACTGATTCGTTACAGTTCTGTGTCACAGGAGATCATCCTGCGTATTACTTGCCGATATCCATGGCTTTTTGCGTCATCATCTTAATCGCATTCAGTGCAGTCACATTTGCCTCGTAGGATCTGGTTGCCGACATCGCGTCAACCGTCTCCTTCGTGACATCTACATTGGGCATCTCTACATATCCGTTCCCGTCAGCATCCGGATGTGTCGGATTGTATACACGTTTGGTCTCTCTCGTATCGTCGATGATGCCGGCGACACGAACACCTCTTTTGCCGCTGCTGATCACGGAAGAGCCTGTCCTTGCTGCCCGGAGTGCGTTCGCAAATGTCGTCTCCCTGCCATAGCTGGCCAGAACGACATCCTTCCGGATGTAGGGGCCTCCGTTTTCCGTACGTGTGGTATCCACGTTTGCAATATTTTCAGCTGCTATATCGAGACGTATGCGCTGTGCGCTCATTCCCGAGGCGCTGATATCAAAAGAATCCAGAAACGACATCTTTCAGCTCCTTACTGCCGATCACTTTCGATCAGCCGAGAATGTCCTTTACTGTTGCACAGATACGCTCAGCATTGAACGGTTTTACAACGAAATCTCTGGCGCCATTCTTAATGGCCTCAACAACCATGCTCTCCTGTCCCATCGCTGTACACATAACAACTTTCGCATTCGGATCTCCCTCGCGGATCTTCTTCAGAGCCGCAAGTCCGTCCATATTCGGCATGGTGATATCCATGATTACAAGATCCGGCTTCTCATCGTTATACTTCTGGCAGGCATCAACTCCATCCTGAGCCTCAACAAAAGTAGCATCTGCGTATCCACCTTTTGTAAGAGAGTTTTTAACCATCATTCGCATAAATGCAGCGTCATCTACCAGCAATATCTTAGCCATTGTATTTCTCCTTCATCTTTTATTAATTAGCTAGGTTCACTTGTTTCTCGTCATTCATTTAGTATGACCGGACAGCTTCATCTGTGCCCGTCACTCCGCCGATCCGGCGTCGAGAGCGCTGACTGAGGCAGCCAGCTCCCTCAGTTCATTCTCGTCCTCTTCCAGACCGCTGGGCCTTATCGCCTCCACCTCCTCTTCCTCGATTCTCTCGCAGATCTCAATCGCGATGTTCTTGTGATGAACGCCCATCGTTCCCCTGAACCAGGGCTGCTTGCCGACAAACAGCGACAAGGTTGCATCTTTCGACTTGTTCATATCAATAACATCTCCGACCTGAAGTCTGTACAGGTCTTCCATCGTCAATCTGACGGTACCGAGCTGAGCCGTAAGCGGGAATTTCGTTTCCTTGATATGACTCATGATTACCTCGGAGTTGTTGGAGTATGTAAAGCCTCTTGCTATGTGTTTCCTATTGTCAATGGTCCGGAAAATCTGCTCGAGAAGCGTACCCGGTATACAGATCCGGATCTTCTCGGAGGCAATTCCCGTAACATCGACATTCAGGTGTACGAGTACGACTGTCTCATCGAGTCCTACTTCCTGAATCATGGATGGGTTCTCCTCCACCTTCTGCGGACGGAAGTCCACCGTCAGATAGTTGGAAAAACCATCGCCGAGAGCGTGAATAATGTACTCCAGAATTCTCTTATAGAGTGACATCTCCACATCTGAGTAGCGGTAATTCTCCTCAGTGCTTATTACCTGTTCTCCGCCTCCGAGCATGTGGCTCATCAGCGTGAGTATGAGTCCCGGTGTTACGTAGATCATCATCGGGACGCTGAATTTACCTTTTTCAGGCATCACCGTGTCTATGATCGTCATACAGTCGTTCTCATGGAACGAATTCACGTATTCATAGTATCGACTCTCCCGAAGCTCCATGACGGTGATATCTGTCATCGTCCTGAAAATACCGTTGACCTGAGATGTCAGAATTCTGGCATAGTTCTCAAAGATACTCCGGAGGAGTTTTAATTTTTCTTTTGTGAATTTTCGCGGACTGTAGAAGTCATATTTGTTGTAATCATCTTCGGGTTCTGTGACCGGTTCCTCCTCAACCTCCGGCGGTTCATCCGGCGAACCCTTCATTGACTGCAATAGTGCATCAATCTGACTCTGCGATAAAACGTCTGCCATGTCTCTTTCCTTCTCACGTTTAGTCAACAGTTACATCATGGGGTTCCTACTGCTGATGCGGCAGCCTCCTCACCAAAGGAGATTTTCGTTGTCGGATCTCCATCTGTCACAACAGTTGTCGCGCTGTTGGCTCCGCTTGCCATCTCTTCGATATACTCATCCGGATTTCTGGCTTCGGCTCCGGCGTCGATCAGGAGGATCTCGACACGCCTGTTGGCCGCCCTTCCTTCTTCTGTAGAGTTGTCGGCAATCGGACGGTACTCTCCGTATTCCATACTGACAAGTTTCCCGGGTTCAATAACATTCTTCTCCTGAATGAAGATACAAACCTCCGCGGCGCGCATAGATGCCAGCATACGGTCTCCACGAACCGAATCCGTCTTTGTCGACTGTGCCGAGGCGGTATGTCCCATGATATTGATCTGGGATACCTGATCCTTCTCCGGTGCCAGAACCGCACAGAAAATATCAAGTGCCTGACGGCCGGACGTGGTCAACGCGGACGAATCACCTTCAAAAAAGGCCTTGTTCTTAAACTCAATGAAGGTGTAATCCTTACCTCTGGAAACCTGTACATCGCTGATCCCGGCTGCATCCATCTGCTCCGCAAACATGATGTAGAGTGAATTTACATCCTCCACCGTCGTCTCCGGCATGGTGGACTCACCCGCGACCACGCTCTCAAACGAGCTTGTCGACACAATCTGCGCATCAACGTTCAACGTCTATGTCGAATCCTTGTCACTGTCTGTCATACCGGGGTAAATACTCTTGACGAAGAGCTGCCATTTACTCTGATCCAGACTGGACATAGAATACAGGAGAACGAAGAATGTCATCAGAAGGGTAACCAGGTCACCATAGGTGTCCATCCAGTTACCACCTTCATCTCCGCCTCCTCCTTTCTTTTTGGCCATGGATTAACTTTCACCTCCTCCATCACTCTGAGCAAGGATCTTGAGCTGCTGCTTCGTCTTCAGAGATGCCAGCAGGTGTTCCCGAATGTACTTCGGGTTCTCTCCGGACTGAATGGAAATCACGCCCTCGATGATGGTGGAACAGTAGAGAACCTCTTCGTTCTCACGGACCGAGAGTTTCTGGGCAATCGGATGGAAAATGATATTGGAGAAAGCCGATCCGTAGAATGTTGTGATCAGCGCGACGGACATATCCTGTCCAAGGGTACTGGCGCCGCCGCCACCGGAGAGGTTCATACCTTTCAGCATGTTGATCAGACCTACCAGTGTACCGATCATTCCGAAGGCCGGTGCAAGCGCGGATCCCTTGACATAGAGTCCTTTTGCCTCTTCGTGTCTGGTCATCATATCTTCCAGCTGACGTTCCAGAACAAATCGTACTTTATCCGGATCGTTGGCATCGACGATCATCAGTACCGCCGCCTTGAAGAAGGGTTCCGCGATTTCTCCTGCTTTTTCCTCCAGTGCCAGAAGTCCGCTCTGTCTGGCGACCATCGCCAGTTCGACGATCTTGTCGACTGTCGCCGGAACGTCATATCCTTTTCCTCTGAAACAGATACCGATATGCTTCGGTACATCTTTCAGAATCCGGATCGGATAACAGGCGATCAGACCTGCGATTGTACCACCGATAACGATCAGCAGTGAAGGCGCATCAAAGAAGTTTCCGAGTTTAGGTATTGTAATACCGTTTACAATAAGGAATGCAGCCAAAGCCCATCCTAAAATTGTCGTTATATCCATGTGACAGGCATCCTCCTTTGCCCCTGATTGAAATGCCGGTTGTGCAAGCCAGTAGTTCCTCTATGCACATTCTCCATGTATCTACCGGTCATGTATCTGCATTTCCTGCGAGTCTTTCACTTTGTCACGAAACAGGGCGCAGGAATGAATAAACTCCTGCGTCTGAAGGATAATCGACTCCACGCTGTCCTTCACGAGATAGTAATCCCCGTTGGCCATCTTCACCTTGGTCTCCGGGATCTGTTCCAGGAACAGAATCTGGAAATAATTCAGATAGATCACTTCCCCGTTTAATCGAACAAGTTTAATCATATCGTCCCTCGCATCCTTTGACTGTCTGAAATGATTGTGAAATGCCGTCATCTCATTAACAGAAACAAATTATGATCAGCCGCCCGGACTGCCGGACATGGCTAAATTGTAGCAGCCCGGGCAGCAATATATGCCACATGCGCAGCATCAATAGTAATTCACGTTATCTCTTCATGTTTACAAGTTCCTGAAGAACCTCGTCACTTACCGTGATCAGCTTCGCGTTCGCCTGGAAACCACGCTCGGTCGTGATCATATCCGAGAACTCCTTCGCCAGATCGACGTTGGATCCCTCGAGATATCCGCCCATCAGAGACGGCGTTGCACCTCCCGGAACCGTGGCTGTCAGAAGACCCGTGTTGTCTCCGACTCTCGTATTGAAGGTATTGTTTCCGGCTTTCGCGAGACCTTCCTGGTTCTGGAAGGCAGCGATCGCTACTTTACCGAGAACAATGTTCATCGCGTCACCGTTATCGTTGTTGATCGTCGCCTTGATGATACCGTCGTTGTCTACCTGTACACTCTTCAGCTGAAGAGCCTTTCCTCCTTCAAATTCGAAATTATTACCGTCTGCCGATACTTTCCACGGAGCTCGAAGAGCGACAAGTTTTTTCTCGTTATAGGATGTCGGATCAGAGATATTATTTGCCGTCACACCATTTTCACCCGGGATCGTTGGCTGATAACCGTATACGAAGTTCTTATTTGCGTCGACCATGTAACCGTTGGCGTCGATCGTGAACTGGCCGACACGAGTGTAATTGAAGTTCGCGTTCTTCAGTATAACGCTGTCCGCTTCTACATTCGCCTGTGTATTGTGATCACCGCTCAAGTCAACCGTCGAGTTTGCCGCCTTCGTGATAAAGAAGCCCGATCCGTTGATGCTGGCGTTGAAACCGCCGACATACTGCGGCGTGGATGATGTGAAATCTGTGGCGATCGCACCCTGCACAGAACCGTAACCAAACTGGGACGGGTTCGTACCTCCGATGGTCGCTGTTCCAGTGTCGTTCCGGGCACCGCCGGAAGATGCGGCGGAGGTCTGATACATCGCATCCTTGAACGTATAGTTCTGTGATTTGAATCCGTTCGTATTCACGTTGGCGATGTTGTTTCCGAGTACGTCGAGTTTATTCTGATGTGAGCGCAGTCCTGATACTGCTGAATCCATAGCTCTAAGCATTCTTTCTACCTCTCTGTATGCTTGTTCGCCGCCGGTAACTTCAGACCGGTCGGCCGGCATCCTGTGAAGGTCCTGCCGGTAAGCATTTCTGTGATGTGATTGTTATGAACTTCTATAGTTTTAATTTTGTTCCTTCTATTAATTACGTCAATTTTTCAGGAATCATTACCTTTGTTCCTGACTTTTGCGCAATCCTGAAGAATTGCGGCCTTCCGGTCCGTCTTTCTCAAACCGGATTTTCCGCCGAGGTTCCTTCCTACATCATCACCGCTCCATCGATATTCGTCAGAATTCTGTTCTTCATATCATCCTGTGTCATGGTTGTCACGACGACATTATTCGTCACATTGACGATGAACACGCCCTGATTTCCAATGACGGCGACTTCCTTCGCACCTTTCTCACGGGCCTTTGCAACTGCGTTCTCCAGATCGGTTTTCAAACTTTCATTCACACAGATCCCTCTCTGGTCGAGCCGCTTGGCTGCATGACGGGAAAAACTGATTTCGTCCAGCCCGCTCTCCTGCTGTTCTTTTCGCTCAACCGAGCGGTTCAGCACCTGCAGAAAGGAGTTGTCCGTCCGTGCTTCTGCGGAAGCTGCCTCCGTTTTCTGAATTCTCTGCTGTATTGACGCGGCCGTAAAATCGGTTACCGAATCAAATCTCATCGCCTTCGCCTTTCACTTCCTGTGTATCAGCTGTGTCTGTCTTTCCTTCGGTTTTCTTCTGTACGACAGCTGTGATCGCATCCAGGGAATACTCCTCGGGATCACCCTCGACCTTAAATGTCGGGCTTTCTCCGTTGAAATTCACCGATACAATCGTTCCCGTCCTTGTCGCCGCCGGCACAAGATTCCCGTTACTTACATAGCTCTTTCCGTTGTAGTTCACTTCCTTGCCGATCATGCCGGCCGCATAGCTCTGCTGCGACATGGAGGTCGCCGATTTCGTCGATTCTGTCAGGGCTGTCAGTGACTGCACCATTGCCATCTGAGACATCTGGTTCATCATGTCACTTGTGCTCATCGGATTCGTCATATCCTGATTCGCAAGCTGTGCCGCCAGAAGCTTGAAGTAACTCGTAATGGAAAGTGTGTTCTTATCCGTTGTCACGGATGTGTTCTTCGCAGCAGCGTAGGGGTTTTCCGTCTTGCCGACGCCGCTTACATTGTTGATGTCTGTTGGCATTTGACTTCCTTTCTAGACCATTCCGAGACGCATCATATTCAGAAATCTGTCCTGACTGTCTTCTTTCTGTCTCTTGTTGTTGTTCTGATTCTCATCTGCTTCCCGTCTGTTCTGAGATCTCGCCTCCGTATCCGTCTGGGCATCGTCTGCCTTCTCCTCCGGCGGAGCAACGATGACTTTCGTCTCGTTTCCGGTTGTATCACGAAGGATCTGTCCCATCCGCGCAGCTTCCTGTGTCAGCAGTCTGAGCGTCTCTGGATTTGCCGCGTGTATGCCGATCGTTGCGTTTCCGGAAGCGTAGGATACCCGGATCGTGATTCTTCCGAGGTTCTCCGGATTCAGAATCAGCTCGATCGATCCGCTCTGTTTCGGAAGATGTGTCTTCAGATACGAGGTGACGTCCTCTCCAAGATTATCCGGCGAGGTCTTCAAAACCGCCGTCTCTGCCGGTTCCTTCACCGCACGGATTTCCGAGAACTGACTCTGTGTGCGGAGCTGACTGTCAATCCTTCCGTCCTGTGTGAGAACGTGAATCTCATTCTCATCCGCCCTGTCATCGTCCTGATCCCGATTCGACGCGCTGTTCTCCGTATTCTGTCCGGCCGGCTTTTCTTCCGGTTTCACCATGTTCTGTCCGGTCAGCGCCATCACCGGTTCCTCGTCTCCGACCTTCTGCGTGTTCTCCGACTCCGCTCTTCCCGCATCTCCGGATATCTTCGGCATCTGCGCTCCCGCCGTGATCTGTGAGTCAATCTTCTCTGCCTCACCTTCATTCGACCGGATCGTTGCTTCGGCCGGATGATACGGACCGCTGCCAATCATCTCCTTTTCCACTGTGGCAGCCTTTCGGCTGTCCTCCATCTGTACGTGTCCGTCTGCCTGCGGCTCTGCCATCTTTTGCAGACCGGAAACTTCTGTCTTCGATTCCTCTTTCTGTGCCGTAAGCGTGATGTCTCCGGTCCTTTCGGCTGCTTTTTCAGTTCCGACCGTCAACGCCGGCTGTGCATCCGTCTCCCGGCTCTTCCCGGATTCGCTTATGACAGCGCCCGCAGGAATCATCGTCTCTGCACCGGCATCAGCATCCTTTCTGTCTGTCGTGAACGTCTGCTGCGCCGCTTCAGGTTCCACCGGAACATCTGCCGCAGCTGCCTCTGCCGGGATTCTGTCCGCCCCGGAAAAATCCTCTGCCGCATTCCCCGCAGCCGCCCGGATCACTGCTTCTTCCGCAAATGCCGCCGTGTCATTCACGCCACGGTTCTGTCCGTCTTCGGATAAAACAATCTCAGCTTCACCGGTAACCGGTTTTGATTCTTCCACAGACATAACTTCCGGTACAGCTCCGCCGCTGCTCTCTTCCGGCTCATCCGCCGATGAACAGTCGACCTTTGTCCGCATGTTCATCTGCGCAGCTACGACACTCATTCTGTCAGCTTCGTCAATTCCTTTTGTTCCCACTGACTTCTGCTGTTTCGCTGTGCTCTTTTTTCCCTGCGAACCGGCCTTTTCCGCCGTCTTTGCGCTGTTCTGATTCTCGGAAATATTCTTCATCAGCCCACGGAAGGCATCGCCGGTCTGCCTGGAAGCGGTTTTGGATGCTTTTCCTGCCGCCAGATTCACAACATCGGTATCTACTGATAGTTTTTCCATGTGTCCTCCTTTCTTCGAGTATTGTGTGGACATGTGTCCTGTATGTAATTATCAGTCCGTCGGACTGTAATTACCGAAGATGGATTCCGGTTATCCTTTCGCAAGGGGCACCGGACTTCCCCGGTACGAACGCCGGATCAACGGTCCAACAGTTTTTTGTTCGATGCGTTCGCTACAAATTCTTCAATGAAAGCTTCCTCGTCCTTCTGTACTTCGTGTTTGTATTCCTGAAGCTTTCTCTCCCGAAGCCGGATAAATTTATTCAAATCAATATGTGCTTCGACAACTTCGATTTTCTTTTCTTCCGCTTTCTCTTCCAGCTCTGCAAGCAGTTTGTACTGATACTCAATCTCTCTTTGCAGTTTCGCGATCAGCTCGGAATACATCAGAAACCGTTCGATTGCCGCCCCGCTGTGTTTGACCTCGTCAAAGGCCTCCGCAAGACTCTGCTGCCTCTGCTTCATATTCTCTATTTCCTGATTCTTGTCGGCTATCTTCTCAAGCCATTTCGCATATTCTTCTTTGACAGCTTCAAGAACCTGCTGCTTGTAATTCATTACTGCCTCCAGGCTGTATACAAACTTCTTCAAGCTGCCATCCTTTCCGCTCTGTCATCAGCCGACGGCTGTCTGCATCGCTTCTAGTGTATCCTCGTACGTAAAACTCTCCTGTGTTCCCTGCATCAAGAACCGGTTGATTGCTCCGTATTTCTCCACTGCCTCATCAAGCGAAGGATTTGTTCCCTTCTTGTAGGCACCGATCGCAATCAGATCGGCGTTCTTCTGATAGACACCGAGAATATTTCTCATGCGGGACGCCATCTTGCGATGTTCCGGTGACACGAGCTCCACCATCAGTCGCGAGATGCTTGCCCCGATGTCTATGGCCGGATAGTGGTTCTGTGCTGCCAGCGCCCTGGACAAAACAATATGTCCGTCCAGAATACCTCGCACCGTATCGGCGATCGGCTCGTTTGTATCGTCACCTTCCACCAGTACCGTGTAAATTCCGGTGATGGATCCCTTCTTGAACTGTCCCGCTCTCTCGAGCAGCTTCGGGAACTCGGAATAAATGGAAGGCGTATATCCCCTCGCAATCGGCGGTTCGCCGGTCGCAAGACCGATCTCACGCTGCGCCATCGCAAATCGTGTGAGCGAATCCATCATGAGAAGAACATCCATCCCCTGATCCCGGAAATACTCGGCAATCGTCGTCGCCACCAGCGGCGCCTTCAGACGCATCATCGACGGCTGATCGGAGGTCGCCACAACGAGAACGGTTCTCTTCATTCCCTCCGGGCCCAAGTCCCTCTCCACAAATTCCAGAACCTCTCGACCTCGCTCTCCAACCAGCGCGATCACGTTCAGATCGGACGTGACGTTCTTCGCGATCATACCGAGCAGGGTACTTTTTCCTACTCCGGAACCGGCGAAGATTCCGATACGCTGTCCCTTGCCGATGGTATTGAGTCCATCGATCGCCTTGACGCCCATATTCAGGCGATTGCGGATCGGAGGCCTGCTCAGCGGATTGCTGTATCCCGAGTTCACGGTGTAAAAATCGCAGTTGTAAGGAAAAGCTTCCTTGCCGTCGATCGGCTCGCCGATGGCGTTGATAATCCTGCCTTTGAGAAATTCGCCGACGGGAATCCTGAGACGGTGTCCGGTGTTTCTCACAAAACTTCCGGAAGTGATGCCGTTGTTGGATTCATAGGTCATCAGCTGAAGTCTGCCGTCCCGAAAGCCGACCACTTCTGCGGCGACCTCCCGTCCCATCTCCTCACTGTAGATCTCGACAATGTCTCCGATGGAACATTTTCCTCCGGAGGCTTCCATGGAGAGACCGATGATATTTTCAATTTTCCCTATATGGCTGACTGTATCCGCGTTTCGGATCAGTTCACTGATTTTCTCATACATCCTCTACCAGACCTTCCAGATGAACTTCTCTGATCTTGTCCCGAATGTTGCTGAGCTGTGTATTCACACTCAGATCCACGATTTCCTCCGGAGTTTCCATGATGGCGTATCCCTCCGGCTCGTCGTCCATGACGACGAATTTGATATTGTCCGAAAGGTTCGAGAGCTCCGAGACCATATCCCGGTCCGTCTCAGCCATCATGCTGTAATCTCTCTTGTTCATATAGATCTTGACCCAGGCGGTTTTCTTATGCTTCTCGGCTTCATCTGAGATCATTCGCTCGATGACCCTTCCGCTCGAGTTCAGGCTCACATGGATCACCTTTTCCGCGACGGTAATCGCGAGATCCTTGAGTTCATTCATATATCGTTCGAGAATTTTCTGCTTGGACTGCGTCACCGCGCCGAGGGCTTCGGTCATCTCTGTCCGGAAGGCTTCGTTCTGTACTTCGGCTTCTTCTTCGCATCTCCGGATTCCCTCTACGCGGCCTTCTTCAAGACCTTTCTCGTGTCCCTCCGCGTACCCCTTTTCAGAGGCTTCTTTTCGAAGGGTCTCGGCCTCTTCCTGTGCCGCTTCAAGGATTGCCCCGGCCTTTTTCTTTGCATCCTCCAGAATGCGAAGCGCCTCGCGTTTTCCTTCCGAGAGTTCCGGATTGTTTGCGTCCTCCTCTTCTTCGAGCTGTTTCTCCAGCGCTCCAATCTCCGGGAATTTCACTGTGACACTGCCGTCTCCATCCGCGTAAAGAGCTGCGTGCAGAGGATTGAATTTTGTCACCCTCACCGATTCATTATTCTTAATGACTCGATTAGACGATGATATCATCCTCTCCACCTCCCTTACTGATGATCAGCTCGCCCTGATCCTCCAGTTTACGGATCAGGTTAACAATCTTCTGCTGTGCCTCCTCAACATCTTTGAGCCTGATATTGTTAGCAGTCTGCAGATCGGAGGTAACTGTCTCAGCCATACGCTTCGACATATTGTTGAAGAAGACAGTCTTCATGTCTTCTGTTGCTGTCTTCAGAGCGAATACAACATCCTTGGTATCGCACTCGCGGATGAATCTCTGGATCGAGCGGTCGTCCATACTGAGGATATCCTCGAATACGAACATTCTGTCTCTGATCTCTGTCGCAAGATCCGGATCTGTCTCGCTCATCTCGTCGAAGATCTTCTTCTCTGTGCTGCGGTCCATGTGGTTCATGACATCCGCCGCAAAGTCGAGGCCACCGAGGTTCATGTTCTCGTCGCTTGTGATGATCGTATCGAACTTGCGCTTCATCTCATCCTCTACCAGTGAAATGGCCTCCGGTGATACGCGATCCATCTTCGCCATGGCGGAGATCGTATCGATTCTCTTGTCCTCCGGAAGATTCATCATTACGCTTGCCGCTACTTCCGCATCCAGATAGGAAATGATCAGAGCGATAACCTGCGGTCTCTCGTTCTGCATCAGGGAGATCAGAGCCTTCGGATCTCCCTTGCTGAGGAAGTTGAACGGTCTGGACTGAAGCGTCTTTGATACCTTGTCCAGAAGATTTCTGGCTGTCGACTCTCCGAACGCTTTCTCGAGAACGTTTCTGGCGTATTCCAGACCGCCGTCCGTCATCATCTTGTGTGTCACACAGAGTTTGTAGAATTCATCGAGGGCTCCCTCTACCTGAGAGTTTGTGCTCGATCCGAGTTTCGCAACCTCATAGGTGAGTTCCTCGATATCCCGCTCCTGCAGGTATTTGTAGATCTGAGAGGCCTTCTCGGCTCCCAGAGATACGATGACGAGCGCAGCTTTCTGCTTGTTGCTCATCCAGGCCATCGTCGCTATATCGGGTTTGTTGGTGCTGCTATCTTCTACGCTGCTTCCTTCCACTCTTTTCGTCTCCTTCTCTCAGCCAGCTCTGAATCAGTTTCGCTGCAACCTGAGGGTTCTCCTCTACGAATTCGCCAATATTGTCCTTGAGCTCCTGACCTCTTGCCATATGCTCGTTGGAAACACTCTCTTCTTCGCTGAGCTCTTTCTCTTTCTGAGCGGCAGCTTCTGCTTCCGCCTCTGCTGCCAGGCGCTCTGCCTCTTCCTGCTCTGCGGCAAGCTGTGCCTCGAGCTCTGCGCGTTTCTTCTTTTTCTTCTTTCCCCTGATAATAAGGATGATCAGAAGGAGAAGGAGGAATGCTCCCACAGCGGCAGCAATCATGATCATCTGCTGTTCTTCTGCCTCCGAGTTATCCTCAGGTTCAGGTGTCGGTGTCGCAGTCGCCTTCGGAATTGCCGAACGAACCACGGTAATCTTCTGCGGCGCGTCTTCTCTGGAAATGCCGGCGGCGTCCGCCACGAGATTGATCAGATCGTCCTCGTCGACGCTTGTGTCCTCCGTGTCAATGACAACGGCAACGGTACAGTCCTGAAGTGTTCCCGGATTTCTCTGTACCTGTTCTTTCAACGTGTTGTACAGCCACTGTCTGGATGTGGATGTATCAAAGCTACTGTATTCGTCTCCGCTTGTTCCGTCTTCTGTTGTATATCTCGGCGTATCGGCGTTCGCGTCGGTACCCGCTACTCCGGCGGCTGTTGCCGCTCCCGGTCCGGTGTACGCGCTCGCATCTTCCTCGTGATCCAGAAGACCTTCTTTGTCTGTGGAATCCGCCTGTACCGGAACACTATACTGTGTATTCTCTGAAAGAAGGGTGGATGTATCCAGCTTTCCTCTGACCGCAACCTCCACATTCTCCATGTGATAGAGCTTTGCCAGAACCTTCTTTACATTCGCTGCAATATTATTCTCAACCTGTTTCGTGAGTTCGTTGACGGCTTCGGAGCTTGCCGATTCGTCATCCGCGTTTCCGCCGATCTCCTGCATCGTAGCCGCGTCAAAAACGGACACATTCGTGAAGTTGATGCCCCGCACCGATCTTGCCACAAGATTACGGATCGCGTCGGCATTCTTCTCTGTGAGTTCCGAGCCTCTCAGCATCGTGACGACGACCGAAGCTGACGCATTGACGTCATCATCACTGCTGCTCTTTGTATCTCCGTCCTCATCCAGCACGTAGCCGTCATCGTCAGCCTGTGCAATCGTGACTTTCGCGTCCTGCACCCCGTCGAAAAGACGGATCGTCGCTCCCAGTCGATCCTGAAGATCGTACAGGGTATACTGCTCCTTATCCGATTCTGTCGCCATAATTCCGGAATTTCCCACGTACATACTGTACGTAAAACCACTCTTGGGATATCCCTTGCTCAGAATGTCCGCGCGGAGCCTGTCCGCCTGCTCTACGGGAACCTGAATCGTTCCTGACGCCGCATCGTAGAGATACAGCTTTCCCTCCTCCTGAATCATCGTCACGATCTCCCGTGATTCCTCCTGGTTCAGCCCGGTGAAAAGCGTTGTGTATTCAGTTGTCTTCTTCTGATTCAGCAGAACGATGCCTATAACGACAAACGCAACGGCTCCCACCAAAACAATGATCAGGAGTCTCCTCGCCATAGCCGACAGCTGCTGCCAGGTTTCCTTGAGTTTGTTTAGGATTTTCACGATTCATTCCTCAAAGCTTCATCTTGATGACGTCTCACGAAGAAGACGTCTCACGCCGACTGTCAGAGGTTCATCTTAATCAACTCGTTGTATGATTCAAGAGCTTTATTGCGAAGGGAAATCATCATATCCAGTGAAATCTGTGCTTTGCTTTCTGCAATGGGCAGAGTATGAGCGTCCTCCAGCTGACCTGTCGCAAGCAGGTACTGCTTGTTCTCAACATCAGCCTGTGTCTCCTTCACCTGTTCAATTGCAGTCTGAAATACGTTCTGAAAGGGTATCTGACCGGAACCGCTGACTGTGGATGAAGCGCCGGCCTGTCTGTTTGAATCGTTTGTAGAAATGACCCCTGACCTTGTCCATTTCCATGGTTTCATCGGGGTAATGAAACCCGTTGTAATCTCTCCCATTTTCATATTCATGATTCCTTTTTTGGTGTGGACCTCCATGTCCAAACGGCTGTTCCGGGCCTGTTTGGAACAGTATGTTTCAAAAAAAGCACCCAGCCGATAAAGCCAGATGCCTAATTGCACGTAAGAAGAAACTCCCTGCGTAAGAACACAATCATGAATGCAACTGGCTGGCTATTTCGGCCCCTATAGTTTTGCGTCACAGACTTTCGTCTGTTTTGCCTTTGATTTGAAGTCCTATCACGGACAAGTATGTGAATTTTCTATTATGGGACACAATACATACCGACGTCGTCCCGACCGCCGGGATCGCACATGTATCACGTCTAAACTTTTGACTTATTTACATTATATTTGGATTCCGTCCCAAATTCAACATGGTGAGATAAAGTTCGTCAAAAATATTTACGGCTTCAATTGTGTGACTTTGAGGTGATATACCAATCCGATATTTTTCTTCAATCAAAGACATACACCGATAATTTCGTCTTGTTTTCGATTCTCTGTCAGCAATTATGAATCTGCAGAAATGTGCAACATGCACAAGAAATAATGTACAAGCAACCGTTCAGCCACAAATACCGGTGAAAGCATGTGACCAGAGTTATCAATTATTCACATACATTGCCACCATTCATTACACATATCTACGAATTGTCAGAATCGGCTTATATGCGGGATTGTCAGAGACTATGATTCCCTCGTCTTCATTCGCCGCATGAACGATCCTGTTATTGCCGATATATATGGCCGTGTGCGATCCGTAGTTGATCACATCTCCCGGCTGCATCTGTGTATAGCTCACCTCGGTTCCCTCTTTCGCCTGGGTATACGTCGTTCTGGTAAGTTCGACGCCGAAGGCCTTGAATACCTGCTGAACAAATCCGGAACAGTCGCAGCCGCTGGTCAGCGACGTTCCTCCCCACACATAAGGTCGCCCCACAAACTGCAGGGCGTAGTTCGCAACCGCCTGTCCCATCGCGGCCGATGATGTCATAGTGCCGTATGCCGCATAGGGATTCGAGTAATAGTTCGGGGGCGACGCCCCGTATATTCCCGAGTACAGGTTCGGATAAGTCGTGCTTCCCGAGGTTCCGAAAAGAGAACTGTAAAGTGTACCGAGAAGTCCGCTGTTTCCGTTATTCCCGTAGAGTCCGTACTGACTTCCGTATAAGGAATACGGATTGTAGGTTCCGTATGTTCCGGTCGATCCGTAATATACATTGGAATTCGGAGTGACCGTCTGAGCCGTCCCCGATTGCGACTGATTCTCCTGCTGCTCTGCTTCCGCTTCTTCCTGTTCCGCCTGATCCAGCGCGTCGATCTCCGCCTGATCCTTCTCTACTTTACTCTGAATCGTCTGCACATCTTCGATCACCCGGTTCTGTCTGTCCGCCGCGATATAGTATTCACGGGCTCTTTTCCGGAATTCTTCCTCCGTGAGATCGACCAGCTCTTTCCTGTCGCCTTTCTCAGCCTGCGAGCCACTCTCCGACAGCTCCTGATCCTGCGCCGAGCCCTGCGTCTCCGAATTGGAATCGGTTGTTTCCGGAGCGTCTGCGGCTGTCTCTGTCTTCTGCTCCTTCGGATCCGCCTCCGATGGCTCTCCTTCCGGAGTCGCTGTAGTCTGTGTCGTTTCATCCTGCGGCTTCGCACCGGAAGTATCGCCTGCCGGAGTCTCTGTATTGGAAGTTGCCGCATCCGATGCCGCTGTGTCCGGAGATGCTGTGTCCGAAGCCGCAGCCTCTGAAGCTGTTGTATCTGAGGCCGTTGTATCCGAAACTGACGCCCCCGCCTGCGGGTTCGCCGCCGGAGTCTCCGAGAGATCCGGCTTTGACGACACGGACACTCTCGCGCCGGAAGAGGTACTCTGCACAGAGGTGTTCTTGAGCTTCTCAGCCATCTTCAGCGCGTCAGGGTTCGCTTCGTCTGCCGCACTGTCCGAGAGCACGTTCAAACTGTCCCCTGTCTCATCCGCTTTCCCGCCCTGTGTCTTTTCGTTTCTGCCTCTTTCCGTCGTATCTTCTGTGTCTTTGCTGTCTTTTGAGTTTTTTGTGTCTTTTGTGGCTGTTGCGGCTTCTTTTGTGCCTTTCACAGCTTTTGTTTCTTCTGATTGACTGTTCGTCCCTGCTTTCTTCGAAGAAGCCGTCCCTTCGGCCGATTTTTCCGCCTCGTCCGCAGAGCCGGTCTCTTTCTCTGCCCTGTCCATCTCCTTCTGGAGCGCTTTCTGTTCTCTCTCAAGTGTCCGAAGCTCCGATGTGCGAAGCCTCAGCGCCTGATCCGCTTTCAGATATTCGCTGATGGACGCGCGGTATTCTCCGGCTGACGCAAACGACCTGTCCCCGTCGTTGAAGTTCTTCTGAGCCTCCCGTTTGCGCTTCGCGGCTTTCTTCAGCCGTCTCTGCGCCTGCTCTTTCTCTTCCCGCTTAATCTCAATCGCGTCTTCGCCGGCCATAATTGCCGCAAGACAAAGAAGCCTCTGTCTGTCATCCGCCCTAAGATCCTCCAGCAGACTGTTCTTCTTCTCGTCATACCCGTTGACTTCTTCCAGCAGAGTATCAATTCTGACCTGATTGTTCTCGATCTCCTGCTCTATGGTGTCACGGTCTCTGGTCTGCCCGTCCCCGGAATCATCCGCGCTCTCTGTACTCTCTTCCTTCCCTGCCGTATCCGCGGATTCTCCGGATGCCTTTCCGACATTTCCCCCGGTCTGATCTGCGTTCTCCTCGGAAACCTGCCCCTGTCCGCTGTCCGCAGGCGCTGCCGTTGCGGATAATGGCAGCGACACCGTCAGCCCCACGCTCAATGTAATCAGCAGACAGTTATTGAACATACGCCGTATTCTGTAAGTCATAAACACCTCTCTTTGTCTTTATGTTACAGTCCGTTACAGTCGTTTCGGGAAAAACGTACAACCGTGGTTCCTCCGCCTTCCCCGACTCCGAAATGCGTCCAAATACCATCGTATGGGCATTTTGTACATAGGATTTCACTGATACTATCGACGCATTTCAAATATATATAAATCATTTTTTTCATATCATTCATATTGTGCACAAATACATCCCGAGGCGCGGTTTATTTTTGCAGAAATCCTCACGATGCTGTTATTTTTCTGCCCGTTTTCTTATAATTCTGCATTTTCTGCCGTTAATAATTACATGTAATAACGTGGGCTGTCAGTGAGCTGGAGACGCCGGACAGCCTAAATTTTTGCGGATACTTTTGAGGCATCAGCCAGATGCGCGTTATTTGTTACATCTTTTTCTAGCTGATTCATACATAATTAATCATTGGAGGACGATCAGATAATGAAGCTTCAGGAATTTTGTGATATGAAAGAATTAAAATCCATTCTCAGTGATTGGGCTGTATCTACCGGACTTGGCTGTACGATCATGGATCCGAACGGACAGTACATCTCAGAGCTGTTCAACTACAAGGATTTCTGCACACACTGCGCAAGAGGTACCGGCGAAGGAAAACACAGATGTGAGAAATGCGACCGCGAAGGCAAGGGCATCTACGAATGCCATACCGGTCTGACTGAATTCTCCTTCGATCTGAAGATCGGAAATGAAAACTTCGGGCGCGTGATCGGCGGACAGGCCATTGTCACAAGACCTGATCACTCTCTTCTTCGTATGAATGCTAAAGAGATCGGCGTAAATCCGGAACAGTATCTGGAGGCGATCGACCGGATGCCGCAGAGAACGCAGAAAGAGATTGAAGCAGCTTTCCATATTCTGCAGACTTCCATTATGAGTTATGTATCCACAAAACACAGCGAGCATTTCAAAGCCATCCATATGGAGCAGTTTTCAACCGGAATCCAGGAAACCGAGGAGCTCATCAAGAAGATCAGCGACTGCAACGGCGTTCTTCAGAATATCCAGAAGAGACAAAAGATTGTTGCAATCAACGCCAGCATCGAGGCCGCAAGAGTCGGTCAGGCCGGCAAAGGCTTCGCAGTTGTAGCAGAGGAAGTTGAAAAGCTTTCCGAGAACAGTTCCGAGGCGAATAAGAACATCGAACAGATCGTCAACCAGATCAGAGAAACCGTTGCGAAACTCCGTATTGAGGAAGACGATTCTGCTGAGTAAGCATGCAGCATGTACTGCGGGTTCTGTGATTTCGCGATTACAGAATCCACTTTACATATAAGCAACAACATGTACCCCCTACTGAAAAAAGAAAACCGAAGCCCGCACATCTCTCGTCAGGATGCGCGGGCTTTGGTTTTTTCTCCCGGTTATCTGCTTATACAACAAAGTCCGCAAGCGGACCTCGACTCCCCCATCCCCTTAATCCTAAGGGGGTATTGTTTTTCTCTATTTTTTCACTCCTAATGATCATATGAGACAAACATTACGGGAAATCGCCGTTCCGGCGGTTCCCCGTAATTGTATGATGCTCCCGGTATTCTCTTTTTCTTTCCGGTTTATTCTTTCCGGTTTCCTTTGCGCTTGAGGATGGAATTCTGTATCAGATTTACGACCAGGATCTCCGGGTCCTCAGTCATCGCCGCATACTCCAGTGTGATTGTCGCAAAGCACGAACATACAGCGTCTCCGACGTGATGCAATTCGTGGATTTCCTCCTTGACTTTCTTCACAATGGTCGCCACATCGTTCTGATCCTCGTATCTGTACAAAACGAAGAACTCGCCCTCACAGAACCTTCCGATTGAAGCGGCATGTCTGAAACAGCGCAGCAGAATCTCTGCCAGAAGCCGGAGCAGCTCGTCTCCCGCCTCGTGTCCGTAAATCTCGCGGAGCCTCACATATTCTTCGACCTCCACGTGCACAACGACAAAGTCCACACCGTTTCGCCGGAACTCCTCGATATAGTCTCCCATATTCTCGATCAGCCCGCGGATGTTGGCAAGTCCGGTCACCGTATCGACCGAAGCCACGCGCTTCAGCGAATCGTTGATCTTGTTCTGCTTGTCAATGTCCACGAAGTAACCGATAATACCTACAATCTTACCGTCCCTGTAAATCGGAACTTTTGTACAGGCGATGTTGTGCAACGTTCCTTTGATGATACATTTGCCCGGAACATCGTGTACCGTGATTCCCTCAGAGATAATCCGTTCCTCATCGTTCTTGTACGGACCGTCCGCCACATGCCACTGCATCTCCTCGTCCGTCTTTCCAAGTACTTCCTCCTCGGATGACATGCCGTAATAGTCCAGGAAGCTCTGACAGACTCCGACGAACCGACGGTTCTTATCCTTCCAGAAATAGTTGAAACGCGAAAAATCGCGGAGATTCTTCCAGAGAAGTTCGTCTGTAATCTCCTGGTTATCCGTCACTTCCGTCGTCCACTTCTTCGAGAACAGCTCCCTGCCGTACGTACTGCTGAGACTTTCCCTGACAACCGGGTTCTCGAAAGCGGCCTCCTTGCAGATCAGCAGATAAAGCTGATCATTCGACTTCGGAATTACGAGCGTCGTATGAGTCATCCACCTGTAATTTCCGTCTTTTCCCTTTGTCCGGAAGTAGTCAGCGAGAAAGCCGTTCCCGGTCGCGAGCACGCGCTCCCGAATCGTCTTCGGATCGGAATATGCAGTGTACCGCTCTCTGTCCTCCGGATAAATCGCATAACGGATGTACTCGTCGCGAAGTTTGTCGATTCCGTATTTCATTCCCTGCGTCTCGCCGGACTTGCCCGATCCGGTAAGGAAAAACAGTTCGACACTGTCATCGGCGATATTCTCCAGCGCGATGTCTTCATACAGATAGAAGATATTCTTGAGAATTCCGTTTCGCACCGCCTGCTCTTCTTCATCCGTCTGTCTCGTGATATTGAACAGGTTCACCGTAATCATATTGTAGCCGTTGCAGCAAGCGATGATCCTGGCATTGAGACGCATGAACTGATTGCCGGAAGGATATGTCAGCGTGTGTTCCCGCGTGTTCCACTTAATCATCGTGCGCACGAACTCCCGGAACATCTTGCCCATGACTGTTCCCGTGCGGTTCATTGTGTAGGACTCCTGTTCCAGGCTTTCCACACCGTTGGAGCGTAGCGTCTGCAGATATTTCTCATTGGCAAAGAGGAAGCGGAATTCTTTTCCATTATCCTCGATGACCGCCAGCGGCTGATCCGACAGAAAATCAATCTTGCCAACCGCATCGTAGTAACGCCGCCACGCGAGTGTTTCGATCCGCATCCCCTTGTCCGTGCACTGTTTCATGCTCTCTTCGTACGGCATCGGTTTTCCGAAGTAGTATCCCTGCAGTTTCTCGCAGCCGATCGAGCGCAGGAACTCAAACTGTTCTTCTGTCTCGACACCCTCTGCCAGCGTCTGAATACCGATCTTCTTCGCCATACGAACGGTGGATTCCAGGATATCCTTCGACTTTTGTGTAAAGCTCGAGAGAAATCCCATATCAATCTTCATCTCGTCAAAGGTGAAGTCCTTCAGCAGATTGAGCGAGGAATAGCCGCTGCCGAAGTCGTCCATCCATACCTGGTATCCTCGGCCGTGGAAACGATCGATCTCTCGTCCGATTCTCTGGGCATCCTGAATAAACATACTCTCTGTGATCTCAATGTTAATCATCTCGCGGGGCACCCGGAATTCTTCCACGGCCTCATCGACGATCCCGCCGATATCACAGGCGATAAAATCAATACTTGAGAGGTTGAACGAAACCGGGACAACCGCTTCGTTCGCATCAACATGATCCCTGTAGTTCCTGCAGATCTCCCGGATCATATAGCAGTCAAGCTTATGGATCTGCCGGCTTTCCTCCAGTGTTGGAACAAAATCAGAAGGCGGAAGAAAACCGACCTTCGGATCGATCCATCTTGCGAGAGCCTCAAACCCGCAGAGCGCACCGGATACCGAACGTACAACCGGCTGGTAGTAGACCTTGATATAATGATTCTCAATCGCCTCGTCGATGTGGTCGAGAACATACTCGTGAACTTCCAGCTTGTGCCCGATCTCATCGGTATACTCCTCGATATTCTTATCCGGATTGTTCCGGATACTGTCACAGGAGAGCTTTGCGAGATCACAGGCCAGTTCCGGGGCCACCGAGCAGTCTTTCACACGGTAGATTCCGATTTTCGCCCGGATCTTCGTCTCATTCCGCAGATGATCCAGCGCCTCATTCAGGCATTGAATTTTCTGTTCCAGATTACCCTTTTCAACGTACACCGCGAAATGGTCATCGGCAAAACGGGCGGTGTATCCGTCCGAAAACGTCTCCCTTAAAAGAGCGGCAATATCCTGCAGCAGAAGATCTCCGGCCGACATTCCGAATCTGACGTTGAAAATCTTGAATTTCGATATATTAATGTACAGGAAAGCCACATTACTGTCGGCTTCCTGTCTGTCATAATTCCTGAGCGCAGTCTCCGCGTAGGCCAGAAACCGTCTCTGGCCCGGCAGACCTGTCAGACGGTCGATATCATAACTCATGTACTTGATATCCCGGTCACTCACAAAAACATAGTAGACATCCCCAACCTCTTCGAGGTGAACCAGTCGTCCGAAATCCTCAATGTACTTGATCTTACCTGTCTTCGTGCGGATCCGGTAACTCACATGGTCAAAAAGATCATTTCCGGAGCAGATCTGTCTGCAGATGTCGCGCTCCACATCGTCGATTTCCTCCGGATGCACCATCTTCCGGAACGTTCCGTCCGTGAGCGTCAGAAACTCCTCTTCCGTATCGCACTCATACATCTCAAGTACATATTTATTTGCATAGAGCACTTCTTCACTCTCATCGGCCCGGTAGATAAAAAATCCCCCGGGCATGGAATCAAATGCTTTGAAAAAAAGTTCATGACGGAAACATGCCGTTCTGATATTTTTTCCCATTTTACTCTCCAGAAAAGCGATCTCGCCTTTTTCTACAACTACAATTCTTACATCGGTATGCTATTCGCAACTTTCACGCATCAGGTACTGTTTCAGGGAACCCACGTCCAGTCAATCTCACGGATCTCCTCAATGGATTCTTCCACTACATACTGATTCTTTCCCTGCTGCTTTGCCTTGTATACCCCCCTGTCCGCCATGGAAAACATGCCGCGCAGTACTGCCGCGTTTCTGCAGTTTCCGCAGATTACGCCGGCACTGGTCGTCGGGGCTTTACAGGCCTCATTCGGGCTCATCTCGGACAGTCTGTCCATGAAGACACCGACAGCCTGCAAAAAATCTGTCTTTTTGAGACAGGAGATCAGCAAAAACTCATCTCCGCCGTAGCGATATAAATGGGTGTTCTTAAAACACTCTTTCAAAAGCTTCGCATAGCCGATCAACACCTCGTCTCCGACCTCATGACCGAAGCTGTCGTTGTAATACTTGAAGTCATCGATGTCGCTCATCATCACGCACAGATCCCTGCCTATGAATGAATCAAATTCACGCCGCAGAGCAAACCGGTTGGAAAGACCTGTCAGCTCGTCCGTTCCGGACAGCATCAGCAGCTGCTCATTCCTTATGCTCAGCTCCTCGTTCTTCCGTTTCAATTCATCCCTGTACTGTTCCAGCTTCTCCTCCAGCCGTACCGCCCCCATGACCATGTTGTACCGGATGGCTGACACCAGAACCACAGCGATCATGAGAATCTGCTGTGTCGAAGTATCTTCCAGCACCATGAACCGGCTGGTCCAGCGGATGACAAACTGATTACAGACAAGGCACAAAAACACGGTGACCACCGGTCTCACGTTAAAGAGCAGGAAATTCATCATCACCGCCATGAAAAACATATTGAAGAATTTCATGACCGAATCCTGCTCGGTCGCGATCTGGAATCCGTAGCAAAGGTGAAACCACATAAACGCATAGATGATACACGCAACCACCAATGGATGTCTGATCTTCCGCTTCCGGTCAAGATAAAAAGCGACTCCCATCAGAAGAGACGTCATGATCACCATGCTGTAAATGAAAAAAGCGCGCAGTCGTTCGTGATCTTCCACTGCGCTCATATAATTCATGAGAAGATAAATCCTGTAGACAGATTCCGAAAACACGAGAACCAGCATGGGAAGTCCCATGGTGAGGTTCTTCCTGTTCAGCTTCTCCATGACGGTTCTGCTGTACGGCAGCAGACCGAGGGCCGCGGCAATTCTGCCTGTCCATCCGTCCATCTTCTCGGATATGATGTCCAACGGTTTCTTCGTGTACATAATCGTTCACCTCTGTCGCAGAATGGAAACATCCGGTTCAAATGGAATCCCATCTCCTGCCACAGACTCCATCTGTATGATCAAAAAATTATCCTTTAGATATATCGGCAGCTTTCCTGCACATTATCAAAGCTTTTCCGGGACGCCTGATCCAAATAATTTGACATTTCAATTCTGTTAATTTTGAAAGTTTTTGCACAAATATTGAGTCACCGGCAAATATCTATTATAATTTTTTATTGTGTGCGCAACATTGAATATATGAGTTCTCTGTATTTCATTGTCTGCGTATATTTCCGAGGATACAAGTCGTCAAAACCGGCGTTATCCATCCGGCAGATGCGATAACTTCTGTTTGTTTTTTCTACCAGAATCGATCACCAGGTGTTATGAATATTAAACATCAGACTAAACTCTTTCTTACTGTTCTTCTGTTCTGTTTGGCCGGGCTCATCATCGGCTATACGATCATGTTTATGCACGTTCATCAGCTGAACTCCGAACAAAGACAGGCCGGCGTGGGCGAAACGTATTGCGCGCTGGAATACAGGGAACCGACAATGGAACGTGCGGTCAACAACGGTTGGAAATTTCATCTGAACCGTTCGGAATCCGAACCCTATAACTACTATGGCATGACCTATGAATATAATATTGTGAACCACAGTGACGCCGCGATCCGCTGGTGGGAGCTCATTCTCACTGTCAAAAAGCCGATTCTTCTGAATGTGGAGTGGAACGGTGATATCAGCATCACAAGAGGAAATGTGACGGTCGACGCCGGAAATCTCCGTCCGGAGCACCTCACCAACGAGACCAGACAGGCGCTCTCGAAAGCTTTTCCGGGAAGTGACATCTATTCCGGAAACTTCCTGGTGAAACTTCAGAAAGGCGACGTGATCACTTATCATCCGGACGCAGACACAGCCAGAGAATATCCGCTCGATCACAGATCCAATATGTCGAGCATCGGTTTCATCTGGTACTGTCCGCTCAAATACAAGAAAAATTCGGCGACTGTTTACTCTGATGAGATGGAAGACTGGTCCAACTATGAGCTGGACTTCCCGGAACTGGATTACCGTCTGATCTATTCGATGAAGTACTCGGTACTCCGAATGCCGTTCTTTCCGTACATCGTGATGTTTACGTTCCTGTGGATTATTTTTCTGACGGCCTTTCTGGTATACCTGGTCATGGATAACCAGACGATGAAACGGCTGGAACTCGATGACAATATTATCCGGCAGTCCATCGGTGTGTTTACGGAGTTCATCGACGCCAAGGACGTCTACACCAAGGGTCACTCCAGGCGCGTGGCACAGTATTCCACGCAGATCGCACAGAAACTGAATATGCCGCAGGAACAAATCCGGAAGCTGCACTACATTGCCCTGATGCACGATTGCGGCAAGGTTTATATTCCGGATAACATCCTGAAAAAACAGGGAAGCCTGTCGGATGAGGAGTTTGAAATCATCAAGACTCACACCACCAAAGGTCGTGAGATGCTGAGCAACTTCACCTCCGTCCCGGGAATTGAGGACGGCGCCCTCTACCACCATGAATTCTACGACGGATCCGGATATCCCGAGGGTCTCTCCGGTGAAAAGATCCCGCTTGTCGCCCGCATCATCTGTGTGGCCGACTGCTATGACGCGATGTCCACCGACCGGTACTATCGCTCGAAGTGCAGCAAAGACTACATTATTGAAGAGCTGCGGAAACAGTCAGGCACTCAGTTCGATCCGAAGATTGCCGACATCATGATCCACCTGATCCTGGATGATGAGATTTCCTGGCATCCGGACAGCATCTGACGGAACACGGAGTTAGAACATCTCCTTCGTATACTCCAGGCAGCTATACCGGCGCTCGCGTGACGGAAGTTCCGGTTCCATTTATCCATACAGGACATGCGAATGTTTCCGAACCGGCAAATCGCACAACACGGTCAGATCGTTATGGTAAATTCTCCGCCCGGATGCTATAATAGTGGTTCTCCAAACAGAACAGCACGAAAGGATTTGAAATATGAAAATTGCAGTTACCTATGATAACGGAAATGTCTTTCAGCATTTCGGAAAGACAAAAGAATTCATGATCTATACAGTTGACGACGGAAAGATCACAGACAGCGGTGTTCTCAATGCGGGAAATACCGGACATGAGGCACTCGCGGGTCTTCTCGCGGAGCAGGATGTACAGGTTGTCATCTGCGGTGGCCTCGGTGCAGGCGCAGACGCCGCTCTGAAAGAGGCGGGCATTGAGGTGTTCTCCGGCGTGTCGGGAACTACAGAGGATGCTGTCAGTGCTTATCTGAACGGCACAATCACGTCTGCAGGAATCAACTGTGATCACCACGACCACAGGGAAGCCGCTTCGGAAGAAACCGGAAGTAACTGTGATTGCGGTGACGACTGCGGCTGTGGTGATGACTGCGGTTGCGGCGACGGTTGCGGCAGCGAAGGCGGATGCGGCTGTGGCTGCGGAGGCTGCGGCGGACATGAGCTTCGCGTCATCCTCGAGGGAAAGAACGCGGGCAAAAACTGCAGCGTTCACTATCACGGAACCTTCAACGACGGAACAGTCTTCGACTCCTCCTATGAGCGCGGAAAACCGATCGACTTCATCTGCGGCACAGGCATGATGATCTCCGGATTTGACAAAGCTGTCGTGGATATGGAAGTCGGCGACATTGTAAATATCCACCTCTCTCCGGAGGAAGCCTACGGTATGCCTGACCCGAGAGCGATCTTTACGATAGATCTCGATCAGCTGGAGGGTTCCGGCGAGCTGAAGGCCGGCGACCACGTGTATCTCTCCAACGCCATGGGACAGCCGGTTCCGGTTACAGTCAAAGCCCGCGATGAAAAAACCATCACCTTTGACGCGAACCACGAGATGGCCGGAAAAGAGCTCAACTTCAAAATCGAACTTGTCAGCGTAATGTAAAACAAAACGCCCTGAAGGACACGAGATGCATGAACACATGCTTCCCGTGTCCGTTTTTTTCACGTAGGAATTCCTCCGGAATTTCTATAACACAAAACGCTCCGCGGCAAACTGTCACAAACAACCTACCTTGCGCATGACAACTGTATGATAATTAGTATTATTTTTAGTAATTGTCAGATTTATTGTTGACAAATGGATTGTTATCTGCTAAAGTAGAGTCATCCAAAGATACAGGGATAAAAACAAATAATTTAGAACCCATTGATCACTTACCTTACAGATACTTACAGTGAACGGAATAACCTGAATAATTTCAAAACGAGTGCACAGAGAAGATGTACTCAAAAAATACGAAAGAATCGAGGTACGGACCAACATTCACTTAAAGTAACAAATCAAAGTTTACGACTTACAGTAAATTTTAAAGAATGGAGGTACAGTCCAAAAGGAAGTATAGGTAATACCCCATAATTTAAAAGAAAGAAGGATGAAAATGATTCGAGCAGTTCATTAACGACCGGTCAGATAATTGGATAATCTGACCGGTCTTATTTTTTTGTCTTCTTTTCTTTATCATGACAAATGTCACCCCTCTTTTGTGATGTTCTTCACTTATCCCTCCCCTCCCTCTCCGCTACAATAGAAGCATCAAAGAAAACAAAAAGGAATGCATCTATTTCATAAGGAGTGCAACTATGGGAGATACTGTTGTAAATATTAATCAGCTGGTAAAAAGATACCGCGAAAATGTCGCCGTCGACCACTTCAGCCTCGAAGTAAAGAAGGGAGAGATCCTCGGCCTGCTCGGTCCGAACGGATCCGGAAAGACAACAACGATCAGTTGTCTTCTCTCTCTTCTCTCCTACGACAAGGGTGAGATTTCCATCTTCGGCAAACCGATGTCGCCGACAGCCTACGACATCAAGAACAAGATCGGTATTGTCATGCAGAATGTCGCCGTCGTCAACACGCTGACTGTCGAGGAGAACATCTCCTTCTTCTGCGGGCTCTACGTCAGAGACCGCCTTCTCCGCAAGCAGTACACCGAGGAGGCCATGGAGTTCTGCGGGCTGACCGATTACCGGAGACAGTTCCCGAAGAAGCTCTCCGGCGGTCTTCTCCGACGCCTGAACATCGCCTGCGGCATCGCGCACAAACCGGAACTCATCATCTTCGACGAGCCGACCGTCGCCATCGACCCACAGAGCAGAAACGCCATTCTGGAGGGCATCCGCGAGATGAACAGAAACGGCGCCACCATTATCTACACATCCCACTACATGGAAGAGGTCGAGGAACTATGCTCCCGCATCGTCATCATGGATCACGGAAAAAATGTCGCCGAGGGCACCGCTGCTTCTCTCAAGGCTTCTCTTCGAAACCGGGAGACGATCTGCATTGAGCTTCCCGTGCGCGATCCGGAGACCATCCGCGGTCTGTCCGAGATCAACCACGTCTATGACGTCCGCGAGGATAAGGATTCGATCCTCATCCGCTGCGACGGCGGCGAGCATAATCTTGTCCACATCATCAACTATCTCGTCGAACACAACCTTCCCTTCGGCCGCGTCACCACGGCTCTGCCGACACTGAACGACGTGTTCCTCGAGATCACGGGAAAGGAGTTGAGAGACTGATGTTCCTGCGCGTTTTTTCCATGAAATTCAAAGAGCTGATCCGGAACCGTTCACTGACCGGCTGGAACTTCCTCTTTCCGCTGATTCTTTCCACCGCCTTTTATCTGGGTTTTGGAAACATGATTCACGAAGATCCGGATCTGTTCACCGGCATTCCCTGCGGCTATGTGCAGAGCGGTTCGGAAAGTCCGATGGAAGAAGATGCCGTTGCCTTCGAACAGGTTCTCCGGTCTCTCGACCAGACAGATGCCGGCAAGGAGACGACGTCAGAGAATGCGCAGCGCCTCCTCAAGCTGAAGACATATACGAACGCAAAGGAGGCCGGTAAAGCGCTGAAGAAAGGCAAGATCGACGGCTATTATGAGGAAAAGGACGGAGAGATTCTTCTCACTGTAAAAGAAAACGGAAAGTCCTCGACAATTCTGAACCAGATCCGAAAGGAATACACGAACAACCGGCTCACCGTCATCCATCTCATGAAAGAAGATCCCTCAAAGCTTGCGGAAGTCATGCATCTTCTGACCGATGAGCAGACCTTCCTTCGCCCCGACAGTTTCGGAGAGAAGACCTCCGCCTATATGCAGTACTTTTTTGCCCTGCTGGCCATGGTTGCTCTCTATGGAGCCACAACCAGCGTGGAGATGCTGAAAGGCATGTGCGCAAGCCTCTCCGAGCTCGGCAAACGGTACGAGTGCACACCGGTCCGGAAACTCAGTTCCGTTTTTGCGGGAAGTCTGGCCTGTCTGATCATCCAGAGCATCGGTTCCTTCCTGATTGTTATGTATATCCAGTACGTCCTCGGGCTCTCCTTCGGTGCTCCGCTTCCGGCCGTCATGCTTGTCGTCGTCCTCGGTGACGCCGTGGGTATCTCCCTTGGTATGCTGGTCGGCGCCATCTGCAAAAACGAGAGCCTGCTCTGGGTCATCCCGCTCGGCGTCGCCATGACCTGCTCGTTCCTGAGCGGACTCATGATGGGTAACCTGAGACAGCTGATCGAACAGGCCTGCCCTGTCATCAACCGGATCAATCCCGCAGCCCTGATCACCGACGCGCTGTATGTTGCAGCCACCTACGGTCTCAACCGCACGTTCTACATCGACCTGCTGATTCTTGCGGCGATGTTTCTTATCACAGTCACCGGCAGCGCTCTTCTGCTGCGAAGGAGGAAATATGCCAGTATTTAACGCCACCATCAAATCGCTTCGAAGATTCATTCCGTCCCTCGTGATTCACCTCTCGCTGTTCCTTCTCTTTGCAAGTCTCTTCGCCTATTTCGGCGCGGACACGGCGTCGGAGGTTTTCAGGGAATCGGAACTGAACGTGACCGTCGTTGATCAGGAGGACAGTGAAACTTCGCGGGCACTGATTCATTTTCTCGCAACAGATGAGAAGGTGACCGTCGATAAGCAAAAGGACTTAAGTCAGACAGAACTTCAGACGCTGAACGACTCCGTGCGATTCGACATCAGCGATTTCGTGCTGATCATCCCGGAGGATTTCTCCTCGAAGGTAAAAGACGGCGACGATCACGCCGCCAGATATATTGCCACCGGTGACACCGCTTCCGGGGAATTATTATCACACAAAATCCGTTCTTATCTGAAAGATGTTATGATATATTTAAACAGTGGATACTCTGAGAAAGAAGCCGGTGAACTGGCAGCCGCACAGCTTGCGGATGCCGCAAAACCGGAGGTGAAAATCGCGGAAACCGTGAACGGCCCGTCCGATCCGTATATCCAGTCGGTCTTCACGTTCCTCGCCTACTCGCTTCTCACGACGGTAACCCTGTCAGTTGCCATGATCCTCATCTACATGAGGGAGCATGATCTCTACGCGAGAATTTCCGTCAGCGGAACCACCTTCTTCACAAGGTATGCGGCCATGGCCGGCGCGGTCCTCTTTGTCGCCATCGGTCTCTGTGTAGTACTCATTGCCTTTGCGCTGTACCTCACGCGCTCCGATCCGTCCATTACGAAGGCAGGACTTTACATTCTCAACGCCTTCGCACTGATGCCGGTGGGTATCGGATTCGCGTTTCTGATCAGCTCGTTCGCACGAAACGAAGGACTGGTCAACATGCTGACAACCATGCTGCTGATTTCCATGTGCTTCATCAGCGGCGTATTTGTCCCGGCCGAGTTCATGTCGGAAAAAGTGCTCGCCGCCTCACATTATCTGCCATTGTACTGGTACGTACATGGCGTAGAACTGATCACCGACAGCCCCGCCGGATGCTATCCGGGAGGAGATTTCACGCTGAGCCTCTTCGTACAGCTGCTCTTCGCGGCAGTCCTGTTCTGTGCGGGCATCGTGATCTCCAGAAAAAAGGAGTTATATGCTGTATGATGTTTTGATCCGCGCACTCGCGGCAGTCGAAATCGGAATCATTCTGAATGCAGATGGCATTGCGAATTTTCATATCGTAATGTCTATCTGCTTTTTGCTGTGCATGGAGATTTCTGTTCTTTGTCCCAAAAAGGAAGCGTCAGATTTTCTCGCCGCCCTTCCCTTCGCGGCCGCCTTTCTCCTGCTTGCGTTCGAAGAATCGCCGCAGCTTCTTTTCAAAACTGCCATGCTCCTGCTGTTTCTTCTGTCTTATCTTCTCGAAACGGTTCTGTTCCGAAAATATCAGGTCTGCCGGGACAGACTGCACCGCACCAGAGACGACAGCGTGGAGATGCGCGACCTTCTTCAGGCCAGAAACCGGCATCTTCTGGATGAGCAGGATCAGGAGATCCATCTGGCCACGATGACGGAACGAAACCGCATCGCGAGGGAGATTCACGACAATGTCGGACACATGCTCTCCCGCGCCATCCTGCTTCTCGGCGCGATCGAAGCTGTCAATTCCGATGAAAAAACAGCTCCCCAGCTCGCTATTCTGGACCGCACACTCGACAGCGCAATGCAGAAAATGAGGGAGAGCGTTCACGATCTCCACGACACCTCGATCGATCTCCAAAAGAACATTGACGATATGCTGACGGATCTCAAAAACTTCGAAGTAAACTGTGATGTCGACTTCCAGGATCTGATGCCGACCTCTACCAAACTCACGCTGCTCGGCATCTTCCGGGAGGCCGTAACAAATATCCTCAAACACAGCAACGGAAACCGCGTCGATGTGATTCTGCACCAGAACCCGGGCTTCTGCATTCTGTCCGTCACGGACAACGGCACGAGCGCCAGGGATCTCTCCCCGCACGAGGGAATCGGCCTCGTCAACATGAGGCAGCGGGCGCAGAGCTGCGGAGGCGACGTCTATTTTTACAGGGACAGCGGATTCACGGTCTACGCGAGGCTTCCCTACCAAACACCGGAAAACTGACCGATGCGCGCACGGAGAAGCCATCGGCCCTTTGATCTGCGAACCGACCGCATCTGAAAGACAATACGAGTCTTCAACATACTCCTAAAAATTGAAAGAACAAAAGACAGGATAAACGCGTATGGAAAAAAAACGAATTCTGATTATTGACGACGATGAACTGATCACCATGTCGCTGGATATGATTATCTCCGGAGACGAAGAATTTGAAGTCGCCGGCCGCGGCAACGGAGGAAAGGATGCCGTCCGCCTCTTTGAAGAGCTGCGTCCGGATCTTCTTCTGATGGATATCCGTATGCCGGATCTGAACGGCCTGGAGGCGGCGGAAAAAATCCTCGCCGCCCATCCGGAAGCCGTGATTCTTTTTCTCACGACCTTCTCCGACGACGAATATATAGTGAAAGCGCTGGAGCTTGGCGTAAAGGGTTATCTTCTCAAGCAGGATTACAAATCGCTGCACGACTCTCTGCGCGCGGCGCTGAACGGGCAGACCGTCTTCGGCGGAGCCGTTGTGGAAAAGCTTCCCGAGCTCGTGCATCCGAGGGAAGCGGCTCGGACCTACGACTACGCCGCCCATGATATTACGGAAAAAGAATACGAGGTCATCCAGCTCGTGGCCGAGGGATATTCGAATAAAGAGATCGCCTCCACCCTCTTTCTGTCGGAGGGAACGGTGCGCAACTATCTCTCCTCCATCCTCGAAAAAATGGAGCTGCGTGATCGCACGCAGCTCGCCATTTTCTATCTTCGTCATTCTTGATTTCTTCATCTCAACATCTTACTTGCCCGCGGCATCTGCCGCGCGGCTCCCGGATCTTCAAAGGATCCTTCGCAAATCTCCCCGGCTTCGCTTTGGATACTCGTCCGGAAATACGCATCTGAAGATATACATTCAAAAACGAAACCATCCCCCGGACGATTATATTCCGCTCTGGAAGGTTGAAAGCAGTTCCGATAGCGAACGGTATCTGCCGCGCTTTCTTCTCTGAAGGAATTTCTCCCTCTCCATCGGCGGGTCGTACAGGAAGCCCTGTGCGCAGTTACAGCCGATTTTATTCAAGAGCTCTGCCTGCTGTACTGTCTCAACGCCCTCCATCACCGTGGATATACCAAGGCTCTCCGCCATGGTTACTATGCTCCGGATAATTACACGGTTTCTTCTGTCCGGCACCGCGCTGTGAAGGAAGGATCGGTCGATCTTGATCTCATCTACCGGAAGTTCTTTTACAAGCTCAAACGAAGAACAGCCGGTTCCGAAATCATCGACCGAGGTGCGGATTCCATGCTCCGCCAGCCGGTGAATGAATGTGTCTACACTCTGCATCTCGACGGTGTTGCTGGTCTCTGTCACCTCAATGACCAGTTCTTCTTTCCTGATGCCGTATTTCTCTGCCTTCCCGGCTATCAGATCCGCCAGCAGGACCGGCTCGTCTCTTTTTCCGCTGAAGTCTTTTCTGGAAAAGTTCACAGAGACCGTCAGCATCTCGTATCCGTCTTCCCGCCAGGTTCGCATATCCTTCAATACCTTCTCGTAAATATACAGATCCAGTTCCGGGATCTGTCCGTTTCTCTCAATGATCGGTATATAGCTGTCCGGCGGAAGCCTTCTCTCACCGTTTTTCCAGACGGACAGCGCCTCCGCGCCGATGATCGCGCCGGTGGCGATATCCACCTTCGGCTGATACAAAACCTCAAACTCTTCCCGAAGCAGCGCTTTCGGAAAAAGATGTTCGATCTCCTTCATGTGGCGGAGGCGGGCCTCCATCTCACGCGTCATGGTTACCTGGCCGCCGTGCGCCTCACGGGCGAGATTCAGCGCAAAGCCCATGCCGCCCATGACCTGCCCGGGCGTGCGTACGCCATCGTAGAGCGGCATCACGCCTGCCGCGGAACGAATGGTAAGCGGAAATCTCTCCTCTTTCTGCACCGCAAAGGTGTTCACGCCGTTCAGCAGCTCGCGGAACTTCTCGAAATTTCTCTTGCGTATCAGAAGCGCGAAGTTGTCTCCTCCGAAGTGCGCCAACACCTCGTCGTCCTGAAGCTCGCGTACGAATTCTCCGGCAAAGCGCCGGATCACCGCATTTCCCTCCTGCATACCGAAGCTGGCGTTCACCACTCCAAACCGGACAATATTGAAATAGACGGCGGTATATTCCTGAATCGTCTGCTCGTTGATCCGGTCTGCCAGCGCGTTGATAAAGGCGCCGCTGTTCGGAAGCCCCGTCAGATAATTCCGGTATCTCGCGTCGCTGATTTTTCCGAGCAGATGATATCTCGCCACGTGCAGCCGTATGGCGGAAAAGACAGCCGCAAGGCGCGTCGATTCCTGAAAACTCCACGCTCCTCTTCCCGGCTCCGGGTTTGCGGTAAACGCGTATTTTCCGGCTTCCTGAACCACAAATTCTTTCCGGAATTCGTGCTTTTCATCATAACCGGACGCACCCTCATACAGTATGTCGGTTCTGCTCACTCCCTGCAGGAGGATCTCATTGTGCGCAAGCTCCAGCTCTATCCTTACGCGCCCGATTCCAAGGTACTCGGCCAGCGGGTTCAGAGCCGTCCCGATCGTCGCCAGGGAATCTGTATTATCCTGAATCGCAATCAGAAACCCGGTGAGAAGACTCTCAAAGTTTTTCTTTTCGGTGGTTTTTCCGGATTCCCTGAGCTGAATGCTTCTCTTGACTTTCTGTTTATTTCCGTAGAGCATCTGATCCGCTTTTTCCATAACGGCTTTTTCGCTCTCTTCTTCCGAAAGCCGGACGGCAAACCCGCCGGAGAGTCCGACTTCATTCTCCGTGCCATGGGTTCGCGCCGCGCTGCGGCGGATTCTGTCGTAATATTTCTCACACTCCTTTTCCGAACAGTTCGGAATCACAATCGCGAACTCATCACCGCCGATTCTGGACACAAAGCCTCTCTTCGGAATATTCTCCATCAGAATATGCACACAGTCCTTCAGGTACTGGTCGCCACGGCTGTGTCCGTACACATCGTTTACTTTCTTCAGATTATCCGCGTCGAAGAACATGTAGCTCACCGGCATGTCTTCCGATCTCGCGTAGCTGTTCTCCCGCATAAAGTTGAGATTGTAAGCACCGGTCAGAGCATCCGTGATACTCATCGTACGGAATTTTTCCTTGAGTTTGTATAATTCGGTAATGTCCTGAATCGACTCGATACACAGTTTCCGGTTTCCCGCCTCAATGTACTGAGCCTTTACTTCACAGATCCTGTTTTTTCCCTGATGCTGCAGACAGCGTACATCGTCATCTCTGTTGAGAATCAGACAGTCCCGGCACGGTTCCATCCCTTCGCCGAAATATTCATAGCACTTCTTGCCCGCATAGGGAACGCCTACCCGCCCGCTCCACTCCAGAGCCGGCTTGTTCGCATAGACAAGCTCGAATGTATCCAGATCAATCACTCTGACCATTTCGTCAACATTGTCCAGTACGTCAAATGCCAGATTATGCTGTTCTTCCTGTATTCCATTCCTATCAACCATCATTTGTATCCCAGCACTTTAAAATATATATCCAGAACAATCATGTTTCCTGTAAATATCTTCTCTCAAGAATAACAGGGGATACTCACATATCGGTCACGGTTTCAACTTTTTCCCGCTTTTTTTTGTGAATTTTCTCACTCCGGGAAGGAATTTCCATAACACAAAAAGCTCCGGGAAGGCTGCGCTTTCGCGGTCCGACCCGGAGTTTCCTTTTTCTTTTCTGTGTCACCGCGCTTACTGCGCGTCCCTGTTCTTCTCGCCCCCTGTGCTCTTTTCCCGGTTCTCGGCCCGTCCGCAGTCCCTGCACTGACCGAGGATAATCGTCTCCGACGGGCTGACGTCCAGTCCGTACTGATCCCGGATTTTCTCGGTAAATTCATCCACAAACGGCGTCTCGAGGTGGAAGATTTTTCCACAGGTACTGCACTGGGCATGCATGTGACGGTTGCAGTGTCTGTGCTCTTCAGAATACTGATAATACCAGGCGTTCCGATTCGGCTCTTTGTACCGGACCAACTCTCCTTCCTCACACAGGCGATCCATATTTCTGTAGATCGTCGTCTGATTCAGACTTCCTGCTTCATCCCTTATCGCTTCGTAGATCTCTCTCGCGGTGAATCTTCTGTCGCAGTTCGTCTTCAAATAGTTGATAATTAGCATTCTGACTTTTGTTTTATACATTTCTATTTCTCACATCTAAAATTATTGTCCGGATCCCGCTTCGGAATGCCGCAGGATGAACGTCTCTACGGTTGTTCACATCCATTTCGGAATCCGCAGCGCGGACGGCTCCCCGGTTGTCTCAGGCACGTCCTGCCGGCCGTCTTTGTATACTTCCGGAAGTCTCATCTCGTCTGCGTCACGAAACGATAGGCCGCCTCGTAGGCTCCCATATGGCAGAGGCTGCTGAGCGGAATTGCGACATCGGCGTCCTGCAGATAGACAAGATCCGTCATGTTCTTTTCTCGGAACATCCATTTCTCTTTCCTGGACTTGAATTTGTTCTTTTCTCTCTTATCACAGGTTTCCCGGAAGACATCCGACACATCGCGCATCGACACCGGCAGAGACAGCCGCTGTTCTTTGTACCGGAATTTCGTCGGCGCTTTCTTCGAGTCCGTGCGGAAATCGAAGATCATCTGCAGATGTGCCTTCTTCAGCATCTCCGGCAGATAATCGATGCTGACCGCAGATTCGATCATCTTGACATCTGTCTTGTGGAACAGCTTGCGGTAGCAGTCTTCCATATGAATATTAGCATATTCTTTGAAAACGTCACAGACAAAACTGTTGATCTGCCACGAGATTTTGTCCTGATCGTTATCCTGCCATTCCTCCGGATGCTCCAGAAGTTCCTTCATGTAATCCGCATACAGAGACCGGTGGTTGATGTTTCGGAAAATTTTCTCTTTGAGCGACTCGATATCCTCTTTGCGAACCATCGAGACCGCGCAGGGATGACCGTCCGCGATGACGTCTGTCTTGTCAAACAGTTCTTTGTTCATCGCAAAGGTCCGGTCGATCGTTCCGGTGATCTCCCCGAGATTTCGGAAGAAAGCTTCGAGTTCCCGCAGCTCTTCCCTCATACGCTCTATGGCTTTGGTAATGCTGGCGAGCTCCTCTCCGTAGATCGTCAGAACAAGGAGCCTCTCCCCCGCCTCGAGATAGTCGCGAAGCCGCTTCTTATTGGTATCTCCGAAGCCGCGGCGCGTGCCGTTCTCGAAATTTTTTCTCGCCTCGTCGAATTCCTGCTGGATTTTCTCACCGTAGTGATACTCAAAGATGTGCTCCTCGTTGATCTCCAGAATACCGTCGAGCGCCTTCTCGATACTGTATTCAAACGAAGGATCCAGCATCGCGGAGACAAATTTCAGTCCGTGTTCGAAATCACAGACAAGTTCCTGCATGCTGAGACGAATCTTCCGAACGAGAGGACTTTCCGAGTTATAGGAGAAAATCCTTGCCTCTCCGTCATCCAGATTGGAAATCAGCTTATAACTCTGCTGGTCGAAAAATTCCGTGACGCTCTCCGGATGATCCATGGCATATTTGAGATCATACGGGTATTTCCCCGGAATGCCGACGCTGTTCGTCAACTCCCCGAAAAGATCCAGATACAGACGCTCATAGATCTCATGGTTCTTCATCTCTTTGTGGATCGACTCAAGCTCCTGCAGAAATTCCACCTTTTCATACTCGAGATGCGAGAGCTCGTCCTGGATGAGTTCCTGCTCCTCCAGCAGTCCCTTCGCCGCCTTCCAGCTTCCCTCCTCCGCCGGACGGCCGTCCTCCGCGGATTCTTTTAACTCCACGTCATCGTCTTCCCGTTCAATTTCACTGTCCTCGGACATGGTTGACTGTTCCCTGTCCCAGATCAGCTCATCGTCAGCGTCATCGTCAATCTCCGGCTTCGCCGAATTCTTCTGTTCCAGATCACGGAAGAGCTCCGGTAACGCCGCGTCAGAGTCCATGGAGAAGCCGGCTTCCTGCAGAATTCTGGCATCCCTCTCCGCGTTTCTCCTCTCCTTCGCCTCCGCCTCATCGAGAAGCGTCTCGATATTCGGATCGTTCAGTATTTCTCCGATAAAATGAAAAACATCTCTCTCGGTGGGTTCTCTCTCCTCTCTTGAAGCAAAGAGAGACCACAGCTCCGTCGCAAGTGCTGTATTGATCTCCCGGAACGGCACAATCAGCGCCGAGTTTCCGAGTGAACTGTACCGGTGCACTTCCTGGTCCAGAACGGTCGCTTTCTGCGCGAAGCGGATGTGATCGTCGAGAACATTCTTCAGACGGATATCGTTGACATCGTTTACCATGTAGTCCATCACATGCTCGGCTACCGAGTTGAGCGCGTATTCGTATCCGCGGTGGATCAGCATACCCTTGTCGTCCTCGGAGGACGCCAGATAGCACCAGTCCAGTGGCATACACTTCCAGGCAATCCGGCCGGGTTCAAGCTCCACATACTTCGCGTCGGGTTCTTCCTGCCCGTCCTCTTCCTCCTCCCCGTCTCCGTCCTTTTTTTTCGGTTTGGGAATAACGGGAACTTTCTGCTCATAGCTTCCGCCGTTGAGTTCGATCGACATGAAGGTATCCAGTCTGCGAATCCCGGCGTAGCCCTCCGCCATGATGCGGACTTTCATCTTGTCCATGACAAAGGGAAGCTTTGACATATCCACACTCGGGAGGAAAAAATATCCGAGGATTCTCGCATCCGGCAGGTCGCGGAGCGCGAAGCGGATCCGGTAGCAGATCTTCGGAAAAATCTTCGAGCCCATTCCGTCCGAAAGGCTCGTGATGACATGCACGTAAACAGAAGGTTCGGTCAGCCCCTTCGTCGCCTCCATCAGAAGCTTCTCAATCCTCCTGGTGATGGCGATCTCTTTCGCCTCCGACAATCCCTTGTCTATATCGAACATCTCCTGCTGCGTAAGCGTCCTTCTCATCCGCACATGGGTATAGACATGATGGTGTTCCAGCGCTTTTTTTAAATCATTCTGAACACCGAGAAAACGGATATGCGTATACTCGCGCACCGGTATTCCCTTCTTGTTTCTGCTGACGTCCGGACGGATTCTGGCATACAGATGTCCCTTAATAACCCGCAGACAGTCCACCCCGTCCGTTCCGAGTCCGACGTAGATGTGTACACTGTTGTCCGCGGCCTTTGTCAGCTGAGAATCCGATATAATTCCTCCGCCGGAACCGATAAAGATCCGGCTGTAGTACTCTGTCTTTTCCATGGCGCTCTCTCCTGATTCATGAAAATCCGTGTACATCGTAACTACTTATTATATCGTGATTCTCTAAGATGTTTATTACTACGAATTACCGATCATTTACTTTTCTTTTCTACTGATAACAACGAGATTGTTCGCGTGAATCACCTCGTCGTAATCCTTATAGTGAAGGATCTCCTCAATCTCGTCGGTTCCCCGTCCCATGATCAGACGGATCTCGTCGGAGGAATAGTTCGTGATTCCCTTGCCGCAGGCCTTCCCTTCGCCGTTGACGATCTCAACCACGGCTCCGGACAGGAAATCCCCGTTCACACCGGTCACTCCCTTTGGCAGGAGACTGCTTCTCTTGTCACGCACGGAAAAATACGCGCCGTCATCCACGACGATCTGTCCACGGATGGTGCTCCGGTAGAGGATCCAGTGTTTCTTCGCCGAGAGATCCTTCTCCCTGTGTCCGTCAAAAATCGTTCCGATCTCCTCACCGTCCATCAGACGCACAAGCGCATTTTCCGTCCCCGCGTTAATGATCGCCATGTCACAGCCGTAGGCGTTGACCATTTTTGCCGCGTTGATCTTTGTGATCATTCCGCCCGTTCCGACACTGCTCGAGGAATCCTTCGCGAAGTTCTCAACTTCGCGGACGTCCCCGACATAGGGAATGAGCTTCGCGTCCGGATTCTGGTTCGGATTGTCGTTGTACAGACCGTCGATGTCGCTCATCAGAACCAGAAGATCTCCGCCCGCGGCCGGTACGATCATGGACGCGAGGGTGTCGTTGTCCCCCACCTTGATCTCGTCCACCGCAAGAGAATCATTCTCGTTGATGATCGGGATGACATCGTATCCGATCAGCGCCTCGAGGGCGTTCTCGAGATTTACCAGACGCTTCCGGTTGTCAAAGTCGTCGTGGTTCAAAAGGATCTGCGCGCACTTGAGATTGAAGATGCGGAACAGATTCTCGTAGTGCTGCATCAGCTTGGCCTGGCCGATCGCTGCGAGCGCCTGCTTCTTCGCCATATCCCCCGGTTTCCGCTCCAGTCCGAGAACACCCATGCCCGCGGCCTGCGCGCCCGAAGAGACGAGAACCACGTGGATGCCCTTCCTGCGGACGGCCGCGATCTGCGACACGATACTGAGCATTTTCTCGTCACTGATGATTCCGTTCTCCCCGGTCAGGGATGAAGAGCCTACTTTTACGATAATGTTTTGAATATGAGACAGATCCCGCATAATTCCCCCCGCATAACGATTTAAAACATTTTTTTGTATGTTCATGCACATTTGCCGTTGCTTTTCCGGCTTTTATGCACATGCCAATTCTTTTTACTCCGGCTATTATAACACAAAACCGTTTCCGGCACGGGAGATTCTTCAGCGGCGGGCATTGTCCTTCATGTTCCCTGAGGCTTCCTTTCGTCAGAATGCATAGGTATTCACGCCCACCCGGCCGGTAAAGCCCAAAAGGTAACAATTTGTTTCTGTTTTTCTTTCATCTATTGACGCGAATGACCAAAATTTTGTATAGTTTAACTGTTTTATATCAATTTCTTTGGTTTTTATAATCTGTGGGAATGTAAGCGGGGTTGTAACTGTATGTTTTTTTATGCATGCCTGTATTTCGGAATGTCTTTTTTCATAAGCTCTCTGGCCAGCTGGCACTATTTTCTTAAGAACAGAAAAAACACATTCCACAAATGGTTTCTTGTTTTTCTCGGCGGTATTCCGTCTTCCTGTATTCTTCCGTGTGTCGCGACCGGCTGCCTCAGTATCCTGTACCGGAAGTTTTTCCCCCATACCGGAAAAATCCTGTTATATATCACCATGATCGCGGTGATCAGTATCATCTATTTTCTCACGATTCGCATTTACGCGAAGCTTCTGGGCGTGCGACACCGGATTCTTGTTCTCATGCTGTATTCGAACATGACGCTTGTCGCCAACATCACGAATACCATGCTCCCGCACATGACTTCGCCGCAGTATATTCTGTTGAGTATTATTCTGAACTACCTGTTCCTCACTGTCTGCTGTATCGGAATGCACAGGGACTTTGAGGAACTCATATCAAATATGGAGCGGCTGGAAAAGGTGAACACACGCTCACACAGCATCAAGATCTACATGCTGACCGTCCTCACGTATATGTACGGCATCGGCGTCATCATGTTCCGTTCGGTCCATAAGATGAACCGGTGGGATTCTCTTCAGATAGGGATTTCCATGAACGCCATGCTGGCGCTCATGATCGCCTACGCGTTCATCAAGACCATGCTCCGCCAGGCGAACGGTACCATCGAAAACAAGAGACTGTACCGGGTGTCCAAGGAGGCAAACCGGAACGCTCTCGAACTGCAGGCGCAGATGCTCCAGTCGCAGGAACGTGTGATCGAAGCTTTCGCCAACATCCTGGAAAACAAATCGCCGGACAACGGCGGCCATGTCAGACGAGTTGCGATCTACAGCGAAATCCTCGCAAAGGAGATCGGCCTCTCTGCAGAGTTGGCTAACCGGATCCGCATCGCCTCCATGATGCACGACATCGGAAAAATTCTCATCCCCAATGAGATTCTGGAAAAAAAGGGAAGTTTCACGGACGAGGAATACGAAATTATGAAACAGCATGTTCACTACGGTGATACGATCCTCAAAGCATCTCAGGGGCCGATCCTGAATACGGCAAGAAATATTGCAAGAGAGCACCACGAGCGATGGGACGGACGGGGCTATCTGTTCGGCCTGAAGGGCGACGAAATCAGCATCGAGGCGCAGATTGTCGCTGTCGCGGATGTCTTTGACGCGCTGACCAGCAAGAGAAGCTACAAACACGCCTGGGATATCCGCGAGGCCTTTGCGGAAATTCTCAACGGACGGGGCACGCAGTTCTCTCCCCGCGTCGTCGACGCCTTCATGCGCTCCGCAGTCCAGTTCCGCCGCATCCGCATGAATACACCGGACGATGAACTGTAATACGTTCATCGTCCTTTTTTATACTTTAGAGTACGCCGTCTTCACATTCATTCCCCTGATATTCCCGAGTTTTCCGGTGAGTGCGCTGATCACATCATTCGGCGCGTCAATGGCCACGGAGATGAGCGAGACGTTTTTCTCCCGGTAGGGAATGCCCATTCTGCCGATGATGTAACTGCTGTACTCATGAAGCACCGCGTTCATTGCCGCCGTGCACTCCGTATCCTCTACGACAATCGCGATCATTGCAAGTCTCGTATCCATCCTTTTCACGTGATCCACCCGTAAAAGAGCGGATCTTCTCCTTTCTTTTTTCCGCTTTACACTCTCCTGCTCCATCCCGGCGCATCGCCCCGCTCCTCAGAGATCGCATACCCAATCGATTTCATGCGGAGTTCCATGCAGCGGCTGCACTTTTCCGGATCATCGCCGGTACAGATCTTGTTGTCGTAGAGCAGGTATTTCCCCCGCACATCTCCCGGAGAGAGATTCGGCATAATCACGTTTGCTCCGGCAAGGATTCCCTTCTCTCTTCCCCTCGGATCAACGGTTCCGAGGGCCGTTGTCGCCGGCAGCAGAACCTTCGGAAACATCAACCGGAGAACAGACAGCAGGAATAGCGTGAGGTCCACGCTCCCCGCCTTCTCATTCCCAAACGGCGTGTCGCTGTGGGGAATAAAGGGTCCGATCCCGATCATATCCGGCTGCAGTTCTTTCAGAAAGAAAAGATCCCGGACGAGATCCTCCGTCGTCTGTCCGGGAGCTTCCACCATCATCCCGGCACCGATCTGATAACCGATTTCTTTCAGATCATGGAGACAGCGAATCCTGTCTTGGAGGGTCTGTGCCGGCGGATGCAGCCTTCTGTAAAGCTCCGGCGAGGCTGTCTCATGCCGGAGCAGATAGCGATCCGCGCCGGCCTCATAGTAACTGCGGTAACTTTCTTTTGTCTTTTCCCCGATCGACAATGTGATCGCGCAGTCCGGAAACTCACCACGGATCCTTTGAATCAGGGAACAGATTCTCTCATCGGTCCACCATGGGTCTTCTCCGCTCTGAAGTACAAAGGTGCGAAAACCGAACCCGTACCCGGCCCTGCAGCAGTCCAGGATCGCCTCTTCCCCGAGCCGGTAGCGGACAGCCTTCGCGTTATCTCTTCGAATGCCGCAGTACAGACAGTTGGAGGCACAGATATTGGAAAACTCAATCAGTCCGCGAAGATAGACCTTCGTCCCGAAATGCTCCCTCTGCCTCTCCCGCGCTTTTGCCGCGATGTATGCGGCGGAGGTCTCCTCCCTCTCTTCGATCAGTCCGGCAAAGTCTTTCCTCTCCAGCATCCCCGTCTCATAGAGACAGTCGATCCTCCTCTTCTGCTCCTCCGACACCGGCAGCGTCTGTGCACGGAACTCGCGGATGTATTCCCCGATTCTGCAGTTCTCCGGCGTAATCATGGCAGTGTCACCTCATCGAGAATCCCTGTCAGCTGCGCGATGGCAATTCCGTAATTGGTCATGGGAACTCCCTGTCTCTTTGCCTGTTCCACTCTGGATATAACATAGCGGCGGTTGAACATACAGCTTCCGCACTGAATGATCAGATCATATTTCCCTGCATCTTCCGGAAAATCCGTTCCGGCCTTAACGTCGACGGTCACCTTTTCTCCGACAGCCTTGCGGAGCAGCCGGGGGATCTTGACTCTTCCGATATCCTCCTCCATCGGGGCGTGGGTACAACACTCCGCGATCAGCACCCGGGAGTCCTCCGTGAGCTCCTCTATTTTTTTCGCGCTGTCCGCGAAGTATCGCATGTCGCCCTTGAACCCTGCGAAGAGAATCGAAAAAGATGTAAGCTTCACGCCCGCCGGCAGCAGATCGTGCACCTCACGGAAGATCTGCGAATCCGTGATGACAAGTTCCGGTTCTTCCTTCAGGGACGCAAGCAGGGCAGGGAGCTCCTCCGCTGCCGTGCAGTGCACGATGCAGTGCTTATCGAGAAGTTCCCGGATCGTCTGTACCTCCGGCTGAATCAGCCTGCCCTCCGGCGCCTGGGGATCCTGCGGCATGACAAGAATCACGCTGTCTCCGGCCTTCACCAGATTTCCCGTGATTGTCCGTCTCTCGCCTCTTCCCGCGGCCGCTTCCACGAGTGCCTTCCGGATTTCCTCTGCGCAGCCCTCCCACTTGTCCGCGAAGGGAATGACCGGGATGCCGAGTATTTTCTCAAGCTTTGCCGCCCTCTCCCAGGCCGCCTCTCTTCCCAGCTCATCCGCATGGCCGAGGACGCCCACGACAGGCACCTTTCTTTTCCGGAATTCCTCTGTCCACTGCCTCTCCAGAGAATCATCCCGATCGTAAAAAACCATCACTGCGATATCCGTCTGTGCCGCCGCTTTCCCGGCCGCCTTCACCCGAAGTTCTCCTATCTCTCCGCTGTCGTCGATGCCGGCCGTATCCAGAAACGTACATGCGCCGATCCCGTGGATCTCCATCGGTTTTCGGACGACATCCGTCGTCGTCCCTGCTCTGCTCGATACAATGGAAACCGTCTGGTCGGTCAGGGCGTTCAGCAGTGTCGACTTGCCGGCGTTCATTCTTCCGAACAGACCGATGTGTGTGCGGTTCGCGCTCGATGCTTTGTTGTAGAGTTCACTCATCTCTTCTCCTCCCCGATCAGCGAGAGCGGCAGGATCGACGCGTGAACCTTCCCGTTCTCTTCCTGTGTGACAATACGAATCTTCACCGAGAATACCGCCTCCATGTTCTCCGTCGTCAGGATCTCCTCCGTTTTTCCGAACAGCGCCTTTCCGCTGTTGTCAAGAAGCAGCGTGCGGTCCGCGACCTCCAGCGCGTGCTCCGGATAATGGGTATTAAAGACAACGGTCAGCTTCTCCTCGTGGCTGAGCCGCTCGATCAGATTCAGAATGATCAGCTGATTGCGAAAATCCAGTCCTGTCTCCGGCTCATCCATGATCAGAATCGACGGCTCTGCGCAGAGGGCGCGCGCAATCAGAACGAGCTGCAGTTCTCCTCCGCTCAGCTCCGCGCAGTTTCTGTGCCGTAAGCCTTCGACCCCCGTCATCCGCATCGCCTTTTCCGCGATCTCAAGGTCCTTCCTGCGGGGTTTCTCAAAGATGCCCAGATACGGCGTTCTTCCCAGAAGCACCGTCTCCTCGACAGAATACGGAAAGGTCTGTCTCCTCGCCTGAGGAACATAGGCCACTTCTTTCCAGAACGAAGAGCCGCGAAAGTTCTCCTGTCTTTTTCCCATGAACACGGCCTCCCCTTTCTCCCAGCCAAGGAAGCCGAGCAGACACTTGAGCAGGGTGGTCTTACCGACGCCGTTCGGCCCGAGCACCGCGAGCACTTCGCCCTGATCCACGTCAAAACTGATATTTTCCAACACCGGCTGATCCTTCGCATACGAGAAACAGCCGTTTCTGAGGGTTACATTCATGCCTGTATTCCTCCTGTTTTCCGAAGAAGAAGAATGAATACCGGAGCGCCGATCACTGCCGTGAGAATTGACACCGGTATCTCCGCGGCAGTCGCACAGCGAGCCGCGGTATCTGTCAGCAGCATAAAAATCGCCCCTGAAAGCATACTTCCCGGTACAACATACGCGTTGCTGTTTCCGAGAAGCATGCGCACGATATGGGGAATCAGAAGCCCCACCCAGCCGATCACTCCACAGAGCGCGACCACGCTCGCCGTGATGGCCGAGGCGGCAAAAATAATCAGTCCGCGGGTCAGCGGAAGATTGATTCCCAGGGATTTCGCCTCATCCTCGGAGAGAGAGAGGACGTCCATGCGGTAGCGCATCAGAAAAAGAATCACCAGCCCGGTCACGATCAGAGGGATGCCGATCGTCAGCGATTTTACCGTTGTCCCGGAAAAACTTCCCATCAGCCAGAAGGTGATCACCGGAAGAACATCGTTGGGATCCGCCACATATTTCACCAGAGAAACCAGAGCGGAAAACATGGAGGAGATCACCATGCCGGCCAGAATTACCATGATCAGCGATGTATTGCGGACGCCGTGCACCGCCCGGGTAAGGGCGAGAACCAGAAGGACGGCGAGCACCCCCATGCCGAGAGCGAGCAGCTGCACGCCGAAGGACGGAAGGCCGAGAAGAATGCCGAAGGCGGCTCCGAAACTCGCGCCGTTGGCGGTGCCCAGGGTATCCGGCGTCGCCAGCGGATTCGCGAAGAGGCTCTGAAAGGCAGCGCCGGCCGCCGAGAGTCCGGCTCCCGCGAGAACAGTGAGTACGATTCTCGGAAGCCGAACCATGCGAATCGTCGTCTCCGCGTTTGGAATGGCGCTTCCCTTCCCCGAGAGAATGGAAAGCACGTCTCCCGCGGGCACATGAAACGGACCGGCACAGAGCGCAGCCAGCGCCGTCCCGAAGAGTATGATTCCCATGATGATCATCCACAGATGAAATGTATGCTTCATGTCCGTCTCCTGTTCTCCGCTCCTTCTGTCCAGTGTTTTTTTCCATCGACAGTGCCGGTATGTCCTCTGTTTCCGCCTGCGTCCTCTCACATAAACGGCCGAAAATAGCCAGCCTCATTCGCAGAACGCTTACCCGGGAGTGCAATTCCAAAAAACGCAGGCGCAGCCCGGGAAACAGATGCGTCTTTTGTTTCTTCAGTTCATCTTCCCTGCGTCACGGTTCGGCGTGTACATGCGATTCACCTGCTCATCCGTCAGTTCCACGCCGTAGATTGTCCTGTAATAGTCCTTTACGTTTTCTTTCACATCAATGTCCGAAAAAAGATCCGGATAGACCGCCTGCGCGAGCCACTGCAGGGTCATCGGCGTGTCGACGCCCGGCGTGTAGGAGCGGTAGGAACCCATCGGCATCTTATATACTCTTTTTTCTTTTACGGCTTTTACGCCGGACCAGTCGTCATCGCCGATCGCGTTGTTATAAAGATCTTCCGGCTGAGTCCCCGTGAAGTTTGTGATGATGATCACATCCGGATCCCATTTGTAGACCTGTTCCATCGTGATCTTCGCGTTGGAATTGTCCGCCGCAACCTCTTCCGCCGCGTTTTCCGCCCCGACGGCGTCGCACCACCATTGGCCGAAGAAACTGGAGCCGGAGGTGATCATCGTGTTCTCGTCGTATTGAAAGAGGAAGAGAACTTTTTGTTTATCCTCCTCCTTCAGGGTTCCGGTTTTTTCCTGAATCTCGTCATAGATCTCGTTCGCATACGCATCGACGGTCTTCTCGTTTCCCGACGCCCGGTCCGGATAGATTTGATCGAGAAGGGCGATCCACTCGTTGTAGGTGCGGATGCAGTCATACTTCCATTTGACCGGCGAGACACCCACACAGATGAGCCCGGCGTTCTCGAGTTTCGCGCAGAGCTCCCTGTTTCCCGCGTTGAAAAAAACGACATCCGGATTCAACGCGATCAGCGACTCGATGTTCACGTCCTCGTTGCTCATGATATCCGTGCTCACGTCCTGAACTTCCGGGAAGAGATCACAGAGGACACTGTTCTTTGCCGCGTTCATGGACGCCGGCTCCATGGCTTTGATCGTCTTCGCGGAGCCGAGGTAAATCGTCAGCACCGACGGCAGGGGAAGAATGTCCAGGATCACCACGTTCTGCGGGTCGGTCGGAACCGTGACCGTCCGGTCCATGTGATCGGTGATCTGTACGCGCTCAGACGCTTTCTTCTCTGACGCTTCCCCGGGTACTTCCGATGAGCAGGATTCCACCGTCCGATACACAGACTCTGAAGTCACAGATCCGGACACCGCTGATTCCGAAGTCATTTTGCCGGAGGCGGATGCCACTCTTCCGGAAATCGAGGCATCTTTGCTTCCGCCGCATCCGGCAAGCAACGCCGCGGCAAGAATGCCCGTGGCGATCTTCTTACAGATGCCCCGTCTCTTCATCGTTTTTCGTTCTGTTCCCAGGATTTTTCCTCTCATTTTCCTTCCCCTCTCTTTTGTACGCTATGTCCTCTGTCCGAAGAACCGCTCTCATCCGTCCTTCTCTTCAAGCGATTCCCGTATGTGCGGGATCTTCCGTATCACAACTCTCATAATACCTCTATACTAGTATAGCTGTTCTTAAATAACTCGACCAAATAACTTGCCTGCTTGCCTGAATAGCACGCATCAGAAAGCCTCGGCGTAGCCAGATCTCCTGCCGGTGCGCCTCCCGTACGTCCGGTCAGTTCCTCCCGGCTATGCGTGATACATGTTCCATCCACGACCCGATCGGGAAATCCGCGGACAGGAACCGCGGAATCCGTTCGCGGTAGATTCTTCCGGAATAGCCCTCGTGCGGAAAATCCACAAAGGCTGTCTCCCTGTTCCTTACGGCCACGCGGAAGAGCGGATCTGCAATCACAACTTTGGAACGGTCGATCGCTTCCAGCAACTCTTCCTCGTCGAAGCCCTCATTGACATCCGGCCAGAGCGCCCGGGCTCTCCGGCCGCTTCCTTCTGTCCGGTAGAGGTAATTGATCTCCGTGGCCAGGGATTTCGCGAAAATCTCTTCGCCGATAACCAGCACTTCACTCTCCTCCGGAAGATCCTCGTATGCCCGGAGATTTTTGCCGGTAAGTTCCGCCTCTCTGATGCAGGCAAGCAGCCGCTCCCGCATGCCGGGTCCTATGGGAAGTCCCTCCACCGAAGGTATTTTTTCCTTTCCGAAGAGGAATCTCGCCGGCACCCTTCCCGCGGAGGAAGCCACGACATTGACCGAAGCAGCGCAGATGTTGCGAAGATTCTCGAAGGTATCTCCCATGGCGAAGCAACCGTTGACCTCCCGACCGCTTGTCGAGAAGAACGCTTTCAGATCGTCGACGTTTTCCTGCCGGGAAAAATCGATGGGCGTCACGCCGAGCAGATTCACACTTCCGTACTTCTTCTCCGCGCCGCGGTCGGCGAATCTTTTGATCCACTCCCTTGTGGCAAGGCCGACACCGGAGACATAGGACTTCAGGCCGTCGGTCGGCACCGGAAGGACAGGAATCCCCGTCTCCTTCTCGATCAGATGCGCCACCCCCTTGTAATCAAAGGCGATAATGTGGGGGATCGATGCCCCGCAGAGGGTGATGAACTTCGGCTTCATCACCCCGGCCGCCCGGATGGCATCCGCGATAATCACCGAATCGTCGCCGTAGATCGCGCTCATCTCGTCCAGACCGGACACGTACATGAGCGAGTCCGTGTCGTACCAGCGGGGCTCATCGTGGGTCGTATAGGTGGAATTGCAGCCGCTCGGATCATGAAGAATCGTCATCCCTCCGAGCTCGTACATCACCGAACATACACCGGAGACATCCGCGGTGTATGTCGAGGTAAAAACGTGTGTATGCCAGTCTCTCATTTTGCTCTGCACCCCAGACCTTTCTGCTGAATCAATACTTCCGTATCCTTCTCGTGAAGGCAGGCATCCTCCATCAGATCCAGCAGATGAAGAATTCCGCGGTAGCCGTAGAGATCCGCCCCGTTGATGATATTCACAAAACGGGTCGTGTCCTTGTAATAGGCAGCCTTCTGTCCGATCGCGAGGATTTCGCCCTCGTGTCCCCGTCGCATTCTCCGCATCGGAAAGTCATCGGCAAGGTAAATCTTCAACTCCGGCTCTGCCCGCTGAAGCCGGAGGAAAACCTCTTCCAGTTCCGTCAGGGATTCGATAAAACAGGAATCCAGACGGAACCCGAGGCGGTTCAGAAACAGACAGAGCCCCAGGGGCTGATCCACCGCCGTATAGTCCACGGCGATCATTGTATCCCCCAGAATTCTTTTCAGCTCCGCAGCCTTCGCCTCCACCTGCTCCCTCAAACGACGGATCTCCGCCGCCTCCGGCAGTGGAATGGAGAGTTCTTCACAGACCGCCGCCATGTCCGCGTCGATTTCATCGTAATCAAAGGACGGACGAACCCTGATCCATTTCTGTCCAAGCCGGATCTCCAGGTCCTTTCCCGCCCTTGCCGCATAGTTGTGAAACGTCAGATTTACACTGCTCTTCTGCATCTGGCGGAAGCGGTCGTAATCCGTTTCCGCCGCGAGATCCCGCACGTCGATGCCGCAGTTTCGCAGATGAACCGTCATGTCGTTATGCGCGGGAGAGGAAAACCAGTTGCCGATATAATTGACCTGCCGCTTGTTTTTCTCTCCGTTTTCCATCACCCGGTAGATCTGCCGGATCAGACAGGGAATCGGAGGCGTCTTTTTCCGCATAATCGGATCCATGTAGGCGTCGACAAAATCGATGTCCGGATATTTCTTCCGGAGAATGCGGTAGACTCTCTGATAATTCGCCGCCAGAAAATGATGGATACAGCTGATGAAAATCAGGATCATCCGGGGCTTTTCCGGAAGGGTCGCAATCACCTTTTCCACGCCCTTCTGCAATGTCTCCTCCATGTCTCCCTCGAGGATGTTATCTTCACCGACCGCGATCGTGGAGAGTCTGTCCATCGCCCCCATCTCGGCCGTGGTCAGGACGACACCCCTCAGACAGCTCGTGGGGCAGACAAAGATCTGATGGCTATGGGGAACCTGGGTTCCGATATGCACAATATTCCACATCCCTCTGCAGGGGGAGGAATAGGCGAGGCTGTCGTCTGTTTTTTTCTCATACGTCATGTCCCGGATCAGCCTGTACTCACTCATGATGATCCACTCCGTTTCTGATCATGCGCGCGGCCAGAGAACGGATCGCCTTCGCATAGGCACTGTCCGGATAGGCCTCCAACACCGGACGTTTCTCCACTTCCGCAGCGGAGACGCACGCGTCCCTCGGAAGATCCGCTGCGATCTCGGTGTGAATATCCCGGCAGAGAGTCTCGACCTTTTCCCTCTCATCCGGCACATTGCGCCGGTTCAGAATCACACCCCCAAGGGTCGCGTAACCCCGCTCCCGGAAATTCTCGACGGCGACGGCGATGTTGGCTGCCGCGTAGATCGCCATGTTCTCACCGGAGGTCACGATGTAGACCTGATCCGCATAGCCCTCACGGATCGGCATGGCAAAACCTCCGCAGACGACATCTCCGAGCACGTCGTAGAGCACGATGTCCGGCTCCAGAAGATCGAAAGCGCAGTGCTCTTCGAGAGCCTCAAAGGCCGCGCCGATGCCGCGTCCCGCACAGCCGAGCCCCGGCGTCGGACCTCCGCATTCCGCGCAGTAGATCCCCTTGTAGCCGCTGTGGACGAGATCCTCCAGCTCCGCATCGTCCTTCTTCTTTTTCAGGATCTCCAGAATGGAGCCGATCCTTTCTCCGCTGTGAAGATAAAGCGTCGAATCCGCCTTCGGGTCGCAGCCCACCTGAAGAACCTTATATCCCATTTCGGCAAAGGCACAGGAAAGCGACGCGCAGGTCGTTGATTTTCCGATGCCGCCTTTTCCGTATATCGCAAATCTGTACATGGTTCACCTCTCAAAAAATATTGCCTGCGCATCCCGCGGAGCGTTTTGTGTTATGGAAATTCCGGAGGGATTTTCATAACAGAACAAAGTCCGCAAGCGAACTTCGGCTCCCCCAGCCCCTCACTCCTGAGGGGAGCGCCGCAGGACTTTGGCGCGCGAGCAGAATCGCGAAGCGATCTTCCCATCTGCGAGCTGCGCATCCCGCGGAGCGTTTTGTGTTATGGAAATTCCGGAGGGATTTTCATAACACAAAAAAATCCACAGAATCCGATTGATCCTGTGGAGACATATCCTTATACATAAACTGCGGGCAGACGATCTGCGTCGTCGCAGAACGGTTTTGTTGTATCCGGATGTACGTATAACTCATATCTTCTCTTTCCGGTCAGAGTAGTATCGGGCCGATGGTTTTACGAACGGCCATACTGATCTTTCCGGTCGGATCATTAACACTCATTATGACATCCTGACGGCCGAATATCAATTGTTTATGTTCTGTTCTTTAAAATATCCGTCCCCGGCGGAAACGCCGTCATTCCGCTCCGCTTTCTTCCGTTCGATCCGGGCCGCCTTTCTTGTTGAGCGCTTTCTCCTCATTCTTAATCTCCCAGTGGATCAGGAATGTCAGCGCCGCCCGAAGCGCGATGATCGCACCGAGAATGCCAAGCTCAGACCACTCACGCACGACGACCGTACGGAGAACCTCTCCGCCCAGCTTGAACTCGAGGGCAAGAGCGATGCCCTCCGCAAGTTTCAGACGGATGGCGTCATCCTCTTTGCGAATCCATGTAAAGAAACATCTCAGCGCGTTCCAGACGAGTACGAAGATTCCAAACATCTCCAGAATCAGCGTCGAATATTCCACCACATAACCCAGTATCATTTCCGCGCTCTCATAGATTTCCTGCATAGCCAGTCCTCCGTTTTTTTATTCTATATATCCTATCGTCGAGCTTCCGGTTCTGCATAATCCGTCAGTGAGCTTCCGAGCTGCCTTCCGTCCTTTCGATCTCCTGCAGCAGCCCTACACACAACATCTATAACAAAATAAAAAGCGGCCATGTAAAAGTTTACAAACCTTTCATCACCGCCTTTTCATCACCTTGTTATAACTGTGTTTACAGAGATTCCTCAGTCACTCAATCTTTTAAAATCATAAATATCTGCGTAAACAAAAAGGCCGCCCCGAAATGCCATGCATTCGCGGGACGACCCTGTTTTTTATACGCTTACGCTTTGCTCTTCCTTCCGTTCAGAAGAATCAGCACCAGGCTGATGCAGACCATTCCTCCGATGATATTTCCGATGGTGACCGGAAGCTCATTGTTGAGGAAGAAGGTTCCCCAGTTCAGGGATGCCAGCTGATCCCCGGTGATTCCGAATTCTTTTGCTGCAACATCCGCATATGTCGCGTTTCCGGCGGCAAAAATTCCTGCCGGAATATAATACATATTCGCCACGCAGTGCTCAAAGCCTCCGATGACGAAGGACATGATCGGGAAGAAGATTCCCATGACTTTGCCCGCCATATCTTTTGCCATGGCAGCCATCAGAACAGCCGCGCAGACGAAGATATTGCAGAGAATTCCCGAACACACGCCTGTGCCGAAGCTGATTCCCGCTTTGCCGACGGCAAGCTTGATCGTAAAAGCGCCGAGCAGGTTGTTGGAGTATGCCAGCTGACCGGAAGAAGCGATCATCAGCGCCATCAGTAGACCTCCGACCAGATTTGTGATCCAGACAAGAATCAGCATGCCGATCATCTTCGTCACTTTGACTTTACCTCTGAGACAGGCCATGGCGATCATGCAGTCGCCGGTGAAGAGCTCACCGCCGAGAAAAACGATCAGCATCAGGCCGATCGGGAATGTACAGCCGGCCACCAGTCTCGCCACACCGACCGAGGTGATCGAGTGCATGGCAACGTTGCTGATTGCCGCTCCCGCGCCGATAAAAAATCCTGCCATGATTCCCAGCAGGATGACTTTCCACAGCGGATTCTTCGTCTTCGCCACAGCGCCTTCTATATAACCATCGATAGTTTCCGAGATACTTTTTAACATTTCCGGTTCTCCCTCCTCATTGAAACCCCTGAAAGCTGACTACAAACATCGTATTATAACACAAGCTGCCGGTTCCCTCAATCAGAAGTCACCGACAGCCTGTCATCTGTCTCTTCGATACCGTCTGTATCGCATCTATACCATAATCTTCTGTGCCAGCTGTTCGCTGAGAGCAATTCTCGCCTCCTTTACCTTGAGGATCAGGTTGCCCCCAAGAGAACTCACAATGCAGACATCGCCTCCCACATAGAACCCGAGGTCTTCCAGATGTTTCTTCACCTCGACGGTTCCTCCGATTTTCTTAATCACCAATGTCTGTCCCGCGTCTGCCATGTTCAAAGGTAGCATATGTCTCTCTCCCATCATCAGAACCGGACATACCGGCTCATCATCTTAAACTAAAGTTAACCATTAGTAGCCTCTTCTAATTATAGTTAACCTATTTTTACCAGTCAAGAGTCCTGCGACATTTTCCTTGTATAACCGGTCATCCGGACTCTCGAAGCGCACACGAAGCATTGTGTATGATCGAAAAAACCGGAACATCAACTGCCATACGCAAGCGGGAGCCGGAATCCTGCGGATCCCGACTCCCTGTATCTGCTCGTTATAATTGTAAACCTGTGGGGCATCCATACCCCCCGTCCGGGTTTCTCTCAATAATTCTCCTCACGAACCTCGAAGAAGGACTGCGGATGATTACATACCGGACATACCTCCGGCGCCTCCAGTCCGACAACGACATGACCGCAGTTGCGGCACTCCCACATGACAACACCGCTCTTCTTGAAGACTTCCATCGCCTCGACATTCTTCAGAAGGGCGCGGTATCTCTCCTCATGGAGCTTTTCGATCGCAGCCACTCCGCGGAACCGGGCAGCGAGCTCGGTAAAGCCCTCTTCTTCCGCATCCTTCGCCATGCGCTCATACATATCTGTCCACTCGGCGTTCTCTCCCTCTGCCGCATGCAGGAGGTTCTCCGGCGTATTGCCGACCTCACCGAGCGCTCTGAACCAGAGTTTCGCATGTTCCTTCTCGTTGTCGGCGGTTTTCAGAAACAGCGCCGCGATCTGCTCATAACCGGCCTTTTTCGCAACGGATGCAAAATACGTGTACTTGTTCCTCGCCATGGACTCTCCGGCAAATGCTTCCCAGAGATTCTTCTCTGTCTTTGTTCCCTCATAAGGATTCTTCTTTGCCATAGGTAATGCTCCTTTCTAATTCTCTTGTCTTGTCGTCCCTTTTCCAAAATCTTTCGACAGGCAGATCAACATCCGCAGGCGGATTTTCAATCTCTACGCTCCACAGCCAGCCGGGGAGCACGCATACGAAAGGCACACACAAAAAACCGTGTGAACGATCGTCTGATCGTCGGGCCCGTCATCCGGAAAAACGTTCCCTACAATACAAATATATAATATAAATCTAACAAAAACAATCAGAAAGTATATCAATTGTTGGCCTATTATCAATCCCAGCCCAGCTTCTTTCTCTTCTCTTTCATGTCGGCAACGATCTGCTTCGCAAGCTGTACCGGATCGGTATTTACATTCATCGTGGAACCGAGAATTTCTTTGGTTCCATGCTTCAGGAACTCGATGACGTTCTTTGATCCGTGGATCTGCGCCTCGACGCAGTGATAGGAACTGATTCCGTTCAGACGGAAACCGAGAGCCGCGTCGATTCCCTTTTCATTTCCCCACTCCGGCGAAGAGAAGGCATAAGGAAGCTCATACATATCTTTGCCAAGCTCATTGGCGACACCGGCAAAGATTCCGCTGGATCTGGTGTTGTCGATACACTCACCTACGTGCCATACCGGCGGAAGATCCGGCTCGAGGAATTCCCGGAGGGATTCACCGGCCTTCTCTTTTCCGGACACGGCGCAGTATCCGAGCTTCATCAGCGGGAAGGACGCGCAGCCGTTCGAAATAATCAGGACGTTGTTCCTGAGAAGTTCGTCTGCCACGTCGACGATGCATTTCTCGTAGAGTACCTTCGGGTTGTTGCAGCCGACCATGTTGACGATACCGAGAATTCTTCCGTCCCGGATAGCCTCAGCCAGGGGCTTCATGCTGCCGAATCTTCTGTGAATGTATTCCACGGAAAAACCGACTTCCGCCTCAACCTCATAGGGCGGAATATAAACCGGAATTCCCTTTCTGTTCTCAAAGCTCTCGATGGCTCTGCGGACAATTTTTTCCGCAAGCTCTTTTGTCTCGGAGATGTTGCTGTGGTGATGATCATACTCAAAGCGCTCGGCGCCCGGCAGTCTCGCGGAGTCACTGGTCGTGATCACCGCTGTCTTGAAGCACTTCGCAACATCCATGATGGACGGGAAGACATCCTGTACATCGGCCACCCAGAGATCCAGCGCTCCGGTTCCGAGAACCAGCTCCGCCGATACCGCGTTGGAGAGCGGAATAACTCCGGCGTAACGGTACATGGCGGAGAGACCCGAACAGCAGATGCCGTAGAAACGAATGCCCTTCGCTCCCTTGGATTTCGCCAGTTCAATCAGATCTTCCCGTTTTCCGGTCTCGACGATCTGGCTGACCAGAAGGGGCAGATGACCGTGGACAGCAATGTTTACATAGCCTTTCTGCAGGGCTCCGATATTTACCTTCGAAGTCACTCTGTCGCCGACACCGAAGAGGGCGTCCGTGGCGATGGAAGCGCCGACAACCCCCGAGAAGGTGAAGGCAAGTCCGCAGCGGAGGAACTGCTGCATGATGCTCTTCCAGTCTCCGTCCGTGGCACAGCCCGATTTGTGGTAGGCCTCGAAGACTTCGTGGTAGGCACTGATCGGAAGAATATCCAGTTCCTTCCAGGTCTTCTGCCGCTCCGGCAGGGCACAGGCGGAAATCGTCTTGTATTCCGCCGGAACACTCCTCGAGAGATCGTCGAGAAGAGCATCCGCCAGATCCCTTGCGACATTCTTCAACTGTCTTTTTTTCTGCTTGATGCCGAAGGCCTCGGCGGTTGAACGGATCTTCTGCTCACCGAGGATCGGAATATCCAGTTCTCCCTCCGCCGCTTTCTTCAGGGCAAGCATCACTTCTCTGGCGTGCATACCGTGCTGCGCAGTTCCTGCCGCTGCCGCACGGAGGAGATTTCTCGCCACAATCAGATCCGCATCCGCGCCGCACACGCCCTTCGGAGCCTTCGCGGTGATACGGCAGGGTCCCATATTGCAGACCTTACAACAGATTCCTGCAAGTCCGAAATTACACTGGGGTTTCTGCGCATCAAACCGGTCGAAGGTTGTATCGATTCCGAGCTGCTCCATGCGAAGAAGCATCTCTCTTACCGCAGGATCCGGGGTCTGATCAATGACATCCTGTTTCGACGGAAAAGTCTTTCTGTATTCCGTAACCGCCTGCATATAGTCTTTGGTAAAATCTCCGGGCTCCTCACCCCCGTGGCTGCTCGCCTTGAGCGTCACGGTCGGAATTCCGTGCTCATCAAACCCGATCAGATTTCTGTGGGAATGAATATGCGCGAGTCCGTCACCTCCGGATGCGTGATGATCATGAGAATGGTACTCATGTGTGTGATGTCCGTGTGTGTGATGTTCATGTGTGTGCTGCTGTTTATGATCTGTTGCCATGATCCTTTTATTCCTCTCCTGCCCTTGTTTTATAATTAATCAAAGCCTATCCATCATTTTTTCCATCATATCCCGCATGAGTCCCTCCGGTTTCAGCGGTTCTTAAACTATTCCGTCGGATACCGCCCCGCAAACCTTCCGGTGAATCAGATGGTGTACTCGATATTTGTCTCTTTCTTCATGCTGAGAACGTCAAAAATTTTGTCTCTGACATGGAGAAAATCTCCGCTTGTCCTGTCTCTGAAATGGCGCATAGGAACATCAATGACCGCGCTGATTTTTCCGGGATTCGGGGTCATCACAACCACCCGGTCCGCCAGATAGGTCGCCTCATCGATATCGTGAGTCACGAAGATGATGGTCTTCTTTTCATTCTGGCAGATGTCCAGAATGTCGTCCTGCAGCTTCATTCTTGTGATCGCATCCAGGGCTCCGAAGGGTTCATCCATGAAAATGATGTCCGGTCCCACAGCCAGCGCTCTCGCGATCGCCACCCTCTGCTTCATTCCTCCGGATAACTGCCTCGGAAAACTGTCGCGGAAATTCTCCAGTTTTACCATCTTCAGATATTTCTCCGCTATATTTCGTCTTTCTTCCTTCGATATCCGCAAAGATTCCAGCCCAAGTTCCACATTACTTATAACATTTCTCCAGGGCAAAAGTCCATAATTCTGAAAAATCATGACATTTTTCGAATTCGGTGCCTTTACTTCCTGTCCGTCGATCTCGATCTTTCCTTCCGTCACGAGATCGAAACCGGCAATCGCGTTCAGGAGCGTCGACTTTCCGCAGCCCGAAGCACCGAGCAGGCAGATGAGTTCGCCTTTTTCAATATCCAGATTGATCCCGAAAAAAACATTGTAGTCTTTTCCGTCCGAGCGGAAGGTTTTTCCGGCGTTTTCTATATGAATGTACGACATCTCATTCACCTCCCCAGGCCTTGTTGATCTTTTTCTCGACTCTTCCGATCAGGAAATCCAGAAGCAGTCCGATCAGACCGATGACAAGAATGGTGGCCAGCAGATAATCGGCCCTGACATTATTTCTCGCGTCGATGATCTGATAGCCGAGTCCCGACTGGGCGCCCACCATCTCGCCGGCCACCAGGAAGATCCAGGCGCTTCCGAGGCTGACATGCATGGCGTTCGCGATCGCCGGAAAAATCGCCGGCAGAATGATTTTCCACAGAAGAGCCGGCTGCCGGATTCCGAAGTTTTTGGAAACCCGGAAGTAAATCGGATCGATCTTCAGCACCGCCGAAGCTGTCGACAGAAGTACCGGGAAAAAGGCAGCGATAAAAATGATCACGATCGCCGGCAGATCACCGATGCCGACGAGCAGTACCACGAAGGGCATCCAGGCCGTCGGAGAAATCGGACGCAGCACCTGCAGCAGCGGATTCACGTATTTATAAAGTTCCCGGAAACTGCCGAGCAGCAGTCCGAGAATCACAGCAACAAAAACAGATAACAGGTAGCCGATCAGAAAGCGGCGCATACTTGTGAGGATCGATTCCCATAACTGTCCTGAAACGACCATCTCCCCTAAGGCCTTGAAGGCCATCAGGGGAGACGGGAAAAGTGCAGAACTGTAATCACTCAGCAGAAAGGCAAGCTGCCAGACTGCGAGAAGGAGGATGATCGATACCACAACATAACGAATGTTCAGTATTTTTTTCATCTTCAGTAGTCCTCATTCATTTGGTTAAAAATCATTCTTTACGAACTCCTCATATGTCGGAGGGTTATCCTGGAGTCCGTATTCTTTTACCTTCTCCGCCAGATCCTCATACCTCTCCTTTGTGATCTCGAGATCGTCATAGGAGATCCATTTGAGTGAAAGATCCAGTACATCGTCTTTCTGATTCAGATACTCTTTGGCAACACTCTTCGCCTCTTCTTTCGTGAGATCGCTGCCCGCTTTTTTGTATGCCTCGACAAACGACTTTGCTGTCTCCGGCTTCTTGTCGATAAAGCTGTCTGTGAGGACGAGTCCGCAGCACACGGAGTCCTCCCAGAGCTCTTCCGACTCATAGAGAACCTTGCCCGCTCCGATGGATACGCCCATCGCTCCGAAGGGCTCTGCCACGCAGTAACCGTCAATTGTTCCTGCGGCCAGCGCGGAGGGCATCTCCGTCGGAGCAAGCTCAACGATGTTTACGTCATCGATTGTCAATCCGTTCTCCTTCAGCATGTCATTTACAAGAATAAAGTGAGAAGACTGTCTGTGGGGAATCGCGATGTTTTTTCCCTTTAATGCCTTCGCATCCGCAATCTCGTTGGAAACAACAATCACGTTTCCGTCTCTGTGGCCGAGGGCCACTGCCTTTAATCCGACACCTTCCGCCTTTGATTTCATTGCCAGCTCAATCAGTACGGAGGCTCCGTCAACCTTTCCGGCATTCAGCGCATCCAGCAGCTCAGGCCAGGAACCGTATTTTACAAGCTCGACCTTCACGTCCTTACTGTCCTCGAGCTGTTTGGCCTCTTCCAGAACGGCCAGGGAATGTGTGATCGGAAGATACGCGATCTTCACTGTCTCTGCCTGATTTGCCTCAGCTTTACTTCCGCAGGCAGCCAGTGACAATGTAAGCAAGGCCGCCAGTACTACACCCAGTAATCTTTTCATTCTTCTCACCCGAATTTCTTTCCCCAATCATGGTTTTCCAGTTGAAATGTTAAGCAGATATCCTCCGGCGATGTTTTTTTGTGACGGGAATCCAGGAGGAGATTCCCGCCACCTCAAAAACGCAATCGCAGGATACGTTTTTTATACAGCTGCAAATCCTCTCTCAAGATCCGCGATGATATCATCCGCATGCTCGGTTCCGATGGAGAGACGAATCGTGCTCTGTGTGATTCCCTGATCCAGAAGCTCGTCCTCGGAGAGCTGGGAATGTGTTGTGGAGGCCGGATGGATCACCAGGCTCTTGACATCCGCAACGTTTGCGAGAAGGGAGAAAATCTTGAGGTTGTCGATGAACTTCCATGCCTCGTCTTTTCCACCTTTGATCTCGAAGGTGAAGATGGACGCTCCGCCATTCGGGAAATATTTCTCATAGAGCGCATGATCCGGATGATCCGCAAGGGAAGGATGATTTACCTTCGCTACCTTCGGATGGTTCTGCAGGAACTCGACGACCTTCTTTGTGTTCTCCGCATGTCTCTCCAGTCTGAGGGACAGTGTCTCCACGCCCTGTAACAGAAGGAAGGCGTTGAACGGAGAAATAGTTGCGCCTGTGTCGCGAAGAAGAATCGCGCGGATGTATGTGACGAAAGCCGCAGGTCCCACAACATCGTAGAAGGACACGCCGTGATAGCTCGGGTTCGGCTCCGCGATGTTCGGATATTTGCCGCTCTCTTTCCAGTTGAATTTGCCGGACTCTACAATGATTCCGCCGAGAGTTGTTCCGTGTCCGCCGATGAACTTTGTAGCGGAATGAACAACGATGTCTGCGCCGTGCTCGATCGGACGGATCAGGTACGGTGTTCCGAAGGTGTTGTCTACAACCAGCGGAAGTCCGTGTTTATGAGCGATCTCCGCGATGGCGTCGATATCCGGGATATCACTGTTCGGATTGCCGAGGGTCTCCAGGTAGATCGCTCTTGTGTTCTCCTGAATTGCTCCCTCTACCTCGGAGAGGTTGTGGGCATCCACGAAGGTTGTGTTGATGCCGTACTGCGGAAGTGTATGTGCCAGAAGGTTGTAGCTTCCGCCGTAGATGGTCTTCTGCGCGACGATGTGTCCGCCGTTCGCCGCGAGCGCCTCAATGGTGTAGGTGATCGCTGCGGATCCGGAAGCAAGCGCAAGTGCCGCGCTTCCGCCCTCCAGTGCGGCGATTCTCTTCTCGAGAACGTCCTGTGTGGAGTTGGTAAGTCTTCCGTAGATATTTCCTGCATCTGCGAGACCGAAGCGGTCTGCAGCGTGTTTGCTGTTGTGGAATACATAAGATGTTGTCTGGTAGATCGGCACTGCTCTGGAATCTGTTGCCGGATCTGCCTCTTCCTGACCTACGTGTAACTGTAATGTTTCAAATCTGTAATCGCTCATAATTTTATCTCCTTCTCATTTCTGTTTGTTTTCTGTTTGCTTGTTTGTTTCGCTGATTTTTCTTAAGTTTTTCTCGGAGGATTACTCTCCCGGACAATTGACATCTGTCAAGTATTATTCTGCATTCCAATGTCATTCAAGAGTACACAGACAACAGTACCGACACCCACTCATTTGTGCTGCCCGGGAGTCCTGCATTCGGTCTCTCGCGCTATGTTTCCTTACTACATATTTCTTCATTTGTCTGCGCCTCCTTCGTTTTGATGTCTATATCCTATCATTCCACTATGAAATTGAAAAATCCTTAAAACTTATCGTTCACGATAAATTCCGCTTATCGCAAAAAAGTTCCCATATAAAGTCCGCAAGCGGACGAAAGGCGCACGAGCAGAATCGCGTCAGCGATCTTCTTATCTGCGAGCTGCGCATCTAAGCGGAGCGCTTGAGTCGTAGAAACTACGAAGGCATCCCCACGACTCAAAAAAGCCGGGAAAAACAGGCTGGATCTATCCTGCTTTTCCCGGCATTTCGCCGATTACCATTGTTCTGTTTTCTATATTTCTTTGAACTGCAGAAGTTCATTCACGTAGTCTTTTCCGTAGGAAGAGAGGGTTCCGCCTTTGCGAACGATATATCCGATCATCAGCGGATCATCTTCCTTTAACTTTATAGAGACCATTCCCTTCAGTATGGCCTCATCCCCCGAGAGCATTCCCGACCCGATGGAGTATCCTCGCAATTCCGAAATAAGCTCCATGGATGTCGCACGGTCATCCGACTTGATATGCTTGGGGAAATCATAATCCGCCAGCGCTTCCTCTGTGAGATAGTAATTGCTGTCATCGCTCTGATCAAAGGTGATGCACGGATAATCCGAGAGTTCCTCGATGGATATCTCCTCTCTTCCCGCCAGCTCATGATCATGCCAGGTGTAAATATAGGCGTCCCTGACCATGAGGGGCGTAAACTCCAGACCGTATTCCTTCATCAGTTTCTTGATGATTGCCTCGTTTGCCTTGGAAAAAGACACGATACCCACTTCGCTTTTCAGGGTTCTCACATCTTCCAGAACTTCTTTCGTCTTCGTCTCGTGGATAGAAAACGAATACTTCTCCAGGTTGTTCTTTTTGATCACATTTGTGAAGGCTTTTACGGAGAAGTTATAGTGCTGTGTCGATACAGAAAACCGCTCCTTGTTCACATCCTTTGAGAAGTAGCGTTCTTCCATAATTTCGTACTGACTGACGACCTTTTTCGCATAGGTGACAAATTCTCTTCCGTCTTCGGTGAGCGATATTCCCTTATTCGTCCGCTCGAAGATCAGAATTCCCAGTTCCTCCTCCAGCTCGCGAATGCTGGACGAAAGAGCCGGCTGCGTAATAAACAGTTTTGTTGCTGCCTCCCGGATCGATGACGAGTTCGCAACTTCCAAAACGTATTTGATCTGTGATATATTCATTGCTTTTCCTCACTCCTGATCCGTCATTTCTGACGGATCCATTCTCCCCATACTGATTGTATATCGAATGTTTCCCTGCTTCAAGCATTTTCATATCAATACAGTATGTGAATGGAGGCAAGAGTGATCCGAAAGGAACCGTCAGGCACCCACCGCTTCTCTCTCCATGTTTTTCATCAGATGACGGTAGAGAATCCGCCAGCATCCGATCCGGATAATCAGAAGTTTGATCTTTTCTGAAATCGAGAAGCCCTGACGAAGGGCACCCATTTTTTTGATACAGTCAAAGAGATGATACTTCTTTATGACTTGAATAATCTCCCGGAACTGCCGGTAGCTTGTGTCCGGTCCTACCAGCTCCAAAAGCCGCTCGTAGGTCAGAGAGAAGATGCACACCGACGCCCGGTCCAGTATTTCTCTGTCGCCTGCAACCGCGCGGTAGATCTCATCCCTCAGAACAGCCTGTTTGTACAAATCCTCCACCCGGCGAACATGCATCAGAGAGGATGGCTGCAGCCGGTAATGATAACCGCTGTAATCCGAAGCCACCACTGCCTTCACCTTCTTCATCATGTAGAGAAACGCGACGAGGTCATCTCCTTTATCCACCTTATCGTCGACGTTCGCAATGCTCTCCTTGTAAATCGAAGCTCTGATCACCTTCGACCAGGTACTGAAGACCACGCAGCCGCAGTTAAACCCTTCTCTTCTTTTATCATAGAACAGCTTTGAGGTGAAATCCGAAAGCGTATCCCCGGCATAATATCCCTCCCGGATATCATTCAGCCTCTCGAACATAAACTCCCCGTTTTCTCTGACCACCTTAAATCCGAGGGTGATCAGATCCGGATCCTTTTCTGTGATCAGCCGGTGCATCTCAAAAAGAAGATCGTCTTCGATCTCGTCATCTCCGTCAACCGTGACCAGATATTCTCCGGACGCGCGCGCTGCTCCGGCCTTTCTTGCCGACACAACGCCTCCGTTTTCCTTGTGAATCACCCGAAAGCGCTCATCTGTCGCCGTGTATTCATCGCAGATCGCCGGCGTCGTATCGGTCGACCCGTCATCGACGACGATGACCTCGAAATCCTGAAACGTCTGTCTCCGGATACTCTCCAGGCAGTTCCGCAGATATTTCTCCACATTATATGCAGGAACAAGTACAGAAAAAAACATTGTCATCCCCCTACGCTGTGTGATTTTTCGTCACATAATCCGATTACACTTCCCGCACTATATTCACGAATGAAACAGCGTCCTTCTCCGTCACGCCAGTTCTCTTTTCATCTTTCTCATCTCATAGTTGTAGAGAATCCACCAGCATCTGAATCGGACAACCAGCACCTTCATCATTCCCGTAAAGGAAAATCTCTGTCGAAAAATGTCCATTTTTTTGATACAGTCAAAGAGATGATAGTTCTCTATTACCTGAATAATGTCCATGAACTGCCGATAGCTTGTGGCCGGTCCAATCAGTTGCAAAAGAAGCTTATACGTCTCTGCAAAAACGCACACCGATGCCCGGCTTATCATCGCGCTGTCAGTTCCGACTCCCCGGTAGATCTCATCCCGAAGAATCGCCTGCCTGTGCAGATCCTCCATCTGATGGGTATGCATGATCGAGGACGGTTGCTGCCGGTAATGATATCCGCTGTAATTCGAAGTCAACACCGATTTTGCTTTCTGCATCATATACAAAAACGCAACAAGATCCTCGCCCTTTACCACACGGTTATCGACTTTATTTATGCATTCCTTAAAAATAGAAGTTTTTACAATTTTCGTCGTGATTCCCCAGCCCACGCAGCCGCAGTTAAACCCTTCTCTGTTTTTATCGTAAAGCAGTTTTGAGGTGAAAACCGTCAAAGATTCACCTGCATAATATCCTTCCTCGATATCGTTCAGCCATTCCAGCAAAAACTCTCCGTTTTCTGTGATCAGCTTACGCCCGCAGGCGATCAGGTCCGGAGATTTTTCTGTAATCAGCCGGTGCATTTCAAAGAGAAAATCCTCTTCAATCACGTCATCTCCATCAACGTTGACCAGATACTCCCCCGACGCACGCGCCGCTCCTGCCTTTCTTACGGACGTAATCCCTCCGTTTTCCCTGTGAAACACCCGAAAGCGCTCATCCATCGCCGCGTATTCATCGCAGATCACTGAAGAAGCATCGGTAGATCCGTCATCGACAACGATCACTTCAAAGTCTTCAAATGTCTGCCGCCGGATACTCTCCAGACATTCCCGCAAATATTTCTCTACGTTATATACAGGAACCAGTATAGAAAAAAACATCACCATCCCCCTCTTCTTTCACTGCGCGATCCATTCGATATCTATTCAATATAAATCATACTGGTTTCAGTATAATACACCTCGTTATCCGGTACAACTTTCTAATTTTAAAGGAATTTTCAGAAAAAAACGGAAAGACCGACTCCGGAAAACTGTCACACGAACGCCGGGGAAGTGACAGGAATGCGCAGTTCATGCATCACTTCCGCAAGATCGCTACCAGCCACTCCGGATCCGGTGGCTGCATCAAAGGATCCACCGCCATCTCTTCCATGACCCCCTGCACAGACGCCCAGAAGCACTTGGACATCGTGAGCGGATCGCCTTCGCGAAACAGTCCATGCTCCTGACCGGCACGAATCAGCTCCACCGTATTTCCAACCACATTTACCGAATTGGCGATTTCTCCGGCTTCCTCGGGCATTCCTCCTCTTCTTGCCTGCCCCATCAGCACAAAGATATAGAAAACCATCGGCTGCTCCTTTGCATAGGAAAACAGCTGCCGCAAAAAGCCGGTGAGAAACTGATCCGGCGGCACGCCGGGAACGTAGTCCGCTGCCTTTGTTCCCTCGGCGCCCATGCGGATAATCTCAACGAGAAGTTCTTCTTTGGACGCGAAATAATGAAACATCAGCCCCGTGCTCATGGGCACGGCAGCCGCGATATCCGCGATCTTTGTCTCGTGGTAGCCACGCTCCACAAAGAGCTTCAATCCCGTCATCAGAATTGCCTTCCTTCGTTCTTCCTTCTGCTCCTGTCTTGTCATATCTCAATTGACCTCTTCTGACTCTTCCGTATTCTCTGTACCGCAAACTTTCCGCTGGTGACTGCCACCGGAAGTCCTCCCGGGGAAGTCGTCCACTGTCCGGCAAGATAAAGGTTGTCGATTCCTTTGAGTTTGCCCTTGATTTTGACCTTTTTGCTCGCAGGTTTTGTGATAAAGCTCATGTAGCCCCCGTGATAGGCGCCGCAATATCTCTCATAGGTCAGAGGCGTCCAGGCATCCAGAACCTCCAGCTTTCCTTCAAGCTCCGGATACTTCTCTGCAATCCGACGGGTGATCTCCTGTACCAGACGATCTTTCGTCTCCCGGTATTCCTCCCCGGACAGCCCCTTCCAGTACTTGTAATCCTCATCGCTCTGGGTGATGCAGGTCTGAATGACCTGACGGCCGTCTTTGACACAGAGAGGATCATAGCCGTAGGCTTTTATATACATTCTGTCAAAGGTGTGTTTTCCCACCTTCAGCGGTTCGATATCCACAAAGACCGTCTCTCTGCAGGAAAAATCCACATCCACGGCGTAGGCCACCTGAAAACCGCTGGTCACCGGATAATCCTCCGGAGTCTCGTAGGCTCCCCGAAGACTTTTCGGCATGTATTTCGCCGGAAGGAGTTTGTGGAACAGCGGATAAAAATCAATCGCCGGAATGATGTAATCCGCCTCCATCAGACGTCCGTCGGAGAGTTTCACACCCACTGCTCTTTTCCTTTCGATCATGATCTCCTCCACTCCCGTCTGATAGAAGATCTCTCCGCCGAGCTCCTTAAATTTCTTCTCCATGCGGAGGGACAGCTGCAGGGATGCTCCCATCGGAACCTTTCCGTTTCCGTCCGCGATCGACGCATAGGATACGAAGAGGGAAATCGCTCCGTACTCCTTCGGAAGATAGTCACACAGGAGTTTCCGAAGAATCGGAGATCTGAACCGCTTACTGTAATCTTCGATGGAGCTTTTGCCCAGTTCCTTCATCACCTTCGGGAAGTCCGCCATCTCTTTGCCCATGGAGATATAATCTCTGATGCCCCACATCTCCATCGGTTTCTCCGCCGGATAGATACACTGCTTCGAATACTCGACATAGCGGATAAACTTTCGGATCTCCTCCTCGTCCTCCGGCGCAACAGCCAGAAACTCCCTTTCTGTCCTCTCCAGATCATTCCATAAGGTCACGATCTGTCCGTTGCAGACAGAGGAATAAAAGGAGTCGATCGGCGCATATTCCGTATCATCGCTAAGAGCCCCCACCGTCTTCCATACATCGTATAAACCGGTTCCCTTCTTCGTTCCTGTCAGCCAGTGAATACAGTTGTCAATGTGAAATCCCTTTCGGTTCCAGCCGATACACTCTCCGCCCGGAATGGCATTCTTCTCATAAATCGCGCAATCAAACCCTGCCCTTAACGCGTAAATGCCTGCCGACAATCCTGCAATTCCGCCGCCGATCACTACTACTCTGTCTCTCTTCTCCCTCATTCCCCGTTCCTAACCTTTCTTGCCTGTGTTGCCTTTCCTGCACTTTTTGTTTATTCCTCATTGCTGTGCCACGTTCCATCGACCGCCCCTCCGGCCTTTTATTGAATCGCCATTCAATGAATATGTGTTCAGTATAGATCCCTTCGGCTCCTCTGTCAAGACTCGTTGAATATAAATTCAACAAAAATCTCCGCATCTGTACAGACTGCGGGGTGCCATGTTACAATATGAAACATATTATATACAATTCATTGATAAAGATAAGGTGACGCCATGACCATTAAAGACATCGACAAGGGAAAAGCTTTTGACTGGGGAAAAACTTCCGGAGATTACGCGAAATACAGAGATATCTACCCACAGGAATTCTATGATTATATCCTGCAGCTCGGTCTGTGCAGGGACGGACAGAAGGTTCTGGACATCGGCACCGGCACCGGCGTTCTCCCCCGGAATATGTACCGCTACGGCGCAATCTGGACAGGAAGTGATATTGCAGAGAACCAGATCGAGCAGGCCAAACGTCTCGCCAAGGAAGCCGGCATGAACATCGATTTCTTTGCCTCCGAAGCGGAGGCTGTCTCCTTCCCCTCCGAAACCTTCGATGTGATCACAGCCTGTCAGTGTATCTGGTATCTCAACCATGAGATTACATCGGTGAACTTCGCAGACATGCTGAAAAAAGGCGGAAAATTTCTGATCCTCTACATGGGCTGGCTGCCCTTCGAGGACGAGACGGCGGCGCAAAGCGAGAAACTCATTCTCAAATACAACCCCGGCTGGACCGGTTGCAACGACACGGTTCACCCGGTGCTTGTCCCCGACGAATACCTGACTCGCTTCCATCTCACCTCAAGAAAAGAATTCCGGGTGGACGTTCCCTTCACCAGGGAAAGCTGGCACGGAAGGATGCGCGCCTGCAGAGGTGTCGGCGCCTCTCTTACGCCGGAGGAACTGGCATTCTGGGATGCGGAACACCGGAAGATGCTCCTGGAGAACACGCCGGAATCCTTCACCATCAAACACTATGTGTCCGTCGCGGAACTGACAGTGAAAAAATAAAAAACGCAAACAGATATATGCCGAAAGAGGCAGAAACCCATTGGAAGTCCAATCGGTTTCTGCCTCTTACTTTTGCATGATTGAGATATAGTCGTGATACGCCTATGCCTTCATCATTCCGGATACGTTCTCTCTTTTTTATTCGAACTCAATCGTTCCCGGCGGTTTGCTCGTGATGTCGTAGAATACGCGGTTGACATGGTCTACCTCGTTTACGATTCTGTTTGTGACTTTCTTAAGTACCTCGAACGGGATCTCTGCTGCGTCTGCGGTCATGAAGTCGACCGTATTGACAGCGCGAAGAGCAATCGCGTAATCATAAGTTCTCTCATCACCCATGACGCCGACGGAACGCATATTGGTGAGTGCCGCGAAGTACTGACCGATTGTCGCGTTGAGTCCGGCGTTGTCGATCTCCTCACGGTAGATCGCGTCTGCGTCCTGAACAATCTTTACCTTCTCAGCGGTTACTTCACCGATGATACGGATGCCGAGACCCGGTCCAGGGAACGGCTGTCTGAAGACAAGCTTCTCCGGAATTCCGAGATGAAGACCCACTTTACGTACCTCATCTTTGAAAAGGTTGCGAAGCGGCTCTACGATCTCCTTGAAATCAACGAAATCCGGCAGTCCTCCGACATTGTGATGGGATTTGATCGTAGCGGACTCTCCGCCGAGACCGGACTCCACAACGTCCGGATAGATCGTTCCCTGTGCAAGATAGTCAACAGCGCCGATCTTCTTCGCCTCTTCCTCGAAGACACGAATGAATTCCTCGCCGATGATTTTTCTCTTCTGCTCAGGCTCTGTAACGCCTGCCAGCTTCTTATAATATCTCTCCTGCGCATTAACGCGGATGAAGTTGAGATCGAACTGTCCGGACGGACCGAATACAGCTTCTACCTCGTCTCCCTCATCTTTTCTAAGAAGACCGTGATCTACAAAAACGCAGGTGAGGTTTTTGCCTACCGCACGGGACAGAAGTCCTGCCGCAACGGAAGAATCCACACCGCCGGAGAGAGCCAGCAGTACTTTTCCGTCTCCGATTTTCTCGCGAAGCTCTTTGATCATGTTCTCCGCGAAATCATCCATTCTCCAGGAACCGGAACAGCCGCATACGTTGTGCACAAAGTTCTTGAGCATCTCACGGCCGTACTCGGAGTGAAGAACCTCCGGATGATACTGGAAGGCGTAGAGCTTCTTCTCTGCGTTCTCTACCGCTGCATACGGGCAGTTGTCGGTATGCGCGTCAACAACAAAGCCGTCTGCGATCGCGGATATATAGTCATTATGGCTCATCCAGACAATGCTCTTGTCCGGGACATTCCGGAAAACTTCTGATGCCGTATTGTCAACGATGATCTCCGTCTTTCCGTACTCGCGCTCCGGTGCCTTCTCCACTTTTCCGCCGAGCACATGCATCATGAGCTGCGCGCCGTAGCAGAGACCGAGAACCGGAATTCCCATCTCAAACAATTCCTTCGGAGCGGAAGCCGCGCCCTCTTCATATACGCTGTTCGGGCCGCCGGTAAGAATGATTCCCTTCGGATTCATCGCTTTGATCTGATCGAGCGGTGTACGGTAAGAGTAGATCTCGCAATATACGTTTGCTTCACGCACTCTTCTCGCAACCAGCTGATTGTACTGTCCACCGAAGTCAATGACAATTACTTTTTCCTGATTATCCTGTGCCATAAACCTGTCCTTTCTCTGGATGCTAAGGAAACACCGATGCGTCGGTGTTCTCCTAACTAAACGCAATTTATTATATCGCATCTGCAGATTGCTGTCATCCGATACGCCGCATTTTTTCCTGAAAACTCTCATTACGCTATGGTTACTGTATAGAGTCTTTTTTACAGGACGACATGATTAGAAAAAAAAAGCCGGCAGCGTCCCCCCCGACCGGAAGGATACGCTGACGGCAAACGGCACATATTTATGCGGCTGCAGCTGTTTTTCTGACTGCAAGAAGTTTCTGAATCACCAGAACACCGATGACAAGAGCAAGACCTGTGACGTCGGTGACAAGACCCGGAATAATCAGAAGCAGTCCGCCGACGATCGCAAGAACACGGAAGACCGGATGGATTGCTGTGAAGCAATATCCCTCCAGCGCAGCGGAGATTCCGAAAATTCCGATCAGCGATGTCACAACGATCTGGATTACCTCAACCGGATGTGAATCGATAAGCAGCATCTGCGGACTGTAGCAGAATACGTAAGGTACGATGAATACGGCGATCGCCAGCTTGGATGCGTTGAACGCGGTCTTCATCGGATTGGACTTCGCGATCGCGGAACCCGCATAGGCAGCAAGAGCAACCGGCGGAGTGATATCCGCTACGATTCCGAAGTAGAATACGAAGAAATGGGCTGCCATCACCGGAACACCCATACGAATCAGGATCGGTGCCGTCGTAGCTGCCATGATACAGTAGTTTGCTGTTGTCGGCACACCCATGCCGAGGATGATACAGCAGAGCATCGTGAGCACGAGGGCGATGATCAGATGGTTTCCGGCAAGACCGACGATTCCATTGATCAGATCGTTGGCCAGTCCGGTCATGGTGATTGTTCCGGATATGATGCCGGCTACACCACAGGCCGCGCCGACGGTGATCGCGCTCTTTCCTCCGGCCTCCAGTGCCTCGAGGATCTTGTGCGGCGTGATGCGGTTCTCCCTGTCAATCAGACTCACCGCGATGGAGAGAAGGATCGCGAGGGATGCGGCCTTCTGCATCGTCATATAGTTTCCGGATACCCACACAACAAGCATTACCAGCGGAAGAAGCAGGTAGATCTTGCGGATCAGTTTTCCGAACTTCGGAAGCTCTTCCTTCGGGATACCGTGAAGTCCGAGCTTCTTGGCCTCCAGGTGAACCGAGATGAAGATTCCCGTAAAGTACAGAACAGCCGGCAGGATCGCGCGTCCGATGATATCGGAATAGGGAACGCCGACGAAGTCCGCCATCAGGAATGCTGCAGCTCCCATGATCGGCGGCATGATCTGTCCGCCGGTGGAAGATGCGGCCTCAACGGCACCTGCAAATTCCGACTTGTATCCGGTCTTTTTCATCATCGGGATCGTTACGGAACCGGTTGTTACCGTATTTCCAACAGAAGAACCGGATACCATTCCGCAGAGGGCGGAAGAAATAACCGCAACCTTTGCCGGACCTCCGGCAAAACGTCCTGCGACGCAGTTCGCAAGATTGATGAAGAAGTTCGAGATACCTGTTCTCTCAAGGAACGCTCCGAAAATGATAAAGACAACAATAAACTTCGAGCAGACGTTAACCGGTGTGGAAAGAATTCCTTCCTTTGTGTAGAAGAGGTTGCGGATCAGATAGCGTACTCTTCCGAAGAAATCCGGGTTTGTAAGGCCGTAGCTCAACGCGTAAATCAGGAAAAATCCTGCCACGCAGAGGATCGGGATTCCGACACAACGTCTGGTCACCTCAATCAGAGCGATGACACCGACGATTCCGATGACAATCTGATACCAGGTGAATCTGGTTCCCTGGTTGATGATCTGTGTCGCATGGAAGGTGAAGTAAAAATAAGCACCTGCTCCGAGAATCATAAAGATGATGTCTCCGATCGGCATGTAGTTAACTTTCTGCGCGCCTTTTTTTGCCGGGTAAATGAGAAAGCCCATCAGGATAATCAGTCCCATAAAGGATGTGAGACGGATCTCCTCCAGAAAGGTCGCAAAGAGTGTGACATAGATACACCACACGGAGAAAGCGGCCAGAATGATGCTGATGGCCACCTTCGGTTTTCCGACCCAGATTCTGGTATTCGACTCACGATCGTACTTGCGCATTACGGTGTCGATGTCCTCCTGAATCGTGTGGTCCGGCTTCACAAAGGAATCATAGGTATTGAGTTTTTCCTCCTCTTCCCGGTTGCGTCTGTCTTCCTGCGCGACCAGGTCTCTCTCAAATGCTTTTCTCTCTTTTTCTGTCATGATTCTCCCCCTGCTTATTCCTTCGTGTTGACCGTGATGCCGTGTTCTTTGTAGTACTTTGCGGCACCCTCGTGGTACGGTACGGTCTTGATTCCGGACGCATTCTCAAGATCGAGTTCTTCACCCTTCGCGTTCTCTTTTGTGATCTCCTTCTTGTTGTCAAAAAGAGCCGCTGTGAGTCTGTAAACGGTCTCGTTGTCCGCTTTCGCAGAAACGAGCAGCGTTGCCTCGACCGTGATTGTCTCGATATCTCTCTCCTGTTTCGGGTATGTCCCGGCCTTGATGACGAGCGGTTTGTAATACGGGCATTCCTCGATAATCTTCTTCTGAAGATCTCCGCTGATGTCAATCAGTTTCACACCGTTCGTCGTGGCCAACTCGGTGATCGCCGTTGTCGGCGCGCCGGCCACGATAAAGGCCGCGTCTACTTTTCCGTCTTTGAGCGCCTCCTTGGAATCCTCGAAAGACTGGTACTGCGGCTTGATATCCTGCAGCCCGATGCCTGCTCCGTCGAGGACATCGAGGGCATTGAAATATACACCGGAACCCGCCTCGCCGATGGAGACGCTCTTTCCCCGCAGATCTTCCACCGAGTTGATATCCTCATCCATGGTGATCAGCTGTACGGTCTCGGCATAAAGGGCTCCGAGCACGCGGAAGTCGTGGGTCTGTCCGTCATTCTCAAATGCGCGGGTTCCCTCCCACGCGTAGGTAAGAACGTCGGACTGGCTGAAGCCCAGCTGGAAATCGCCGTCCTGAATACTCTGGATATTTACTTTGGATCCTCCGGTCGACACGGCTGTCACCCGCACGCCCGCGTAATTCTTCATGTACTGCGCAAGGACTCCGCCATACGCGTAATACGTTCCCGCTGTTCCGCCTGTGCCAAACATCATTCGTTCCCGGGACGCAGAACATCCGGTCAGCGAACATGCCATTGACAGAACAAGCAGCATACCGAGTACGCTTCTCTTTAATTTTTTCACTGTAATTATCTCCTAGCCTCATTTATTTTACGTTCCGGCGCTTTTTGCGCTATTATTTATAGCAGATTCTTTTGCTGTCCTCCACTTCCCTCCATGGACAATAAAAGAAAAAACAATTGAGCTTAGCTGCTCTGTGTCACTGCCGGATTAACGTAATGCACATAGAATTATTCTATACTAAATCACAGGAAATGCATAGTAAAAAAGTCCCTGCGCGGCGTTTTCTTTTCTGCGAGCAGCGCATCCGGCGGAATGTTTTTGTCTCATCGGGAATACGAATAAATTTAGCATAAGAAAAAAGAACTGCCGCAGTTTTCCCGCGACAGTTTTCCAAAAATCATGACAGCATTTCCGCTGTCCTCTGTTTCAATTCTTCGGTCGCGCTCCGCACGTCCGGCTGCGCGAAAATCGCGCTGATCACCGAGATCCCGGCAATCCCGCTGCCTTTCAACTCGCGAAGGTTGTCCTTTGTGATTCCTCCGATCGCCACGACGGGGATGTGAACCGCCTCGCAGATCGCTCTGAGTGTTTCCATCGAAACGCCGCTGGCGTCATCCTTTGTACCCGTCGGAAAAACGGCTCCGACGCCGAGATAAGACGCGCCCCTCTTCTCCGCAAGAACCGCATCCTCCACCGTCGAGGCGGACACGCCGATGATCTTGTCTTCGCCGAGCAGGCGGATAACTTCCCCGGCCTCCATATCACTCTGCCCGACATGGACACCGTCCGCGTCGATCTCTTTCGCAAGTGCCACATTATCGTCGAGTACGAAGGGCACGTTGTATCTGCCGCAAAGTTCTTTTAAGGCCACCGCCTCCTCACGGAAGTTCTCCTCATCAAGATCTTTCTCACGAAGCTGGATAAAGGTCGCTCCGCCCTTCAGTGCCTCCTCGACCTGTGAATAAAGTGTCTTTCCGTTCAGCCATCTGCGATCCGTGATCGCGTACAGCTGCAGACTCTCTTTTGTACATTTCATCTTCTCTGTATCTCCTGTTTTTTTCTCCGGCTTACGCGGAGGCCATCATATACCTCCCGGGTAACAACCTGCCCAAGACAGCCCTCTCTGGCCGCTTATCCTTCTTATATGTCCGAAAACCCGTCGTCCTTCTGACGATCATCCCGCTCCGATCAGGCGTTCCTCACAGATACTCACAACGGATCCCCGCGTCGATATCCTCCGGCTCCATATTGTACACGGCGTCGATCAGGTAGGTGCGGAAGCTGGCATTTCCCGTGCCCTCTTCCAGACGTTTCTTCTCGGCGCTTTCTCCGGCAAGTCCCATTGTCGTCATAGCGGCCACCGTTGCCCGGAAAACATTCTCTCTGTCCGCTCCTGCGAATTCTCCAGCCAGAGAGGTCAGCATACAGCCGCTGCCCGTGATACGCGCCATCGTCTCGCAGCCGTTCCTCAGGGCAACCGTCTGTCTTCCGTCGGACACGAGGTCGATTTTTCCGGAGACCGCGATGACCGTGTCGAGGCGTCTCGCGAGTTCCTCAATAATCTCTCCGAACTCTCTTACGTTACTCTCGTTGACCTCGTCGATCGCCTTTACGTCAACGCCCGCGCCTGTTTTTCCTCCTTGGGCGAGGAAGCGGATCTCGGACGCGTTTCCGCGGATCACAGAGAAGTGCACGCAGTCCAAAAGTCTGCGAGCCTGTGTCCTTCTCAGCTCCGTAGTTCCACAGGCCACCGGATCCAGCGCCACCGGAATCCCAAGTTCATTTGCCCGCTCTCCGGCGACGATCATCGAGTCCACATAATCAATCGCGCCCATGTTGCAGACCAGTGCCTGCATCCCCGCGACACCCTCGCGGACCTCACGGATATCCATCGTCATCGCCGGCGAGCCGCCCGCCGCGAGAATGATATTTGCACAATCGTTCACTGTCACTATATTTGTTATGCACTCGACCAGAGGTTTTCTGCTCCGGACAAGCCGCAAAGATTCTCCAAATTCCACTGTTCTGTCCCTTTATTCTATATCGTCTTCGTTTTTAGACTTCTACTCCTCTATTATGCCCCAAACGGGCTGACGCTGCATCCGGTTTTATTTATTCAACTCGAAGGTCATTCTTCCGAACAGACCGGACTTCTTAAGAATCGCAATCAGCACAAAGCCCATGGTCGCTCCTATCGCTGCGGACGGGGTGTAAAACGGCACCAGATAAAACGGGTTGTATTTCGGGAAACCGTAAAAAATTCGAAGAACCGGGTATGCCGCGATCGCCGAGAGAACGCCCGTGCCGATCACTTCTCCGATCCATGCCGCCCAGAGTTTATGTGTCTTGCGGTACAGAAAACCTCCGAGGAACGCCCCGATCACCGCGCCTATGACAGCCTGAATGTCGCGGCCGGTCATCATGCGGAGACTGCCGGTCAGAAGCGCCGCAGCGAAGTTCCAGAACGGGCCGACAAATACAGCGCCGACCACGTTGCACAGATGCTGAAACGGCGCCATGTGCGGAAAGCAGACAAACGTACTCAGTACAAAGCTTAATCCCGCCAGCATGGCAGTGAACGTGAGTTTCCGGATGCTGAAGCCACGGCTCTCCGGTATCTCATATTTTGCCCCTTTCGCAGACGTGGATGCTTCCGACGCTCTCTCTGTCGTGATTGTATCACTTCCGGCAGCCGCCTGGCCGCTCTCATACATCATATTCTCTTCCACAGATGCCATCTCTCCTGTACTCATCGATGATTCTCCTCCCTCTCTCTTCTCTGTTTCTCATACTTTCTTGTCTTGTCGTCGATCGTCCACACGCCGTCCGGCTCATAGCTGATCTTCACGTAGCTCATGACGCCCGGCGCGCCGGCTCTCACACAGATCTTCTGACTTTCCTTAACAATCTCCAGCAATTCATCGAGATCCCCCTCGATCGTCGTCTCAAAGGCTCCGACGACATAGTGAAGACCGGACGCCTCGATGTAGGAGATCACCTCATCGACGATCCGCCTCGTCTCCTCCCGCTCCGTCACGTTCGGCAACACCTGCAGTGCGATACTTGCGTTCATCCTGCCTGCTCCTTTCAGTTTTTTTGAAAATGTTTCCAGTTACGTCTAAAGCGATGAGCATCATTCAGGTCGTTCCGACCGGAGCGCTTTCAAGCGCTGTTTCCGTGTTATAGGAAATTCCTCCGGAAATTCTATAACACAAAACGCTCCGCGGGATGCGCAGCTCGCAGATAAGAAGATCGCTTACGCGATTCTGCTCGCGCGCCTTTCGTCCACTACGCTCCCCTCAGGAGTGAGGGGATGGAGGAGTCGAAGTCCGCTTGCGGACTTTGTTCTCCCGAAGACAACGAACGTTTATCCGCGAGGCGCGTATCCCGTATCGTAATAAGAGCAGACTGCCATCGACAGTCTGCTCTTGTATTTCTTCTTGCTTAACAGTCACTCCCTACGTTGGCATGATCCAAATCAGGTCAATGGGTCGAGAACTTACATCCTCCTCTCAGCCGGATACATCCGGCTCCCCGCTGCTCATTATTCACTTTACGCGTTTAATATAGCACTGCGTCAACGCGCGGTCAACATTGTATTCTGTCAAATCCATATAATTACAGAATCCGGCATTCCTTTTCATAGTTCTGCCCGGTAGCCGGCGCACTTCCGGTCCAGCATTCCGAGTGCCGCCATGCCGAGAAGGGCAAGTCCTGTGAGGATCAGAACCGGCGCGAAGACAGCCGCGCCGTCCATCCGAATGATCATTCTCCGGCTGAAATAGCCGAGCCCCTGCGTGGCGCCCAGCCACTCCGCCACGGCCGCGTCGATCACTGCCCAAGGCAGTGTCATCTTCAGCCCCGTGACAAACATCGGAAATGCCGACGGAACCTCCATGTGAAAGAAGATATCCCTACGCCTTGCCCCCATCGATTTCATGAGCTCGATTTTCTCCCGGTCGGCTCTCGCAAGCCCGTCGAAGGTGTTCAGCGTGATCGCAAAAAAAGTGGACAGTACGACAGCCACCAGCCTGGCCGTCACCGTGTAGCCGAACCAGAGTACGAAGAGCGGCGAGATACACATAACCGGTATGGTCTGTGTGATCACCAGCGCCGGGTGAAGCATCGCCTCCGCCACGCCCGAAAAGTGCATCAGCGTCGCCAGCGCGATTCCGAGAGCCGCGGCAAGGATCCAGCCCGCCAGGATCGTAATCAGTGTCGTCGGGAGCTGTTTCAGAAACAGTGTCTCCCGAAGTTCCCAGGTTTTTGCCAGGATCTCCAACGGTCCCGGAAAAATATGCGTCATTTTCACCACGCCGGCTCCGATCTGCCAGGCCGCCAGAAGGAGTCCGGACAGAAGAACCGGAGGCAGCATATTTCTTATCTTCTCTTTCATTCACACATCCTTAGTCAAGTTCAGGCGCAATGTATACGTCCGCCGGTTTCACATCTTTCTCAACAAGTCCGCATTTTTTCATCCAGTCGATGTAGTTCTGCCACTTCTCGTCCGTCATGCTGAGGAATTTCGCGTCGTCGTGCTCCATATACGGAAGCAGCGTCTCGTAGCTGCCCTTCTGCTGTTCCCGATCCAATGGGCTCTCGTCGGAGTTCATCTTGTCCATGATCAGATCAAGGGCATCCTCCTCGGAGGCCTTCATATCCTCAAAGCCCTTTGCGCAGGCTCTTAAGAAACCTTTGTAAAGCTCAGGATTGTCCTCATACGCCTTGTCTTCCGCCACCATGACGATGTCGTACATCTCCGGAACACCGTTAGAGTCATAACTGAAGACGTTCAGCTCATAGCCGTTATTCTCCATCGTGATCACCTCATCGTTGATCATGATACCTGCAACGACATCCACGCTCTTTGTCGTCAGTGCTGTGGTAAGTTCAAATCCAACGTTTACCATTTCATAATCATCTTCGGAAAGTCCTGCTGCTTTCGCCACGGTGCGTACCATCGCCTCGGAAGAAGCTGTGCCGTCGTAGCCGACTTTTTTTCCTTTGAGATCCTTGATCTCCTGGACACCTCCGTCCTTCAGAGACGCCATACAGGTCAGTGTTTCCTGTGTCACCGAACCGATCGCGTGAATATGAATATCCTCGGCCTCCGCAGCCTTAACCGTCTCGATCGGATAGGTAAGTCCGATGTCCGCTTTTCCTGTAGAAACAAAAGTCACGGCATCCACGCTCTGGGCCGGAGGAATGATTGTAACTTTGATTCCCTCTTCCGCAAAATAACCCTTTTCCTCTGCGTCATAGAGGAAGGTATGGATCGCGTTCGGATACCAGTCCAGAATCACTTTCATCTCCGTGAGGTCCTTACCGTCTTCCGTTTTTCCGGAAGCTTCTGCTCCTGAATCAGAACCGGAACCAAGGCTCTTTGCCTCCGAATCAGTGCCGCAGCCGGCAAAAGATGCCGCTGTCACGAAAGCTGTCACTACAGCCAGACTACGAATCCATTTCTTAATACCTAATGCTTTCATAAAACCCTCCAAATTATTGTTTTTTATATGTTTTCCCGGTGTTTGAGCACCCGTTTTTCTATCAGCCCCACCATTCGGTTCAGAACAAGAGCCACGATCGTGAGCACCACCAGCGGTGCCAGCAGCGTCGGAGCATCCAGTTCCGCCATTCCGTTTCTGCTTAAAATTCCGAGTCCGGCCGGCGCGCCGAGCCACTCAGCCACGGTCGCGCTGATCACAGCCCACGGGACCGCCACACGAAGCGACGAAAAAAAATACGGCATCGCTGACGGCAGTTTTAAATGAACAAACTTATATAATTCTCCCGCTCCGAAGGTATCAATCAGCTCGGACTGCTCACGATTTACCGCCCGCAGTCCGTCAAAGAGATCGATCGTCACCGGAAAGAAATTCACCAGTATGACAACCACGATCCGCATCTCGACGGAATAACCAAGCCAGAGTACCAGCACAGGCGCGATACACATTGTCGGTATCACCTGTGTCACTGTCAGTATCGGATAAACCGCCCTTCGGATCAGCTCCGAGGCATCCATCCATATGGCCATCAGCATTCCGAAAAGAATCGAAAGAACGCCTCCGACCAGAACGACATACATCGTCGCCGGAAAATGAACGGCAAAGATCTCCACTCGCTTTTTCCAAAGGCTCCGTGCCACATCCAGAGGTCCGGGCAACACGATGCTGCTGTCCACGATCCGCGCGAGGATGCCCCATAACGCAAAAATCAGAATTCCGAAGAGCAGTGCCGGTGCCTGTTTCTTCCATCGCGCCGCGAAGTTTCGCGCCCTTCCCTTTTCCCTGCCGGATGTCCTCTTGTCCTCGCACTTCACACTCAGCTCTCCTGCCATTGCAACGCTTCCTTTCTGAGCAGTTCCGAGATCTGTTCTTTCAGTTCACGCACTTCGACGGCTTCCATCATGTCTCTGGTCCGGTTTGCCGGAAGCGGAACCCGGAACTCCTTCATCTCACAGCCCGGTCTGCCGGTGAGCACAAGGATTCTCTGGGAGAGAAAAATCGCTTCATCGACATCGTGGGTGATAAAGAACACAGTCTTATCCATTTCGTTCCACTGTTCCCGAAGCCACTCCTGCATGGAAGCTCTTGTGATCGCGTCCAGCGCGCTGAACGGCTCGTCGAGAAGAAGCAGTTTCGCCCCGACCGCCAGCGTTCTGGCAAAAGAAGCCCTCTGTCGCATACCTCCGGAGAGTTCCGACGGATATTTTCTCTCATATCCCCGAAGCCCCACCCGGGCGAGCAGCTCGCCGGCCTTTTCCCGACAGACCGCCTTCTTCTCCCGGCGAATCTGCATCGGAAGCATCACATTTTCTTCCACTGTTCTCCAGGGAAACAGAAGATCCCTCTGCGGCATATAGCCGCAATAGACGTCATCCCCGGAAAGCAGTTTTTTCTTTTTTTTCCTGTCCGTATCCTCTGTCACACCTATGTCCTTACCGTCTACCAGAATATGTCCGGTCTCTGCCGTAAGGAAACGGTTGATCAATCGGAAAATCGTGCTTTTTCCGACTCCGGATGCACCGATCATCGCCGTAAACTCACCTTTATCCACATGAAACGACAGATGATCGAACATCAGGAATTCATCCTCCGGGTATCCGAACGTCACCTCTCTGAAATCAAGCATCGGCTCATCTCCGTTTCTCCCAGGCCATATCCCAGAATCTGCCCTCATATCGGGTGCAGGTCAGGAAGATGTCCTCGAGATGTCTGTACTGCTCATCCGAATAGTCTTCCGCCAGTCTGTCCAGCAGTTTTTCCTGCCGGCGCGTATCCATTCTGTACTCTTCGCTGATGTACTCTCTCACCCATTCCCCATAGAAGGGATGATTTACCGCATCCGGATACTGTTTGACCAGTTCCGTCGCGATATACTCATAGCTGACCGCGCAGGAAAGGATCGAGGCCACGATATCCGCGTCGGTTCCCTCGTAGGCGACCTTGAGCATATAGGATGTATAGGACTTGTTGTCCAGCGCAGGTTCCGTGAACTCCGCCTCATCCTCACTGACGCCAAGACGGCGCATGTACGCGCGGTGAACGTCCATCTCCCCGTAGAGGGTGTGATACACACTCGCCGTAAACCTCTTCATCGTCTCCATATCCCGCGCCTTGGAAATGCCGAGGGCGAAGACACGCATATAGTCGATCAGGTATTTATAGTCCTGCAGCATATAATAGGCAAATTTGTCTTTATCCAGTTCCCCGCTCCCGATTCCCTGCACAAACGGATGCGCTATGAAAGAATCGAACATTTCCTTCGCCGCGTCGAACAGTTTCTGTGAAGGCGTCTTCTTCATCTGCACTGTCTCCATGACCACCATCGGATCATCGATACAGTTGGACATCCTTCGTTTTGCATTGTTTTCCGGTGTTACACTCATCCAAGTTCCCTTTCTGTCAGACGCAGGACTCCTTAAATCTACCACAAAGATCGAACGCATGATTCATCGGTCCGCTTCCCTTCCCGAGATTCAGCATGGCCGCCAGAGCGTCCGATATATAGGTCTTCGCGCGTCGAACCGACTCGTTCATGTCATATCCCTTCGCGAGATTGGACGCGATCGCGCTGGAAAGTGTACAGCCGGTTCCGTGTGTATTCGGATTGTCGATTCTCTTTCCGTTGAACCACTCATAACCGCCGTCGTGACAGAGCAGATCGTTCGCGTCATTCAGATTGTGTCCGCCCTTGCAGAGCACCGCACAACCGTAGGTCTCACTGATTTTCCGCGCGGCAGTGATCATATCTTCATTTGTTGTAATTTTCATATCCGCGAGGACTTCCGCCTCCGGGATATTCGGCGTGAGCACAGTTGCGATCGGCAGCAGCTCCTTCTTCAGCGTATCAATCGCCTCATCGCTGATCAGTCTTGCTCCGCTGGTGGCTACCATCACAGGGTCCACCACGATATTCTGAGCGTCATAAAACTTCAGCTTCTCCGCGATGGTATGAATCAGTCCCGAAGACGATACCATACCGATTTTCACGGCATCCGGCCGGATATCCGTAAATACCGCGTCGATTTCCTGTGCCAGAAACTCCGGAGTCACCTCCATGATCCCCGTCACGCCGGTTGTGTTCTGCGCAGTCAAAGCAGTGACCGCACTCATGGCGTACACGCCATTCATGATCATTGTTTTGATATCTGCCTGAATTCCGGCGCCTCCGCTGGAGTCACTTCCAGCGATTGTTAATACTTTTCTCATTGTTTTACCTCCTCCATGAGATCATATTAATTTTGTACCGCGACAGAAGGTGGTGCCCCCGGTCTGCCGCATGGAAAAGAATGTCGCTCGCGACATTCTCGCGCCGAGCGCGGATGCGAAGCATCTACTCATCGCGCGAGTGCGCATCCCGCGGAGCGTTTTGTCTCATAGGGAATGCGAAGCAATTTCCTATGAGACAAAAAAGTCCTCTTCCGGAACACCCAGAAGAGGACTGACAAATCTCATATTTGCACCCAAAGAGGGCGTAAAGCGATCTTACTTGCGCAGCTCCCTGTATCGGCATTGTCCGTATCAGGTATGAGGGTCTGCAGGATTTCATGAACGATACCCGCACTCTCAGCAAAAATGCTCCCCTGGCTATTCCTTATAGATTTTTTCACCGTTTTAAAGTATATCACACGCAGACCGCTTGTCAATTACGCTTCAGCATTTTCTGCCGGTTCCACAGCATCGCCGGCGCGGAGTCCCCTCGTCTTCACATAGAAGATCAGTCCAAGTACCACCCACGCGAGCAGGCAGATGTAGGACTCTTTTCCGAGCGAACAGTTGAAGAACGGAATCGGAACGAGAAGCAGAACCGCGAACATCACAGACATCAGTGTGCCAAGAATTCCCGTCACCATGATGCCGGTATTTTTCTCCTGCTTTGCAAAAACAAACGCGGCCGCGGATGTATATCCGTATCCGATCGCAGCTCCGATCGACGCCATATCCACGATCCAAAGGATAGCCGTCCGTCCGAAAAACGGAGCCACAAGGGATACCAGAAGGACAAAGAGAATGGCGTTGGCCGGTGTCTTGTATTTCGGATGAAGTCTTCCGAACCACTTCGGAATCACGCTCTCCTTTGCCATCGAGTAGAGCAGACGGCTTGTCGCCATATAGAAGCCGACGATACCGGAGAGGCAGGCCGCCACTACCGCGATACCGATGAAGAACAGACCTGTTTTTCCGAGAAGCTGATATGCCGCATGGAAAGTCGGAAGTGCCATCAGACCGGTCTGATTCGGAAGATCACGGAGATACTCCACCCAGCTTCCGTAGCCGGCCGGTACAACAACTGCTGTCACCGTGTTGATAATCACATACACAGCTCCTCCGAAGAGAATCGACAAAAGCATGATGCGTCTCGTCTTCTTCGCCGAGAAACAGAACTCTTCCGCCGCCTGCGGAATCGTATCGAAACCGACGAAGGCCCACGGTGCCACCGCAACAACACCGAGAATTCCGGCCAGCGGCTTCACATCCGGATTAAACAGCGGAAGAATATTCGCGCTCTTCACCGACGGTTCCAGAACGGAAGCGCCGAGAATGACAAATACTCCTCCAACCAGAGAGAAGACGAGAATTGTCTGAAAGATACCGGTGAACTGTACTCCGCGGATTGAGAGAACCGCAAAGAAAACAAGGGCAAAAACCGCCAGCAGAATCTCCCCGAAGTAGATGTCGTAACCCGCTACGACATAATGAAAACCAAACTCAAAGTAGGTAATCAGATTCCGCAATACAAAGGCCAGTGCTGTCGCGTTCAAAGCCACCAGCGACAGGTAGGACAGACCGAGAAACCAGGAACAGATAAAAGCCTGATTTCCGCCGAAAGCCACATGTGTGTAAGTGAACTCACCACCGGCGATCGGATAGCGATTGATCATAAAGTGATAGTTGAACGCGATCACCATCATGATCAGCGCAGCAACCGCCATGGCGATTGCCGTTCCCAGAGGTCCCGCCTTCACAAGAAAGGTGTTCGCCGGCATAACGAAGGCACTGCCTCCGACAATGCAGCCCAGCGACAGCGACCACACATTTACAGGCGACAGTTTTTTCTGAAGCCTTACTTCATTTTCCCTTTTTGTCCCGATTTCAGACATTGTCATCTCCCACTCATTCCCATCATTTTTACAAATTTACGCTTTGTACGCAGAAGAGACTTGTATACCTTTCTGTGCCGGTAGCGACGAATCGCGCTCGCCGGAAGACGCCAGTCCATTCCTGTATTCATGGCGTCTATACATGGATTGCACCATCCGCAGGGTCTCCCGTTTCTGTCCGGATTGTAGCAGAACCACGACAGCTTCATGATATCGAGCCAGCCGTTCTCCCTCGATATGTTCTCCTCGTCTTTTTTGGACAGGAAGAAAATCGGGAGAATCGCATCCTTGAAGAGCGTCGATGCACTTTCATTATCCCCCTTCGGCATAACAAAGTACCGCCCCTCCATCGTATCATTTTCCATCGGTGTAATCACACCCTCTTTCAGGATGACCTCCTCGGATTTACCGCCGATCTGATGCACGATGCCCATTTCATATTTCATGTGCAAATGATCCGCGAGCAAAGCAAGATACAAATATTGCGTACCAAGATCGTATTTTTCTCTGAGAAATTCATAATTTTCCTCAATTTTTACATTATGACAGTTCTCCCGGATCCAGTCAAGTTCGAAGGTTTTCGGCTCCAGAATTTCTGCCTTGAGATCAAAATCTCCGTTTTTTACCGCATCGATAATTTCATGAATCGCCCGGATTTCTCTCTTCCAGCTTCCCCGTGCTCTGTCGATCATGTAAATTGGTTGAATGACTACTTCCTGAGACGCCAGCTGAAGGAAACGGAAGGTTCCGTCCCAGCCGCCTGACCAAAAAAGATTTACTGTTTGCATATCCCCACCTCATTCTTGTATATTATAAGTAACACTTCTCTAAAAATCCTATTGCATCATACTCCTTTTTCTCTTCTAATTCTATATTTGAAAGTATTTTTGATAATATTCGGAACAATGACAGAATATCGTAAGATTTGGTGGTGAATATTTTGCAATTCAACAGTTCACATACCCAACATGCAATCTTAAGCGATCTCGATTAAGCCTCGAATTGCATATTTCAAAAAAAGTGATAGAATAAACCTTAACACTTTATATATTGCATTCTATTTTGATTAGGTATCAATATTATGATTTACGAATTAATTGCTAAAAAATACAAAGAAAGTGAACCAATATTCTTCTCAGATATTTATGACGGAGCGATCTCAAAATCTGCCCTTACACAGCAATTATCCACTTTATGCAAAAAAGGTCTGTTAGCCAAGTATGACAACGGCATCTATTACCTGCCAAAGAAGTCCAGGTTAAAATCTTCTGTCGGCCCTACCGCCGATACCATCGCCAGATACAAATATATTTTCAAAAACGGAAAGACTACCGGCTACTATTCCGGAAACACCTTTGCAAATCAGCTTGGCATATCCACTCAGGTTCCGAACGTAATAGAAATCGTAAGCAACAACACAAATTCAGCTCCGAGGAACGTTAGAATCGGCAACAGGAAATTTTATGTACGAAAACCTACGACTTCTATTACGGATGATAATGTCTATATACTTCAAATGCTGGATTTGTTATCAAATCTGGATAATTATTCGGATTACGATTATGAAGACATCAGAAAATGCTTTCTGAAATTTATCGATGCTCATAGGATCACAAGAAAAGACGTGGATCAATATATTAGAAGTTTTCCGTTGAAAACGTTTCGATTTTACTATGAATTGAGGTTAGACAATGTACTTACATAACGATACAGAGTTATTTCGTGATATCATTGCTCTTACCGCAGAGCGCGTTGGTCACCCTCCGGATATCATCGAAAAAGACTATTACGTAACCATCATACTTAAAAAGCTCTCCTTATGCGAATACCCTGTTTGTTTCAAAGGAGGGACTTCTCTTTCAAAAGCTTATGGTATAATAGACCGTTTCTCCGAAGATATTGATATCACTTTTACCGAACATCTAGGCGAGAACAGGCGCAAGAAACTGAAATACAAGATCCTAAAGCCCCTTGCGGATGAGTTCGGTTTAGAGATCACAAACTGGAACTCAATCGAAAGCGACAAGGAATACAACCACTATGACATGGCCTACAACTCAATTGTCAATGATCCTTTCCTTGCCACTTACGTAAAACTCGAAACTGCGCTGATGTCATATGCCTTTCCGACTGTCAATCGCAGGATCAGCAACTATATTTACCAGGCACTAATGGATGAGGAACCAGCTTTATTAGAAGAGTACGGCCTCACCCCTTTCCCAATGCGGGTACAGGCATTGGAACGAACTTTCATTGATAAAGTATTCGCTCTTTGTGATTACTATCTCCAGGGCAAATCAGCCCGAAACTCCAGACACCTTTACGATCTATATAAAATGTCACGACACATCACCGTCAATGACGATTTCCGCAAGTTATTCCAGGAAGTCCGTGTACATCGGCAGTCCATGAAAGGCAACATCGCCCCCGCCGCAGACGAAAGCGTCAATATCCCCAACTTGATCAAGGAATTCTGTGACGAAGACTTCTACGCCAATGATTACGCAAGAACAACCAGAAGACTTATTAGCGATGAAATCTCATATAACGAGGTGAAATCCTTTATTCAGGAATTAACAACCTGTTTATTATAGCGCGATTTATTTGCTAATAAGAAACTCATTCTAATACAAAAACTTCTTTACGTTTCATCGCATTTGAAAATTCCTCAAAACATGTATGCTTCAGCGCCAAACACGCTTGATTGGCAAAACCCACTATAGCATTCAATGCTTCATCATAGTTCTCTCCAGTTTCTAGGTTATAATTAACTAAAACTTCCCACACCGAAAAGGTGTGTTGAACCTTGAAAACTCAATAATAAAGGCAATAGAAAAGGCATAGATGCCAGATCCTTTGGTATAATTGAATTGACTAGAAACAACCAAACAAAGGAGCAGATCTATGCCAAATTCAATTCTACCACAGGACAACGATGGACAGGAACTTTTCAATGCGATTTCTTCATTTTTTTCGATGTTTGAAATCGGAAAGCTTCTCCGTATGTGCAATGCACAGAAGGAAAAAGGTGTTCCGGTTATTCAGATCTTCAAATACAAACTGTGCAATGTTTTTGCCGATCGAAGTATGTACATGCAGCAGAGAACCGGTTCCTTCCGTGAGTCTTTTTCCAAGAACACCTTCTACAGATTCCTGAGCAACAGCAAGATCAACTGGCTTCGGTTTACGTCTCTTCTTTCACAGAAAGTTGCAGGAACGATTGAACCTCTTACGGATGAAAAACGCGTAAATGCATTCGTAGTAGACGATACCTTATTTGAAAGATCCAGTTGCAAGAAAACAGAATTCGGATCAAGAGTCTTTGATCATACGGACATGCGTTACAAAAAGGGCTACCGTTTGATGACACTCGGATGGACAGACGGAAATACATTTCTTCCGGTAAACAGCAGCCTGTTGGCCTCAGCCAAGAGTTCCAATGTGATTGGTCCGGTACATACATATGATGGTAGAACTCTTGCCGCACGTCGCAGAAAACTGGCGCAAAGCAAGGGTACCGTTGTTATGCTCGAACTGCTGAAGGAAGCTTTAAAGGCTGGACATCACGCGGATTATGTTCTCTTCGATACCTGGTTTGCAAATCCATCTCAGCTCGTAGCTGTGAAGGATCTGGAGCTGGATGCAATAGCTATGATCAAAAAATCATCCCGTATTCGTTATGAATACGAAGGCAAGATGCTGGATATCAAAAAGATCTTTGGAATCTGCAGGAAACGTCGTGGCCGTAGCAAATATCTTCTTTCTGTTAATGTCATGGTTGGCAAGGAGCAAAAGATCCCTGCCAAGAAGACTATCGAACGCTCGGAGAAATATTTTTCTTCATGTCAGACGAGCTCGCTGACATTACTTTCTCGGAATCTTTACAAATCATCTTGAAAACAATGATCGAAAGCTTGTACGCAGTGTTTCAAGTCACAGAGGATCAAATCCAGATGTTCATAAGCCTGTTTGTAGATCGCTTGCCGATCTTTCTTCAGCATGCCTTAACAAAGCCAACACTTGCTATCGGTTAACTATTTCATTGCCTGTATTATTGAGTTTTCAAAGAACAAATCCCATTTTGGGTATGGGGAGTTTTAGTTCTCTAACTTACGTGTTGCCTTATCGTATTGTATCTGTGCATCATTTAATAATTCCTGTATTTCTTCAGAATGCGTAATTCCTTCGAATATTCCCACTTTAGTTAAGCCCCCAAAAAAACATTTCCTATACCAGTATCATCTTCGCGCCCATGCTTCGGTTACACTTCCAGCACAAGGTCTGTAAATTCTCTTCCTGCGTCAATCCGCTTTTTTAAAACAGGAATGACAGGATCAAATCTTAGAATAGCAAGTCGATTCTATTATTAGTATACTTCACATCCATAAAAAGAGCCACACTCTCACAATGAGAAATGTGGCTCCATATAGCATAAGCTATGGTATTTCGCGTTTGGACTTATATCATGCGGTCAGAGCATGTCGAAAGGATTTCTCCTTCCGATCATGCCGCCGCGGGTTGACTTAAATAATTGCTTCGATTATGCCTCTTCGGCGATAGCTGCCTGTGCTGCAGCCAGTCTTGCAACCGGTACACGGAACGGAGAACAGGAAACGTAATCCAGACCGATCTTGTGGCAGAACTCAACGGAAGACGGATCTCCACCGTGCTCACCACAGATACCAGCGTGAAGTGCCGGGTTAACCGGACGGCCAAGCTTAAGAGCTGTCTCCATGAGCTTACCAACACCATTCTGATCAAGCTTAGCGAAAGGATCGCCCTCGAAGATCTTAGCGTCGTAGTAAGCATCCATGAACTTACCGGAGTCATCACGGGAGAATCCGAATGTCATCTGAGTAAGGTCGTTTGTACCGAAGCAGAAGAAGTCAGCCTCTTTAGCGATCTCGTCAGCTGTAAGAGCAGCTCTCGGGATCTCGATCATTGTACCAACTTCGTACTTCATGTCAGAACCAGCTGCTGCGATCAGCTCATCTGCTGTCTTAACAACTACGTCCTTAACGTACTTAAACTCTTTAACCTCGCATGTAAGCGGGATCATGATCTCAGGTTTAACTGTCCAGTCTTTGTGTGCAGCCTGAACCTCAAGTGCAGCGCCGATAACAGCTTTTGTCTGCATAACTGCGATCTCAGGATATGTAACTGCAAGACGGCATCCACGGTGACCCATCATCGGGTTGAACTCTTTGAGGGACTCAACGATAGCTTTAACCTCGTCAAGAGTCTTTCCAAGTGCCTCAGCAAGTTTCTTCTGCTCAGCCTCCTCGTGCGGAACGAACTCATGAAGCGGCGGATCCAGGAAACGGATTGTTACCGGGTTGCCCTCAAGTGCCTCGTAGAGTGCCTTGAAGTCGTTCTTCTGGTAAGGAAGGATCTTCTCGAGAGCTTTCTCACGAGCCTCTACTGTATCGGAGCAGATCATCTCACGGAATGCAGCGATTCTGTCTTCCTCGAAGAACATATGCTCTGTACGGCAAAGACCGATACCCTCAGCACCAAGCTCGCGAGCTTTCTTAGCGTCAGCAGGTGTATCTGCGTTTGTTCTTACTTTAAGCTTTCTGTACTTGTCAGCCCAAGCCATGATACGGCCGAACTCACCAGCGATGGAAGCGTCTACTGTCGGGATGAGACCCTTGTAGATGTTACCTGTTGTACCGTCGATGGAGATCTCATCTCCCTCTGCGAATGTCTCGCCGCCGAGTGTGAACTTCTTGTTCTCCTCGTCCATGTTGATGTCACCGCATCCGGATACGCAGCATGTTCCCATACCACGGGCAACTACAGCTGCGTGAGATGTCATACCACCACGTACTGTAAGGATACCCTGTGCGCTCTTCATACCTGTGATATCCTCAGGGGATGTCTCAAGACGAACAAGAACGACTTTCTCACCTCTTGCAGCCCACTCTACAGCGTCATCTGCTGTGAATACGACTTTACCGCAAGCAGCTCCCGGAGAAGCTCCAAGACCTTTGCCGAGCGGTGTTGCAGCCTTGAGAGCAGCAGCATCGAACTGCGGATGAAGAAGTGTATCCAGGTTACGAGGATCGATCATAGCGACAGCCTCTTTCTCTGTCTTGTGTCCCTCATCTACGAGGTCGCAAGCGATCTTAAGAGCGGCCGGAGCTGTTCTCTTTCCGTTACGGCACTGAAGCATGTAGAGTTTCTTGTTCTCAACAGTGAACTCCATATCCTGCATATCATGGTAGTGGTTCTCAAGGATATCACAAACTTTGAGGAACTCTGCGTATGCCTCCGGGAACTCCTTCTCCATCTGTGCGATCGGCATAGGAGTACGAACACCGGCAACAACGTCCTCACCCTGAGCGTTGATCAGGAACTCACCCATGAGTTTTTTCTCGCCTGTTGCAGGGTCACGAGTGAAGGCAACACCTGTACCGGACTCATCGTTAAGGTTACCGAATACCATAGGCATTACGTTAACGGCAGTACCCCAGGAATACGGGATATCGTTGTCACGACGGTATACGTTTGCACGAGGGTTGTCCCAGGAACGGAATACAGCCTCGATAGCAAGCTTCAGCTGCTCAACCGGATCAGACGGGAAGTCCTGTCCGAGCTGATTCTTATACTCTGCTTTGAACTGCTCAGCAAGAAGCTTGAGGTCAGCTGCGGTAAGCTCTACATCGTACTTAACACCCTTCTCCTCTTTCATCTTGTCAATCAGCTGCTCGAAATATTTCTTACCAACTTCCATAACTACATCAGAGAACATCTGGATGAATCTTCTGTAGGAGTCATATACGAAACGCTCGAATTTCGGATCCGGGTTTCCTTTGATCATTGCAGCTACTACTTCATCGTTAAGACCAAGGTTGAGGATTGTGTCCATCATACCCGGCATAGATGCTCTTGCACCGGAACGTACAGAAACGAGAAGCGGGTTCTGAAGATCGCCGAACTTCTTGCCGTTGATCTCCTCCATCTTCTTAACGCCCTCCATAGCCTGAGCCATGATCTCGTCGTTAATATGACGTCCATCCTCATAGTACTGAGTACAAGCCTCTGTTGTAATTGTGAAACCCTGCGGAACCGGAAGACCGATGCTGGTCATCTCGGCAAGGTTTGCACCTTTACCACCAAGCAGGTTTCTCATGGTCATGTCGCCTTCGCTAAACATATAAACCCATTTTGCCATTGTAAAACTTACCTCCTGATTTGTAGTTACGTTATATTTATGCTCAACGTATTTATTGTACATATCAAACAGCAGGTAGTCAAGATTGAACACCTGCTGTTTGAATGAAAAAACTTTTTGAAATTACTTATTTGTTGTAATTTACGATCTCACCAAAGCTTGTCTTCAGAGAAGCGCCTCCTACAAGGCCTCCGTCGATGTCCTCTTTTGCGAAAAGCTCTGCTGCGTTGCCCGGGTTTACGGATCCGCCGTAGAGTACGCGAACCTCCTCAGCTACTGCATCGCCATAGAGCTCACGAAGGAGATCACGGATTCCCTTACAAACTTCCTCTGCCTGGTCTGCAGTTGCTGTCTTGCCTGTTCCGATTGCCCAGATCGGCTCGTATGCGATAACAACTTTCTTTACATCCTCAGCAGAAACATTGAGAAGTCCTACTTTCACCTGCTGACGGATCCAGTCCATTGTGATTCCCTGTTCTCTCTGTGTAAGAGACTCACCGCAGCACATAACCGGAATCAGGTTGTGCTCAAGAGCTTTGTGAACTTTCTTGTTTACGTCCTCATCTGTCTCACCGAAGTAGTCACGTCTCTCGGAGTGTCCCATGATAACGTATGTAGCGCCTGCATCAACGAGCATCTCTGCGGAGATTTCTCCTGTGTATGCACCGCTCTCCTCGAAGTAGAGGTTCTCACCGCCGATGGCGATATTTGTTCCCTTTGCTGCCTCTACAGCTGCAGGGATATCGATAGCCGGTACGCAGAGAAGAACGTCAACCTCGTCGCTTGCTACTGCCGGAGCCATCTCTGCGATCAGAGCCTTTGTCTCGGACGGAGTCTTGTTCATTTTCCAGTTTCCTGCTGCTAAAATTCTTCTTGCCATTTGAAGGCCTCCTTTTTTCTGGATGCGCGCGGTTCAGATCCCGCACGCTCACCTTACCCTTAAATGCCCGTCGCCAAAAGGCAACGGGCCGGAATTACTTTGCTTGTGTTGATTATTTGTCGTTTGCTGCTGCTACGCCCGGAAGCTCTTTTCCCTCAAGGAACTCAAGGGAAGCGCCGCCGCCTGTGGAGATGTGGCTCATCTTGTCGCCATATCCAAGCTGGTTAACAGCTGCTGCGGAATCACCACCACCGATGATTGTTGTAGCGTCTGTCTCAGCCAGTGCAGCTGCAACAGATTTTGTACCTGTAGCAAGTGTCGGGTTCTCGAAGATTCCCATCGGTCCATTCCATACAACAGTCTTTGCGTTCTTTACAGCGTCGCTGTAGAGAGCGATAGTCTTCGGTCCGATATCAGCGCCCTCGCGGTCCGCCGGGATCTTGTCTGCATCAACGGTAACTGTATCGATCGGAGCATCGATCGGGCTCGGGAAATCAGCGATTGTTACTGTATCGATCGGAAGAAGAAGCTGTTTGCCAAGCTTCTCTGCCTTGTCCATCATCTCTTTGCAGTAATCGATCTTTGTCTCATCAAGGAGGGACTTACCGATCTCATAGCCTTTTGCCTTGAGGAAGGTGTAAGCCATACCACCACCGATGATCAGAGTATCGCATTTCTCGATGAGGTTGTTGATTACGTTAAGCTTGTCAGCTACCTTTGCTCCGCCGAGGATTGCAACGAACGGACGAACCGGTGTCTCAACAGCATTGCCGAGGAAGTCGATCTCTTTCTGCATAAGGTAACCAACTACGCAGGTATCTACGTATTTTGTAACTCCAACGTTGGAGCAGTGTGCACGATGTGCTGTTCCGAAAGCGTCGTTTACGAATACGTCAGCAATAGAAGCGAGTTCTTTGGAGAACTCCTCTCCACACTTCGTCTCCTCTGCGCGGAAACGTGTATTCTCAAGAAGGATTACATCACCGTCGTTCATTGCGTCTACAGCAGCTTTTACTGTGTCGTCAACAACAACAGGGCTTGCAACGAATTTTACTTCCTGGCCGAGAAGCTCGGAAAGTCTTGTTGCTACAGGCGCAAGTGTCTTTGTCTTCTTATCCTCTTCTGTCTTAACTTTTCCGAGGTGGGAGCAAAGGATTACCTTGCCGCCGTCAGCGATGAGTTTCTTGATTGTAGGAAGAGCAGCTACAAGACGGTTCTCGTCTGTGATCTTTCCGTCTTTGAGCGGTACGTTGAAATCGCAACGGCAGAGTACTCTCTGTCCCTTAACATTGATGTCATCAACACTTTTCTTATTTAATCCCATTACTTTTTCTCCTTAGTCTTGGTTATGAAGGCCATGGGAAATCCATACGTCCTTCCCATGAGATAAAAAAGGATCCGGTCCATGAGACCGGACCCTCTTTAGGTCTTTGTTAAATCAATTACTTGTTAAGGAACTTAGCGAAGTATTTGATTGTTCTGCACATATTGGATGTGAAGGAGTTCTCGTTATCGTACCAGGAAACAACCTGAACCTCTGTGAGCTCGTCGTTAACCGGGAGAACCATTGTCTGTGTAGCATCGAACAGAGAACCGTATGTCATTCCAACGATATCTTTGGATACGATAAGATCCTCGTTGTATCCGAAGGACTCTGTTGTTGCAGCCTTCATTGCAGCGTTGATCTCGTCAACTGTAACTTTGCCCTTTACAACTGCTGTAAGGATTGTTGTGGATCCTGTCGGAACCGGAACACGCTGTGCAGAACCGATGAGCTTGCCGTTAAGCTCCGGAACTACAAGACCGATAGCTTTTGCAGCACCTGTGCTGTTCGGAACGATGTTCTCAGCGCCTGCACGGCTTCTTCTCTTGTCGCCTTTTCTCTGCGGTCCGTCAAGGATCATCTGATCACCTGTGTAAGCATGGATTGTAGCCATGATACCGGACTGGATCGGAGCGAGGTCGTTAAGAGCTTTTGCCATCGGTGCGAGGCAGTTTGTTGTACAGGATGCAGCGGAGATGATGTTGTCCTCTGCTGTAAGTGTCTCATGGTTTGTATTGTAAACGATAGTAGGAAGATCATTTCCGGCCGGAGCAGAAATAACTACCTTCTTAGCGCCTGCATCGATATGAGCCTGTGCTTTTGCTTTGGAGCAGTAGAAACCTGTGCACTCCAGAACTACATCGATATCAAGTTTTCCCCAAGGAAGATTCTTAGCATCTGCCTCTTTGTAAATCTCGATCTCGTGACCATCTACGATGATAGAGTGGTCTGTGTTAGAAACAGTATCAGCCTTAGCGTAACGTCCCTGAGAAGAATCATACTTCAGAAGGTAAGCAAGCATGTCCGGGCTTGTCAGATCGTTGATAGCTACGATCTCAAATCCCTCTGCCTGGAACATCTGTCTGAATGCAAGACGTCCGATACGACCAAAACCATTAATTGCAACTCTTACTGCCATAATTAATTTCCTCCTACATATGTTTGAGCTTCATTATGTTTAATATTTAACAACTCTTAAAATATAATAACTGTTGCGCGGTCAAAATTCAAGTGTTTCTTCATATATGGAGTGAAAAAACAGTAAAATCATCCATCATCGACCGATATCCAAATTATACAATATATTTCTGTCAAAATACAATGATTTTGATACAGATTACATCAAATTATATCAGGATACGATCACTCCGCCGCCGGCCACATAGTCATCTTTGTAAAAAACAAGCGCCTGGCCGGGGGTTACCGCACGCACCGGATCGTCAAAAACACAGGTGATCTCGTCTTCTCCCGTCCGCTTCACCCTGCATCCCGTGCCCGCATGGTTGTAGCGGATTTTTGCCAGAAAGTGGTCTTCTTCTCCGAGGGGAAGATCTCCGATCCCCATGAAATTCAGCCGGTTTGCCATCAGTGTATCCGACCACACATCCTCTGCCTCTCCAACCACTACTTCATTGGTCTCCGGGCGGATCTCTGTGACAAAGACTCTGCGGCCCATGGGAAGATCCAGGCCCCTTCTCTGTCCCACCGTGTAATGGGTGATGCCGCGGTGCCTGCCGAGAATCTCACCGTCTTTTGTGACGAAGTTTCCCTCCGGCATGACAATTCCGGAGTCCCGCTCTATGAAGGACGCATAGTCTCCGTCCGGTACAAAGCAGATCTCCTGGCTGTCGCTCTTGTGTGCCACCGGAAGTCCGGCCTGTTCCGCGATCTCACGCACCTTCGGCTTCTCGTAATCTCCAACCGGCATCAGGGTGTGCGCCAGCTGATTCTGGGTCAGTCCGTAAAGTGCGTAGGTCTGGTCTTTTTTTGCCGTGACGGAATTCGCAATCGCATATCTTCCACTGTCCAGGTGCCGGATGCGGGCGTAATGTCCCGTCGCTATATAGTCCGCGCCGATGGCGAGACTCTTGGTGAGCAGAGACTCCCATTTCACATACCGGTTGCAGGCAATACAGGGATTCGGTGTTCTTCCGTGGAGATATTCGTCCACGAAGTAGTCAATGACATTCTTCTGGAATTCCTCTTTAAAGTTCATTACATAATAAGGAATTCCCAGAACGCCGGCCACCCGCCTCGCATCCTCTACCGCAGTGACGCCACAGCAGCCGCCCTCATTCTCCAGACGACATTCGCTCTCGTCCTGCCAGATCTGCATGGTCACGCCGATCACATTGTATCCCTGCTCTTTCAGAAGATACGCAGCAACGGAGGAATCCACTCCGCCGGACATACCGACCACAACTGTCTTATCTTTGTTGCTCATACACACTCTCCTGTCTCGTTCATCTTCTTTTCCGCCGGATCGGATCCGTTTCTGACTTCCGGCGTCTTCGGATGCTTCATTCCGCTGTCTCGGATTTCTCAATTCCTCTCAGATAGCCTTCATACTTCGGGGACATGTTCCGGAGTTTCTTCACCAGCTCCGTCAGCGCGGCCACCGTCGTGTCAATCTCCTCTTTTGTCGTCTCCGCAGAAAGGGTCATCCTCAGGGCACCTCTGGCCAGGCTGTCCGACAGACCGATCGCTTTGAGCACATGAGACGGAGCCAGTGAGCCGGAAGAACATGCCGAACCGCCAGACACACAGATCCCCTTCATGTCCAGCATAATCAGAAGCGACTCTCCCTCCACAAACTCAAAGCTGAAATTCACGTTATTCGGAAGGCGTCCCTCGCGTGAGCCGTTGAGGCGGACATTCGGAATCTTCGCTTCGATCTCGCCGATCAGATAATCCCGAAGCTCTGTCTCTTTTCTGATTTTGTCCGCAAGCGAGTCCATCGCCAGCTTCGCGGCAGCACCGATCCCGACGATCCCAGGGACATTCTCTGTTCCGGCCCTCCGGTTGTGTTCCTGCGCGCCTCCGTGGACAAAAGCTCTGACCGGCGTGCCTTTTCGTATGTACAAAAAACCGGTGCCCTTCGGGCCGTTAAACTTATGGCCGCTGGCGCTCAGCATATCGACCTTCCACTCATCCACCGTGAACGGCAGCTGTCCGAAGGCCTGCACAGCATCTGTGTGAAAAATCACGCCGTGTCTGTGCGCGATCTCCCCGATCTCTTTCACCGGCTGAATCGTTCCGATCTCATTGTTTGCCGCCATGATCGTCACAAGAACCGTATCCGGACAGATGACTTTCTCCACATCTTCCGGCCGCACCCTTCCGTCGGCATCCACGTCGAGATACGTAACTCTCGCTCCCCGCTCCCGCTCCAGATATTCACAGGTCCGGAGCACCGCGTGATGTTCAATCTTTGACGTGATGATGTGGCGGCCTTTTTCCGCCTGTGCTTCGTACGCGGAGACAATCGCCCAGTTGTCCGACTCCGAGCCGCCGGACGTAAAAAACACTTCCCCGCTTTTTGCTCCGAGAAGCGCTGCGATTCTGTCCCTTGCCTTCGTGACCGCTGCCTTGCTCTCTCTTCCGGCCGAATAGACGCCCGAAGGATTCCCGTAGTTTTCCGTAAAATACGGAAGCATCTCCCTGACGACTTCCGTTGCCGTTCTCGTCGTCGCGGCATTGTCGAGGTAAATCAATCCTGTGCCTCCCGAACGCTCTTGTTCTGCTCATTCCGAATAATCCGCGCGTTGATTGCCGCCTCCGAGCGCTCTTTCACCGTGCGGTCTTTCTTGACGGTCTTTAGTCTCATGCTTTCATCCACAAGCTCGGAGATCATGATCGAATCCACCGCCTGCGCGATTCCGTCGTTAATCCTCTTCCACACGATTTTTGTCACACACTCATCCGCGCTCGAACAGTCATCTCCCACGATGGCCGGGCACTCCACAGCCTCAAGGCTTCCCTCCAGAGAACGGAGGACGTCTCCCACAGAGATCTCCGAAGCCGGGCGGGACAGACGGTATCCGCCGCCGGCTCCGCGCACGCTTGTCACAAGCCCGCTCTTCTTCAGCATACGGATCAGCTGCTCCAGATAGCTCTCCGAGATATCCTGCCGCTGGGCGATGCTCTGTGTCGAGACCGCGCCGCCATCCTGATTTTCCGCCAGATCTATGAGCGCCCGAAGCCCATATCTGCCTCTAGTCGTTAATTTCATCTCTATTTCTCCTGACATCTGCTTCGCGATGTTTTAATTCCGAGTGTTTTAGTCCTGTTTTTCTTCATCAGAATATCATTGCGCTCTGCATTCGTCAATAAAGGAGCCGCGCACGATTCGTGCGGCGGCTCCCTGTCATCCCTGTCCGTGCTGTTCTATTTCGCAAGATCTTTATACATCTGCATCGTCGTCACGCCGGCGTGCCCGAGCATACGCTGAACGCTGTGTATGTCCGTTCCCTTCTGCAGCTGATGCGCCGCAAAGGAATGGCGCATGGTGTGCGGCGTGATATCCTTCTTGATACCGGCTTCGTGCGCATATACTTTCAGAACTTTCCAGAATCCCTGCCGGCTCATCTCTCCTCCCGAACAATTACAGAACAGATACTCGCTCTCTTTGCCTTTGAGGAGGCTGTCCCGAGCCGATTCCAGATACTCGTCGAGAATGATTCTTGTCCCCTGTGTCATCGGAATGATCCGCTCGCGCGAATTCTCCTTGCAGGTGATATAGCCGAGATCCAGATTCACATCCTCCAGCTTCATATGTACCAGCTCGCTCACACGAATCCCTGTGCAGTAGAGCAACTGGAGCATCGCGCGGTCCCGGAGTCCCTTGGCCTTTTTTCTGTCCGGCTGCGCGAGCAGACGGTCAGCCTCGTCAACCGTCAGTATTTCAGGAACCTTCTTTTCTACCCTGGGCGCCTTCAGATGTTCCGACGGATCGTTATCAATCTTGTGTTCCCTCAACAGATACTGATAAAAAGAGCGAAGAGAGGCGATGCTCCTCGATACGGTCGCGGCAGACTTTTTTTCCCGCTCCAAATAGAGCATATATGAATAAAGATTGGTCTCTGTCGCGCTCTCGAAGCTCCCGACCTGCTGCTCTTCCAGATAAGCCGCAGCGTTCTTCAGATCTCTCTTATACGAAACCTCCGTATTGTACGATGTCTTTTTGACATCGTGCAGATAGTTCATGTATTCCTGAATTGCATTCATCATCATCATTCACTCATCCTTTTTCAAGAGATTAGAACAAAGTCCGCAAGCGGACCTCGACTCCTCCAGCCCCTCATTCCTGAG
>NZ_KK211309.1:211277-250003 GCF_000621585.1 [Eubacterium] cellulosolvens LD2006 | reverse complement strand
CCTCGACTCCTCCAGCCCCTCATTCCTGAGTGGAGCGCCGCGGACGAAAGGCGCGCGAGCAGAATCGCGAAGCGATCTTCTCATCTGCGAGCTGCACATCCCGCGGAGCGTTTTGTGTTATGGAAATTCCGGAGGAATTTCCATAACACATCGCCACATTAGGCTTATACAATTATAAGCAATGTCTTTTCGAAATACAATCACTGAAAGCCGCATAAACACTGGAAAAATCGGCGTTTGTCCGTCGATTTTACATCCGCATGAGATCCATGTTCACATCATAGACATTTCCATCCAGAGCGTCGCCGAGCCACTTCGCCATCGTGATCCCGGACGGGGTCTGAAAATAAAACCGCTTGTGCCGGACGGCCGTGTGAACCGTGCCCCCGATCGGCATCCTCAGGCTCGGCCATTTGTAGACAAAAAAGCCGAACGCAGGCGTGATCTGCTTCAACTGCTGCAGCATCAGCTGCATCTGATGATAAAATTTCCTCTGAACCAGCGGATCCGAGGCGTATCTGTGCGAGAGCACATCGTTGTAATAGGCGCTGAGCAGATAGTCGCGCGTCGAACAGGCGTAGAGATAGCGGAGCCGGTCTCCCCAGATTTCGTGCAGATACCTGTACCAGTCGACGGTTATGTTCGAGGAGTGAATCGACTGCCAGAGCGCTTCCGGCGCCTTCCAGACATTTTTCGCCGTTCCTCTCCACCTGCGGTACAACAATTGCGCGCTATCGGACAGAAGAGTCACGTCCGCGCACTCCGGGTAAAAATCCTCGAGGATCGCCGTCGTAACCGCCGGAACCGCGAACGCGCCTGCGGAGTCCCCTGCGATCAGCAGCTTGTCCGGCATTGGGAAAAAGAGCCTTGCCTTCTGCATCGCAGACTGAAAGTTCCGGTAGCCGTGGAAGTGAAGAATTTTCTCTTCGCCGTCCTCTCCCATATACCGGAATTCGTTGTTTCCGATATGGAAGTCGCCGGTCGCGTACGTGATCACGATAAAATTCCAGTCCGAACAGGGATTGTCCGGGTTGTCGAGTTCCGTGATCCCCGTGTGAATATTCATGATCTGCGTCATCGGCCGCAGGTTGCTCCAGTAATAATTCGGAAGTCCCGCCGCCATTGCTCCTCCGGTCACCGGCCTCGCCGCCGTGTACGCATTCCAGGCCACGCCGCCCCCCGAGAGAAAAATGCAGAGGTGCTCGCAGGTTCCCACCTTCATATAAATATGGTATTCGGACCCGTCTCCGGCCAGTCCGTCCTCGATCGGAATCCGGTACCAGGTATTGACGGAAGGTTCCCCCTCCAACACAGGTGCCTCAAACCTGCGCTTCACTTCCCTGCTCAGCGTCTGTTCGACAGCGTCTCCGAACCACTGAAGCCTCGCCTGTCTCCGGCTGAGATCTGAATCTTTCACGCATTCACCCCTATCTCTGACGCCGGATCAGCCTCCGGCTTCTTAATCTTTTTCTCTTCCCGCAAATTGGTCAAAACTGCGGCCGGCAAGCCGGCGTATATCTTCTTTCAGAAAGAGTGCCCCACCATCCACGGCAGCTTACATATTAAAGTATCGATCCGAGGCAGATTTAAAATCTCTCCAGCGAAGCAGAACGATTCCGACAAAAAACAGAACCACGGCGGCCTCTCCCCACATCGCCGGATACGGAAAGGTATTGACTCCGGTTTTGATCAGCGGAATCTGCACCAGCGAGAGCAGGGTATCCAGCATCAGATAGAGGACGAAATCCCGCAGATTCATTCGAAGCCCAAAACCGACACTGAGCGTCGTGATCAGCATGAGCACAAAAACGAACGGAAGCACCCAGATAACTGCCCAGCGGTGCCAGCCGGTGTAATAGTCGACAAGCACACTGAGGATCATGCCGACCACCATCTGCCAGGTGATTGTCTTGATCGGATTGCTCCGGAAATAAACCGTGAGACAGATGTCCGCAAAACACACGAGGGAGCTGATGACAGCCAGCGGAATCCAGGTGATCTTTCCGTCTGTGACAGAATTTAAAAGCAGCATGATCACGATGAACACAATCGTGACAAACGCCGAGATCCGGACGAGCAGCGCCCGGGTCATGATTTTTCTCTTTATGGTCGGATACGCCGGATCCTCTCCCTCTCCCACAAGGGAGCCTCCGCAGAGCGGACAGGCTTTCTTGTATCCGAGGATATCCATTTTGCACCGGTTACATCTCTGCATCCCTACACCTCCTGATCATAATCATTGCTCGCAATCACAACGTCCGCGCCGAGTTCCCGGATCCTGCGGAAGAAGTACTGCGCCGTCGGATGCTTCTCGAAACAGGAAACGATGCCGAAGACCATATTGTCCTCGAACGTGCTGATGCAGAGAAAGACCGATTTGTTCGACATAAAACTACAGAACTTGTTGATGTACGGCACAAGGACCGGCGAAAGATGAACCTTCCCGACATTCGACACCGAAGTCGTCACGCCGCTGTTGATTCTGTTCGCGATGCCCATCAGCGCCAGATCCTTAAAGATCAGCGGGACGACCTTGACTGCAAGGTTGTGCTCAAGAGCCGCATAGGAGTTCATGGTCGCCGCGATTTTTTCATCGGTGAGTTCCTCTTTGAACGAGCGGTCTACCTCGTTCATGATGCTCTCCAGCGTTCCGTCGTAGTGATGCGGATCGTAAGTCACGTTGATCACGCCGAAGAAATTCCGGACGGTCTCGGACGGATAAAACTGGCGGAGATTGACCGGAACACTCACTACAACCGGACGGTGATATTCCGAACGCTTCATCTGCTTTACAATGGCTTCAATCCAGATCGAGGTCGCGAGGACGCCGAGCGTCACGTCGAAACGATGCGCGATCTCCAGAATCTGCTTCACTGAGACAGTTCCCTCGATCAGGTGCTCATCCAGATTCGGGTCTTTGAGCCCTTTTACCTGATAGGCCTTGACCGGGAACATCTCTTTGATGTAATTCCTGCTCCGTTTCTTATCTTTCTCATAGAACTTGCTGAAAGCATCCGCCTGCTTCTCGATCACCGAGGACTCCCCCTCATGGATCCGGGAACGATCGAGGTCGTATTTCAAAACCAGATAGTTGGTGATGACCTCCTGAAAAAACATGAAGCCTCCCGTTCCGTCGGAGAGGACATGAAACATCTCCAGATTGATTCTCTTGCGGAAATAGGTGACGCTGTACAGAAGATTTTTCCTTCCCGGCACATAGAGTGCGCGGAGCGCACCCTGATGTTCCTCTCTCACTTTCGCGCCGTGATCCATCTCATCCATGTAGTACCAGAAAATCCCTTTTCGGAGACAACAGTTCATATAGGGAGCCTCTTCCAGCGCCTGATCCAGCGCCTGCTGAAGGATCTCCGGATCCACATCTTCTTTCAGTTCGCAGACCAGACGGAACACGCGGGTGTCCGCTCCCACCATTGAGGAGGGAATGATTTTCGCCGCGTTGTCCAACCGGTACCATTCTTTTTCTCTAGTCATAAAAACACTCCGATGTTGTTTTTTTATTCCGGTGTTTCCTGTGTCTATTATAGCGACCACGTTTTTTTCAGGCAAGCATGGCGTTGCTTACCCGGCCCGTTGCCACAAAAAAAGAGAGAGATACGTTTTACGCATCTCTCTTTAGCGACCCGGAACGGGTTCGAACCGTCGACCTCCGCCGTGACAGGGCGGCGCTCTAACCAGCTGAGCCACCGGGCCATTTCTTAAATTGTATCATCATAATTCGCCTTGTCACTAAGGCAATGGACCTTCGGGGACTCGAACCCAGGACCGATCGGTTATGAGCCGACTGCTCTAACCAGCTGAGCTAAAGGTCCAAAAAGCCGATGATCGGACTCGAACCGATAACCTGCTGATTACAAATCAGCTGCTCTGCCAATTGAGCCACATCGGCATATCAGATATAAATCCCTCTGATGAAAAGCAGATTACTTTACCGACTATGCAAATTTGATGAAGTGACCCGGACGAGAATTGAACTCGTGTTACCGCCGTGAAAGGGCGATGTCTTAACCTCTTGACCACCGGGCCATTGTTCCAAGAGCTTCTGCACTGCGGTGCTCCGTGTGCATCAGCAAGAAAGATATTATCATACATGTTCTATGATGGCAAGTACTTTTTTCACTTTTTTTGAACTTTTTTCTCCGGCTGCAAAAACGGAAGAATTGCAGCGCTTTGTCTCACAGGGAATGCGGAGTGTTTTGTGTTATGGAAAATCCGGAGGGATTTCCTCTTAACACAAAAAGAGCCGCTCCCGCGGCTCTTTTTTCAGGCTTTAGTTACTCCTGCGCTCTTTCCTTGAGTTCGGAAGCGCTCCACTTGTGATCCTCTTTTCTCTTAAAGAAGAGAAGCACAACGAGAAGAAGCACTGCTCCGCACGGAAGCGCAATCCATGCATTCCCTGTAAATCCTGCGATCACGTAGGAGACAAAGGATACCAGTGCGCAGGTCAGCGCGTAAGGAAGCTGTGTCGTCACGTGATTCAGGTGATTGCTCTGCGCACCGGCAGAACTCATGATGGTCGTATCGGAAATCGGCGAGCAGTGGTCTCCGCACACAGCTCCGGCCATACATGCGGACATCGCGATGATCATCATCTTGTAATCCGCGGCACTCGCGTTTCCGGATTTATCGAAAATATTTACAACAATCGGAATCAGGATTCCAAAAGTTCCCCAGGATGTACCTGTCGCAAACGAAAGCCCAACCGCAATCAGGAAGATGATCGCCGGAAGGAAGTTCATGAATCCGCTCGCAGACTTCTCAACAAGACCGGCTACAAACGGAGCCGCGCCGAGAGAATCCGTCATTCCCTTCAGTGTCCATGCGAAGGTGAGGATCAGGATCGGGGCAATCATTGCCTTGAATCCCTCCGGGATGCAGTCCATGCACTCTTTGAAGCTGAGTACGCGGCGAATCAGGTAGAGAATCAGCGTGAACACAAGACCGAAGAAGGATCCGATCACAAGTCCAACAGAGGCGTCACTTCCGGCAAACGCGTCGATAAAGCCTGTCTTGTCGGCTCCCTTCGCAAAGAATCCGCCGGTGTAGATCATTCCGAGGACGCAGAATACAACGAGCGCAATTACCGGAAGTACAAGATCGATTACTTTTCCCTTTGCGCTGATCTCCTGCTCTTCCGTGTTCGCGTACGGACGATCCGGTGTAGTGTAAAGATCATTGTGAAGAATCGCGTTTTTCTCGTGAAGTGCCATCGGACCGTACTCTGTCTTGGATACGGTGAGAATGATCATCATGGCAATGGTGAGAAGCGCGTAATAGTTCCACGGAATCGTCTGAACAAAGAGTGCGATACCGTTCTTATTGCCCGGAACAAAACCGGAAACAGCCGCCGCCCAGGATGAGATCGGGGCAATGATACAGATCGGCGCCGCTGTCGCGTCGATCAGATATGCCAGCTTCGCTCTCGATACATGGTGTTTGTCTGTGACCGGCCGCATAACGGAACCGACAGTCAGACAGTTGAAGTAGTCATCGACAAAAATCAGCACGCCGAGCGCAACGGTGGCGAGCTGGGCACCCACTCTCGATTTGATGTGGGAGGAAGCCCAGGTACCGAAGGCTGCGGATCCGCCCGCGCGGTTCATAAGCGCAACGAGAATTCCAAGGATAACAAGAAAAACCAGAATACCCACATTGTAGGAATCAGAGAGCTGGGTGATCAGCCCCCAGTTCGATCCGTCTTCCGCTTTCTCAAAGAAAATGTGGTTGAACGTCCCCTCGAAATCAAAGCCGGAATACAGTAGAGCTCCGGACACAATTCCGATGAACAGAGAACTGTAAACTTCTTTTGTCACCAGCGCCAGCACAATGGCGATGACCGGCGGAAACAAAGCCCAGGCCGTCTGCTGTACCGAATCAGCCGATGTTGTTGCGGCGGCAATTCCCATGATCGCGACAACAGCAAAAACACAGACGACATACACGATGTTTATGCCTTTTTTTGTTTTGTTATTCATTCTTTTTCCCTCTCATTTTTATTTTATTCACCCGGGTCTGCACCTGCAGCTCAGGCGTTTTTCACGCCATGGAAATCCCTCCGGAACTTCCACGACATAAAATGCAACTCGTGATGTGCACCCGCACCATTATGCCCTCATGCAGAGATCGCTGCGGGCGAGGCTGGCGAGGCCAGCGCCCCGGCCGCCTTATGCCTTCACGCGGATGTCCCCGCGAAAATCCTTATCGATTCCGAGTTTCTTTCGCTCATTCTCCGAGTACATAAAGCCCGGAAGGCGCCTTCCCTCTTTGAGCCATACTCTGTACTCCGCAATCGCCGCGAAGACAGCATCTCCGGAAGAATTCAGCATGGTCTCGACCGAATCCTGAACCACTCCGATAATGAAACCAACCGCAACTACCTGCATCGCCGCATCGTTGTTGATGCCGAACAGGGAACATGCCATCGGAATCAGCAGCAGGGAGCCTCCTGCAACGCCGGACGCACCGCAGGCAGCGAAGGTCGAAAGCACACTGAGAATCAGCGCCGGACCGATATCCACATGAATACCGATGGTATGCGCGCAGGCCAGCGTCATGACGGAAATCGTAATTGCCGCTCCGTCCATATTGATGGTAGCTCCGAGCGGAATGGAAACAGAATAGAAATCCTCGTCCAGTCCGAGTTTCTCACAGAGCTCCATGTTGATCGGAATGTTCGCCGCGGAACTTCTTGTGAAGAATGCGGTGATTCCGCTCTCACGGATGCATCTGAAGATCAGCGGATACGGGTTCCTGTGCAGATGAACAGCGGCGATGATACCGTTGAGCACCAGCGACTGGAACAGCATGCAGCCGACCAGAAGCAGGAGAAGCTTTCCATAGGTTGTGAAGATCTCCAGCCCGTTTGTCGAAACCGTCTCATATACAAGGCCGCAGATTCCGAACGGCGCCAGATCAATGATCCAGCGGACGCACTGTGAAACCGCGTCGGCCACATTCACCATAAAGGTCTTCGTCGTCGGCTCGGCAATTCGCTTCATTGCCACGCCGAACAGCGCCGACCAGAACAAAATACCGATGTAATTCGCGTTTGCAAGCGCGTCAAACGGATTGGAGACGATATTCATCAGAAGATTTCCGATCACTTCTCCGATTCCCTGCGGAATCACGTCCGCCTCGGCAACCGTATCAAGCACGAGTGTCTGCGGAAACAGAAAACTCGCGAACACAGCGACAAACGCCGCAACAAAAGTCGTAAACATATACAGGAAAATGACATTCGCAAACCGTTTGTCCAGTTTTCCCGTTCCCTTCGCCAGCGCGCTTGCCACCAGCACAAATACAAGTACAGGCGCGATCGCCTTCAGCGCTCCTACAAAAATCTTGCCGACCGCGACCAGCCAGGTCATGCCGGGCGCGAAAAGCGCAACAGCCGCTCCCACGCAGATACCGATCAGAATGCGCAGGATCAGACTGACCTCCATATACTTTTTGCCCACTTTTTTCAGGACATTGATTACTCTCACATAAGCCTCCTCTTTGGTTCCCGCTAAAGCGGCGTCCGCCCCTCCTCTGCAGGGCAGCTGCCGCTTTGGCCCCCGAATATTTTCATTCAGTTTACCACATTAAAGTGCTACAGAAAAGGCTTTTGTAGGGCGTTTATACGCTCCCTTTCATTTTCGTAATTTTTTTCGTCCGACTGTCAGCCCCGGCTTCTGTGATCCTTTTTTCTCTTCTTTTTTGAAGAAAAACCGAAATCATAATCATCACCCGGAAGTTCGTCTTCCCCGTCCCCGCCGTCCGGATTTCCGTAGCGGTCGCCGTATTCCTCCCGGCTTCCGAATACCGTGTAGTCCCCGTAAAGATTTCCGTCTTTTCCGGCCGTCTCGGGTGTTCCGTACGGGCTGTCATACCCGCTTCTGCGCGATCCGTACGTTCTTCTCGACGTGAAATATCCGCTGTCCTCATAGTCATCGCTCGGGTAGAAACCGCTGTCTTCATAGTCATCGTCCGGCTCTCTCATCTCCCGCCGCTCCTTGCGCTCCAGAGCCGCTTCCTCTTCTCTTCTGTCCTGCGCGCTTTTGCGGATCAAAACGACAATAAGAAGAATAATCATGCCGAGGAGAAGCGCCGCGAGAAAAAAGACCAGAATTGTGACGGGCTTCAGCCCCTCCATCTTCACTTTTTCCTCTTCGTCCGGCGTCAGCGTCGGCGTCGGCGTCGGCACCGGGGTATCCGTCGGTTCAAAGACCGGCGTATAGGTCCCTTTCACCTCAAAGCCCTGTTCCGCGTCCCCGGTGATTTCAAAGCCGTATTCCGGCGGATTATCGGTCACCTGCACGCTGTAATAATCCTCATCGCCGGGCTTTGAGGCAGGCATGATCTCAATATTCGGCCAGACCGCCCGCCAGTTATCCGCCTCCGAGAGCGACACCGGATCCCCCTGCGGAGAATCCCCCTTCATCAGCTGGAGATGAATGATTGCCGGCCTTTTCTGTGCCTGATTATCTCCGTCATTCCACGCCATTAGTGCCTTGATGTCCACCCGTTTCCCGGGCTTGTGTGTGGCGGTGATCACATATCCCTTTTCCTGACTTCCGGAAATATCAACGCTGTATTTCTTCGGAAGATCCGTCAGTTTTACGCGATAGCTGTACGTTTTCTTTCCGTCATCCGTCTCGGCGGGAAGATCCTCCCAGCCGGCTTTCCACCCGTTTCCATCGCCGATTTCCACCGGATTCCCTGCCGGTTCATCGTCTCTGAGCAGCTGAAGATGCAGGTTCGCGGGTCGCAGCTTTTCCACGTTATTCGCGTCATCCCAGTGAAGTTCCGCCCGGACGGACACCTTCACCGGTGCCGGCCGGTGGGTGTACTTCACCCGAAAACTTCCGCTTTCATCCACTTCCGTTACCGCCTCGTATCCCTCCGGAACCGTCTCGGCCTCAACGTGATACTCTCCGTCCGCCGGAAGATTTGTCCACTCACACTTCCACTTCCCGGTCTCATTCACTTCCGCCGTATACCCGAACGGTTCTCCGTTCCTCGTCAGCATCAGCCAGGCCTGCTGCGGTCTGGACTTATCTTTGTTGTTGCGGTCATCGAAAGAGACTTTCGCTTTCACTTTCTTTCCGCCGAGTGTCCCGTCGGGATCATATTTCATGCGGATCGTGATCGTCTGTCCGTCGTCGGTGCGCTCCTCTTCGAAATAATGATCTCCGAGGCCGTCCGTGACCGCCACCTGATAATTGATATCAATTCCCTTCTCTTCGTTTCGCCCCTTCGGCAGATTCGTATATTCCACATGCCAGAGGGCGTTCTGTCCGCCGACCTGCACCTCGTCACCATACGGAGCTCCGTTTTGCAGAAGCTGCAGCGTCAGAAGCTGCGGCCGCTGCCCCGCGGCATCTCCGTCATCGTCCCAGTCGATCTGAACCCCGACGGCCACGCCGTCCGCCAAAACTGTCACGGGCGAAAGCGCGGATGAAGAAACAGCCAGCGCAAAAATCAACAGACACAGCCATACTTTCTCCAGTATTTTTCCCATCATCATCCCCCTGATCCGTCCTCCCGGATTCTTCTGCCTCTCAGTTCCCCTCTGCAGCAGCGAAAGACTCCTCCAGAAGATCCGCCAGCCGGTTGTTTTTGTCAAAGAATTTTACATAACCTTCCAGGGAAACCGCCTTCTCACGAAGTGTCGCCGATTTTTCCCAGATATAGATCCGGGCGCGGCCTTTTCCGTTTCGCGCCTCCTGAATCAGGTTCGCTCCTGCGGAGTTTCCGTCGAAACCGAGAACTACGGAGGGCCGGCGCTCAAAAATCTCATAGTTGAAACTCTTGTAGATTCCCATGCCCTCGATCTCCGTGGACACGCGAATGCTGACCCCAGACTCGAGAAGTTTCCGCTTCTCCTCCGCCGTGATCAGCGCCGGCACGATGGCAAAGATTCGGAAATTCTTTTCATTGTGCTCCACCAGATATTTCTCATAGCCGTTCATCTTATGTCCGATCACAAAGAAATTTTCCTCCGGATCCAGTTTCTCCATCAGCTCGCGGATCTGTTCGCTTCCTTCCTTCATGACGCGGGTCGCACGCTTCTCGGAATTAAAGCTTCCGCCCATGAGAATCACCGGCCGCTTATCCCACGGAAGGTCGTGGATTCTCTCCTTGAGCTCGGTGTTCGCGTCCAATCTGCTGCGGTGAAGTTTCAAACCTCCGACAGCCGCCTCCTCCATCTTCTTGAGAAGCACTTCTTCCATGGTTTTATCCGAAGTGAGCTGGCGGAAAAGACGTTTTTTTTCTGAAAAAGCATTGCCGCTCTCTTCAATAATCCTGCGCTCGGACTCCTTCATCCAGGACAGTTCCTCCGGCGTCAGCTCCAGGAATTTCTCCAGGGCAAGCTGTTCATCGATCGAGTTCGTCCCGTAGAGCGCGCCGCCGTCTGTGCCCTGCACACAGCGGATGCCGGCCGCGATATACTGCCGGAGCGGATGATTCTCCAGAGAGTTGAGGTTATTCAGCCGGACATTCGACGTGATCTGAAATTCCAGCGTCACGTTGTATTTCCTGAGATCCTGAAGAACCTGACGCCCTTTTTTCGACTTCAGGTTGTATGTGTACAGACCGTGGCCGAGACGGACGTGCGGCATCGGCTGCCCGGGCGACAGGGAATCCCGCACACAGGCAATACTGTGGGCGACATTGTCCTTCTGACTGTCATTCTCTCCCGCGTGAATCCGGATCACAAAGGACGGATCGTCCGCCGCAATCCGGACAATTTCCCGGATCACCGGCTTTAAGGTGATGATGTCGTTGATCTCCTCACCGACAAAATCACAGCCGGCCACATAGGGATCGAGCATAACGGCGTGCAGCACATTGAGGTTCCTGCTCAGATAATCTTCCGGCGTTGTTGTGTCTTTGACGATCGTGAGCGGAATTCTACGGAACGCGGCGAGAAAACGGATCATCACCCCCGTCTCCCGGTAGATCTTCGGCATCACCTGATGCACCTGCTCGAGCATCTCGATCGACTCATACTTTTTCACCAGCGTCGTGTCGCTGATCTCCGCATAGCGCACGCCCTGCCTCCGGAACCCTCTGGCAATCCAGAGGAGTTTATCCTGAAACATCGTGTTCTGATGATAGTCCGGCGTCTCGCCGTCCTTCTGCATCTGCTTTAAGGACGCACGGACATCCACATCAGGAATCGCGTCGATATTAGAGATCCGGATCTTCTCCTCACTGGGCTCTCCCTTGGTGAAGACATAGCGGTAGAGATAGACTTTCTCCAGATTGGTAAAAACGGCCTGCCCGTCCTTCATAATGACCAGCGAAGTACGGATTTTTACAATGTTCTGTTCCGCGTTGTCCAGATTTCCAAGAATCAGATCCGCGAAATTGATAAACGTATTGTCATTGATTTTCCGGTCCAGATATTTACCCGAAAGTCCGGAGTCCACAAACTGTCTGGCAACTTTCTCCCGCTGCTTTTCCAGTTTTTCCTCCTGTTCCTTCGTGAGAACAAGATTCAATTTCCGCACATAGTAGAGGGGATACCGGATCTGATGATAGATGCCGAGCGCGATCAGAACATCCGGCGAGAGATTTCCGTTCATGTGGGTGTGGAGATCACTTCGGAACTTGAGTTCCCTCGGAATGTAAGTCTTGAAAATTGTCTTCGACACATCCAGCTGATAGTCCTTCGTCTGGCTCATCAGCGTCTTCGAAATCGCCGGAATCGCGGCCTTCATTTCCACACGGCCATCCGGGTATATGTTTGCCATCTTCGTGCCGCCGAGGCGGAAAATGTAGACCTCCTCGTTATCCGCATTGATATAACAGGGAACTTCTCCGCGGATCACAAGATAGCCGTTTTCATTTTCACAGAGAGGTAATCCGCAGAGCTTCGCCAGATTCCGGATCAGATTGCCCGAGTGATGATTCGGTGTCTCGAGCTCATAGAACAGCCGGTCGAGATCCTGATACAGATTCACGATCATATCCTTTTCATTGTCCAGAAAAAAACATGTGAAATACGTCATCGATTTCCTCCTGTCACGATATATATTTCTCCTATTATATCGAAATTTTATCTTAAAGGAAAGAAAAGAAATGCCGGGGCGCGATGCCCCGGCACGAATGCGACTTCTTTATAATATCATAAAAGAAATCATTTTCTTTCCGCTTTCCTTCAAAAGCGATGCTTTATCCTAAGCTTTAGAACAGCCGTCCGAGGGAACAGGTTCCGTCCAGATCGATGCTGCTGTATTTCACCTTGTTGCGCGGTTTCGGCGTCGCTGTCGGTTTCGGTGTCGCCGTAGGCTTTGTCGTTGCCGTCGGCTTCGGCGTCGATGTTGCGGTCGGCTGAGGTGTCGCCGTCGGTTTCGGCGTTGCCGTAGCGGTCGGCTTCGGTGTTGCGGTCGGCTTGTTGACCGGCTCGAATACCCACTGCTGATTTGTCGCTCCGCTGTAGGTCCACTGAAGGACATTGGTTCCGTCTGTCGTCCCCTTGTGATCGGCGTCGAGAACGCAGGTCAGATCACTGGCTCTCGTCGCAATGTAATAGGTGTTATCTTTTCCGGCGGATTTGAGCAGGAACTCCTGCGCCGCTCCGACGTAGGCGCTGTAGATCTGTACATTTGTTCCCGGTTCTGCCGATCCGTTTCCGATATCAATATTGAAGGAACCGAGTCCGGATTTCAGCTGGATGTAGCCGTCGGACGTATTGGTCAGCGTCCACTTCTGTCCGGCCACTCCGCTTCCAGTTCCGAGCTCTACGTTCTGTACATTTTTTCCTGTGTTGTCCGCAACCTGCAGATATTTCTGCGCGTTGACATTCTTGATGTAGTACACGCCGTCCGGAATCTTCACCGTCTCGCCCGGTACCTGTGGTGCCGGTGTCGGTGTAGCGGAAGGTTTTGTCGTTGCCGTAGGCTTCGGCGTCGCTGTCGGCTGTGTGGAGGAACCACCGCTCTCCGTGCAGACAAAGGTGGATACACTCTGTGCCGGAATGTTCGCGTTAAACGCGTTGTTGTTTACCGTCATCTTGGTGTATGCATGGTTCTCGCTTCCGGATGTGCGGTATCTCACCGCTTCCCTGATTCCTTTTCCGGAAACTTCAAACGTCTGGTTCAGCTCACTATTGCTCGTGTTGATAACTACGAAGACAACCTTTCCGTCTCCCTCAAACGCGTCTACCGTCAGTCCGTTCTGCGGAGATGTGGGAACATCGATTCTCTTGTAGCCCGGACGGACATATTTCGAGTACTGAGCCATCAGATATCCACGCTTGGAGATATTGCCGTTCTCTTTGATCAGGCCGTAGCTTCTGCGGATATACCAGTACACATAAGCCTGAAAGCCGTTGGCCATGGCGTTGTGAATGTTCGTCGCCAGCTCAATGGACTTCGGCCAGAGATCCGCGTCCAGATTACTGTCCGGAACATAAACCTCTGTCATCCACAGTTCCTTGTTCGAAGCTTTCTGTCTCAGAAGCGGATAGCTCATCTGGGACACCTGTGTGCCGTAAAAATGTGTTCCGATGATATCGATGTTCTGCAGTGCGGAAGAGTCATTCAGAATCTTGTCGTAAATGCTCTTGTTATAGCTGAAGGACTCGGCAGACATGACGCGGCAGTTGATATCCTTCGCATAGTATTTCGTGAAATTGTAAATCTCATCCGCCGTCCAGCTGCACCACTCGGCAGACCAGTCCGGCTCGTTCTGAATCGAGATCGCGTAGAGATTTACGCCGTTGTTTTTCATGTAAGAAACAAAGTCATTGAGATGCTTCACGTAGTTCCCGTACTGATCATGTTTGAGGCGAACCGTCCGTCTGCCGTTCCATGTACATGGCTCCGTCATCGATGACGGCGGTGTCCACGGCGTCGCAAAAACAAGCGCGCCTCTCTGCTGTGCCGCCTTGGCCACGCGAAGCTCTCCGCTCCAATTGTTCTTGTTCGGATCGACATGGATTCGCAGAATGTCGAGCCCCATCTGGTTCGAGCCGTTTCCAAAAGCAGTGGCTGCCTGAGCATCCGTCAGATCCACGCCCCATACCGGAAAGTTCATTCCTCCGTAACCTTTGATCTCCTGATACGTCTTCGTTGTGTTTGCCGTACAATTCCCGGCCGCCTCAACGGTTGCCGTCGCTGCCGGCGCCGCGAGAGTCGCTCCGAGAATGACTGCCAGTGTCGCACAGGTGGTGCGCAGCAGCCGTTTCACGCGCTCTTTTACCATACATCTTCCCCCGTTTCATTTTGTTTTTCGTTTTTAATTATTCACGTCTCGGTATTGCCGGCGGGAGCCGCTTTTCGTGACAGCGCCTCTCTTCTTGCCGGAAGCTTTCTTCCGCGTTTTCGTATCTGCTCCCTCAGACCGCAGCCCGTTCTGCCGCACCCACATCCGTTTTCCGATAGATCTGCGGTTACAAAAACCTTTCAAAAGCATTATCATTTATATTTTACTACGTTTCCGCTCAAAAGTGTCAGATTATTTAACTCTTTTACATTATTTTCATATCTTTTCCATCAAATTCAGGAATCAAAGTCCAGCAAAGTCTACCATTCGGTTTCGTTTTCTATCACGGAAAGAAATTCCCATGGCAAATATGTGTCATTGAAGCTAGCCTGGCGACGCATACCCGGTTCGTTGTCACAGCAAAACGGCGGGACAGCCTGAGCCGCCCCGCCGATTATTTTTCTATTCTGTTTCAGATTACTCGACCGTTACACTCTTCGCGAGGTTTCTAGGTTTATCCACATCCAGACCCTTTGCGACACTTGTGTAGTATCCGAGCAGCTGAAGCGGAATAACCGCCAGACTGCCGGCGAAGTGCTCGTCCGCCTTCGGGATATATACGACGAAATCCGCGTGATCCTCGATCTCATAATGACCGTACGTTGTGAGTCCCATCAGATAGGCTCCGCGGCTCTTGCACTCGGTCATGTTGCTCACCGTCTTCTCATACAGCTGTTTCTGTGTCAGAACGCCGATCAGAAGCGTGCCGTTCTCGATCAGACTGATGGTTCCGTGTTTCAGCTCTCCGGCCGCATAGGCCTCGGAGTGAATATAGGAGATCTCCTTCATCTTGAGACTTCCCTCGAGAGAAATCGCGTAATCCAGGCCGCGTCCGATGAAGAAGATATCGTGTGCATTCGAGAACTTGGCAGCGAACCACTGCAGTCTCTCCTTGTCACTGAGGATTCTTTCAATCTTCTCCGGAAGAGCCAGCAGCTCCTCGATATAGTACGCGTATTTTTCATCATCGACAAGGCCTCTCGTCTTCGCGAACTGTACCGCCAGCAGGTAGCCGCAGATAAGCTGTGTGCTGTAGGCCTTTGTCGTCGCAACCGCGATCTCCGGTCCGGCGAGTGTGTACATCACGTGATCCGCCTCGCGGGCAATCGAAGATCCGACAACATTGACGATGGCAAGCGTCTTCAGTCCGTTCTGTTTCGCGAGACGGAGCGCCTCCAGGGAATCCGCCGTCTCTCCCGACTGGGAAACAATAATGACAAGTCCCTTCTTATTTACCGGAAGTTTTCTGTATCGGAATTCAGACGCAAGCTCAACTCTCACCGGAACCTCCGCCAGGTCTTCAATCACATACTGGCTCGCCATGCCGACATGCCATGCGGAACCGCAGGCCACAATGTAGATCTGTTCGATCTCCCGGATCTCATCCTCTGAGAGTCCGACATCGGCAAGATCAATGCTCTTTCTGTCTCCATCCGCCTTGATGTAGCTGTTCAGTGTATCCTTCACGGCCTTTGGCTGCTCGTGGATCTCTTTCATCATGAAATGCTCATAGCCGCCTTTTTCCGCAGCCTCCGCATCCCATTTGATCTCGACAAGTTCTTTCTCGATTTCGTCTCCGTCGAGGTTGAAGAAAGTCACCTCTCCTCCGGAGAGTTTTGCCATCTCACGGTTGCCGATGTAGTAGACATTTCTGGTGTGTTTCAGAATCGCCGGTACATCGGAGGCGATGTATGACTCATTCTCATTGACGCCGATGATCATCGGGCTGTCTTTTCTTGCGACGTAAACTTCCCCCGGATAATCCCTGAACATGACCGCCAGCGCATAGGATCCGCGGACACGAACGATCGTCTTCGCGAGCGCGTCGATCGGCCCCATGTTGTATTTCTTGTAATAATAATCCACCAGTTTGATCAGAACCTCTGTATCCGTCTGCGAATAAAACGTGTATCCGCGACGGGTCAGTTTTTCTTTCACTTCCTGGAAATTCTCGATGATTCCGTTGTGAACGCCGACAACATCCGCGTCTTCGTCCATCTCTCCCGCAGCCGATGTGTGCGGATGGGCGTTGATTTCCGACGGCTCTCCGTGCGTCGCCCAGCGCGTGTGGCCGATTCCGCAGGTGCCGTACAGTGCCTTTCCGTCATCCGTTTTGTTTGCGAGTACTTTCAGTCTTCCCTTGGCCTTTACGACCTCGAATTTATCACTGTCGTTTCGAACGGCAAGACCAGCTGAATCATATCCCCTGTATTCCAATTTTGACAGGCCGTCCAGAAGGATCGGCGCCGCCTGTTTATCTCCCACATACCCTACAATTCCACACATGCTAAGCTCCCTCCATGTATGCAAAGTTTCGGGCAACGCGGACGGATCCGCATTTCCCTGATTGTCAGTTTCAGACATTTCAATCAGTACATTATATTATAATACAGGAATTTTCTCAACATAAACAACAATTCGGGATATTCTCGCGCACGAGCAGAATCGCGTCAGCGAGCTGCGCATCTATGCGGCTTTTCTCATGTAAGAGGCATCGTCTCTTACGCAAAGATCAAAGTCCGCAAGCGTGTTTTCTTCGCCCACAAACGTACTCTCTGGGAGAGCGCTGTCGGACTTTGCGCGCGTGAGCAGAATCGCGTCAGCGATCTTCTCATCTGCGAGCTGCGCATCCTGCGGAGCATCTCATCCAGGTTTACCTGGATGAGAAAAGCCGGCACGCTTCTCCTTCGTGCCGGCTTTTTCTCATACCTGATTACCTAATGAATTTTGCTACTCACTCCCGGCCTTTGCACCTTTCCTGCGATCCGTGAAGCTGTCTGTTCAGACAGGTCTCAGACCACCAGGTCGGCTTCCGGCCGGAATACTCACTCCCATTGAACACTTCTCCTCTGCCTGTGCGCCTACTCAGCAGGGTGCCCGGGCAAGAGCTCAATGTATAATCACGATCTAAACTTTATCCCCCCAGATACAATTTAGTTCCATTATTAGGTAACAAGAGTATTAACAATTTGTTCTGCAATCATCTTGCATGACCTTACTATAGACGAGGGGAGTCACACAAAAATCACATTTCGTCTAATTTTTGTTAGATTTTGAAATATTTTATTGGTAACAAAAATTTCCTGTCAGTCTATGTCGTACCAGCTGATTTCGTCGGCGACTTTCTCCACCCGGTTCGGCTCCTCGGTCAGCTTTTTCCCAAAGAGTTTCAGCTTCCCGGAAAAGCGCACGCCGGTGACGATGTTCGCCATTTTTCCGCACTGATCACACTCATACGGATACTGCTGATATCTCACGTCATCCGGCACCAGGTGAACGTTGCACATGCGGTTGATGCATCTGCGGCAGACATTGCCGTAGTGCTCGCTGATATATTCAAAAGAACTCATTTGATCCTACCTCCCCATAATCTTTTCCGTTGTTTTCCAGGTCTGCTTCCCCATATTTCCATTCCAAAAATTCTATAAAGACTCCGCCAGGAGCCGCCCCTATCGCTCAAACACAGTGCTGCTCTTTCCCGGTCTGCACAGAACAAGTCCGAGAAGAAAGCCCGCGATCAGGCCTCCCAGATGAGCCTCTACATTTACGCCCGTTCCCATGCTGCGGTAAAACATATAGCCGACAGCCGCAACAGTCAACACCAGATTGACATTCGCCGTCCTTGTTTTCTTCCAGATCAGCGCCAGTGCGAGATAAGCTCCGAGAAGTGAAAAGACCGCTCCGGACGCACCTGCGGAAACCGCCTGAACGCGGCGCGTGCCCTCTACCAGAAACGACAGAACGTTCCCCGCCAGACCGCCGAACAGATAAATCACCAGAAAACGAATGTGTCCGCAGTGCTGCTCCAGTGAGATCCCGATCAAAAGAAGAGAGATCGTGTTGGAAATGATGTGATCCAGTCCGAAATGCACGAACATGGAAGTAACCATCCTCCACCATTCTCCCCCCAGCATCAGCGGCCGGTACATTGCCCCGAACCGGATGGCCACTTCCGTGGCCCCGCTTTCGCCGTTCAGTTCTTCCAACAGGAAGACAATAATATTGATCACACACAGAGCAAAAGTAACCGCGCTGCGGCGGAAGCTCTCCGCATCTGATACTATCGCATTTCCTCTTTCCATTGATACCCTCTTCAAATTCTGAAAATTCAAGCCACTGTAAAAAAATATACCACAACTTAAAAGACTTTGGAAGCGCCGCTCCCAAAGCCCTTTAAAGTCTTTTACGGTTTTTTCTTGATCAAAAACATTCGACAGAGCATCACCTGCGAACCGTCGCGCCTATGACCCGACCTCCTGCCCGGTTCTCCTCACCATCTCAATGTCGAGACCGTAGAAGCCGACGCCCTCGTTCTTCCATCCTCTGGCAGCAAGCACGTCTCTTTCATGAGTATCACTCGTGTAATTATGCGCGCCTGTTGTAATATACGGATAGCACTGACGGTACATCGGCATTCCCCTGTCCGGATCCGAGTACCAGCCGATTCCCTCGTACCTCCACCCGAGACCGGAGAGCACATCTCTCTCGTGTTTCGATGTGGTGTAATGATGATCCGTCGTTCGCTTATTATAAAGCCTGTATACCGGTTCTCCCGTCTCCGGAGCATACCAGCCGATCCCTTCGTAAATCCATCCGATTCTTCGAAGTACATTTCTCTCATTGGTCGACGCAGTATAAAAATGCTCGCGCGTTGCCGGAAGATACATCCGGTACATCGGAACCGCCTTCTTCTCTACCGCGAGATCCTGTCCGTTATTCGCCGTGCCTGCGCCGTCGCCGTTGCCGCTGTCGTTTGTGCCCGCACTGCTGCTGTTTCCGGTCCCGCCTGTGCCCGCACTGCTGCTGTTTCCGGTCCCGCCTGTGCCCGCACTGCTGCTGTTTCCGCCGCCTGTGCCCGCACTGCTGCTGTTTCCGGTCCCGCCTGTGCCCGCACTGCTGCTGTTTCCGCCGCCTGTGCCCGCACTGCTGCTGTTTCCGGTCCCGCCTGCGCCCGCACTGCCGTTGTTTCCGCTGCCGCCTGCGCCCGCACTGCTGCTGTTTCCGGTCCCGCCTGCGCCCGCACTGCTGCCGTTTCCGCTACCGCCTGTGCCCGCACTGCTGCTTCCCGGAGCGGGAACCGATGGCGCGTCAAGGGCTGTGCACCCAAGAAAAGCAGTTTCGTCCACACTTGCAATCTGCGGCACGGAAACCTTTTGCAGCTGCGTACAGCCATAGCAGGTATACTCCCGGATCGCACGCACATTTGACGGAAACGCCAGTTCTCTCAAGGACGAACACCAGGCGAACGCATAGCCTCCGATTTCCGTGACCCCGGACGGAAGACTGATCTGCGCCAATGACGGACATGATGAAAACGCGTAATATCCGATTTCTGTCAACGCGGCCGGAAGGCTTACCTGTGACAGTGCGCTGCAGTTTTCAAACGCCTTATAGGCAACCGTCGTTATCCCGGACGGCAGACGAATCTGTGTCAGGGAAGCACAGCCGTAAAAAGCGGCTGCCTTCACATTTTTCAGCCCATCCGGAAGCGTCACATCCCTCAGCGAACCGCAGTTATAAAAGGCCGAATTTCCGATCGTGACAATCGTCGACGGAAAAATCACGTTTTGCAGAGACGAACAGCTGCTGAAGGCCGAGTCTCCGATCTCCGCAATCCCCTGCGAAAGCGTCACCGTGTGCAACGACACACAACCGGAAAAGCAGGCTGTGCCGAGCCTCTGCACCCCTGCCGGAATCGTGACCGTTGTAAGATTTGTATCACCGGAAAAAGCAAAATCTCCGACTTTATTCAATCCCTCCGGAAGAGAAATCTTCCCGAGAGAGACACAGCCGGAAAACGCATAGGCCTGGATCTCCGTGACAGTAGACGGAACCGAGACCTCTGACAAAGATGTACAACCGCAGAAAGTCTTCGACTCAATCCTCTCCAGCCCCGCGGGGAGTTGAACCGACGTGATCGAAGAACAGTTCTGAAACGCACTCCATCCGATCGCCTCAACCGAGGCCGGAATCCCGATACGCAAAAGATTCCCGCATCCGAAAAAAGCCGCGTTTCCGATTGTGAGCAGCCCATCCGGAAGCTTCAATTCCCGGAGTTTCCCGCAATTCGCGAATGCGCGATATCCGACAATCGTCACGCTGGATGGAAGGGACACGCTTTCCAGCGCTGCACAGCCAAAAAAAGCATCTCCGCCAATTGTAAGCATCGTCTCCGGCATTTCCACAGACCGAAGAGAAACGAAACCGGAAAACGCCTGTTCTCCAATATATGTCGCCCCGTTTTCGATCACTATGCCTGTAATGCAGGAGCTTGAACTGTTCCACGGCCTGTCGCCCGGCCGAGTGTAATCCGTCATTTTTCCATAGCCGGAAATTGTCAGTGTCCTGCTGTTCTCCGGACCGCTCAGGCTCCACCGAAGATTCGTTCCGCAGGTTCCCGTTTCCGACACGTCTCCGTCACCGGTCAGCTCCTCCGTCGCTGCATCTTCATATACCTGAGGCGCTTCCTCCGGATCTTCTCCCTCCGGAACAGCCACGGAAGAGCCGGCCAATTCTTCCTTCCCGTTCGCCGCCGCTTCCTCTGCAGCCGGAACCTCCTGTCCCCCGCCGCACTCCTCTGCCGCAACCGGACAGGACGGAACGGCCAGACATACTACAGCACTCAGTAAAAACGTAACCAACTTGCTTCTCATATGATCGCTCCTCCTGTTTTCAAACAAATAAGCTCCAAAACCGAGGATATTACATGCATATATTTTAACATGAATCGCAATATATTTCTATAATCATATAATTTTAAAAAATATATCCAAATCTTATGATATATACACAGCTATAACAGCGAAACCACACAGCGAAATTCAGCAGAGAATTTTGTTTCCCGCATATTTCGAAAGCTTTCCTTTGCCATTACACAGACAACGCGGAGACCGGTTCGTTCTTTCGGTCTCCGCGTTGTCTGTTTTATCCGTTTGACAAAGTTTTAAATCAGCTTCGCCAAATAATTTCCGTATTCTGTTTTTCCGAATTTATCCGCGCAGGTTTTCAGCTGGTCCGCTGTGATCCACTGTTTCCGGTAGCCGATCTCCTCGGGGCAGGCGATCATTTTTCCGGATACCTGTGCCGCTTTTACCGCCTCGGCAGTCTCCAGAAGGCTGTTCGCATTGCCTGCGTCAAACCAGGAGAATTCCCTGTCGAGCGAAACCACGCTCAGCTCGCCGTTCTCCAGATATGCGTTGTTCACGCTGGTAATCTCAAGCTCACCCCTCGCCGATGGCTGCACGCCGGCAGCGATCTCCACGACTTTATTGTTGTAGAAATAGAGCCCCGGCACAATATAATTTGATTTCGGCTGCGCCGGTTTCTCTTCGATCGAAACCGCCATGCCGTTTTCGTTAAATTGCACGACGCCGAAAGGTCTCGGATCTTCAACATAATAACCGAAAACAGACGCGCCGTTCTTCTCCATCCCCTCTACGGCCTGCTGAAGTTTTCCGGTAAAATCTGGCCCGAAAAAAATATTGTCGCCGAGCGCGAGACAGACACTGTCATTCCCGATAAATTCTTTGCCAATGATAAAAGCGTCGGCTATACCTCTCTGAACCTTCTGAACAACGTAAGAAATCTTCACGCCGTACTGAGATCCGTCTCCCATCAGATTTTCAAACGAACTCATTTCATCCGGCGGTGTGATCACGAGAATCTCGCGAACGCCTGCTTCCATCAGTACACTGAGCGGATAATAAATCATCGGCTTGTCATATACCGGTAAAAGCGGCTTGCAGCACGGTAACGTGATCGGATACAGACGTGTTCCCTTTCCTGCAGCTAAAATAATTCCCCTCATGTATTCTCTCCTTAAGTTCTATTTTTCGAGCAATATCACCTATCTATTATATCTCATATTGTCCTGCATTTGTTGATTTTTTGCAAATAATCGTCGTTTTTCGCTCTATTATCGGGGATTTGCGATATCTATCACACTTTTTTTACCAAATGATTCCTTTCTTTCTGTGCTTACGTTATAATAGACAAAAAACGTTCGTTATTTTCTGCAAATCTATACTTTTTATTCAGAGGACGATTCTATGAAATATATCCGTATCCCATCTGCCTATAAAAAGTTAAGGACAGCCGACGTCGAAAGACTCCCTGTATATGTGTCTGCTCCAACCGGCTGGGGAAAAACCGCGCTGCTCCGGAATTATTATCAGAGACGGTCCGCCATCTTTTTGACCGGCGTCAGCGGACAGCTCAGTGACACTCCGGATCCGATATCCAACAGCGACAACATTTTTATCATTGACGATATCAACTGGATCACGGACGAAGCATCCATGGACTTTGTTCACACGCTCCTCGACACTCCAGGTGTCAGAGTCGTCCTGTGCGGTCGCGGACGTTTTCCGCGCTGGCTTGTTCAGGAGGCCGTCGACCTCGATTTCATCCGCATCCATTCGGAAGATCTCGCCTTCGGAATCGAACAGGCGCGTGCTTTTTTTCAGCAGAACGGCCTCTTTCCGGACACCGCGCGGATTCAGGCGATGGTCGAAACCTGCGAAGGTTACCCGATCGCATTTCGCTTCTATGCATTCCGGATGCAGAACGGGGAAGAATACGGAGAGAACTTTAACGCGAGAGTATGGGATGACATCTGCAATTACGTGAGCAGTAAAGTCTACAGTTCATGGCCGGAAGACATTCTGACGCTCCTGCTCTCCCTGTGCGAATTCGAGGAGTTCTCCGTGCCGATGGCCATACAGATCTCCGGTCTCGCAGACGCCCGGAAGCTCATTCACCGGTGTGAAGACATCGGTGCCCTTCTCCAGCTTCAGAAAAACGGTATGTGGCGCTTTCTTCCGAAGGCCGCACTCTCCCTGAAGTGGCAGAAAAATCACACCTTCAGTCCTGCGCAAATCAGAGATAACTATCTGCGGGGAGCCGGCTACTATGAACAAAGCGGCGATACCATCCGCTCCCTCCTGTATTATCAAAAGGCCGGGGACCGGGCGAGCATCCGCCGCCTTCTCCTTGAGGCATCCGCAAATCACCCGGGCGTAAACCGGCTCAGCGAGATGAAAGAATTTTTCTTTGCCCTCTCCGACGAAGAGATCCGATCCGAACCGACCCTCATCGCCGGCATGAGTATGCTGGCTTCTCTGACCATGAAGACCGAAGACTCGGAGCAGTGGTACAACGAGCTTCGGTCCTACGAAAAAAACAAAAGCAACCCGGCGGACAAGTGCCGCGAAGCACATTTGCGAATCGCCTGGCTCAATATGACGCTTCCGCACCGGCACGGCAAGAAGCTTCTGCAAACCCTCCGGTCGGTCTGCGCCATGTCGATTCACAGAGACATCCTCCTGCCTCCGATTTCCGTCACGAGCGCTATGCCTTCCATTCTGAACGGATCTCTGGATTTCAGCGAATGGTCTCTGCATTCTCCGCAGCTGGCCGCCAGCATCGGCGCGCCGCTCGAAAACATCCTGGGAACATCCGGCAAAGGTCTGGTTGCCGTCGTCACCGCGGAAACCAGCTTCATCCGCGCGGAATCCAATGCCTACTCCATTTGCGAAAACCTGAATATCGGATATGAACAGGCAGCCGCGAACGGTTCCCCGCAGATGTGCTTCGCAGCCACCGGCGTGCTGGTAAGACAGCATCTGTGTTCCGGCCAGCTCTCTGCCGCAAAAGCCGCGATCTCAACGGTTCGCGCAAAGATCGAGAAAGCATGCGTCACAGAGCTGACCGCAAACTTCGAAGCTTTCAACGCGTGGTTTGCCCTCTACACCGGCGACACCGGCATGATCGAAGACTATCTGCAGCAATCGACAGATCCTCACGAGGACTTCTGTGTTCTGGATCGTTTTCGCGCCATGGTGCGACTCCGCTGTCTGATCGCAACCGACCGCTTAGCGGAAGCCGGCGATCTCTGCACCTTCCTCGACGGCTATTTCACTTCTTACCGCAGAACAATCTACTGGATTCAGAACAGACTTCTCCGCGCGCGTATTCTCTACAACGTCGGTTCTCTCCGCTGGGCAGATGCACTCACAGAGGCGCTTGTGAAAGCGGAAAAATACAATTTTGTGCGTGTCATCTCCATGGAAGGCCACGCTGTCATGCCTCTTCTGCATCAGTTGAAAAAGCCACCGGTCTCCGGCAGCTTCCTGCGCAGGGTAACAGACGAGACCAGCCGGATGGCTCTGCTCTATCCGGACTACCTCAAATACATTCCCAAAGCAGATATCCGCCTGACCCCCCGCGAGACGCAGATCCTCGGGCTCCTCTGCGGCGGCGTGGATATGCAGAGTATCTGCAGAATGTGCAACATATCCTACAGCGCGCTCAAAAAACACAACAGCAGTATCTACCGGAAACTCGGAGCAACATCCCGGGCCGAAGCAGAACGGATCGCAAACCAGCTGGGGCTCGTCCACCATTGAAGCACGTCAGAAACATCCGTATCACATTCTATTTTCAACCTTATCTCAAAAAGAAGACAGCCGCCAATCCAAAGGATCAGCGGCTGTCTTCTTTTCAGACCATCATCCGCAAGCGGATAAGCCGCTCGCGAATGGTATCGCGTTATTGGTCTTCTTATCTGTGAATCCGGCATCCTGCGCCTTCAGACGGTTCCGGTCAGCACCCGGAAGTCTCCGGTTCCGACGCCGGTTTTCCGGACGATCTTGTCGATCTTGTCGATCTTTTCGATCTTTTCGGCTTTATCGAGCGCGGCGTAGGTTTCACTCTGATGACGGGACAGATGTTCATACGGCAGCACCAGTCTGCTCTTGTAAAGGCCGCAGCCGTCGTTGATCAGATGGTTATCCAGTGCGGCGAACATATCCACATCCAGACCGGAAAGGTCAAGATGCTGAAGTTCCATCCCCCGCTCATACGCCTCATCGAAATACACGCTTCCGCCCACAGGAATCAGACTTCTTCTGGCTCTCTCGAGCTTCTGCTGTTTCTCATAGACACTGTGGTTCGCTTTTCCGATCTCCGCATTGTCGTCCATCTTCTTTGTGCGTAGCTGCATCTCTATATAACAGTGCGCCACATTGTCAAAGAATACGATGTGCAGAGCCTGATAATTCGATTCCTGCGGATTCTCGACAAAGTCTCTGTAGTACTTTCGAACATCCTCTTTCAAACGAGGCGTATTCCGGTAATTGCGGTAGTGATCGCCGAGCTTGGCGACCTCTTTGCTGAATCCGTGCTCCTCCATAAACTTCGGAAGTTCATTGGCAATCTCATAGAGATAGCGGATATCCGCCTCATCCTTGTCCTCTCCCGGCTTCAAATGACACTTCGGAACGGATATGACGATTCGGTACGCGATAAAATCATGAAATCTCTTCAGGTACTCCCGTAATTCCTCAACTTCCGGAAATTTCCTGTTAATCACGTAGTAATCATGGATGAACTGAACAATATAACCGTTGAACTTCTCCTCCGCGCGAATCAGTGATTTGATTCTGCCCTTAAATGTAAATGCCAGTGTCGGATATGCCACTGCCATGTCCATATAGAAATTACGAATCCTCTCGGACTGTGATGTAAGAAAATCGCTGTGCTCCAATAAATCAGAAATACTTCTCAGAAACTTGCTGTGGTCTATATCGATTGCATTTCCTGTCCTGCGTCCGTGCAGTTCCAGATCACGAGCATACTTCTGTATTATTTGAAAAATCGTATTTCCGTCGTACAGATAGTCGTTTAATTTTATCATGCAACTTTTCTGACCGGCCGTGCCTTCGCGATGCCGGCCATATACCCCCGGTTCTTATTCCATTATTTCTGTTATTTCCATCAGGCAGGGATCTCAAGATGCGCAGTCTCTGCCTCACCACCCACACCGGCATCCGGCTTTGCGCGGTATATCCGTCGAATCCCCCGTAAGACACATGACTGTCACGGGCATTCCCCACGCGCAGGATACCAACCGTAAAAATAGTGATTACTATAATATTATCACATTTATATATTAATGACAATATTATTATCTATGTGACCGCAGTTATTGACAAAATTAGACAACATACGCCGAAATACAGGCATGTATCGTTCTGCGAAAGAAAAAATTTTAAGGGAAAACCGCTCCATCAGCCTTCCCTTAAAACAGCTCTTTCGTTCACTTACGCCTTGCGAAGTACTCTTTCCGCAGTTGTCCCGTAGATGTAAAGAGCTTTTGCAGCATCCTTCAGTTCTTTCGACGCATTCCTGTTCGTCTGAACCTCGTAAACATAGGAGAACGCGTTTGCGTTGATTCTCCAGGTTGCACCGGATTCTCCGTCACCCTGAGAGGCTTTCTCCCTCACACCGATCACATGGTCAATGCCGAGATCCGCCGCGCGGATATCCCGGATCCGCACGATCAGATATTCGCCGTTCCTTTCCGGAACAGCAATCCCTCTGTCAATCGTAAAGGACACCTTGTCTTCCATTCCTTCCCCGGCCTTGAAATAGAAAATCTCTTCATTCTTTGATTTCATCTCGATATTCATACCGCAGTACGTAATCCCCTGCGGCAGTTTGCCGGTAATCTGCTTCTCAAAGCTCTGCAGTTCCTTCCCGTCTACGGAAGGCATTCCCTTGACATTCTTCAGATTCTCCGTCTTATATCCGAGCAGTTTCTGCACTTTCGTCCCGTAATTGAGAACGGACTTCAACAGATCTTTCTGTTCTTTCCCAAGGCTCTTGATGGCAAGAGCGCTCTCGCAACAGTCCGCACCGGTAATTTCATAGATGTCCTTCCCGCATTCTTTTCCACTCATGTCGAACACAGAAACAATTTTTCCATTTCCGTCAAAGACACGGATCGCGCACTTATCATGAAGTTCCTTCGCATTGACACTGAAGATAAGATCCGCCGCATCATCCTTTCCGAGGGAAACTCTTTCCAGATCAGCCAGCGCAAAGCGTCTTGTTTCTCCACCTTCCAAAGTCGCGGTCGCATAGGCCTCCTCATCCTTGAAAAGTTCTTCTGAAAGCGTCAGATACACATGGACATCAATCGAATCACGCAGGGTCAGATTTGCTCCCACAACATGCGTGTTCATTTTTTCATCCGCTTTTTCTTCCGAAATCTCCGATCCGCTGTTGAAGTGAACCGTAACCTTCGACGCATCGTAGGTGTACAGACCATCCTCCGTCTCCTGATCTACGATCCTGTTCCACTCGGTCTCACCGCCTTCGTAGTAGATATCCGTGAGGTTTGCACAGTTGTAGAAGGCGTATTTTCCGATGCTCTTCACGTTCTTTCCGATCTCGATCTTCGCAAGCGACTTACAGTTGATAAAGGCTCCCTTATCGATTCGCGTGAGGCTCTCCGGAAGTTTCACTTCATCGAGTGCTGTCATACCGGCAAAAACATACTCCGAAAGCCCGGTGATTCCTTCCCCGATGCAGATCTTATTGATATTTGTCGCCCACGGTCTTCCGTCCGCCACCTGCACGCTGTAGATTGTGCCGTTCTCACGGACGTTTTTGGATTTCGCATAGGAATTCTTTCCCTTCTCCGTGTAGGTCGGCTGATATTTCCAGAGATCATCCGTTCCGGAAATCTGCAGATAGCTGTAATCTTTCGGTTCTCCCTGCTGTTCCTCTGCACCGGCGTCATCCCCGTCAGCCTCAACAAGTTCTCTGGACGACCTCCACTCGGCATTGTTTCCGCACACGCCGAAGCCGGTCTCTTTCTCTTCCACTCCTCTTTCGCAGTATTCTTCGCCCGGAACGATTTCCACCTCCGCACCGAATGCGTCCGAAGCAAGATACGGGATACCCTTCGGAAGAACAACCGATTTCAGACTCTCCACCAAAAAGGCTTCCGAGCCGATCGAAGCGACGCTCGACGGAATTCTTACTTCCGCGAGGTTTGTGCCGGCGAATGCATTTTTTCCGATGCTTCTGAGTTTTCCTGCGGAGAAAGTAACGTTCGAGAGATTTTCCGCATTTTCAAAAGCTCCTGTTCCGATCTCGCCGACGCCCGACGGAATGGTAATCTCCGAAAGTCCTTTATTGTCCGCAAACGCATATGCGCCGATCCTGCCCACACCGCCCTGAAGATTCACCGTCTCAAGGCCCGGAAGATTCCGGAAGGCGTTCGCACCGACACTCGTCACTCCGCTCACCTCTACAAGCGTGATACAGGAAGCGTACTTCTCCCAGGGCCTTTGTGGTGTATAGACAGAAACCCCGTCCGCTGTTTTCGCCTGATAATCGTCCATACAACCGCTGCCGCTGACAACCAGGGCAAGTTCCCGAAGATTTCCGTCAAGATACCAGTTGACACCGTTGCCGCAGGTACCGGATTCTTTTACTTTGCACCCCTCCGCACTGAAGCGGTAAGTGGTCATGCTTCCCTCCTCAACGCTGCAGTAAATCACATATGGATTTTCTTCTGTGGCCTGCCGCATGACATCCACGGAATTCAGGGCAAGCTTATCCCACTGCTCCGGTGTGCCGTGATAGGAGATGCTCGTTTCCTTTCCCTTCCGGTATACATTCCAGAACTCATCCGGTGATTCAATCGCTTTCACTGTCGACGGAATTTCAAAGATCCCCACATGATAATTGTTCACTAGATCCGATTCGGAGAGCAGGTTTTTGAGAGCCGCATTCGCCTTCAGATCCGTGATGCCTTCGTCGAAGATCATGAGCGCGACATTTCCGCCCGCATATTTTTTAAATTCCTTCAGGTTTTCCCTGTCAAAAGCGGACGATCCCGTACCCGTGATGTGCAGCATCATGGAATCATCCGTACCCCGGAGATTCCAGTTCACACAGTCGTTCACGGCGCCGCTCTTATCGATCCTCTCTTTTCCGGTATCCATCATCTCCGATGTGTCGTCGTTGAAATAGAGCCATGTGAGCTTATTAATGGAAAAAATCTCATTTTCCTGAACCGCATGATAGAAATCCTCTTTGCTGCCGGAGTAATAAATTTCCCTTTTGTCCGAAAGAGGATGAGATGCCGGATAATTCTCGGACTGCACGCCGAGCAAAGAAGCCCGGATAAAGCTGTTATCCACTTTGAGATCCACCGGAAGGTAATACTTCGTGATCTTCTGCTCCCAGTCATCTCCTCCGAATACACGTTCCGTGAGAACTCCCTTCAGAGATGACGGCACCCGGAATTCGGTCAGGCTTTCACAACCCGCAATCACACCGTCACCAATCTCCTCGACGCTGTCCGGAATGCTGCAGGTTGCAAGATTCTTACAGTCGGAGAACATCCCCTCCGGAATCGCCGTCAGATTCTCCGGAAGTATGATTTCTGACAGAGACGGGCAGTCGGCAAAAGTCTCTTTCCCAAACCTCACATCTTCGGACGCAAACGAGATCTTCTGAACGCCGGCAGACGCAAACGCTCGCTGTCCCACTTTCTTCAGAGTCTTCGGAAGCGCAATCTCTCCTTGCAGTCCGGCGTTTGCGAACGCCTCGGCTCCAATCGTCTCAAGTTCTTTCGGGAAGACAAGCTGAAGTTTTCCGCACCCGGAAAATGCGCCGTCGCCGATCTCCTTCACGGAATCCGCAAGCTCTGCTTCCTCCAGATTCTCAAAGCCCTTCAGCGCGTTCGGACCGATGGCTGTGATTCCGTCGCCGATAACAACCTTCTTTATCTTTTTTGCCTCGCCGAGGTAATACGGGGCGAATTTGCCCTCGAAGTCGGACGCCTTTGTTCCAAGTGCTCCGCTTCCCGTGAATGTGAGTGTGAGATCATCCCCTGTGCCTGTGAGTTCCCAGGTGATTTCCCTGTTGCAGCCAAGCTTCTGCCGGTATGTTGTAACAGCGGTTCCGTCTTCCTCGGATCCCTCCGTTGTCTTCTCCATTCCGATTGTCCGGTAGTTCTCCGCATCGTACGGTTCGCTCTGCTCACCATTCTCACCGAAGTGAAGAACACAGTTCTCAGCAAGTTTCACGTCGTAATCCGCCGTCCAGCTGTAGAATTCTTCCTTTGTCCCCTTGAAATAGAGGTTCTCCACCTCCTCCAGATATGAGAAGAAATCATCCGGACAGTCCTCCATGACGCCGGGCAGAGTCAGTTTCTTAATGCCGGAATACTGGAACAGGTGTTTTCCGAGTTTCACTTTTGTACTCGGAATCTCAGCCTCCTCCAGAGCGGTCGTGAAATAAAACGCGTAATCGCCGACGCTCTCCAGATTCTTCGGCAGATTCAGCTTCTGAAGCTTGAAAGTGCTCGCAAAGGCGTGCGAGCCAATCGTCGTCACGGAATCCGGTATCTGCAGCTCCGTGATTCGGGTGCTGTTTTGAAAAGCTCTCGATCCGATTACCAGTAGGCCGTCCGGAAGCGTAAAGTGGTGGATTCCCTCCAGCAGTTTGAAAGCACAGTCCGGAAGATTGGTAATTCCCTCATTTACAACAATGTTGCGGACATTCGCGTACTGCATAATCGCGGGATCCGGACTAAAGAGCAGACCGGTTCCCCTCCACTCTCCGTTTCCGGAGATCTCCATGGTTCTCAGTTCCCTTGCTCCGGATACATGATAGGTGATTCCGGGGTCGTAGTTCATCGTTCCGTCGTAAACCGTACCCTGATCAATCAGGCCGCTGTACCCGCCGGAGCCGGAGCCGGACTCGCCATCGTCATCACCGGTCACTGCATCTACATCCACCTCCGAGCCTCGAATCTCCGCATCCTCTTTGCCCATCTCCACTGCCGGGACACTCAGATCCTCCGCACATACAACCGCAGGCACGCTGCCCATCAGCATGCACACAGACAGTCCAAGTGCCAAAAACTTCGCTGCATTTTTCATTGTCTTTCCATTCCCCCCATTGGTTCATCATTACAAAAACACTGTACCGTTTTTTCATAGAAATTGCATATATGCGATACAATTTCTCTATTTTGTCTCGTATTTTCTGTTATTTTCTATATTACACACAATTTGTTGCGATATATATCATAAAATTTGTATTCTGCAAGTTTTTCTTATATCGGACGGACAGGAAAGTTCCTCCCTCACGCTGACACACGATTGTCCACCAAAAAGCAAAACCTTCCGACGCTCACAGCCGCCAGATCTACAGCCCCGGCTCGTTGGTACATAAACGAAGAGGAAGGAAGACTTCGCGTCTTCCTTCCTCTTCGTTTACATATTTCTTTTACACATTGCTCCATCGCAACCGCAGCGGTTCAGGCTTCCGTCTTGTCTAAACTGTCAATCACCTGTCCGGTCTTTGCGTCCTTGTACTCAACTTTGATGCTGGTCACCACCGCATCTCTTACTTTTGCATATCCCATACCGAATTCGTAGAGCGATGACGCAAGGACGTTCATGTTCGGATCCATCTGATTGTCCTTGAGAACAATCGTGAACTTCGTGTAGATCCTGTTTGCCGTCACCTCGGACACATTCTTGTACCTGCCGGACGCCGAAATTTCCTTCAGTGCCTGATCAATCTGCGCCGCATACAGTTTCTTCGCAGACGAACGCTGTGACTCACTGTCGACCGCAATGATGGCGCTTCCGTCCGAGTCAAACATCAAAGTGACGCCGGCCGCTGACGCGGCTTTCTCAAGAGCCGTCCTGTCCGTGACATACTCCGCAGGGATCCGTGCCTGATTCTCTGCCGTACCTCCCGAAGTCCCGCCATCCGACGGGCCGTGATCTCCTCTGGAATAACCGGAACCTCCGGTGAGATCCGGATCACTTCCGGACAATCCCGGATCCTCTTCTCCGCTTAAGCCATCCCCGGTTCCAAGCCTCGAATACCCGGAAAAACCGGAGTCCAGCGGATCCTCCCCCTCCGAGGTCTCTCGAATCTCGGAAATATCAATGTCGCCGGATTCTACTTCCCCTGTGCCTGCGCCGCCTGTGCTGTCCGCGTCGTACGGACGGACAAGGACACTGTTGCCTGAATCAGAAGAGACCGTCATAATCTCTTCTCCGATCCTTGTCAGTTCTCCGGACGCGTGATGTTTGCTTTTCTCGATGATAGCCTGTTCCAGTTTACTCGTGCAGGCGCACATAATGATTCCTGCCGCGACTACAAAAAGTGATGAGATTATTCTTTTCTTCAAAACAATTCCCCCCTGTGGTGAATTTTCCAAGTTCCTTCCCGCGTCTTTCTCGCGCAAAGGTACAGATCGTCAGATGTTCTCCATTTCCGGGATCACTCTGCCGGCTGGATTACTTTGATGAATTCATCATTTACCTTTGTGCTGTCTTTTCCCTCAGAGATGATCATCATCATGATCTCCTCCGTTCCTTTTTCCGCATAGACATAGTAGTCGTAGGTAGTCGCCTTGTCACCTTCCGTGACAATATGAACTCTCGCCCAGTCTTTGTCCGTGATCTTCACGCTGACAGGCTCATCGGCCTTGACGCCCTCCTGTCCCACGTAACCCTTCCGAACAGAATCCGCAAAGCTCATGCTGTCCCACTCACCGGTAGAGCGAAAGGTAAATCCGTACATCTCACCCGCGAGTTCTTCATTTTCCAGCATGAACTCGCCGAACTCAAAGTTATATCCGGGCATCATCTCGTTCCAGGTTGTATAAGACGCCCCCTTTACCCGTGCGTCGGCCGTCGCGAAGGCGTCGCCGGTAACGTTAAAGATCATATTCACCGTCGGCTGGATTCTCATATTGAGTCTCTTGTTAACGTAGATTCCATCCGCCTGCATATCTCCGTGGAAGCCATTATCGATCTTCTCCGACGAGGATGTCACAGACCACAGGGACTCGGACGCATCTATGGACGAGGCACTGGTCACAGGATCGGAGGTAGCATTCACCACAGACTCCCCATTCAGATTTTCGCTCGACGACGCAGCCGACACCTTGTTGCTCTCTTTTCCGTCTGTGTTGCCGCATCCACCCAAAGACGCTACTGCGCAGAACAGCGCAATTGCCGCAGCCAGATATCTTCTCTTCATTTATTTTCCTTCTCCTTAAAAATCAAAATACAAGCACTTCTTAGTATACGCTTTTTGCCCCGTGAAAATCCAGTTTTTTACACAGTTTTCACAAAATGGATGAAATTTCCATTCACGCAGAAAGCCCCCCGCTTTTGTTTCGCGGAGGGCTCCCTGTTCGTCTGCCGGCTTACGCCTGACAGACGCCTTGTATTTGTATTATTTTGCGAAATACTCCTGAGAGTATTTGCTGTAGTTGTAAAGTGCTTTTGCGATGTCGCTCGGTGCCTTACCCGGGTTCTTGGAGCTCATGATGCTGTATGCATAACTCATAGCAGAATACTTGATCGTCGTCTTTGTTTGATCATTCTTATTGACAACCTCAAGTGTATATACATCTGTGAGCTTCTGGGAGGAAAGACCTTCTGTCGCAATATCGATGTAGCTTCCATCCACATCCGGAGTGATCTCTTTTCCGTTCAGTGTGAAGGTGTAATCCTCCGCCTTTGATCCTTTTCCAAGAAGGAAGGTAAAGAGAATGGATGTATCCTGTGTTACAGTAAGCGATGTTCCCCAGTGCCGGATACTGGAAGCATTTTCCGTCTTTTCCGGTTTGTACGGCTTGAAGCTATCTGCCGTGATTCCCTCAAACTGGCTCTCATCGACTTTGGCAACGTCCGTCTCATAGTTCGCGCTTGCTGCCACTGCATTTCCGTAGTTCGCAATCGAGCGGATAAAATTCTTTGTTTTTTCGTCAGAGGCTCCCTTCAGCGCTCTCTTGCAGAACGCGTCGATGGAGTCGGAGTATACTTCCTGTTTTGCATTACCGGAATACATTTCCACAAGTTCACCATTCGCATAGATTCTGAGATCCAGCTTATCGTGAAGCATATATGCTTTCACTGTCTGAGTGAATACATAGTCGGCTCCGTCATGCTGCGCCTCGGAAACCGGAACTTTTGTCTCTTTTCCGTTCATTGTAAAGAGTACATATGCGTCCTGATCGGCGAGTACGTTCTCCGGAAGTTCCAGATAGAAGTCCATGACGATGGAGCCCTTCATCTCAAGAGCGGCACCCTTGAAGACTGCATTTACTTTCGCAACAGTATGTACGGTTTCTCCCTCGACCTCCTGATCTACCGGTGAATAGTATTTCTCACAATACTCTTTCGGAACGCTCTCAGCATATGTACCGCCGCTGATATTGATGTACGGATTGTTTCCGTTCTTGTCATTCTTAAACGTATCCTCATCCACCTCAAATGCGCCGTTAAAGTGACCATTGCGGATTGTCAGTGTTGTCTTCGGTGTTCCGCTTGTGCTTGCACCCCACTGGTCAAGGGTTACTTTTCCGGAAATCGTTCCGGTTGTATCGACGGTCACCTGTGTTCCTGCCGCATATACCTTCGGTGCCCATCCGAGATCAAGCGCATAGCCGTCCTCGGAAGCGGTAACCGATGTAGATCCTGTGATGTTTACTTTTCCGTTATCGCTGCTGATGACATAAACCGCGCCGCTCTTTGTTCCGTCCAGATGCATATCCTCAACGTTCAGTTTGCCGCAGTTCTGTACCAGTGTCTTTGCTGTCTCAGATGTCAGTGTTCCGTTCTTGAGCGTCAGTGTACCGCCGTCTTCAACAAAGAATCCGTTGACCACTTTGCCGTTTGAGGCAATTCTCTTGTCAATCGTGTAAGTATTCTTGTTGAAATCAAGGACGAGGTTCTGTCCCTTCTTCACACGGAGTCCGTTTCCGGTCTCTGCCACAAGAAGTCTGATCGTCGTCTCTGTTCCGTCAGCCGGTACATTCGCAAGAGCCTCCGCGAAGGACTCAAATTTCTTCTCGCCGATCTCGGCAACGTATCTTCCTTCCTTCACGCCGAAGGTTCCGTCTTCATTTGTCTTCGGAATATATCCCTCTGCGCAGAATCCTTCCTCTACCGGATTTGCGAAAGTTCCGCCGGCGATATTGATGTTGGCATCTGAGAATACGCTCTTATCAACCTTGAATTTTCCTGTGAAGATTCCGTTCTTTACCGTGAGGTTGCTCTTTACTTCGCCCTCGACATTGCTGCCCCAGAGGTCAAACTCAACGTTTCCGTCGATCGTTCCGGTTGTGTCGATGACAACCTGTGCGCCCTCCGGATAGCCTACCTTCGGAGCCCAGCATACGTCGAACGCATACTGTCCCTTTGCTGCCTTGATCGTTGTGCTGCCGAGAACATTCACATGACCGCAGTTGTTGCTGAGCACATACTGGATCTTCGGGTTCTGTGTTCCGTCCAGATACATATCCTGAAGGGTCAGGTTCGAGTAGTTCTGTACCAGCATCTTCGCTGTCCTGGATGTGAGTTTTCCGTTTTTCAGAACCACATCCGAGCCCTTGTTCAGCTGACAGAGCTGTGTCTGGGTATTCGGTGATCCTACCGTCTTCACGGCCTCGAAGGTGTGTCCCGCGAAGTCGATCTCGATGTTCTGTCCCTTTACGGTCTTGAAGCCGTCCCCGGTCACATCCTCAAGCAGGGTGATCTCTGTCTTTGTGCCGTCGGTCGGTGCTGCCGCTACCGCGTCTGCAAGATTCTCGTACTTCTTGTCTCCTGCCGTTACGGTATATTTGCCTTCCTTCACGCCAAAGGTTCCGTCCTCGTTTGTCTTCGGGATATATCCCTCTGCGCAATATCCTTCCTCTACCGGATTTGCGAATGTTCCGCCGAGGATTGTGATGTTGTCGTCGGAGAATACCGTCTTATCTACGTTGAATTTTCCGGTGAAGGTTCCGTTCTTTACAGTGAGGTTGCTCTTGACCTCTCCCTCGACATTGCTGCCCCAGAGGTCAAACTCAACGTTTCCGTCGATCGTTCCGGTTGTATCGATGACAACCTGCGCGCCCTCCGGATAATTCTTTGTCGGCGCCCAGCAAACATCGAATGCGTTCTTGCCTTCTGCCGCCTTGATGGTTGTGTTGCCGAGAACATTCACATGGCCGCAGTTATTGCTCAATACGTACCCGATCTGCGGGTTCTGTGTTCCATCCAGATACATATCCTGAAGGGTCAGGTTCGAGTAGTTCTGTACCAGCATCTTCGCTGTCCTGGATGTGAGTTTTCCGTTTTTCAGAACCACATCCGATCCCTTGTTCAGCTGGCAGAGCTGTGTCTGGGTATTCGGTGATCCTACCGTCTTCACGGCCTCGAAGGTGTGTCCCGCGAAGTCGATCACGATGTTCTGTCCCTTTACGGTCTTGAAGCCGTCGCCGGTCACATCGTCGAGCAGGGTGATCTCTGTCTCTGTGCCGTCAGTCGGTGCTGCCGCTACAGCCTCTGCAAGACTCTCATATTTCTTGTCGCCGGCTGTTACTGCATATTTTCCGGCTTTGATGCTGTATGTTCCATCCACATTTTCTTTCTGGATGCAGCCCTCTGCCCAGTATCCTTCCTCCACCGGGTTCGCAAACGTTCCGCCGAGAATCGTGATGTTGTCGTCGGAGAATACATTCTTATCTACGTTGAATTTTCCTGTGAAGGTTCCGTTCTTTACCGTGAGGTTGCTCTTGACCTCTCCCTCGACATTGCTGCCCCAGAGGTCGAACTCAACGTTTCCGTCGATCGTTCCGGTTGTATCAATGACAACCTGCGCGCCCTCCGGATAATTCTTTGTCGGAGCCCAGCATACATCAAACGCGTTCTGTCCTTTTGCAGCCTTGATCGTTGTGTTTCCAAGAACATTTACATGTCCGCAGTTGTTGCTGAGTACATACTGGATCTTCGGATTCTGTGTTCCGTCCAGATACATATCCTGAAGAGTCAGGTTCGAGTAGTTCTGCACCAGCATCAGCGCTGTCCTGGATGTCAGCTTTCCGTTTTTCAGAACCACATCCGAGCCCTTGTTCAGCTGGCAGAGCTGTGTCTGAGTATTCGGTGATCCTACCGTCTTCACTGCCTCAAAGGTGTGTCCCGCGAAGTCGATGACGATGTTCTGTCCCTTTACGGTCTTGAAGCCATCTCCTGTCACATCGTCGAGCAGAGTAATCTCTGTCTTTGTGCCGTCGGTCGGTGCTGCCGCTACAGCCTCTGCAAGACTCGCATATTTCTGATCACCGCACACAACTACCGCCTGCTCTTCCTCCGGTGTTACTTCCGGAGTCACTTCCGGTGTTACAGTTACTTCCGTAGTCTCCTCAGGGTTCGGTCCCGGAATATGCGCCGGAAGGGTACCCGTCGGTGCAGGTGTCGTAACAGTTTCCGATCCGGCCTCTCCATTTCCGGTCTCTACCGTCTCCTCAACCGTTGTGTCTGCCGGTTTGTCGACATTGACATTCCCGTCGGCATACACAGGCGCGGCGTTTGCAAGCACCATTGACGTCGACAGAATCAACGCCAGGCATTTTTTGTTTTTCATACCTTTCTATTTCCTCCCTCAATCATATTTGCATCGTCCTCTTTCGTAAACAGTCAAATCCCCGGCCGTGAACAAAACCGCTTCCCCCGTGAACCATGCTCGAATTTGTATACAATCCGCTCTGATCATCCTTCGCGTAATTGTATACTATTTTTAAAGTATGTTTTCAATTATACACTCTTTTGCAAGTTTTACCACCATAATTTTCTTTTTTGTGTAAATTATTTGTTTATTTCACAAAATTTATACAATTTAACATCTGTGAATTTTAACGGTAACTTTTGCGCAGGAATGATTTGTAACATAATTTGTTGTTTTCATACACTCATTCCACTCGTGTGACCTCTGAAACACCCTTTGCACAGGCACTTCACCGATCTCAAACATTCTGCGCAGGTAGTAAACATAACTATCCGGACATAAAGCTTTTCAAAAAAACATGTGACGGGGTGATATCAATCACGCCATCCTCACCACATTTCACGCAGACACTCTCCGCCATTTCTTCCAAAACATCTCTATCCATAGAAGAAAAGAACAAAGTCCGCAAGCGGACCTCGACTCCCCCATCCCCTCATTCCCCCCGGTGAGCGCACGCGGACGAAAGGCGCGCGAGCAGAATCGCGAAGCGATCTTCCCATCTGCGAGCTGCGCATCCCGCGGAGCGTTTTGTCTCCCCCATCCCCTCAATCCCCCCTGTGAGCGCACGCGGACGAAAGGCGCACGAGCAGAATCGCGTTAGCGATCCACCCATCTGCGAGCTGCGCATCCCGGCGGAGCGTTTTGTGTTATAGAAATTCCGGAGGAATTTCTTATAACATAAAGAATGACCCGGCAGATCTGAGTATCCACCGGGCCATTGCCTTACTGACTATAATTGATTAGGTTATTTATTCGTTGCTTATTGAGATATTTTTTCTAATTTAATAAAGCCAAACTATTCTTTAAAGATATATCCTGATTTATATACCTTTGCTTTTTGTTTACAGTTACGAGTTGCTTTTATGTAGTTTTGTTGCTAAATACGTGTTTCTAATGCTAATTAACAGTTGCTGGTTACTTCTTAAAAAATCAAGTGCTTTTGTCTACAGTTACGAACTAATTGGTTTTTCTGATTATTTGTTGACAGTTACGTATTGCTTATTTCTTTTTTGTTTCGTCTACAGTTGCGTGTTGCTAATTTTCTTTTTTGCTTTGTCTACAGTTGC
>NZ_KK211309.1:129925-211127 GCF_000621585.1 [Eubacterium] cellulosolvens LD2006 | reverse complement strand
TTGCTTTGTCTACAGTTACGTGTTGCTTGTTTCTTTTTTGCTTTGTCTACAGTTACCTGAAGATTAGTTACTTCCCCATGCTCTTTTGCCTGGCTAGTAAATTTGATCCCCCCAGATACAAATCCGTCCTGCACACTTCTCCAAGAGCATTTCATATAACCTTCTTCGTCTGTTTCATTTGACAATCGTATAATAGCAAGGTTCGGTCACACAGTTATAACATTTGACGTGATATTGTACTTTTTTCTCGTTTTTTATCAACATATTTTCTATTTTCGTCTTCTTCAGCCCTTTTCATCCGTCACATCTCCCAATTTATGAAGAATTATCATATCGTTTTTAGTCATTATTTTTATCTTTTCCGCTATGAAACCGGGCTTTTGAAACAAAATAATCCAAATGTTATGATATGGATACTGAACTGTACCGCACGGGCAGAACCGCGTCAGCGGTCTACCCTTCTGCGAACAGCGCATGTAAGCAGAGCTTTTCGTGTTATGGAAATTCCGGAGGAATTTCCATAACACGAAAAAACACAGGAGGTGACGAGTCTCCTGTGTTTCTTCAACATTTTATTTTTTCGAATGAACCTGTTAAAGTGATACGAACGCCGGCAGACTGGTTACTGCTTTGGCATTGTTTATTTCTTTGTGTATCCCTTTGACATGCTCATCCTAACAAAGTTTGGTCACACAGTTATAACATATCGTGTGACTTTCCAATTTTTCTGAAAGTTTTTTTGTCTGTGATTTGCCACTCAGGCTGTCAGCCTGAGTTTTTTCCCGATCATCTGCCCGGTTTGACGGACTTTGCCGAGTACAAAGTTATCTCCGAAGAGTTTCGCGTAAGCCAGCGTCAAACTGATGTAGATCAGGGCTCCGGCGCCAACCTCCGCAAACAGTGTCGGGATCGTCGGCCCCATCACGCGCCCGATCGCCCGGATCGCCGCATACATGATCAGACCGATCGCCGCGTACGGAAGGCTCTCAAGGAAGTATCTGACCAGAGACAGCGAATCTCTCACATTCACATTCTGCACGAACCACACCGCCAGGTAGGCCAGTACAGTTCCGATTGCAGCTCCCGCCGCTCCGTGTTTCGGGATGAGCAGCGCGTTTGCCGCAAAATTCACACCGGCTCCGGCCCAGACCGCCGCCACATAGATTTTATCTCTCTCGTGCGGGATGATGTACTGGGAGCGAATCACTCCGTTCCAGGACATGAGAAGGATCGCCGCCGACATGATCACCATCAGAAGCCCGCTTCTGGCAAAGTTTTTCCCCCAGAAAACAACTGCGAATTCCGTTCCGATGCCCGCAATACCGAAGGCGACCGCAAACGCCGAGACCATGGAAAAACGCATCGACTGGTAGATGTAATGGTCGACGGCTTTTTTGTCCCCTTTTGCGACAAGATTCGAGAGCTTCGGCATCATAACCGTACCAAGCGATGTAATAAAGCCCACCGGAAACTCGATCATCTTCCACGCATTTTCATAATATCCGAGCTCCGCGTATTCGCTCAGTCTTCCGATCATGATTTTATCCATATAACTGAAGACGGACACCGCGATCACCGCCGTGAAGAGGACGAGCATCGGACGCAGATGGGCAAAGATCTCCCTCTTCGTAACACGCGTGAACTTCACAAATCTCGGAAGGAAATACCAGACAGCCGAAGTGCTCACGAGATTTCCGACCGCCACGATGCAGACGTAAATCCAGAGATCCGACTTCTCTTTGACAAAAACAAACACGGCGATCATCGTAAGAATCTTCAGAATGGAGTTTCTGGTGACTGTGATCTCGAACTGTTCCATTCCAAAGAAGAACCAGTTGATATCAAAGATACCGGCCACCAGGTTGATTCCCTGAATCAGCGCGATCAGCGCATTGTCATGCACAAATACCGCCCAGTACAGGCCGTAGGCCGATGTCACGATGAGCGACAACATGGTCGAGAGTATGAACAGACTCGTGAACGTCCTGTTCAGCCGATTCTGATCATTTTTTGCCTTCGCAATCGCGCGGTTTCCATACTGCACGATGCCGAGCGCCGCAAAAATCTTGAAATACGTTATTACCGAAAATGTATAGGAATACACTCCCATGCCGTCCGCCCCCAGCACACGCGAGATGTACGGAGAAGTGACAAAAGGAATAATCGAGATCAGCGTCTGGTAGAAGAGCTGATACGCGAAATTCTTCTTAATATTAGACATAAACTACAATACCCCTGATAAAAATGCCGGCGCCCCGCTCACAGTGTAACTCTGTCGCCGATCCATTTCTGCGCTTTTTCGTCCAGATAATCGTGGCAGCAGCCGTGCGGCGTAAAAGTGAGCTCGCCAAACAGCACCTCCCCGTCCCGGTCATAGAGGTCGACTCTGACCAGTGGAAAATCCTCGCTCAGTTTTTTTGCCATCTCAATCATCCGGTCAAAAGAGGCCGGCTTCAACGCCTCCAGATTTCCATCCTTGTACTCATCGACAAGATGCAGATCACGGAAATCCTGATCCACGTAGACACGGACCTTCTTTGTCTCTCTCCCCGCCACGAGGAGCATACAGATCACCCGGCCTCGGCTGCAGAAAAACTTATAGTCGACCGGGAATTTCCCGGCTTTCGTCCGGATATATTCTTCAATCAGTATTCTGTGGGGAATGTCGTGATAATGATGTTCCGCGCTGATCGTCGCATAGTCCTGTTTCATCCACGCCCGTAGCTGCCGGAATGCTTTCTGACGGTCCGTCGTCTTCTTATCCGTCACAATAATGTTGTAGCCGCTGCCGTGGTTGCACTTGAGTACAAACTTGTCCGGGAGGGCGTCCCAGTCAATCTCGTCGGTCGATCGACAGCATCCGATCAGTCGCACCAGCGCGTCCCCGTAGCCCTTCGCCCGGATGTATTCCCGAACCTCATATTTATCGGTACAGTTGGTCACCAGTGTGTTGTTCCTGTACAGCCCGTCCTTTAATATAAGAAGTTTCTCATCCAGCAGGGTCGGATTCTGAACATTGATCCTGCGCCCGTGGTGCTTCTTAAACACAGTATTGCTGACAAATCTGTCCGGCAGCAGACTCTTAAAACAGTTCTTCAGTTTCTTTCGATCTCCGGTTTTTAAGCAGTATAAAACCTCATTCAACATATCTATCAACCGCCCGATTTTTCTCACATCTAATTTTCAAATTTCGATGCTAATTGTACAATAATTCATTATAAATTCAAACATGATAACATGCAATACAGAGCGAACGGCAAATAGCAAATTTTCTGTAAAAATACAAAATCTCCAATCCCGCGGGGCATTTTGGCTCAAAGGGAATGCAGAGTAATTTCCTATGAGCCAAAAACAGCTGCCGCGCCCTGCACGGATGAACACCACTCTCATTCATCCAAAGCAAGGCGCGGCAGCCTTTTTCCCGGTTAAATTTCTACATTTTTCTCTTCCGGAGAAGATTTTCAATTCCTGCGCTGCATTCGCAGACACATGCAAATTCTCTTACGCTGCATCCGCAGGCGCCTCCTGTTTCTCTTACTCTACATCCGCAAGAGCATCGAGATCCTCTTCGCCTGTACGCACTTTAACAACACGGTCTACAGCGTATACGAAGATCTTTCCGTCCCCGATATGACCGGAGTACAGTGCTTTCTTCGCGGTCTCGATGACATCGTTTACAGGAATTCTTCCGACGATAACCTCGCATTTTACTTTCGGAAGAAGGGTGGAATCCACCTCAACACCACGGTATTTCTGAGAAGATCCTCTCTGGATACCGGATCCCATAACCTGTGTCATTGTCATTCCCGTTACACCGAGGGCGTTCAGCGCTTTCTTCAGTGTATCGAACTTGGACAGACGGCAGATGATCGTTACCTTGAAAATTCCTGTATCCGGAAGCGGAGCTCTTGCAACCTTGACTGCTGCATTGACCTGAGCCTCGGATGCTTTCTCATACTCATCCTCGCCGAGATCGGTGTTCTCGTTTGCGTCCATTCCCATATCCGTGACATCTGTGATGGCGAATCCGGAGTATGCGGAAGTAAGACCGTGCTCATGAATATCAAGACCGTCGATCTCAACCTGTGCCGGAACACGAAGGCCGATCACTTTATCAATCACCTTGAAGGCGATGAACATAACTACAAGAACGTAAGCCGCTACACTGACTACGCCGAGAGCCTGAACGCCAAGCTGTCTGAAACCGCCGCCGTAGAAGAGGCCCTTTCCAACGCCGTCAGCTCCTGTGGAGAAGAGACCTACGGAAAGTGTACCCCAGATACCGTTTACCATGTGAACGGAAACCGCGCCGACCGGATCGTCGATTTTTGCCACGTTATCAAAGAACTCTACACTGAAGACTACAATGATACCTGCAACCAGTCCGACGAAGAATGCTCCGATCGGAGTGATACAGTCGGAAGGAGCTGTAACTGCAACCAGACCTGCCAGAGATGCGTTGAATGTCATGGAAACATCCGGTTTACCATAGCGGAACCAGGTGATGATCATTGCCACAACCGTTGCCACAGCCGCGGCAAGGTTTGTTGTCATGAAAGCTGTACTTGCCGTGATAGCCGCGTCTGCTGTATCCATCGCTACCGTGGAAGCGCCGTTGAATCCGAACCAGCAGAACCAGAGGATGAACACACCGAGGGCACAAGCTGTGAGGCTGTGCCCCGGAATCGCTCTTGCTTTCCCGTTCTTGTCGTATTTTCCGATACGCGGTCCGAGAATTGCTGCGCCGAGACAGGCGATGACACCGCCGACCATATGTACGCAGGTACTTCCGGCAAAATCATGGAAGCCCATCTGGTAGAGCCAGCCGCCGCCCCAGATCCAGTGTCCGGATACCGGATAAACCAGAAGTGAGATTACTGCGGAGTATGCGCAGTACGCACTGAAGTTTGTACGCTCTGCCATGGATCCGGAAACGATTGTCGCTGCTGTCGCGCAGAATACTGTCTGGAAAATTACGTAGCACCAGAGTGGCATTGTCTGCGGAACCACACTGTTTGCCTCGGTATACTGTCCGAGAATCAGCGGATCAAACTGTCCGAGAATCGCTCCTGTTCCGTTAAACATCAAACCGAAACCAACCAGCCAGAAACACGGGGTTCCGATACTGAAATCCATCAGGTTCTTCATCAGGATATTACCGGTATTCTTCGCCCTCGTAAGTCCCGCCTCACATAACGCGAATCCCGCCTGCATGAAATACACAAGCGCGGCTCCGATCAATACCCAGATTACTGTCGTCAAACTATACTGCATAACCATTGCCTCCTCATTTTAAATTCTTGATCCCGCAAACGTCCGCCGGCAGGAAAGCCACCTCTCCCCCGCGCGCTTAAGGGGAACTTTGCGAAGTGTTTGCATTTGAAAGTGCCATATACTTCCGCCCTGCGGCTTCCGTAACACTTTCATAGTAAAAAAAAAGAGGCACCACTGACTAAGTGGTACCTCTTTGTACTAAGCAGATTATATGATCGAATGATCTTTTTGAAAATAATTAATTTTCGGTAGTCTTTCCGCCCTGCACATGATCAATTGTAATTACAAGAAAGATACTGCATCGTAATTCATAAAAAAGAATGTCGCTAGCGACATTCTCGCGCCAAGCGCGGATGCGTAGCGACGCCTCGGAACAGAGCGATTATAAGTCTCCGTACATCTCCGGCCGTCTGTCCCGGAAAACGCCCCAGCTCATGCGGTTCTCCCTGCATCTGTCCAGATCGATCTCCGCCGTGATGACCGTCTCCTCGCCGCGGCCGGCCTCCGCAATCAGCGCTCCTGTCTCGTCGGTGATAAAGGAGGAACCGAAGAAGCAAAGCGCCGACTTCTGCCCTCCGTTTTCCTCACAGGGCAGAACTTCCTCCAGGCCGACGCGGTTCGCGGCAGCCACCGGCACGAGATTACTTCCGGCATGTCCCTGCATACAGCGTCGCCAGTGCGGCATACTGTCCACCTCGAGGATCGGCTCGGAGCCGATCGCCGTCGGATAGAGAATCAGCTCCGCTCCCTGAATCGCCATCGCGCGCGCAGCCTCCGGGAACCATTGATCCCAGCAGATTCCCACTCCGATCTTCCCATATCTCGTCTCCCACACGCGAAAGCCGGTGTCTCCGGGCGTAAAATAAAACTTCTCCTGATAGAAGTGATCGTCCGGAATATGAGTCTTCCGGTAAACACCGAGAACGCTTCCGTCCGCGTCGATCATCGCGATCGAATTGAAGAGCTGCATGCCGGCCTTCTCATAGAAACTGACCGGAACGACGACGCCAAGCTCCGCAGACACTTTCGAAAAGTGTTGTACCGCCGGATTCTCCTCCACCGGTGTCGCATATTCGTAGTACTCGTACCGACGCTCCTGGCAAAAATAAGGCCGCTCAAAGAGCTCCGGCAAAAGAATCACCTGCGCCCCCTTCCCGGCAGCCTCCCGCAGCAGCCGGTCCGCCTTCGCTATGTTTTCCTCCGGCAGCGCAGACATAGACATCTGTACCACCGCCACTTTCAATTTTCTCATCCTGCATCCCCTCCGTCTTCAAAAGCATTTCCGGATATGCTTTTTTCACAAACCGGAATCTGCCGCATCACACCGTCACGCCTCTGTGTATATTCTCAGGCGCCCTGTTGCCGGCCGGAATCTGCTGTGTGATACAGTGAATATTTCCGCCGCCGACAATAATCGCCCGCGCGGGAACCGGAACAATCTTCCGATCCGGAAAAGCTTCTTCCAGAGTCTCCACAGCCGTCTCATCCGCCGGATCCCCGAACTGCGGCACGAGAACTTTCCCGTTACAGATATAGAAGTTCACGTAGCTCGCCGCCAGACGTTCTCCCGCTTCCCGCTGATCCTCGCCTTCCTCAAAGACAAAACTGTCGACCTCCTCCTGTGTCATGCAGACCGGCTTCGACGGAACCGGAAGTTTCCGGACCCGGATCTTCCGCCCCTTTGCGTCCGTCACCTTCTCGAGCACCGCAAGATCCGCCCGGCTCATGGCGTACTGCGGATCCTCCTCGTCGTCACACCAGGCAAGAACTGCTTCTCCGGGAGCCGTGAAGGCAAAGACATTGTCGACATGCTCGTTCGTCTCATCGTTGTAGATTCCCGACGGAAGCCAGATCACCTTCTCCGCGCCCAGATAACTTTTAAGTTTTTCCTCTATTTCTTCTTTTGTAAGTTTTGGATTGCGGCCTTTGCTCAAGAGACAGGCCTCCGTCACCACAACCGTTCCCTCGCCGTCCGCATGGATGGATCCTCCCTCGAGGACAAAGTCCCCGGCGTCATAACAGGGAAGCTTCAGAGTTTCGCACATCCGCTTCGCGGCCGCGTCGTCCTGCTCGTAATCCTGATAGAGGCCGTCGAAGTCTCCGCCCCAGGCGTTGAACTTCCAGCTGATTCCGCGCACCTCTCCCGCGTCATTTCTCACAAAGGTCGGCCCCACATCTCTGGCCCAGGCGTCATCGGTCGGGATATCGAGAAAGGTAATCCCGCCCTTCTCCGACGTCCCACCGTCCTCTCCGGCATCCGCATTCGCGCCCGGAATACGCTCCGCACGGGCGCGGCGGATCAGCTCTTCCGCACAGGCGCGGTGTGCCCCGTCGACCAGAAGATAGAGCTGTTCCGTCCGGGAAATCTCCGACGCCAGCTGAGCGAAAACAGGGGCGGCTTCCCTTCCCCCGTTCGTCCACGAACCGGGGCGGACCGGCCAGATCAGAAATGTCCCCGCATGTTCTTCAAACTCGCCGGGCATATGAAAGCCGTCCGCCGCCGGCGTGTTCATCTTCAGCAGTTCCTTCTCCATCCTCTCCTCCATGTCCTGTCCCCACTCCTTCATTCCATCCAACACTTTTACGACAGCCTTCCCTTGAAATCCTCATACCCGAATTTTTTTACAAGGATGCAATCTCCTCCGGCATCCATCTTCCAGATCGAGGGCAGCGCCATTCCGTTGAAGGTGTTGTTTTTCACCATCGAATAGATGGCCATATCCTCAAAGCAGAGTCTGTCGCCCGGGCGGACCGGGTGATTGAAGCGATAGTCGCCGATCACATCTCCCGCCAGACAGGTACAGGACGACAGCCGGTAGATGTGGGAGTCTTCCTGCACCGGACAACCGTCCGGATCGGATATGCGGTTCTTATCCGGAATGTCCGTGTTGCACCCGGCAGTTTTCGCTGCCTCCGGATCCTCGATCCTGGGAACAGCCACCGCTCCCTTCAGGGGCGGCTGATAAGGCATCTCCAGCACATCCGGCATATGACAGGCCGCAGAGGCGTCCAGAAGAAGGGTCGTCAGAATGTTGTCCACCTGATCCAGCACTTCCGTCACCAGATAGCCGGCATTGAGGGCAACCGCCTCGCCGGGCTCCAGATAAACCTCCACCCGATAGGTATCCCGCAGATGACGGACGATGCGGATCAGGCGCTCGCGGTCGTAATCATCCCTTGTGATGTGATGGCCGCCGCCGAGATTCAGCCACTTGATTCCCGGCTGCGCCAGGTACTTTCCGAATTTTTCTTCAATGACACGAACGGTCTCCTCCAGGGCGTCGCTGTTTTGCTCACAGAGCGTGTGGACGTGCAGCCCGCTCACAAGACTCCAGAAACCGTCGTCCTCCCGCAGCGCATTCTCGAGGTTTCCGATGGTCACTCCCAACCGGGAAAAAGGCGCGCAGGGATCGTAGATCGCGTGATCCTGCGTCGAACACTCCGGATTGATCCGGAGACCGATTCCTCCCGGCCGCCCGGCTTTTTCCGACACCCTCGCCCCGAATTTCCGCACCTGGGAGACCGAGTTGAAGATCACATGGTCGCAGATCGACGCAATCTCATCGATCTCATCCTCGCGGTAGGCGGGCGCGAACACATGGTTCTCTTTTTTCATCTCCTCCGCGCCGAGCCTCGCCTCATAGAGACCGCTCGCCGTCGTTCCATCCAGGTATTTTCCAATCAGCGGATACTCCGCGAACATCGAGAAGGCCTTCTGCGCAAGCAGGATTTTGCATCCCCCCTGTTCACTCACGTCCTTCAGAATCCGCAGATTCTCCTCCAGTTTTTTCTCATCGACAACATACGCCGGTGTTGGGATGTCTGAAATTTTCACTCGTGTGTCCTCCCTTTGTTCCTTATCAAGCATATGCAAGTATGCTTCTCATTTCACCATTTGTATAAGTCCTACGCATGGCTTCGCGCTTCGCACTCCCGCCATGCTACAGGCATTCGTGTTCCGGACTACCGTCCTTCACACTCATGTCTGTTGTCGTCTCTATAGCAGGGACGGATCTGCATGCAAGCACGCATCCGCCCCTGCTCTGAGACTGGACTTATTCAACCAAAGCCGGATTCTCAACAACCTTCCACGGAAGTCCCCAACGGTTCAGCGCCTCCATGTACGGATCCGGATCAAACTCATCCGTCGTGTACACGCCGGGTCTCTTCCACTGTCCGCCGGCCACCAGCATCGCTCCGATCATCGCCGGCACACCTGTCGTGTAGGAAATCGCCTGGGAGCCGACCTCCCTGTAGCACTCCTGATGATCACAGATGTTGTAGATGTAGATACTTCTCTTCTTTCCGTCCTTCATACCGGTGAAGATGCAGCCGATGTTCGTTTTTCCCACGGTTCTCGGTCCAAGGGATGCCGGATCCGGAAGCAGAGCCTTCAGGAACTGGATCGGGACGATCTCCTGTCCGTTGTAGTTCACCGGCGTTGTGGAGAGCATGCCGACATCCTCGAGACAGCGCATGTGATCCAGATAACTCTGTCCGAAGGTCATGAAGAAACGGATTCTCTTCACCTCCGGCATGTTGCGTCCGAGAGCCTCGATCTCCTCGTGGTGAAGTAGATACATATCCTTTTTGCCGACGCCCTCGAAGTCATACTCGCGGTGAATGCTCATCGCGGGGATCTCCACCCACTTGCCGTTCTCCATGTAGGAACCCGGCGCAGATACCTCGCGGAGATTGATCTCCGGATTGAAGTTTGTCGCGAAGGCGTAGCCGTGGTCGCCGCCGTTGCAGTCCAGAATGTCAATGGTATCGATCGTGTCGAAGTAGTGTTTTTTCGCGTAGGCGGCAAAAACGCTTGTCACGCCCGGATCGAAGCCGCTGCCGAGAAGCGCGGTCAGCCCCGCCTCTTTGAAGCGCTCCTGATAGTTCCACTGCCAGGAATAATCGAAGTAGGCGGAAAAACCGAGTTCTCTGCATCTCTTCTCGTAGATCTCTCTCCAGACCGGATCGTCGGTGTCCTCCGGCTCGTAGTTTGCCGTGTCGATATAGTCCACGCCGGCTGCGAGACAGGCGTCCATAATGGTCAGATCCTGATACGGCAGAGCGACATTGAGAACAGCGTCCGGCGCGTAGTCCTTAATCAGAGCCGTCAGCGCCTCCACGTCATCGGCATCGATCTGCGCCGTGGTGATTTTTGTCTTCGTCTGTCCCTGTAATTTTTCTTTGAGCGCGTCGCACTTGGATACCGTGCGGCTGGCGATCAGAAGCTCGTCGAATACCTCATCGTTCTGACATACCTTTGCGATCGCCACGGAAGCTACGCCTCCGCAGCCAATGATCATTAATCTGCTCATCTGTTTTCCTCCTCAGAAAGAATATCTTCCACATATTTCGGAAGCATGAAAGCTCCTCTGTGCAAATGTGTCGTGTAATACCATGTCTTTATGTTTCTCTCGTTCCACCGCTTCGGATCAAAATCCTTCAGCGGGTGGTACTTCTTCGATGCGAAGCCGAACATCCACAGTCCCGCCGGACAGGTCGGAATTCCCGCCTGATAGACGCGGCTGATCGGAAAACTCTTGTACGCCTTGCGGTGCATTGCGCGAAACGCCGCCTCATCCTGCTCATAGAACGGGCTGCCGTGCTGGTAGACCATGATGCCGTCCTCGCGGAGCGCGCGATAGCAGTTGCCGTAAAACTCTCTGGTAAAGAGTCCCTCCGTGTGTCCGAAGGGATCCGTCGAGTCATTGATAATCAGATCGTAGCTGTCCCGGAATCTTCTTAAGAATCGCAGGGCATCCATATTTTTGATCGTCACGCGGGCATCGTCAAAGCCCTCTGCCGTCTCCGGAAAAAAACGCTTCGACACCTCGATGAACATCTCGTCGGGCTCGACGACATCGATGGATTTGATCTCCGGATACTGCGTGAGCACCTTCGCCACGCCGCCGTCGCCGCCGCCGATGATCAGCACATCGCGCACATGCGGGTGCACGGCCATCGGCACATGAACAACCATTTCATTGTATATAAATTCGTCCGCTTCGGAAAAAACAATCTCGCCGTCAAGGACGATCATCTTTCCGAATTCCTTTGTCTGAAACACATCGATCTGCTGATAAGGACTCCTCCCGGAAAAGAGCTGCTGCTCCACGCGGACGGATGTCTTCACATTCTCTGTGTCCAGCTGTGAAAACCAGATATCTACCACTTTGCTTCCCTACCCTTGTTTCTGTGTTGCGTATTTTTCTTTCGTTCCAATACCTATACACCGGTCCCCCTGCCACGTCCTTCGGAGCCGGTGCTTAACAGCGTCCGCGATCTGCATCCGCGGGACAAACCTTTATCCGCACTCCCGTCACTTCAGAACCCGCAGTTCCCTGCACTCCGGATCCTTCGTTCCCTGAAGGGAACAGCCCTTCTCCCGGGCGTACTCGATGTACCCGATGATCTCTTCCGTAATCCGCTCGCCCGGCGTCAGAATCGGTATTCCCGGCGGATAACACATGACGATCTCGCCCGAAACCCTGCCGACCGTCAACGAAAGCGGAAGCTGTTCTCCCTCGGCGTAGAACGCCTGCTTCGGCGTCATCACAAGCTCCGGCTCGATGAACTCTCCGCAGTAGAGTTCCTTCTTCGGCTTTCCGTACTGCCGCTGAATATCCTCGAGAGCTCCCACCAGACGCTCGATGTCCTGGATGCGGTCTCCGATGGAAATGTAAGCGAGAATATTGCCGATATCTCCGAATTCAATCTGGATGTCGTACTCGTCCCGAAGGAGATCATAGACCTCAATGCCCGTCAGTCCGATGCCCTGGGTGAAGACCGAGAGCTTCGTGACATCGAAATCAAAGACGCTCTCTCCGTCGATCAGTTCCCGGCCGTAGGCGTAGTAACCGCCGAGCTCGTTGATCTCCTCCCTCGCGTACTCCGCCATCTGGCTGACCCGGTCAAAAGCCTCCCTGCCGTTCAGCGCAAGGTTTCGCCTGGACAGATCAAGACTGGCCATCAGAAGATAGGAGGCGCTCGTTGTCTGCGTCAGGTTGATGATCTGACGGATGTACTCCGCATCCGCCGACGGTCCGCAGAGAAGGATCGAACTCTGGGTCAGACTTCCACCCGACTTGTGCATCGAAACCGCCGCCAGATCTCCGCCGGCCGCCATCGCCGAAACCGGGAGATTGTCTCCGAAATAGAGATGGGTGCCGTGGGCCTCGTCGACCAGAACCTTCATGCCTGCCCCGTGGGCGAGATCCACAATCCCCTGCAGATCAGAGGCAATGCCGTAGTAGGTCGGATTGTTCACAAAGATCGCCACCGCCTTCGGATGCTCCCGGATCGCTTTTTCCACATCCTTCAGAGCCATTCCCGTCGCAATACCGATCTTGTGATCCACACGGACAGGGATGTAAACAGGGATTCCTCCACAGAGAACCAGCGCATTGATGACACTCTTGTGCACATTTCTGGGGAGAAGAATCTCATCCCCCTCACGGACAACGGCGAGCACCATCGCCTGAACCGCCGACGTCGTTCCGTTCACCATCATAAACGCGTGGGACGCTCCGAAGGCATCCGCCAGCAATTCCTCCGCGTCGCGGATGACCGAGACCGGATGTCCCAGATTGTCCAGCATCTTCATGGAATTCACATCCACGCCGACGCATTTCTCACCGAGGAAGTCCAGAAGCTCGGGATTTCCTCTTCCCCTCTTATGACCCGGCACATCAAAGGGCACAACTCTTCTCTTTCTGAATTCAAGAAGCGCCTCATACAGCGGTGCCGTCCGCTGCTCGCTATTGTTCATCTCCATCTCCTCCTGAAAAAAGAATGTCTCCTGCGACATTCTCTCGCCGGACGCGGATGCAAAGCACCTGCTCATCGGGCAAGCGCGTTCCGCGGGGCGTTCTGCGTTACCGACCTTCCAGAGGAGTATCGATAACGCAGAAAGACCGGACGCATCGTCCGGTCTTTCCTGGTCTTTCATATGGTTCTTATTTCATATCGAAGTATGTCTTAATGCCCATTTATATTGACCGTTTCACAAGATCACGTGCGTTCTCACAAAATTTGAGTCCTCCTGATCCTTCCATCAGGACCGGCCATTTACCAACTCTGGCACTGCCGGCTACTCAATCAATAATAGGCATTGAAATATACAATTCTTTACCCGATTGAAATCTTACCATTCTGTAAATATAACGTCAATCGTTTTTTCAGGAATCATCGCCCCCCTGAAAAAAAAGTGCCTGATTCGTTTATTTCCAGAAGATTACCGCTTCCCATCATTTCTTCTCGAATGCGAAGTAGGTGCCGTCGGTGCGGATCGTGATTTCATCCCCCTCTTCCACAAGGAGCATGTCCAGAACATCCTCATACTTCGCCGCGTAAATCCGGTTTTCCGTATCCACGACGTAGAGCCAGGTGTTACCGCCTCTGTCGATGGTCTGCATCTTTTTGACTTTGATCGTCTTCTCCTTTGCGTCGGACAGGTCCGGCGCCGCCGTCTCTCCGGCCGCAGCTCCCGTCTCCTCCTTCAGATTTGTAGCTGCGCCCTCGCCGGTCGCCTCCTCCTGGGAGATCTCACCGCCGATCAGGGCACGGTATTTGTCGATGCAGTCCTTCTGCTTCGTCGCCGTCGCCACCATGTTGTACTGCTCGACGTTGACAGCCGCATACATCTTGACCAGACCGCTGGCATCCTTCATCACCATGATGTACGTCGGATTTCCGTCCACAAGAATCAGAGACGGGAAGGAAGCCGCATATCGCTTCTCCTGCACCTCACCCTGCGCGGCCGCCATCGCGGAAAACTCATCCGCACCCGGACAGGTGATGAAGATTGTCTCCTCCGTTCTCTCGTTGGACATGATGAAACCGATATTGGAGCTGTCGTTGTTCAGACTCGTCACGCCGGTGTAGATCCAGATGTCTCCGTCCTTCGCCACATAGCCGTAGTCAGCGAGATAATCGTCGTCATCCCGTCCCTCGTATTCGGTCACCTTCCGGCAGCCCGTCTGTCCGATGATCGAGTTCCAGAAGCCCTCGTGAAGCTGCGCGTGGTTGTTGTACTGCTCACAGATCAGATCTCCGGAAAAAACAACATCTGTCCAGCGCGGGATTTTTCCCACCGGATACCAGGTCGAATCGCCGCTCACCGGATCGCAGATGACAGCGCCGTTGATCTGCTCTCCTCCGAACAGACCGATCGTCGGCTCATAGGTCGGCGCAATATACCAGGGTTTGCCCGACTCGTCGATCTCGAAGTGGATGTTTGTAAACATCTTCGTCGGGTAGGAAAAGCGGAGATGTCTCCTCAGGTTTTCGTTGAAATAGGCAGAGGGCACATAGGTCATCCCACTTCCCAGACTTTTGTAATCCGCGGACATGGAAACCGGATCGACAATGACGTAGCCCGGAATGCCTTTTCCCCGGTTCTTCGCCCATTTGAAAAAGCCCGCATAGCGGAGCGGCGACGTCTTCACCGGTTTTCCCTTGTAGTCAATCTGCGTGTAGGCACTGACATCATACTGACTGACGACACTGGTCAGCGAACCGATCTTGCGGTCACCGAGTTTCTCGGCAGAGGCCGTGTCCATCAGCGCGATGGAGTCCGTTCCGTCGGAGGACGGAATCTTATCGACATCTCCGTCTTTCACGGTAAGGATGTTACTGTAGGCCTTCGCGTGGAAGAAACGGGATCCCGATATAAAACCGATCACAATCGGAAAAGCGAAGAAGAACATCGGAATCAGAATGAGAAGACCGGAGCTTTTCCGGGACTGTCTTCTCTTTCTTCTTTTCGAAGCCTTCTTTACCGTCACGCCCTTGGCGTTCGCTTCCAGCTCCAGAATCGAATCCAGTGATTCAATCCCGGCAGTGAAGATGTAGTAAAGCATCACAAAGATCGTTGTGGTTACGACCATAAAAGTCCAGAAGCCTTCACTGTGGAGATTCAGAGCAGGCAGCGTCAGATAATAGATAACAGCGCCGATCACCGCTGTGACAAGAAAAGCCGCGAGGGCACTGCCAAGCCTTGATTTCTGTTTCGGAATATTTTGATTCATAAATCCTCCTGCTTTCTTCGGCCGGAAGACAACTCCCGGATCCAAATGCGATTGTTTATATGAAGAATTTTAACATATATTAAACTATATGTCGCTGTCGAATCCGGCGGATTACAGTCATGTATTTTACGTTTTCAGAAAAAACGCTTGTTATTATCAACAACATTTTCAGTGTTCATTCTCGTTGCAAATCCTATTTTTCTGTCGTATAATCAAAATATCCGAATATTCAAGACATTTCAGCGCAATTCCATGTTGTTTTCAGCAACAATTCGAATTATTTTCCATCAGATAGAAACCAAATGAACGCAAAAAGGAGTCTTTATGAAACGATTATCCGCAAAACTTCTCGCGAACACCGTCGCGAACACAAGAAAGGCGAGAAAACTCTCCCAGCAGGAACTCGCGGAGGCCACCGGCATCAACCGCTCCATGCTCTCCAAACTCGAGTCGCAGGACTACATCCCGTCCATTCCCCAGCTGGAAGCTCTGGCGGAAGTACTGGGCTTCGATCCCTCCGACCTGTATCAGGAGACCGCAGGGGCAAGTCTGCCTTCGCCTGCACCGCTCAACATCGCCGTTGCCGGAACCGGCTACGTAGGGCTGTCCATCGCGACGCTCCTCGCGCAGCACAACGCTGTCACAGCCGTTGACATCATTCCGGAAAAGGTTGAAAAAATCAACCGCCGCATCTCCCCGATTCAGGACGAGTATATCGAAAAATACCTGGCGGAAAAAGAGCTGAACCTCTCCTGTGTGCTCAACGATCAGCGCCACTCACCGGAAAACCCGGCCTGGGAAGTATACCGAAAGGCCGATTACGTCGTGATCGCGGCACCGACAAACTACGATTCCCAGAAGAACTTCTTTGACACCTCTGCCGTGGAGTCCGTCATCGAGCTCGTGGAACAGGCAAACGAGGGAACCGGCCACATGCCGTGGATGGTCATCAAGTCCACCATTCCCGTCGGCTACACCGAGAGCGTCCGCGGGAAATACAGGAACGATCACATTCTCTTTTCTCCCGAGTTTCTCCGGGAGTCCAGGGCGCTCTACGACAATCTCTACCCGAGCCGGATCATCGTCGGCTGCGACCGGGACGACAGCGAGACCGTAATGGCCGCAGAGAACTTCGCCGCTCTGCTTCAGCAGGGCGCGATCAAGGAACAGATTGCCACGCTGTTCATGGGCTTCACTGAGGCCGAGGCGGTCAAGCTCTTCGCCAACACTTATCTGGCACTCCGTGTCTCCTACTTCAACGAGCTGGACACTTACGCCGAGAGCAAGAATCTGAACACCCAGCAGATCATCGACGGCGTCTGTCTGGATCCGCGCATCGGCAACCACTACAACAATCCGTCCTTCGGCTACGGCGGCTACTGTCTGCCAAAGGACACCAAGCAGCTGCTGGCCAACTACGCCGACGTGCCGGAGAACCTGATCCAGGCCATCGTCGATTCCAACCGCACCCGCAAGGACTTCATCGCCGACCGCGTGCTGCAGAAAGCCGGCTACTACGGATATTCCGACGCCAACAGCTACAACCCCTCCGAGGAAAAAAGCATCACGATCGGCGTCTATCGCCTGACGATGAAATCCAACTCCGACAATTTCCGCCAGTCCTCGATTCAGGGCGTCATGAAGAGAATTAAGGCAAAAGGCGCCAACGTCATCATCTACGAGCCGGCTCTTCCGGACGGCGAGACCTTCTTCGGCTCCAGAGTCGTCAACGATCTGGATCTGTTCAAGAAAGAAAGCGCAGCGATCATCGCCAACCGCTTCGACAGCTGCCTCGACGACGTGTATGAGAAGGTCTACACCCGCGACATCTTCAAGAGAGATTAAGGAATGTCTATAACACCAGAAAACCTCCCGGATCTGTGTGGAAACAGAACCGGGAGGTTTCTTTTACGATCGGGTCATCCCCGTCATTTAATCTTTGTAAAACTGTCCAGAATTGTCTGCGTGGAATCTTCTTCCAGCGAAGCCGTTGTGATGGTCGCGAAGTAATGCCCGTTGACAACAAAGACCATCGTCTCGTATACCTTCATTCCGTAGAGATCCGCCGTAATTTTGAACGCCGGAGCATTCGGATCGCCGAGGAAATTCACCGTGCTCTTCTCCACTTTGCAGTTCTCATAGCCTTCACCCTCGAGCTCTTTCTCCACGGACGCGCGCACGTCCTCGTCCATCAGTGTCTCCAGACCGCCGGCCGCCTGTACGTCAAAAATCGCGTCTTTCAGAATGACAATGACCGTCTGATACGGATCTTCACTTGTCGCGTACAGATCATAGAACGTTTTTCCTTTCCCGATCGCCGCCTTCTTCGCCTCATCCGTCCACTGCCCGCCCTCCATGTCATTGGTCTCGAGCATTTCCTCATCCGTCGCAAACTCAAAGCAGCACTCCGGCTGGAATTTGAAATTGAAGGCCTCATTCGTGTAGCAGTCTCCCGAGATCACTCCAAAAATCTGATCTCCCGCATCAGCGGCCGAAGACGCACTCACAGAGGATTCACTAACAGAAGCCGACGCTGATTCAGAATCGGAAGAGGCGGATGCAAGCTCCTCCAGAAGGGCGTTCACCTCCGAGGATGCAACCATCGCTTTGGCCGGAAGTACTTCCTCCGCCTCCTCAGAAGAATCCGCCGTCGCTTCGATCTCCTCGTCCCCAGAGGAAGACGTCTTCTCCACCTTCTTCACGCACGCTGTCATCGGGAGCATCATCGCTCCAATCAGAAGTACAGAAACAAATTTCGTCGCTTTTCTCATAGATTCCTCCTGTATCGATCCGCTTCCGGATCGTCTGAAATAAACGTTAAGCAGGCAAGTATCCGGTTAAATTGTTAAAGAACAGCTATACAGGTACATCGTTCGTAAAATCCGCGGGATACTTCGCTCGCGCCCCGTCACCGCAAATCTCACGTATCACTTTTATAAACATTATAACTGATACAGGTGTAAAAAAACACGCTTCAATCTCAAAAATATCAGATTCTTTTGCATGCGGAGCGTTTTGTGTCATGGAAACTCCCGAGGATTTTCCATGACATGATAAAAACCCTCTCCGGCAAGAAGACCGAAGAGGGTTTCCAAAATATCCGAATCGGATATCATCATGCAATTGAATGCAAGGGTGGAAAGAGTATTTGTAAGTAAGGTAAGAACCACCCTTGCAATATGTCAAGCCCGTGAGGGCTTACACGTCATTTTCTTTTTTCCGGACGGATCAGTCAAGTGTTGTGAAACCGTCAAGAATGGACTGTGTTGTATCCTCGTTGATGGATACAGCAGTAACTGTTGCGAGATAGTGTCCGCTGATTGCGTAAACAAGTGTCTCGTAAACCGGAACGCCGCTGATCGAACCTTTTACAAGGATTGCAGGTGTGTCAGCTTTTCCAAGGAATGTCGCTGTTCCCTTTGTGATCTCGATGTCTGTCATTCCCTGGCCCTCAAGTGCGGACTTTGTGGAATTGAGAACTGTATCGGACATCATTACATCCGCACCGCCGGCTTTCTCGATGTCTACATGAGCATCTGCAAGGTTGATATTTACGTTCTGGAACTGATCTGCGCTTGCAGCATACATATCGATGAATACTTTACCGCTCTTGATCGCGTCAGCAACCATCTTGTTGTCCAGCTTGTCACCGATTGTGGCGTTGAGCTGCTCCATCTGCTCCTCAGAATAGAAGCTCCATCCCTCCGGAAGCGCGAACTTCAGGTTGAATGTCTCGTTTGTGTACTCTGTTCCTGCAGAAGCACCTACGCTAAGCTCCTCGGATGTGCTCTCAACAGACTCAGATACAGAACTTGCAGAGCTTGTATCTGCTGTCTCGTAAGAATCAGCAAGAACATCCTCAAAGTCATAAGACGTAGCAACATCAGATACAGACTCAGTGTCAACAGAGCTTGCAGCTGTTACAGAAGATGTTGTTTTCTCCGCCTTCGGCTGGCATCCTGCCATAGAAAGAGTCATGGCTCCGATCAAAAGTGCCGCAACAAATTTCGTTGATTTTTTCATAGTTTCCCCCTGTGGTGATAAATATAAATTACGCATTTCATTGTAACCTATCCGGGCGAAAATTTCACGAAAAATTCATACTTTTACGCATCTTCCTATAATTTTCGTCTTATACAGCAGCTACATCAGAATTTTTTACAGTCAAAAACACATTCCGCCGGAACATCCTCCTGCAGAATGTGTTTGCGCCGCAAATTCTCTCTTTCTCAAATCCGCAACATTTTTGACATTTTGCGCAATTTTCTGTCACTGCCGCCCGGATTCGCACATTTTTCTCACTGAAGATTCAGCTTTTTCTCATCAATTCTTACAATGATAAAATAATAGGCAACGCTTCCAATGATAAAGAAAATCGAGTAACCGATGAGCATATGGAAAAAGTACTTCGCGAACACTCCGCTTGTGCCGCTGCTGAAAATGCTCAGGCGCCTCGACACATTGTACAGACTGCCTTCAATCTGCGATAAAAGAATTCCGTAGATGGTAGTGAATACATTGTACGCCATATGCAGTCCGAAATAGAACGCAATCGACATCGCCACACGGTGCTCTTTCACCAGACTTCCGAGCGCGATGCTCAGGTAAACCGTAAACAGACTGAAAATGAAGGACGCGGAAATCAGTATGATCAGGAACACGGCAAAGATCTCAACCGGTACGCCCGCGCTGTCCGCGAAGCTCACCACTCCATCGCCGATCCATTCGAACGCCTCTGTGATAAACCTCGGCTCATGCAGGACTCCGACCAGAATCACAAACGTAGTCAGTGAGATGATCGCAAGATCAATGACATACCAGATCAGCGCGTTCAACAGCCTTCCGGTGACAAGAGTATAGCTGGTAACAGGAACAGAGTGTGTCAGATATCCCTCCTCGTGATACATACTGCGGTAGTAGCGGATTGCCGGAACCAAAATTGTAAAAAGCCCCGCCGCCAGTACAAAAATAACATAGAGTGTAAACAGAAGTCCCGACCAGTTGACGGACACGATGTCCACGAAGCTGGATAAGGTAACCGCACATAAGATACCGTAGGCGGCCAGCGCGCCGTGAAGAATGAGCAGAATCTTGCTGGTTGCCTTCCATTCATATTTCATTACTTTGCTCAGCATCTGAATTCCTCCCTGAAGAGATGATCGATCGATGTTCCACTTGCGTTTCTGAGATCCTCCACACAGCCGTAACGGAGAATATGACCGTCGCGGATGAATATAACATCGTCGAGGATGCGCTCGATGTCGGCAATCAGATGTGTGGAAAGGATGATCGTCGAGTTCGGCTCATAGTTGTTGATGATCGTGCGGAGAATGTAGTCCCTGGCCGCAGGATCAACGCCGGCAATCGGCTCGTCGAGAAGATAGAGTTTCGCCCTTCTGCTCATCGTCATGATCAGCTGAACCTTCTCTTTGTTTCCCTTGGAGAGCTGTTTCAATACCCAGCGGTTATCAATTCCCAGAAGCCCAAGCATCTCATCCGCTCTTCGCCGGTCAAAGTCAGCAAAGAAATCCTGATAGTACTCCTCCAGATCCCTGACCTTCATCCAGTCCGGCACATAGAGGTGATCCGGCAGATAGGATACCACCGACTTCGTCTCGACGCCCGGCCGGAACCCGTCGATAAAAACATCTCCGGAAGAAGGAATCATCATGCCGGCCGCAAGCTTCAGAAACGTCGTCTTTCCGCTTCCGTTCGGTCCGAGAAGACCCACAATTCTTCCGCTGTAAATACTGAGAGACATGCGATCCAGCGCGAGCTTCTGGCCGTAGACCTTTGTGAGGTTCACGCATCTTAAGATCTCGTTCATTTCTCTTCCTCCTCTTCTGCCGTATCTTTCTCATACATCAGCTGTACGATTTCCTCGGTTGTCAAACCGATGGCGTTCATCTTGTCGCGGAAGTCCTGAATCTCCTTCTTCGCGATCTTTCTCTTCTCATCCATAATTAAATCCGTATCCTCCGTAATAAACCGCCCGCTGGTTCTATGGCTCCTCACAAGTCCCGTTCTCTCCAGCTCAGCCAATGCCTTCTGCATCGTATTCGGATTCACCTCCGCATCCATCGCAAGCTCTCTCACCGAGGGCAGCTTCTCACCCGGCCGGTATAGCCCCGAGATAATATCCATAACCACCTTCTCAATGATCTGTGCGTAGATCGGACGCTCCGAATTCAGCTTCCAAGTCATCCGGACATCCTCCTGTCTTTTCATCCATGGTCTGCAGTTCCGATACCGTCTCCCACAAGTGCCACGGCGAATGAGCCGGGTCGCCTGTGGATCAAAGTCCGCAAGCGGACTTCGACTCCCCCATCCCCTCACTCCTGAGGGGAGCGTAGTGGACGAAAGGCGCGCGAGCAGAATCGCGTAAGCGATCTTCTTATCTGCGAGCTGCGCATCTAAGCGGAGCATTTTGTGTTATAGAAATTCCGGAGGAATTTCCTATAACATAAAAAACTGTACCGTTTACCGTAATCTCGCGCTTGTATTACTGTACTAATTGCATAGTACAATGATACAGGAGAATTGTCAAGGCAATTTCATTATTTCAACAAAAAGATCCGGAAAACGACGCAAAACAAACTGTCATTTTCCGGATCCGATCCACTCACATTCAACTATTCTCATTTCGCTTCCCGATCAGGAAGTCCAATTCGTCTTTTAGTTTCCGGCGAACCTGTGAAATGCGTTTTTTCTCTTCTGCGACGGCATTCTCATTCATTCGAATCGTATGCTGAAAAAACTGCTGGTCCTCGCACAAACTCCCATACATCCTGGAATCATTCTGCCAAAGCAGCAACAGCTCATTGTACATCCTTCCGGCATATTCATTGTAGGAATCCATCTCATCAATGAATCTGTTCAGCCGATCCTCGCTGATATCGCATTCCTCCAGCTGTCTGCTGATTTGTTTTATCTCATCGACCGTTGTTTTTTCCATAATCATTTTACTGTGAACGTCAGTGCCTCATAGGCCTTCGTTCCCTCATCCTTATCTGCAAGGCTTCCGATCAGAATACCGGTCTTGTCGGAAACCATGATTGCCCGGTCATGCTCCACAGTTCCGTCTTTCTCTGTGTAGTCCCAGTAGATATAGTCATCCTCTTCGCTGTTGATCTCGGCGTTCTGATCATTCTTCACCTTTTCCACATAGGAATCAAAGTCTTCAGCTGTCGCCCAGCTTGCCTGAAGCAGATCTTCTCCTTCCTCGCTCTTCACTGTAAACCTTCCATCCTCCTGTGTCAGATCATAGCCATTCGACGTATCAAGTTTTACCTCCACCTTGTCGCCGGTAGAAACATCGAAACTGTATGACTTTGAGGATGTCTTTGTGCACGCACTCATGCTCATCGCAAGTACGAGGCCAAGGATCACCGCTGCTTTTTTCTTCATTCTTTTATCCCCCATCATTTTACGTAATTCGTTTTCCGCCTGACGCAATTTCCGTTCACATCAGCCTTTCATATCGCGAATCACAGCATCTGCTTTTTTCTTGAACTCCATCTGCTCCTGATCCTGATACCCGAGCGCAAATACCTGATCAATCTGCTCATTGTCGAACATGAAGAGCTTATTGGCATCGATATATCCTTCCGGGAACAGCACACCGGAATAATCCCAGATCTTCTCCGGATCTCCGGCTCCCCGCTGGCAAACACCGACAACCATAACCTTCTTTGTACTCTCTTTTAATAAAACAACACTACCGATTGGTAATAAACCTTCCAGCATATTCAAATCCTCCGTATATATAATAGCCTTCTTATTCCGATGATATGCAAGCTTTACAATATCATCTTTTCTTCCTTCTGTCACCTTTGCCGGCACCGGGCCGGCATATACGTCACCGATCCCACTCAATGCAGAATTCCGTATATCGTCATAACTGCGTAAAAGACGAAAAATCCAAATGCAACTCCGTAGAGCACTCTGCTCTGTTTCCGGTTTGCCTCCGGACTTGAACCGGAGATATATCTCGGATCATCGGTTGTCGCATAATATCTGCCGTTTTTCTCCGGATAATAGTCAATCTCGATCCAATCTCCGGTGGATGCTTCCCTCACATTACAGAGTCCGAGGATCATGGCCTCCATCATATGTCCGTCATCCGTCTGAAACCGAACCTTCGCCCGGTACGAAGAGGAGCCGTGCTTCTCTCCGATTTCTGTCACCTCTCCTCTGGCGTGCCTGACGTTCTTTGGCTTCTCCGCCGCCATCGACAACACCTTTGCAAAAAAAAGCATCAGCAATCCAAAGATTAGAAAAGGCGAATTGCTTACCAGTTTCATTATCATTTATTTTTCCTCTTTACCAGCTACCGATCCATTTCAAAGCGGAATCCCATTTATCCGCGATGAATTTCGCACCGGTCTCGGCTTTGTCAACAACCGTATCTACCATACCGCCTACATCGACTTCCGCGCCGAGAGACACTCCTACGCCGACCGTCGCTCCGATGTCCACCTTCACTACTCCGTCTTTCAGCCCGACATCCGCGTGGGCACCGATTCCGTAATTCACGCTGCCTTTCACGCCGACGCTGCCTCCGAGAACATCCACCTGTGCTTTTCCGGTCAATTCACCGCCGATTGCCTCGGCACTGGCGCCTGCGCTGAGCTGCGGATTTATTTTATGGTTCTCATCAAAGATCATTGCTCCTGCGTTTGCCTGCGCCTCAACTTTACCGGCCGTAGCGGTTCCTTTTGCAGTGGCGCCGAACATATCCGTACCAACCTTCTTGGAAACTTCTGCTTCAAATGCGGTTGCACTGGCACCGACTTCCGCCTTAACGCCCGGGCTCAGGAATCTCTTGCCGTCTTTTCCCATCACGTACAGACCTGCGGATGCGCCTATATGAGCTTCTGCAGTACCAACCTTCGCATTGACTTTGAATCCGTTGCCGTCGTCATATCCGTATTCCTTCCAGGTCGCGGACGCGCTTGCCGTCTTGGAGAAATCGACTGCCAGTTTCTCATCATAAAACGTCGGGCAGTCTTTCTTCTTCGGCGTTGTATATTTGCCGTTTGGATGAAGATATCTGTATCCGTTCTTTTTGCTTGTAAACAGATCTCTGTTCACTCCCTTTTTCTCGAGCGCGTCACTAATCTCATCCTGAATGGTTTTCCAATCAGCTTCTTTTTCCGGATTCGGATGTTTTTTCTTCTGCGTATTGCTATACGTCGGAACGACTTTTCCCTTGAAGATATTCGGAATCGCGGCAGAACTGTTCCATTCCACCTCCACGTTCTTTTCGGTAGTTTTATATGTCGTCGTCCAGTTTCCAAGCGTATCCACTTTTGCGGACTTCGTATACTTGTAGACATCACCGGGCAGCCAGGCGTTATCCGCTTTTTTTTCGTCAATCTTATTGACCATGACGACCTGCTCATTCTCAGCAGCCTTACGGATACTTGCCGCATAACTGGTGTCCGACGGATCCGTGACGATCTCGTGCAGAATGTTGACATACAACTGCTTATAACTGTTGCTCACATCGTTGAAGCTGCTGTAATCCGTGTTATTCGCAAGCCAGGCGATGGAAGCAAGGTCATCGACAGACATGCCGTCCAGTCCCATTTCCTCGTAAGACTCATACTTTACCGCCTCTGCCTTGATCATCTCCAGCGTCTTCTCAACGGCCGTTTTTTCGTATTCACTCAGATCGCTCTCATCTTTTTTCAGGTAATCCATGATGACCTGCTCATTGAATACCAGATGTCCGTTCTCATCGTCGATCATTTTGCCCATCAGATATTCCGAATAAGGTTCCCCGAGGACAGCCTTCCAGCTCTGGTCGCTCACGGTGGCAAAGGTCGCGCTGTTGACATCGTATGCCAGAGATACAGCCTGCAGTCCGGAGACAGCAGCGTCAAACAGGGCACTGACCGTCGTAAACTGCGTAGAGGTTGACGCCTCAATCTGATAGAGGGTTTGAATCTTATTCTGTAGTTCCTGAATCTTCGCGTTATTCGCGTTAATCATGCCCTGGTACCGGGATATTGCCGAGCGCAGCGCGCTGGCGTAATTGCCGTCGATATTCGGCGCAGAGAGCGCGCTGTTGCAGCTGTCAATACATCCCTGCAGCGAAGCATTGCACTGCTGCAGGTACTGAATCGACGCGTTCAGCTGATCCTCGTCGAGCATCTCGTTTCCCACAAGGCCGCTCACCGACTGACAATCCTCCGCAATCTGCTCGAGCGCTCCGTTGAGCGCGCTGATGATCATCTCGTAATCCCGGAAATGGCTGCGCATATTCGTCCATGAGGCAGCCTTTTGTTCCGTATTGTTTGTAAATGTGCCGATATTCGCCAGTATCACCGCCAGCTGCTTCTGCGCAGCCTGCACAGACTGGACCATCGTACTGCACTGCAGTCTCACACTGCCGGGTAATAGTCTTAATCCCATGTCGTCACTGCATCCCCCATTTATCCATTTCTACTGAAACTGTTTCATTACATCATCCGCCAGTTTTTGATCAACACTGGCCAATGCGTTCGCCACGGAAATAATACATGCGGCGTCCGTGTCCAGCGTAGTCTTCAGCTTACTGATCGCTGTCTGCGCCGATGCAAAAGCAGCAGCCCCGTGACCTACCGCCGAGATATTACTGTTCACATCACGCATATACGAAGATAGCACAAGGGCATCTGTCGCACTTTTAATATTTGAGGAATCGGTATTCGCCATTGCCTGGCTGTTCTGATGTACTCCACTTGTGTCTCCCATTTATCTTCCCCTTTCTTTACCAAGATATAAATATTCCAAAACACCTTTTCTCTCAGACACATTCTCCCGTCAGCACTTCGGTATGCGGATCCGCACATAGCTTCCGTTGTGCCAGAGAAGTCCGTCTTTTGGTGCCGGCATCTCTTTCATGGCCGTGATCGGGAAGATTGCAGACGTTCCCTGGTTTCCAACCATAAGTCCCTCTGTCGTCGTGCGGAAGAACTTGGAGATCTCGTCGAAGCCCTTGAATTTTCCGGCGTTCGCCGTGGCAATCACACAGACGCCGGCGGTAACTGCCCGCTCCAGAAGCTTCGCTGTCTGACCCGCTGCGAGAATATTCGCGCTGAAGGCAGAGGCAAAATCATCCACATCGTCGATCAGAAGATGCGCCGGCGGGAAACTCTCCAGGATCTTTTTCGGGCTGAGTCCTCTGTTTTCCTCAAGCGCAAGCGCCTCGCGCATCATTTCTTCGCGCGCCTTTACCACTTCTTCAAACACGGCCGGGAATTCCTCCGCCACACGGTCCGGCGCGAAATACGTGATTCTGTCATCCGAATTTGTATAGAACAGATCGAGCGCTCTTGAATCCACGAGAAGAACCGTGTTTCCGGCCCCCTCTGCCGACGATCCGATGCCTTTCACCAGCTGCGCGAGCGCAATCTTCAGGGCGTTCGTTCTTCCCCTCTTCGCCTCGCCGATGATCAGGAACGGCGAATCCGAATTCTTCATACCGCAGGGCACAACCATCTCCTTGTCGAGTCCCAGATAGATATCCTTTTTGTCGAAGGTTCCGGTTTGCACGCTCTTCCCCTCTCCACCGGCAGCATCCGCAGACGCCGGGTTGAAGTAATTCTCAAAATCTGCATAAGACAGTTCCTCCGGAAGAACCGGAATCTTCGGCGCGATCTCATCCGGATAGATGTCGTTGATCTTACGAATGAGTTCTTCTGTCTTACTGTTGTATTCGATCTCGTTCGCAAAGCCGACTATGGAATAGTTCTGCATGAAGCAGGCCTCCTCTCCGACTTTGATCAGGGCCCGTCCGCGGATTTCCGACTGTTTGTATTTCGTCCTTCCGACAATCGTCGGAACGTCCGACTCATCGACGACATAACCGCAGATTTTGCTCCGGAAGCTGCTGAGCGTCGCGTACCGGACGCCGCTTGCCCTCGTCGTCGTGCCGATGAAATAGATACCGAGTCCCACGCCGTCGCGGATCACTTTTGTGAAATACTCCTCCGTCTCCATACCCATCTCTTTGACCGCATCCATATTGTCGAGAAGAATTACGATCGCCTTGAGCGGATGGCCGGAGATCTGGTTATAAACTTCAAAACTCTGCACAGCGGCATCTGCCAGAAGTTTCTTTCTTGCAGCCATCTCCCTTTCCAGAATACCCTGCACTTTTGTGAAGCGCTCGGTGTCGTCAAATGCAATATAGTCTGCCACATGATGCAGTTTTTTCAACGGAATCAGTCCGCTGTTTCCGAAGTCCAGAACATACATATTCAGGCGGCTTACGCTGTTCTTCATAGCCAGCGTGAGCGCTGCCGTCATAAGGAACATCGACTTTCCGAAGCCCGGCGCCGCCACATAGAGCAGGTTGCCGTCCTTCACCGGATTGTGGACAAACGGGATCTGCTTCTGTTCTTCCGGAATATCGATCAGACCTACCGGAATTGAGAGATCCATCTCTTTGTCATGAGCGTCGATCAGTGTCGCCGGACTGACGATCCGGTCAGAGAGCGGCGGCAGCCACGGCTTTGTAATCTCCAGTGTATCCAGCGACGCATAGTAATCGTGGATATAATCGCAGAGAACATCCAGCTGTGTCTTCAGAAGCTTTCCTCCGTCGCCAAAATCGCTGAGGTCGCGGTTGACCAGTTCTCCCTGTCCGAGTTCGTTCACAAGGTAGACCCTGTCGTCCACGCGGTCGTGTCCTTCCTCCTGGTTGTACGGCGCGCCGCTCCATGCCGACTGGAAGAGCTCGTAGATTTCGTTGTTTCCGACCTGCAGATACGCGCGTCCCGGCTCGGTGATATTGGCCGCATCCGGCGTCTTCAGGATTTCCTTGGAATCGGCTTCGTTCTGTACCTTCAGCGCCAGCTTGAATTTGCTGTTGGACCAGATCTGATCATCCACAACGCCGGAAGGCTTCTGTGTCGCCAGAATCAGATGTACGCCGAGGCTTCGTCCGATCCGGGCGGTGGATACCAGCTCCTTCATGAAGTCGGGCTGTTCCTTTTTCAGCTCCGCAAACTCGTCGCTGATGATGAACAGATGCGGAAGCGGCTCTTTCACCTCACCACTCCGGAACAGCGTGTTGTAGGAGTTGATATGGTTCACATGGTACTGGTTGAAAATCTCCTGTCTGCGGGAGAGTTCCGCATGGATGGAAGCCATCGCGCGCATACTCTGCGAACCGTCCAGGTTCGTGATCGTTCCCAGAAGGTGCGGGAGATTCCGGAACAGATCCGCCATTCCGCCACCCTTATAGTCGATGAGCAGGAACGCCACCTCATACGGGCTGAAGTTCACAGCCAGACTCATAATATAGGTCTGTACCAGCTCCGATTTACCGGATCCTGTCGTACCGGCCACAAGACCGTGGGGCCCGTGGGCTTTCTCGTGGAGATTCAGAAAAACATAATCCTCCGCCGCACGGACGCCGATCGGAACCGCCAGCGACTTACTGGAGTCGCTTCTCCTCCAGCGCTGCGGAATCATCAGTTCCTGCGGTTTCTGCACGCCGTACATCGCAAAGAACGTAATGCTCTTCGGAATCTGCGCGCTGATTCCCTGAAGATGATTCAGCATACCGATGTTTCTCGAAATCCACTGGAGATCCAGATCTTTCACAGAGGCAAGCTTGAACATCTGCCCATTCTCCGTCTTCTCCTCAATGACAAGACGGCCGTCCTCCGAGTTCAAAAGCTCCGCCACTGTTCCGATATTCTCCGGAAGATCTGCCCGGATCAGCGAGGTGTAGATAATGGAGAAACCGATGTTGTAGCCGTCCTTGTCGAGATACTCCATGATGGAGTGATCAATGATCAGCTTCGGCTCGTCAATGATGAAGAGGAAATGCGGGAGGAACATACTCTCCTTCCTGCTCTCCTCCACCCTGTTTTTTCTCTCCTTGAGAATCTGATGCATGCTGCCGAGTATCTGATCTCTCTTCCGCTCGGAATTGATCAGACCGACGCAGTTGACCGCGTGAAGTCTCAGATGGGGATACCACTTCATCCACTGGAAATCCTCATCGTATTTCTGATTGTAGATCACGACAACTTCCAGATCATGGTAGCTCTGAAAAAATGTCAGTTGCGTCATGATCGCTTTGATCTGCTCGTGAACCACTTTCTTCTCTCCGACCAGACCCAGATGTGCCTTCTTCAGATCGACAACCACCGGTTTTTCGATCGCGGAAAATTCTCCGCAAAGCGCCTCCGCCTTCTCGACCAGTTCGTCTTTCTTTTCCTTCAGCTCATCCGCCTTAAACTCAACATTAAGCTTCGGAGCTGTTTTCACGTGTCCCAGAGAGACTTTGAGAAAATCGTCGTCTGTGCTGGTGCGCTCGTACAGTCTCGGACTGCACTCGGTGACCATCCGTTCTATGTTCCTGAGAGACGGGTAATTATACCGGTATGCCTCCTCCTCCCGGTTGTAGGCCTCATATATTTCTTTTCTCTTCCGGAGAAGATATCTGTCATAGGTTACACGGCGAAGGACACTGTCTTCCTTTGTCTCCTTCTTATCCGTCACATACCGTGTCACGGAAACAATCAGCGACATTCCCGTACCTGCAAGCGCCATGAGAACGAAGAGTCCTCTCTTCATCAGAATGCTGACCAGAACGGTGACAATGACCATGACCAGCGGCGGAAGAACCAGCATCACCAGCCCGCCGCTCTTTGGAGCAGCAGGGTCCTTCGGACTTTCCAGGTGGATCTTTGTGTCCTCCACACGCTTGACGATGCGGGGCGACCGCTTGTAATTCGGAAATCCCTCGAACGGAATCTCCATATCATCCATTTTGACCAGAGTCGTCTGCACCCGCAAGCTGCCCGGATCCAGAATGATCCGTTTGTCCAGAAAGGTGATCCGCACGCCTCCGGCCTCCAGCTCGGATCCGCCCCGGATCGCACATTTTTCGCTCTCCGGAACAGCTCCGTCCACACGGATCTCCGCCGGATTACTGCAATAGAGCACATCGCGCTCCACAATCAACGACGCCTGAAAACCGGATATGGAAATCTCCGCTTGTGTCCCGGAAATGCGAAATTCCTCCGGACGTTTCAGAACGATTATTTTTTCATTTTCCTGCATCACTTGTCTTCCTCATCCAGGCTGTATTCTTTGGAGAGCTCTTCGATCTTTTGATCCAGCTTATCCAGCGTTTCTTTCTTCTTCTCGGCGTCCATGGAAGTGTCCGCCTCGGTCATGGCCTTTGCCTTCATATACGCGTAGAGTTGAAGCTGGCCGTCCGACAGACGGATGCCGATATCCACAGCCTCTTCTGTCTGATTCCGTCCGGCATAGATCCAGTATTCCATGCGCTCCGGAGCGTTGTTGAGCGAAAAAGTCTCAATGATATTCTCCTTCTGTTCGCTCGTCAGATCCTCGGTGCGGACGTACGCTGTCGCAAGCATATACTTCTCAACATCCGACATCTTCTTTACCGGGACCTTCTCCATCGCCCGGATCGAGGTCTCGTAATCCGATTTCGTATAGGCTCTGGAGAGTCCGATCTCCGCGTCCTTATACGGTTCGACAAAAAACATGTGATACACGAGAAAACCCGCGGCCGCCGCAAGCAGAACCGCCAGCGAAACCGCCGTGATTTTCAACGCCCGGTGCGCTTTTTTCGGAAACAGTTCGTAGTTCTCGCTTCTGTCTTTTTTGATGCGAAGATACTCCGCCTCAAGGTACCTGCGGATTTCCTCTGCCGTGTGCAGATTGAGAAGGCCGGACAAAAATCTGCTCTCAGAGAGAAGCTGCTGTCCCCCCTGCAGATAATCCCGGTAGCTGTACTTCTTCTGAAGAAGAAATCCGATCAGCGCCCGGTACTGCCGGCAAAATTCCTCTTCGGACGCCTCCGCTCCGGCCGCATAGATATCCCGCGCCCGGACAGCCGTCCGGTACTGCGCGTCATAATAGAGATTTCCCGGTTCCAGTGAAAAACAATATTCTCTGCCGAGTCCCGCGAGCGCCGCGCAGCTGATTAAAAGCTGCAGTCGCTCCGGAAGATCCTCCGAGGTTGCCTCCTCAAACGGACTGCGCTCCCCGATCCGGTATGTAATGTGAAGCACTTCTCCGTCCGGACAGATCTCCGCCGGAAGAAGCAGGTCGTTCTCATAGACAAGAAAACGGTAGTCATACTCTGTGGCCGCGTTCATCGAGGATTTCTTTACGGTCACTTCCCCCGTCTTCCCGACGCTTTCCCCAGCAGTCACTCCTGCAGAGATCATTCCGCCGTTTTCTTCTCCGGATCCGCCGTTTCCGGTGTCAGCCGCAGTTCTGTTTTTCTTGAATAAGCTCATATCTCACGTCTCCATACAATCAAATGATATTCAGAATATCCCCGTAGAAAATATTCTCTTCGGCGTAACTCTTCGCCGGATCCACATACTTTCCGCTTCTGCCGGAACGGATTCTGTATCCGTTCTGTCCGCGTTCCGTAATTTTCAAATATCCCGCGTTTCCAAGGATCGCCATCGTCTCCCCGATCTTCTGATCGGCGTTCACGATGATATCCCTGTCAAAACCGCTTTTTTCATCGATAAGTGTAATTGTCAGCTGCATCTTTCTGCCTTTTCTTCTTTCTCCTGTCCCATCTTCCGATCATCACCGCCGCAAAGATCACGCAGGCAAGCCCGATGGACGCGTACACGATGCCGTCATAGGATGTATCCGTCACATAGCCGGCCTTCTTGTACTCCGTCCCGGCATTTACAAACAACTGGTTCTTCAGCTTCGCCTCCCGGTTCGGTTTTTCCTTCATCGCAGAGGTGAACAGCGTCTGTTCCATCTGTTTCTTTTTTTCCTGTTCATTTTGCAGCGACCTCTTCACCGCCTGCTCATAGCGGTCTGTGAAAAGAGCCACCTGATTCTCATCTGTCAGCGAAGAGTATCTGTCATGCTTTTCATGCAGCACGCCGGGATCGATTTTGATCGCCGAATCTGCACTTCCGGCAGACTGCTCCTCCCCTGCGGAGGATGAGGTTACTGCCTCTTCTCCGTTTTTCTCCTGCGCATCCCGCAAAGCGCGTATTGAATTTCCCATAACCGTCGCGGTCTCTCCCTCCTAAAGATTACGATCGTAAAAACGTCGGATCAACGGCATTCCCGTTCCTGAGTCTGTCTGCACTGCGCGCGAAGGACTTCGCGCACGCTGCACACCGCTCAGAAATGATGTCCGGAAAAAAGCACAGGCCGCCGGAAGTTTCCGGACGACCTGCACCAAAAACACTATTAACGATTACACGGAAAGTCTGGATGCAATATCCGAATCCTGCTGTGCGTATGCGTTGCTGATATTTCTCAGCTGTGTCGCAACATCGTTCAGGAGCTGCGCTGCTTTTGTGAAGCTCGGAGAAAGCTGCTGCCACTGTGCTGCAAATGCCTGGCTGGCACCACCCTCCCAGACATTGGTTGTCAGATCTGTTACTAATCTTGTAACAGACTGATTGAGCTGCTCAATCTCGCTTGCGCTGCTGTCAAATCTCTGTGCTGCATTGCTCATTTCTCCATGTGTGACTTTTAAATCTGGCATAATTTTCCCTCTTTTCTTTTACATTATATAGTTTAAATGGTTGATAGTTACATTGTGCCCGGCTTCCTGCCGAACACTTTATTATTAGAGAAACGCTGAACAATCAGCGTTTCCGTAATACAGAATTAATAGTCCATCCGATGTCTGCCACGGGCTCTTTTCAGATGGAGAATGTAGCCGCAAAGACCGGCCAACGCCACCAGAAGCGCCGCCACCAGAACGTATGTGATCACCTTCACCGGCTGTGCCGCCTTGTCGACCGTCACGGTCCGTTTCTTCGCTCCGGCGCCGGTCTGTGTCTTCTGCTCCGCAGAAGGCGAAATCGCATTGCCGTTTCCGACCTCGACACTATCGAGAATTTTCGATGCGTCCCTGGATTCATCCACCGCGACCATCGGGTTCGCAATAAACTTGTAGGTTGTCGTATTTTCCAGTGTTCCGAGTCTTGTATATGAGAGCTTCTCCGTGAACGACTGCATCAGATCCTGGTTCTGTCTGCTTGTCGAATCCTTCACTGACTTCGCGTCCTCAAGACCTTTCTGAACCGCCTCATTGGAAGCGTTCTGACTATCCGTGATGCTCTGCCGCAGGCTGTTGACATTGTCGTTCGCCGTTGTAAAGACATCGTTCGCATACTTCACATGCTCATTGTTGTTCTTCATAACTTCCGACATCATTTCCGTGGCATTGGAGTGTACATCACCCGCTTTGCCCGCCGCATCGCTCCTGAAGGTCGGTCTGTGTTCATTCACCCCGCGATGATAGTTCTGTACCGCATCTTTGGAGTCATCAATATTCTCTTTGATCTTTTCGGACTTGGTCTTGATGTCATCATTGACTTTGTCCACGGCTTCATCGACCGCTCCGGTCAATTCTTCTCCGGTCTCCTCGAATGCAATCGCGTTCTTCTTCACGCTCTCGGAAAAATTCTTTTTCATCGTGGCAATTTTATTACCCGTCAGATTTGCAATTCTGTTTCCGATTGTAACTACATTGCCGCTCTCATAGTCATAGAGAGGTTTGCCCGAGTCGTCATACTCAATCAGATTGTTGACATTAACGCCTCGCAGCGTGCCGTTCGAAACGCTCACGGCACTTCCCAGAACCTGTTCCGGATAATTTCCGAAATCCTTCACATTTCCACCCGTGATCTGAAGAGTCTTCTTCGCCTCAAGCAACGATGGATTCGTCTCCACCTCATTTATCAGCTCTGCACAGGACGGATAGCCGGCACGGTCAAAATTCGGATCCCTGTCCAGTTCTGCCAGAATCTCGTCTGCGGATTTCGCCTCGGCGCCGCCGTTGAGCTCCACCGGAACTTCCGTGTAGGTGTATACCGGGCTTGTCGGCGCACCGGTGACTGTATGAGATTCTCCGTTCTCATCCACATAGGTAATTTCCACCGTGTCGAGCTGCGTCACCTCATTCTGCGTATAGCTGTACGACGCGCGGCTTCCGGTCTCTCCCGTACGGAGCGCCTTCATGATCAGCGTATAGGCCGCGCGCAGTTTTTCTGCCCGCTCCTTTTCTTCCTCTTTGCACTGAAGAGCCAGCGTAATTGTCGGTGCGCCATTAATAGCCTGATTACTGTTTTTGTACTTATAGCACAGGACGAACTGACCTTCTGACTCTTCCACCGCCACATACGGGATCGCGATCTGCGAATCGTCCGATCCGCGACCGCCTCCGGCGTTCAGCGACTGATTGATCCTTTTCACCAGCTCGGAAATCTCCGTGCTTGTCTCGTCCAGCTGCGTCTGATAGCCGTCGACAAAGTCTTTTGCCTCTTTCGCAACTCTTTCGAACTTTTCGTCGGCAGTCTTTATATACTGCTTTGCATCGATCTTGTCGAGTTTCGGCAGTTCATCCACGCCCGTCCAGATCGAATCCAGTTCCTTCTGCAGATCCGATCCGGTCTGCATGATCAGCTGAAGTCCTTCGTTCACTTCCTGCACGCCGGAATTCAGCGACGAGTCGATCTCTCCGAGAATCGACGTGATATTCGAAGTGTAACTGCTGATATCAAGCACCGGAATATTGTTTTCCTGCTGCTTCATCTCCGGCAGTTTCACCATGGATACCAGATCATTCGGATTGATATTGTCAATGGCCTCTTTATCCTTCTTATCATTATTCATGACAAGCTTCGCGTTGTCCTGGGCCGTGTGAAACTCATTCATGATGTTTTCCAGGTACATATAACTCAGGTCATTGTTCAGATCCGTGTTAAAAGAAAAAATCTCGTGGAGCAGTTTGTACTGAATGTCCGCGTCCAGATTCCTGTCAAGCGCGTAACTGAGCTGACAGGTCTGCGGCGACGAATTGATACTCGCCACAGTTTTGGAGAACGTCGCCGGGATCAGGATATAAGCGCCGTATGTTCCGTTCTCCACGCCCTCCTTGGCATCCGCCAGAGACGTATAACGATAATCCTTCTCGTTCGGCAGTGAGACAATCTGATCCGCATAAACAACAGTTTTTTCGTCAACCTTGATTCCCTCATCGAGATTGACCACGGCAATCCGTTCAGAAGTATGCTTATTCGCATCGGCTTTCGAGGAAGAACTGCTGACAGCCTTGACCTCCTCACCATTCTCCGCAGCCTCCACGCTTTGCGCACCCACGCCCGGTACTCCGGCCTGCGGAGCCTGCACGGTCATGCAAAAGCAAAGCGCCCCGGCCATCATCAAACCGGGAATATTCTTAAGTAACTGCTTTCTTTTCATTTTACTCACCTTTTATTTAGTTTTAAAAGAACATCACTTCCACAAGCCGACATCGAAAAAACGACAGGTCTGCATCCTCGAGCAATCGCAGATAGATCAGTATCCGCCGGATACCCACGCAGTTTTTCCATCCTCATGACCATGCGGAATTGTGTGAAGTTTTTGATATTTCGCAAACAATTATAACATAATGAACACTTTTAGTTCAAGTGCAAACACGCCGACTGTAACCGAAAGTATTTCGAAAATTCCGACAAATCTTCGCATTCTTTTTCTACGAAGCCAACAGCTCCCGTTCAAAGGGACATGTCCGCGAACGATAGGAAGCCGAGGAAGGAAGCGATGCAAAAGCGTCGCCGGTGGAGGACTATCCGAGCGCATTTCATTACTTGTCGGAAGAATCAGCCGCATTAATGCGCGAGTTTCCGGAACCGGCGACAATAGGCAGCGCAGCGATTCCAACGAGGCGACATGAAAGCGAACATATTCCTGACTCGCGGGCGCCTCACATACGCTTTATTGACACCTATCAAGTTTTTTCGTTCAAAAATAAAGCGCGGCTGTTTCCTGCCGCGCCATCATATAATCATATCCTTTTTACGAAAGTGAAACTCAAGCATTTCTCCGGCACCCCGCCAGATGGTAGCCGCGCGTCATCCCTCCGCGAGAACAACCGGCGACAGCTTTCCATCCTCGATCTGCCAGGTCTCCCCGTGAGCGGAAATCACAAGATCCCTCCGATGCAACACGGCCTCCCCGCCCGCGTCCGCGCAGGTCATGGAATGCTTCATAAAGTGCAGCAACTCCAGACCGGAAGTCAGCCTATTAATCCTTGACTCCCCCGCAGCGTCGCCCGTACAGGAACCGTCATTTGCATTCTCCAGTCCCCGGATCTTCTCCACAACCGCATCTTCCGCCATGCGCAAATCCGTATCCTTCCAGTCACGATCAAGTTTCCCGAACCCCATCATATAACGTTTTACTTCTCCAATACACATTCATTTCCGTATATGCGGCATCCGCGACTCACACAGTAACCCGGATACCGCATATGGATACCGTATATTGTATGTGCTTTTCGTCTCATTTTTGTCATATCTGAGATTTTTCTGCTATTTTTCCAAATCCAGACATCTGCGGGGCAGGGACATGTCCCTGTCCCGCAGATGTCACGAACAATTTGTCAGCACTTGTCCAAAGAGAAAACGCGGCAGTCTCCTGCCGCGCGCATACCCATATCCATTTTCAATCGTCTCTACCCGATCGCCCCCGCAGAGATCCTCGACGCCTTCGACGCCGTTCCCACTTCCTGGATCTCTTCTTTCTGCAGCCGGTTTTCCGTCTCGTCCGGTGCAACCGCGCGATTCACTTCGTCCGGTGTCCGGTATGTCGGAACCACACGCTGCAGCGCGCGCTTCACTTCTGCATCACTGCCCGTCGCGCAGGCAGCGGAGAGGATCGCAAGTTTCTCCTCCAGTTCCTCCATCGAGAGCGGCAGTTCCCGCTCTACAAAAATCATATCATTCTCCGTGCGATCCAGTTCGTCTTTCTTGACGAGAAGCTCTTCATAGAGCTTTTCGCCGGGGCGGAGCCCCGTCTCAACAATATCAATACCGTTGACGCCGCTGATCCGGATCATGGTCTCCGCAAGCTGCCAGATTTTCACAGCTTTTCCCATATCCAGAACAAAGAGCTCTCCACTCTCCGCCATGGCTCCCGATTCGAGCACCAGCTGCGAAGCTTCCGGAATCGTCATAAAATACCGGATGATCCTCCGGTCAGTGACCGTGATCGGTCCTCCGGCCTCAATCTGGCGCTTAAACAGCGGTATTACCGAACCTGCCGAACCGAGTACATTTCCGAACCTCGTCGCGGAGCAGCGAACCTTTCCCACCGTACTGTAGGCCTGCATGATCATTTCGCAGACACGCTTGGTCGCGCCCATGACATTGGTCGGATTCACCGCCTTGTCCGTGCTGACCAGCATAAACCTTCCGCAGCCGTACTCCTCGCAGAGCTGCATCACATTCAGCGTGCCGAACACATTGTTCGTGACTGCCTCCAGAGCATTCTTCTCCATCAGCGGCACATGCTTGTGAGCAGCTGCATGAATCGTGATATCCGGATGGTATTCTTCAAAAACCCTCGACAGTCCCTCTTTGTTCGTGACGGATACAATCTCGACACGAATGTCCAGTTTACCCTTATAAGCGAAAGAAAGCCCCTGCTGAACGTCATAAGCACAGTTCTCATAAATATCCGCAATGATCAGACGCTTCGGGTGCATCTTCGCCAGCTGTCTGCAGAGCTCCGAGCCGATCGAACCGCCGCCTCCCGTAATCAGGATCACCTTGTCCCTGTAGTACCTGCAGGTTCCCGGATCGATGACATGAAGTTCTTTGCGGAACAGAAGATCCTCGACGCTGAACTCCCGCATCTGCCGTTTTCTTCCCGGAATCTCCATCGCCGGAAAATCATAATTCTTGATACCGAAACCGGATTTCCGATAGTATTCATACAGCTCCAGTTTTCTCGCCCGCGCCATCTTCGGCACAGCAAAAACAACTTCCTGGATCTGATGTTCCCTGAGCTTATCGAAGGTCGCCTCGCTCTCCGACAGAATCGGAATCCCGCGGACATCACGGCCGATCTTGTCTTTGTCTATGTCCACAAAACAGCGCGGTACATACTGTGCCCTCGGATTATTCAGAAGATCCTCCGCAAGACTTAAACCTACGCTTCCCGCTCCGATAATCGCGATCTTGATCTTTCCCTGATCCGCCTCGGCCTCCGTCAGAACACGGCCGAACGCAAAGATCCTCAGAAGCGTTCGAAGCAGCTTCCCGAGGAAATTGTCCTGATTTCCGCATTTATAAGCATATCGATAGACCATTCGCATGGACAACGTCGCGAGCGAGAACAACCCATAGGCTGCAAGCATACTGTCGAAGCGGATGTGCTCAACCGGAAGAATTTTCTCGAGCGAACAATAAATACCGAAACCAAGGGCATCCATCAGGATCAGACGCGTATAACACTGGATACCTCCGTATCTCCAGATCTGTCTGTGAAGCTGTCCGGCCCACCGGCTGTAGGCGATACAGGACAGCATGAGCACAGACTGCTGCATCAGTCCGGCAAACGACAGCCGGACCGTCCCCTTGTAAAAAACGTTCAAAAACCACTGTATAAAAGCAAAGATCAGAACATCGTACAGAATCAATAAGATCCGGCTATAGTACTTCTTCATACTGCAGAGCCTCCCGTTCTACGCTGTACATATCTATACTACACTGATGCCACGACTCGTATGAAAAATCTTCCGCTATATAATTCAACAATTTTATACTATTAATTGTACCATATCCTCTTGAGCAGATAAACATAAACTTATATGCGAAAAATCCGCCCATATCAGATTCTTTGTGTGTCCCAAAGGTCCCCGAATCTATTTTGCTTCGTCGAAAAGCGTTCTCATGTACTATACATATGCCCCAAACGAGCCGGTCACAAAACCGGCTCGTTCCATAGAAAATGATAGTATTTTTCATCTAGTAGCCCATCTCCAGGATCTTCTTCGCAACCGCTTCCGCAACCGCCTTTCTTGTGCCATCCTCCGTGGCGTTCCCAGGCGTAATCAGGGCTGTGAGGTCGAGATAATGCTCTCCCCACCTCGAAGTCATGGAACCGGCGAACGCCTGACGGGCGCTGTCTGTATCGATTTTTTCCGGATAATATCCGAGGATGATATAGTCCTCCTGCTGGCTGTAGGTGTTCAGGATATGCTGCACCTGTTCCTCAAGCTCCTCAACCTTCCCGGAAAAGCCTCCCTTGAAACCGATGCCGATGACAGGAAGCGCATCCTGATCATCCCGGTTCTTTTCCTGCTCCGTCTGATCACGGACAACCATCTCTGTGTCTGTATCCAACGGATTCGTTGTTCCGAAGGCCTGTTTATGCGCATTCACATAGGCCGAAATCACATTTTCATCGACGCCCGCATGGCGAAGCTGGGACAGACTCCCGGCCAGATCCATCGTGTAGTCCTTCACACATCTCGGAGATCCGGCGGCCGTGAGCGCCTGATTCAGGTACGCGCCGATGCCGGTCACTGACAAGGTCAGATCTCCGAACTTGTAGAAGCCGTCACCGCGAAGAGAAATCGTATCATAGCACTTCTCAGGTTTATCCGCATCCGAAGCCTCACCCGTCGGCGTAATCGAGAGCGCCGGCACACTTCCTGTCGAAGACGTCTTCGCCGGCTGTGAATCCGTCAGATCCCGTGCTGTGCTCTGTGAGGATACGGACAGCCGCCCGTTCTCCGCCCCGGTCCATACCGCCTCCGAATCAGCGGCCAATGGTTCTGCCAGGCCTTTTGTATCCGTCTCTCCCGCCTGTGCCCCCAGTGCCTTCCACTCTCTCGCCGCAGCCGCCTCCTGCATCCGGTTCCATAGAAGAAAACCGGCAAGTCCCGCCGCGAGTATCACGCACAGAGCCACGATCAGCGGTCTGTGTCTGTCCTGATATCTGTTCATCACACGACTCCTTCTTTCGCCTGCATCTTTTTACTCATGATTACGTACCCAAAGAATATGATACTATAAATCATAGTTTCATACCATATGAATATTTATCGTTCGAATCGCGGAGGATTATAAGTTGCCTTCCCCGGCACTCCCTCCGGCACCGACACAACCGTTAGAACTGTCACATAAATATGATTACCTTGTGACCATTTTCTGTTATTCTTTCAAATGGAATCTGTTCATCCGAGGGAGAGGTTCGCAGAGCTCCTTTTGGTGATCTTAGATCCCCGGGACGCACAGAAAAAATGGCATTCGCTCACATCTCCTGTTCCGAGTACTTGCAGAAGGTCGTGAGCGTTTTTTGTTACACAAAAAGACACCCGCCGGTGCAACGGCAGGTGTCTCTTATCAGCCCTTCGGTTTCTGCGAATCGAAGGAATTATTCAATTGTAAATTCTTACAGCAGAAATTACATTGCAGCTTTCTTGCGGGATACAGCGAAAGCTGCGCCGATGAATGCCATTGCTGCTACCATCCAAACCATGTAGTTTGTAGAAGCGCCTGTCTTAGGAGCTGTCTTCTTGGTAGTAGTCTGTGCTGTCTTGTTTGTAGTATCCTTATTGCTGCTGGAAGACTTAGCAATAACGATTGTTACAGGAGAGAGATCCTTGAATGTAGCTGTCAGAAGCTGGTTCGTATAATCAACATCATCCACGTCGATTACTTCCCAAATGCCACGAACTGTGCTGTAGTGAAGAACCTTGATTCCTGTCATTCCTGCTTTCAACGCGGGAACGTTAAGTTTAACTGTGTAGGTGCCGTCAGCATTTGGCTTCGCATCTTTCTCAGCATACACATCAAAGAAACCTGTGAGGAATTTCTTTCCAGTGAGTGCTTCTTTAACGTCCTCTGCGCCCTTCTGACCATCGATATCCTCAAGGAAAGCATCGAGATCAGTCTTTTCTGTGACATCTTCAATGGCCTCTACAACATCCGCATCAAGTCCGGTTGTGTCAAGAGCCGCTACAATAATGCCGCCTGTCGGCGATGTGACGTCGGTTGTCTTTGAAGCAGCAAATACTGCGGAAGTAGCTCCCAGTGTAAGTGCGGCTGTCAAAAGACAGGTGATGAATTTCTTCATTCCCTTCATGTTTTTTCCTCCTTTTGAGATAAGTAAATAATGTATAGATAAATGGTGACACATCCGTGCTCTTCTCAACTGTCGCATGCAGCAGTGATTTCTCACTTCTCAAGCACAGCCTGTACCAGATATCTCGACGCATCGTTGCCCGTGCAGGTCGACAGAATGACGAAATCATCGTCTCTGCTGATCGATACGGACGAATCTGTATTCGCGTAGGTCGATTTCGCGTTCCGGATCGAATCCACATACTCAAAGAGAACATCCCGGTTTTCGAACTCGTGCTCCTTCAACAGATGCAGCGAGTCGGCGCTGTACGCAGCCAGTATTCTGTACTTGAGCGTCTTCTCCGGCGTATAAATCGTAAATTCCCGATGGCTGTCAAAGAACGCCTTGTCCTCGAATTTGTGGAGCGTGGCGAACATCGAACCGTTCTGCATATTGTGACCATAAATCACGGTCAGCGGATCCTTGAAGTCTTTCTTATTGAAGTTCTCGGTAAAAACAGCTCCCTCAAATTTCCCCTCCTGCTCCGCCGTGTGCGACAGGTAGTAGGCATTATCCGTCGCGTGCTGGCAGATCGGGTAACTGATATCCGTACCCGGTACCTGCAGCCAGGCATAGGCGTCCGGAGCGGTCTTCCGAAGCTTCTCAAAATCAATTTTCAGCGGGAGGCTGTTGGTCTCCGGTACCTCTGTCGGTTCCGGCGTTGCCGTCGGCGTGCCCGGCGCAGCCTTTTCTGTGGGCGCCGGCGCAGGAGTCGCCGTGGGCACAGGCGTCTGCACCGTGACCACTTCCTTCTCAAGAACCTCGTAGCTCTTCCCCGCATTCACCTCTTTGATATAACCGTGTACAGCAATTCCACTGCAAACCATAGCCGCCACTAGGAGCAATATCGTCAATATTTTTTTCATTATAAGTCAGCTTTCTAAATTTACTCTGAAATCTTCTTAAAAAAAGTTTCAAGTACCAATTCATAGAGCTCTGTCTCGCGAACGTGATATTCATCAAAACCCGCTTTTTCGTTTGTGACTCCGTCTCCCGGAATCGTAATGGTATCTCCCTCGTTCTTTGCGCCGGCAAGCTTCACATACACGTCGTTCCCCATATTCGATACCATGTAGGGTTTCAGCCCCTCATAGACCTTCGTTACCGTCGACGCGTCTTTTGCCTGCTGTTCCTGAAGTCTCGCAGCAAAGGCGTGCAGGAAAACGAGCTGCCGCTGAAATCTCGTCATTGCGCTCTGCCGGACTTCCGTGTCCCTGTACCGCAGGTACTTCTCGGAATTCTTCGAGTCCAGTGTCACCACCGCACCCTCGGCAAAGACCGGATCCACTTCCTTCAGACTGTCATCCGGCACGGTGATCGTCACGCCTCCGACCAGATCCGCCAGAAGCGGGAGGCTGTTGAGGTTCAGCGACGTGTATCCTCGGATCGGCACACCGTAGAGAAGTGTCGAGACCGCTTTCTTTGCGAGTTCACAGCTCTTGTGCTTGCCGTCTCCGTATGCGTACTGCAAGCAGATGTTGTTCACAGTAACTCCAAGACTCTCACCGGCACGGTCAAAGGCCTCCACCGGCGACATGGTGTCGCGCGGGATCGCGATCAGCTTCACCGTCTCCTCTCTCCGGTTGTAGGAGAGAAGATAGATGGCGTCCGACTGGCCGCCCTTCTGCGGGGTGTTCTTGTCTTTGTCGGTGTTCGTCACCGAGTCAATCCCGAGGAAAAGATAATTGTCCAGATCCTCGTTCAGAACATATTTCTGCCCCTTATAGGAAACCTGTTTCTTCTCGGAATCCGACAACCCTCCGTAAATCCCGGAGGACTCTGCCATGGATGCATTCGGATCCCCCGAGGCGTTTCTCGCATTCACCGCCTCGAACGCCTCGCTCTGCCGGGACAGCCTTCGGTTCTTCTGAACATTCGTCCAGATCAGAATCCCGACCGAGAGAAGAATGACCGCAACAGCGCAGATAATCAAAAGATTCATCAGCCGCTGCTGCTTCTCTCTTCGATTCTTGTTTTCCATTCCTGCCTTCTTCCATTCACCCGACTGCCGGGCTTTCATTGATCATCCGCCCTGCGGTTTCTATTCCGTCTGCGCGGATTTGTCATATCCGTATCTGCCGTACTTCCCGTATTTGCCGTACTTTCCGTACTTTCCGTACTTTCCGTAATGGCCGTACGCGCCGGCAGCCGCGCGGTCTACCTTGTTCAGCGCCACGCCGAGGATATGGATATCCGCCTGATCAAGCTGCTTTTTAACTTTCTGTGCCGCCCGGTAGGAAACCGCGCCGCTCTCGATGACGATAATCGCGCCGTCACAGAAGCGTCCGATCTGCGCCGCGTCGATGATCTGACCGAGCGGTGGAGTGTCGACAAAGATATAATCAAAGGACTCCGCCGCCGCTGTCAGCAGCCTTCCGAAGCTCTCGTCCGCAAGCATCTCCGACGGATTTGACGCATAGGCTCCGCTGAAAATCAGGAACAGGTTGTCGTAGTTCGTCTGGTAGAAGATCTGATTCACCTCATCAATCTGTCCGCTGAGATATTCCGACAGACCGAGAACCTGCTGGTTCACCGCGAATCTGGTTACATACTGCGAATTGCGGATATCTGCATCGATCAGGAGCACCCGCTTGCCCAGCTTTGTCATGTCCACGGCAAGATGGAAAACCGTATCGGATTTTCCCTCTCCCTGAAAACAGCTGGTAAACATGATCTTCTTGTATTTTCTTCCGGTGAAAACAATGTTCGCCCGGAGTTTCTTGATTTCTTCTTTGTAGAAATAATCGCCCTCATCGGCGTCCGTCAATTTCACATAATTTGTCAGCATCATGCGCACCTGCCCTTTCTCTTGTTCGCGTTGATTTTCTGCTTCGCTTTTCTGTCCTCCGCCGTCTTCAGCGGGATAGACGCCAGCGTCGTGAGCTGCAGGTACTTATCCACATCTTCATCACTGACCACTGTATCGTTCAGCATTACCTGTACCGTGATGATCGCGATCATCAGAAGCGCTCCCAAAAGGAATCCGATCACAACATTCTTTGCCATGCTCGGGCTCGTCGCGCGGATCGGAACCTCTCCGACCTCGACAATCTTCGGCGCCTGCACCTCCATCTTGTCCGCGATATATGCGGATGCAACCCCCGCGAGCGTGTCCACCACCTTCTTGGCCAGCTGCGGATTCGGCTGTTCCACGGAGAGCTGAAGGATACGTGTGTCCTTCTCGTTTGTGATCGTCAGGTACTTCTTTAACTCCTTATAGTCCAGATCCAGACCGGTCTTCTTGATTGTCTCCTCCAGAACCGGCCGGCTCAGGATCAGAACCTTGTAATCGTTCGTCAGCTGCGAACCCATCTGCAGATCCGCAATAGACGCAATCGTCGTCTCCTTCGTCAGTACAATCATCATGGACGACGACGTGTACATCGGAGTCATGACAAATTTCGTAATCCCCGCCGCGATCGACGCTCCGATCAGTGCGATGAGTAGCACATACCAGATCTTTCTGCGGATCGCGTACAGCAGCTCCACAAGATCCAGTTCCATTTCTCCGCCGTCATCCTGCATATTCAGATTCCGAATAACCTCTGCTCTATCTTCCATATGTCCCCTCTTCCAATATCTGTTCCGCGTTTCTCCAGTATAGTTTCTGCCGATAATCCTCAGATAAAGATTTCCCAAACCATTTCAGCTGCGTCTCTGTGATCGGCGGACGCTTCGTAAGATTGTGCATGTCCGACCCGAGATAGCTGATCTGCATCTCCTGATATCTCTTCACAAGCCACTTCCTCGTCTTATCGAAGAAGCCGTTCGACATCTCCTGTACGTTCGACTGAAGCCTGACACCCATGGCCAGCACCGCCTCCAGATGATCCGGATCGCGGATACAGCCAAACCTCTCGCAGTGCGCGATAATCACCCGATAGCCCGCCCTCTGCAGATTCTGCAGCGCCTGCTGCATCTCCTGCCAGGGAATCCGCTCGTCAAATTCCACGAGGATGTGTGAGCTCCCGGCCAGCGTCAGCGCTTTTCCCCCGGCAATTGCCTCCGGCAGTTCCATGTGATAGTAGAGCTCCTGCCCCGGGACGATTTTCATTTCAATCCCGAGATCACTCTTCGCTCGCTCCTCCGCCTCTTTACAGAGAGAAGGAATTCTCTCCGCGATGATCGTGTGCCGCCACGGAAGATAATGCGAAGTCGCGAAAATCATCCGCACGCCCGCTTCATATTCAGTTTTGATCATGTGAAGTGTAGTCTCCCAATCCTTCGATCCGTCGTCCAGGCCGGGAAGCAAATGGGAATGGATATCACATATCTTACTCAACAGGTTCTCCCCAAAACAAAAATATGTAATAAGAAAAGCCTATGTACTCCGCAAAATGCAAAATAAACACAGACCTCAACTGACTGTACTAACGAAACAATAAAACAATGTGAACCAACTCAACGATTATCAACATGTATCAAATAGTACGAATTATAGATAATATTTAACTAATATTGATTATAAGTGACTTCTCTGTGACTGTCAAGGATGTTTTCCGTCACCATTCCCTTACAAAAAGCAAACCGGATCGCACAATCCTGTCAAAAATGCACCGTTCAGACGTTTCAGACCCGAATCATCCCCCCTTGCGGACGAACAATTCGGGCCTGATCCCTTTTGTTTTCACTATACAATTTTACTTAACAGTTTTTCGGCAGGTTTCTCGACAATTTGTCGAAATAGTATGGCAGAAAGGATTGTTCCCAGCACAAGGATCGGCCAAACAATGCACGCAGCTTTTGCGTAGGTGCCCAGTTTTACATTCAGCGTCTCCATACCGTAATGCCCCAGAAATTCCAGCCACACCATATGAAGCAGATAAACGCCAAAGCTGATACTTCCAAGGAATGTAAACAGTTTCGTGGACAACACGGAAAATAATCCCGCTTCATTCCACAGATAGATTCCAAGAAAAAGCAACGCAGCTCCAATAGCATGAAAGACCACATACTGACTTTCATGCTGCTCCATATTCTTAATAATAAAATCGAAAATTGAATATATGTTTTTCGGCTTTACGTAGCTCGGATAACCGCCAAGGAACAGTCCGCCGCCTATAAGCGCAATTGCCCGGATGATCTTCCAACGCCGCGAAATCGAAAACTTTATTCTCTCATTCACAATCAGATCGGCAAGGAATACGCCCAAAACGCAGGGCATAAACAGCATGATCTGCCGACACAACGCACGTGCGATCAAAAGGTACGCAAGGGGCATATATTTCCTTTCTTTTTCAGCAGGAATAGCCAGCACAATGGCCATAATACTTCCCAAAAAGATATAGGATATACTCCACATGGGACCCACGAGACCGGATTCCGGCACAAGGAACACATCATACATGCTGTGCAGCAGGTACGGCCATGTGTCGTACGGCACAACAACCGGCTTGAAATTAATCCCAAAGAAATCCACAATTGCTATAATGATCAGATTCAGCGCCCCGACGCTGAATACCGGAATCAGAAGTCGCGGATATCGCTTCAGCAGCATTTTCCCGGCAACCTGTTTCAGATTTTCTTTTTTACATTCCATAATCTGCTTCGCCGGCAGAAAAGCGGCGATCAGCAAAAATATGCAGACTTGAAAATTTCCGTTGAGAAACACCCCCAATGGAGATGTAGAAAGATAGGTATCTATTCCCCTCAGACGGCTCTCTCTCTCCAGTCCGAAATACGCCGCGCTGAAATACGCCAGCATATAATGGTGAGCAAATACAAGCATACAGGCCAGTCCCTTCAAACCATCCAGCCATTCGATGCGTTTTTTTTGTTTCATCAAAACTCCCCCCCGTTCAACAAAACTGCAATCCCCTGCGCGATGTTTCACACCACAATTAATTATCTTATCACATATCAGATCCTTTGTGTTCCGACTTTTCCAAAATCAAGCAAAGCGGTTTCATAGTTTCTCGAGCAGACAACAGGTCTCGACGTCGTTTTCATTGAGCAACACCTTGCCACCTGCTTCAGTGTCATAATCTAATTGGTTGCGTTTTTGCTACTTTTGTTATACATCGTATCAAAGTTCCGACATTTTCATCATTCTTTCTCAGAATCGCCGCCCGGCAGTTGTTTTATACCATCCATACTGACCATGGACAGAGTCTCCATCTGCTTAACAGCGAGTTCTCTAAGCAACACTATCCTTTCAGACATTGTTTTGCCCTGTCCGATCAGGATTGCATTATAGCTTTCCATGTTTGCCAGCACGAGAAGCTGATTGAGGTTGGCATCATCTCTGATGTTTCCTTTCTTACCCGGATTAGCATCTCTCCACTGTTTTGCAGTCATACCAAACAATACCACATTAAGCATATCCGCCTCATTTGCATATTTGAAAAAGATCTGATCCTGTGTAAGTTCTGGCGGTATCAAGTGATCCCTTATTGCATCGGTATGAATACGATAATTAAGTTTGGCTATCTCGCGGTTCAGGTTCCAGTTAAGCGACAGGCGGCTGTTTTCATCCTTCTTTAGGCGCTGATAATCCTTAACAATCAGCAACTTGAATGAAGCTGAAATCCATGATGCAAACTCAAGCGCGATATCCGAATGAGCATATGTTCCACCATATCTTCCCGCTTTTGAGACGATTCCAATTGCATTTACTCCCTCAATCCACTTGGACGGTGACATTGTAAATGCATGTAATCCAGCCTCACCTCTAAACCCCTCGAATTCGAGGGGTTTAAAATCCTGATTATGCAAGCTTTCCCATAACCCAAGAAATTCTATAGTTTCCCTATTTCTCATCCAATTGCATATCGTCGCATTTGCATCATCGCTTTTGTATTTTGCAATATCAGTTAAAGATAAAAAATCATTTTCAAAGTCCGCTGTATAAACTGCTATACTGATGCCGCCAACGTGTATAGTATCTTTCTTTATCGTCTTCGGCATATTATTTCACCTCCCCGATCAGGTAATCATATAGCTTTTCAGCAGAACTGAAGTCGATATCATGGCCATTCTCGTCTGTAATCATGCCTGGCTCATACTTTCGTCCATAATCCAATTCATAAATATAATAGTCGATGTTCTCAACTGCATCCTTCAACAGTTTCCGAAGCAAAAATACCACGGTGCTCTCATGTGAGATCTGAAGTGCCGCCCCATTGCAAAAATCACACTCAACGTTATCCCTGCTATTACGGAATAGACTATTTACCTTTCTTACCAAATCCGATGAGTCCCTTAATCGATTCAGTATCTCCACAAATTCTTCTTTACTGATACTTGCACAGAATTCTTTGGCATTTTCATGTAATACCCTGTAAATCACCCTCTCGACTTGCTGAAATCGTACTATCGCCAATGTTCTCTTATCTAAGAAAGATGTGCCGTTTTGATCTTTTATGATCCATTCACAATCGGAATTATTGATGATATACAGGTAATCCGTACAATTCTCCGTAATGTCAATTACCCTCTCCTCCTTGCAGGCAAGCGGATGGATCAATTCTTCCTCGTAACCGTAATGAGACTTATTAAACCGGATCACAAAACTCTCATAGTTACTGTAGTTCGAAAACAATCCTGCTTCGAACATTTCCAGAATTCTATCAGCATTCCCATCCGGATACATATCTCCATTAAATTCTACTGACGAGAAAATCTTTCCGTCCCAGTCAATGTAAATAATCTTTCCTCTTGTCATCACGCACCTCCGATGTTTTTCTTTTATCGTATGAGATGCGTGATATCATGTCATTGGACGGATAGTACAAAATCCCGGCTATGCAGCAAGTAGCGAATAATACGCCTGCATTCGTTTTGTGAAACGAATTGAATTTACTTCTACGGTCGGACAGTATTCATAAGCCCACTTTGAGTATTGTTTTACTAACAGATCCTCCATATGAACATGGAACAATTCACTAAGGCGAAGAAGATTATCAACTGAAGGCAGTATTGTTCCCTTAAACCATCTATACACCGGTTGCGGGCATGATAATCCAAGATACTGCTGGATATCCTTTACGCTATATCCATTTTCATATGCATATTTTCGGAGGTTGTTTCCGGTCTTCTCCATATCAATTATAGTTTTACTTTCAATCATTCGTCCTGGCCCCTTTTATTCTGTAGTAATCCTCCGTCTCAACATCCAGAGTAATAGCTTTCGGACGGGTGTTGCTCACCTTCTGCAAAAGCACACAACTTTCCACATGCACAGTTCCCGGGAACATATCCACGCAGCAGATCCGCTCCAGGCGGTAGCCGTGATGCAGGAAATACGGAAGATCTCTGGCAAGACTTGTGGGCTTGCAGGAGATGTAGATGATTTTATCCACGCCATAGGCAACAATCTTCGGCAGCGCCTTCGGATGTATGCCGTCACGGGGCGGATCCAGCACGATGGTATCCGGTTTTTCTTTGAGATCATCCAGAACTTTAAGCACATCGCCGGCGATGAAGGTGCAGTTATCCAACCCGTTCAGCGCCGCGTTTTCTTTTGCCGCCTCAACAGCTTCTTCAACGATTTCCACTCCGACTACATTCTTCGCCACCGGCGCCAGCATCTGAGCGATGGTTCCCGTACCACTGTACAGATCGAAAACGGTCTGATTGTCAATGTCTCCAAGGAATTCCCTCGCCGTGCTGTAGAGAACCTCAGCTCCTTTGGAATTTGTCTGGAAAAAAGAAAAAGGCGTGATCTTGAATTTCAGCCCAAGAAGCTCCTCGTAGAAGTAATCCCGGCCGGCCAGAATGTCCGTGTGATCGTTCTGCACGACATCCGCCAGTGAATCATTCACCGTGTGAAGAATTCCGGCGATCTCACCCTCCAGCTCAAGCGCCTGTATTCTGGCTGTCAGTTCCATCAGATCCCCCTGCTCTGCAGTCAGACTCTCCTCTGTGCGCATCTCACGAGCCCGGGACATCTCCTCCCCTGTCAGCTGCTTTCTCGGATTTCCTTCGGAGAGATCCATTTCATACTGGGAAGTCGTTACAAGATCCACAAGAATTTCTCCGGTCATAACCGCCCGTCGCACCAGAAGATGGCGGAGATAGCCCACGTGGGTCATCTTGCGAAGATAAGGCCAGTTCTTCTCTGTACAGAAATCAAGCACACAGCGGAGGATCCGGTTGAAATCCTCATGTACGATTTGGCAATCGTCTGCCGTGAGAATATCATAGGTGCTGGCTTTCTTGTGGAGTCCCAGGGTCAGCGGTCCGTCCTTCTGGTCATCGCCAAAGGAGTATTCCATCTTGTTCCTGTAACCGTTGTTGACAGGACTTCCCTTCACGCCCTCGAAGGTATAGTCCGGCAACACGGAGGTTTTCACATCCTCTTCTTTGTATGCGCAGGCAGGGCCGGATTTTCCCTTTGCGCTTTCTTTACCGTTTACGCTGCCGTCTCCGGATTCCGTCGACTCAGTCTCCGGTTTCAGCCTCTTCACCTGTCCGCCCTCGATCAGTGCCTGATCCATGAGTGCACGGATCTGCTCTTCCTTCATTGTGAGCTGATCCTCGTATTTCATGGTGCGATACATACAGCCGCCGCAGGACGGAAAAAGGCTGCAGCCCGCAGGCACCTGCTCCTTCGGCGAATTCTCCAGGATATCCATAAGGATTCCCTCCACCTGGTTTTTGCGCTTCTTATGGATGCGGAAGCGGATCTTCTGACCGGGTATTCCGTTTTTGACGATAACTTCCTGACCTTCCACCGGAACATGTCCCTTGTTGGGGAATGTCACCTTCTCAATGACACCTTCGTATACTTCACCTTTTTTCATATTATTCTGTACGGCTTCCCGCAGATTCATCCCTTACAGAGACTGCTTCCTGCGGAAAAATCCTGTCCTTTCTTATCATTTCATGCAATCGTCAACACTACGCCTCACCTGGCGAAGTGATCTTATCTAAAACACTTAACAATTCAGTATACCAAGACTACTCCCGTTTCATCAAGTGCGCATCCCGGATCGCGAAACACTCTTCGCCTCTTCAAGCCTCGCATCCGGGAGGAGCGTTTTGTCTCATAGGGAATGCGAAACAATTTCCCATGAGATAAAACAAAGAGCGGCCGCACCGCCGGCATTTTTCCGTCCGATGTGACCGCTCTTCGCGCTTATATTTCTGCTCGTAACGTAATACTAATGGGGGTATTACTTAGAAGCTGTAGCTGACATTGTTGCTGAAAGTTCCGTTGCCGCAGGCACCGAATTCTACGCTGCCGCCGTTCGGAACATTTGCGTTCCAGCCAAGAGGGGTGATGATGTAGTAGTTTCCGCTCTCTTTTACGTTTACGTTCCAGCTGGAGGCAATGTTGATGGAGCTCTTGCTGATCTTGAGTGTCCATCCGTTGACATCTCTTCCGGTCTTGTTGACAACCTTAAAGTTCACCTGATAGCCGCCGCCCCAGCTGTTTGCGGAATACTCAAGCTTCAGACCTGTTCCTGCAGAAGGAGCTGTCGTCGGCTTCGGTGCGCTTGTCGGCTGAGAAGGTTTGCTGGTCGGTTTCGGTGCACTTGTCGGCTGGGAAGACTGACCGTTTGCAGGCTCAAAGATCCACTGCTGGTTTGTACCGCCGGTGTACTGCCACTGCATAACGTTTGTTCCGTCTGCTGTGCGGCGTCCGTATACATCGAATACCTTTGTACCACTGCTGCATCTTGTTGCAATCGCGTATGCATTGGATGTTCCGTCAATCTTTCTTGCCGAGAACTGCTGTGCATCTGCGCCATGTGCGTCATAGATCTGAACGTTTGCCTCGTTCTCGTCTTTGCCGTACGCAATATCACAGTTGTAATTTCCGAGTGCGGATTTGAGGGTGAAGTATCCGTTTCCTCTGTTCTCCAGATACCATTTCTGTGCAGAAGAACCGCTGCCTGTTCCGATCTCGATGTTTGCGGCATTCTTTCCAGCGTTTCCTGCAACCTGAAGGTATTTCTGTGCATTTACGTTCTTGATGTAGTACCAGCCGTTTGCAATCTGTCCCTGCTGTGTCGGTGCAGTTGTCGGTGCCGGTGCAGTTGTCGGTGCCGGAGTGTTGGATCCGCCGCCACCGTTTCCGGCTGTCCAGCTGTCGAAGTCGAAGCTGCCGCGGAATACGAAGACAATGTTCTTGACACCGCTGATATTCTTCATGCTTGCGGAGAAGTCACGGAAGCTTCCGTTTGTTCCGCTGATGTTGATGGTTCCGAGAAGTGTTCCGTTTGCATTGCCGTCTCTGACCTCGATGGAACCGTTTCCGGCGGAACGAACACGTGCGCTGATTTTGCTGAGGCCGTTTGTAAAGTTCACGCCTTTAACCTTTGTCCAGTCGCCGTTGTTGATCTGTGTCACATATGTATCACCGTTTCCGGCAACCTGAATACCTGCCTGATTGAAGATCGTCTCTGCCTGTACCGTCTGATACGGGTTCACGTAGGAGAGCTGGGACGGTCCTGTCATGGAAGGTTTGAGGTTGTTGATGCGGGAACCGGATACACTGAGCTGATCCACCTGAGCGGTACGGTATCCGAGACTCTGTCCGAGTACTGCATGCTCTACCGATCTGGAGTGGTAAGCCATGTAGTATTTGCCCTTCAGCTCAAAGATTGAGTGATGGTTGTTACCTGTAGACGCCGGGAAGAATACACCCGGGTTCTTCATTACTTCTCCCTGATATGTGTACGGTCCCATCGGGTTGCTTGCTGTCATGTACTCGATAGAAGCATTATTGAAACCGTCTCTGCAGTTCCAGTTGGAACAGTAGGAATATACATACTTGCCGCCGATCTTGTTGATTCCGGAATCCTCAAAGAGGTACGGAGCGTTGATCTTTGTCGGTGTATTGGCCAGGCTGATCATGTCTGCGCCCAGTTTTACCACACGGGAAGTTCCCGGCATAGCGTGCTGTCCGGACGGAACGCCGCCGCCGAATGTGAGGTAACCGGTTCCGTCATCGTCTACCATAACAGCCGGGTCAAACATCCAGACGATACCCTGGCATCCCGGTGTTCTTCCGTCAATCAGAGCATGACCGAGCGGATCTTTCCAGGGTCCTGTCGGACTGTCAGATGTCAGAACACCGATTCCGCCGCCGCTGTTTGCGAAGTAAAGGAAGAATTTCTCTCTTCCGTTGATCTTCTTGTGAGCTGCGCAGGGTGCCCATGAGCAGTATGCCCATCTTGCCGCGCCGTTTCCGCCGGCAACGTTGATTGCACCGTGATCTGTCCAGTTTACAAGATCTTTGGATGAGAAGCAGTTGATCTGTTTGATGGTTCCGTAGGTGTTCTCACCGATTTTTCCGTTCTTGTACTCATAGATATCGTTTGTGGAGTACATGTAAACGGTGTCGTTGTAAACCATGACACCCGGATCCGCACAGTAGCGCTGTGTAACTACCGGGTTGTTCTCATTGTCGCCCTTGATATAGTTTCCGTTCTGTACAGTCGCAGCAAAAACAGGCGTTACACTTGCCGAACCGCATGCTGCGAGCATCGTAAGACTGAGTGCAACCGCAGCAGCTTTTTTTCCCTTAAACATTTTGTAAAAATCCCCCTATTTTTCCCGTTCTCAGCGTAAGAGCCTTCCCCGCGTGATTCGCTTCTTTTCGTCTGCCGCCCCGCAGTTTTCCTGCAGGGCAGGCAGATCCTTCTTCTGTTTTTTCGAAATTTCCGGTTTTATTCTCTTTTTCCGCAGGAACGTAATTTACCTTCTGTCTGCTGTCCATGCAAAATTATTCTGCATGCCATCGTCTCTTTCAGACGATAAAAATCAGCTTAATGTGTAATCAATATTTCCGAGAGAGCCGTTTCCGCATGCACCGAATTCAACACTTCCGCCATTCGGAATGCTTGCGTTCCATCCGAGAGGTGTAATTACGTAGTAGTTTCCGCTCTCTTTTACATTTACGTTCCAGCTGGATGTGATGTTCATGGAATTCTTGTTGATCTTCAGTGTCCAGTTGTTTACATTTGCGCCTGTCTTGTTGACGATCTTGAAGTTCACCTGATAGCCGCCGCCCCAGCTGTTTACGCTCTTCTCAAGAGTCAGGCCTTTGCCTGTGGAAGGAGCCTGTGTCGGTGCTTTGGTCGGCGCTTTGGTCGGTGCCTTTGTCGGCTGGGAAGGCTGATTCTGTCCCTGTCCGTTTACCGGCTCGAATACCCACTGCTGGTTGGATGCACCTGTGTACTGCCACTGCATAACGTTTGTTCCGTCTGTTGTACGGCGTCCGTAAACGTCGAATACCTTTGTCTGGTTGGAGCAGCGTGTCGCGATTGTGTAGGTGTTGTTGATACCTGTTGTCTTCAGCATGAACTGCTGTGCCTCACCGTTGTGAGCGCTGTAGATCTGAATGTTTGCCTCGTTCTCGTTTGCGCCGTTTGCAATATCGCAGTTAAAGCTTCCGAGTGCGGATTTCAGAGTCACGTAGCCGTTTCCTCTGTTCTCCAGATACCATTTCTGTCCGTCAATACCGCGTCCTGTACCGATCTCTACGTTCTGCACGTTTTTACCTGTGTTGTTTGCAACCTGAAGGTATTTCTGTGCGTTTACGTTCTTGATGTAGTACCAGCCGTTTGCAAGGTTTGCTGTGCTTCCCGGTGTCTGGGTGGACGGTGTCTGAGTAGGTGCCTTTGTAGGCGCTTTTGTAGGCGCTTTTGTAGGCGCTTTTGTAGGAGCCTTTGTAGGCTGCGGTGTATATCCGCCGCTTGCGTTACATACGAAGGTGGTAACACTCTTTGCCGGAAGCGCGTAGCTGAATCCGTTGTTGGATGTTCCAACGCCTGCTTTTGCAAGGTTCTCTCTCTGGGATGTTCTGTAACGTACGACATTGCTGATGTTGCTGCCGCTTACACGGAATCCCTGATTTACCTGATAGTTGTTTGTGTTCTCTGCGACGATGACTGTCTTATTGTCTCCCTTGAAAGCGGAAACTGTGACACCTGTCTGCGGATTGGATGTTGCGTTTACACGTCTGTAACCCGGACGAACGAACTTGGAGAACTGAGCCATGCAGTATCCTCTCTTACTGATCTGTCCGTTCTCTTTCATCGGGCTGTAGCTTCTGCGGATGTACCACCATACATAAGCCTGGAATCCGTTAACCATTGCATTATGAATGTTTGTACTTACATCGAGAGCTGCCGGCCATACATCAGCGTCCTGATTGCTGTTCGGTACATAAACCTCTGTCATCCAGAGATCTTTGCCTGCACCCTTCTGCTGGAAGAGCGGATAGCTCATCTGATACGGCTGTGTGCCGTAGAAATGTGTTCCCACGATATCAATGTTCTTCAGCGCGTTTCCGTCGTTGAGAATCTTGTCATAAAGTCCCTTGTTGTAGGAGAATGACTCTGCTGTGATGACACGGCAGTTGATTCTTCCTGCGTAATTCTTTGTGAAGTTGTATACCTCGTCTGCTGTCCAGCTGCACCACTCTGCGGACCAGTCAGGCTCGTTCTGAATGGAGATCGCATAGAGGTTTACGCCGTTGTTCTTCATATATGCAACGAAATCATTGAGATGATTTACATAGTTTCCGTACTGATCATGTCTGAGGCGAACGGTTCTCTTTCCGTTCCATGTCGTTGGCTCAGTCATGGATGACGGCGGTGTCCACGGAGTTGCAAAAACAATTGCGCCTCTCTGCTGTGCTGCCTTTGCAGTCTTCAGCTCGCGACTCCAGTTGCTCTTTACCGGATCCACATGAATTCTGAGAATGTTCATACCAAGCTGGTTGTCGCTGTTTCCGAATGCTGTGGCAGTCTGGCCATCTGTCAGATCCACACCCCAGGTCGGGAAGTTCATTCCTCCGAAACCACGCATTACCTGATACTGTGTGTTTGTGTTTACAACAACATCGGATGCCGCCTCAGCCGGAGCTGCTGCCGGTACCACTGCTGTCGCACCTACAGCGAATGTAAGTGCTGCTGCGAGCGCACGTTTGGTGCTCATTTTGAATTTCTTAAACATCATACTTTTTCTCCTTCTCCTTTATAAAGTACTTACTGTTTCCGCAAATCCAATTCCCAAAGTCCTGACAACAAATTCATGACATATAAGAAATGTATTCACACGTATAATATTATCAATTCTAGTATCTCTTCGCTTCTCAAATGTTGTCTAAACGAGTTAGATATATCAGATTATTATTATTTTATGCCGTATTCGTGTGATAAATCGTTCCGATTATTGACATAATCAGAACAGGTAACGCATTTTGTTTTCGTGTGAGACCTCTTTCAGATCTGCCGGAATTACAGATCTTTTGGGTGCGAAGTATCGAGTTCTGACATTTTATGCTGTAACACATTGGAAGCGGAAGGGGACAGAGTCATGCAGAGCGAACACTTGGAAGCGGAGAACGAAGCGCGAGCATAGCGCGGGTGCGTGAGCAATGTCTGAGACCGCTTTGGACATCGCCCGAAGGGCATAAGACAAAGCGGTTGAGCTTTTTGCGGGAGCACCCCGCAATAGGCGGCGGAGCGCTGAGGACGAGAGCGACGTGTTCGCGTGTATGCTCTGGCTCCTTACGCATTTTACCCCAGGAGAATTCATCTCGTGACACAAAAAAGCCGCTGCGGCAATCCACAGCGGCTACATAATACTCTATAACAGCTATTCTAAACTTTACTTAACTCTCGGGAAGATGATCTTCGTCTCTGATGGTGTTCTCTGCTCATCCCTGTCATCATCGAATGCCGATGAAACAGGATCATCTTTCTCTGCTCTGTCTTCATCGAAGTCATCACAGTCTTCATCATCAAAGTAATCCTCGAAATCGTCATCAAAGTCGTCATCGTCAAATTCTCCCAGATAATCCGGGCTGAAATGGCGATAGATCGCATAGGCAATTCCACATACAGCGACAATCGCTCCAACGACAGCAACAACGAACAGTATCGGATTAATCTTCTTCTCCTGTTCTTCCTTGATCTGTCCTGCTTTTAAAAGAGTGACCAGTTCCTGTACTTTATCCATTTCTTTAACCACCGATCCTTTCTGTCTGGTTTGTGACAACGCATTCCTTTGCTGCCGGATCGCTATCACGGAAATACACTGTATTCAGTCTAACACATTCACTATAAAATCTCTATAGGTACACCCGATTTTAGCCAAAATAAATAAGTCAAAAAGAAATGAAAACTTTTTCAAAAAAATTTCAAAAAAGGTGTTGACATACCCCTCATATCGGGTTATACTAGCGGAGCAGGTTGCGGCGAGACAACAACACGGGGTCTTAGCTCAGCTGGGAGAGCATCTGCCTTACAAGCAGAGGGTCATAGGTTCGAGCCCTATAGGCCCCACTTCTTCTCAAAGCAACTTGTATTTAAATATGGCGAGGTAGCTCAGTTGGCTAGAGCATGCGGTTCATACCCGCAGTGTCGAGGGTTCAAATCCCCCTCTCGCTACTCTTTCACCTTCAGATTATTTCTGAAGGTTTTTCTTTTATGTAGAACAAAGTCCGCAAGCGGACTTCGACTACCCCATCCCCTCAATCCTGAGGGGAGCGCAGCGGACGAAAGGCGCGCGAGCAGAATCGCGAAGCGATCTTCCCATCTGCGAGCTGCGCATCCCGCGGAGCGTTTTGTCTCATAGGGAATGCGAAGCAATTTCCTATGAGATGATAAAAGAAGGGACTGTCGTTTGACAGTCCCTTCTTTATATGCTACGGTCTTCTGTGCACTCTTCTCACACAGCCCCGTGTTCTATCCCTCAACCAAAGAATCGTATGCCCCGCTCCTCGGAAATCAAACGATCCGGCCTCTCTCCTCACTTCTCCGGTGTCATCCATGACTGGTGGAGAAACTCACCGAAACGCGTCATATTCGACCGCTCGCTTCGCGTGTTGTCCATGAGGAAGTATCTCCTGTAGGAAATGCCGTTATTTCTGAAATAATGCTCGATCATTTCCATGGTGTACGCTTCCGTGTCTGTACCGTATTGTTCAAAAAAATTATTGAACTGCCATTCTTTTCGTCTGGAATCGATATTACAAATGTAATTCACATTGTAATAACCGATCAGAGCCTGATATCCGCTGAACAATGTCTCATCAACCTCAATTCTGCCGTTTTCAAACAATGACTGTCATCCGCTCACACGATACCTGTGCTATATTGTATATTTCGTCCGTTCTTTCCGTAAACATAAGCCCACCGGGAACACTTGTCAAGTAACAATTTTCCCAGAACAAAGTCCGCAAGCGGACTTCGACTCCCCCATCCCCTCAATCCTGAGGGGAGCGCAGCGGACGAAAGGCGCGCGAGCAGAATCGCGAAACGATCTTCCCATCTGCGAGCTGCGCATCCCGCGGAGCGTTTTGTCTCATAGGGAATGCGAAGCAATTTCCTATGAGATAAAAAAACAGCGGACTGCACACAAATACACAGACCGCTGTAGAGGTAAGATTTCTTTCTTAATTTAAATATACCCGGTTTTCATATCCCGCCAGGGTCAGAGACGTCCTGCGGGGGCGAACCAGATACTCCGGTGGAGCGATAAATCAGAGGATTTAAACACCGGAGCACATGATTCTCGAATTTTGACAACCGCAGCAAACATATTGGGAACCTTCTGGGTATGGAGAGCTGTTTGCCGTGATTACATAACATGATTAATCAACTGCAGATGCTGCCGCAGAGACGGACGCATTTTTCTTTTCCTTCGCATTTTTGATCATGGTGCGAATGCTGTCCGCAGCAAGGATCAGAGCAAGAACCACCAGAAGTACGGCGATTACTGTTCTCGCAAGGCTCCATCCAAAATCAGCTGTTACGCCGCCTGTCATTACCTTGATATTCTTGATGGCTGTCTGGATCAGTGAAGTCACTGTGACGCAGAGCATAAATACCATCGGAATATAGAACATCTTATTGTTCTTGCCGACTTTACCGAGCCAGGTGGCAACCGCCAGAAGGCCTACTGCAGCAAGAAGCTGGTTGGATGCTCCGAAGAGCGGCCAGATATTGATATAACCGGTAAGTCCCATGCCGACACCGAGGACGATGGTCACTACTGTAGCGACATAAGGATTGGTGAGGACTTTCTTGTATCCCTCCACCGAGTCAACTGTCTCGCCTGTACCAAGCCAGAGTTCCTGGAAGGTATATCTTGCAAGACGCGCAGATGTATCCAGAGATGTAAGACAGAATACAGAGACCGCAAGAATAAGCAGACTCTGACACACTTTCTCAGTACCTGCCATGCCCGGAATCGCAGCCACCATGTGGGCAATTCCCATAGAGAATACCTGCATAGGGTTCGTCACTTCTCCTGAGGAGAATTTATCCCAGAGTGAACCTACCGCACAGACAGTGCAAAGTCCAAGTACGCACTCAATAAGCATAGAACCATAGGCAACCGGAAGCGCATGTTTCTCATTGTCCAGCTGCTTGGATGTAGTACCGGAAGAAACCAGTGAATGGAAGCCCGAGATCGCGCCACAGGCAATCGTTACAAACAGAGCCGGGAACATATATCCCTGTGTCTCATTAAAGAAGCCTGTAAACGCAGGTACTTTTGCCATGCTCGGATGAGCTCCGATGATCCCGACTACTGCAAGAGCCAACATGAAATAAAGCAGGAAAGAGCTGAGATAATCTCTCGGCTGCAGAAGGATCCATACAGGAACAACGGATGCAACGCCGATATAAATACCGATGATGATCATCCATGTAGTCTCGCTGAGGTAGATCGGGTGGAAAGTCAATCCCAGCACAATCACGCCTACAATCGCTGCAACACCCACCAGTGTAGACACAAGAAGCGGTGCATTCCTTCTGTATACCATGAAACCGAAGACAATGGCCATCAGGATAAACAGAAGCGAAATCATTGCCGTGGAGGCATTCGCAGAACTTGCCGCCTTGTCCAGTACTCCGGACTCTGTATATGTGGCTTTAAATGTTCCCGCAACCATAGACGAGAAGGCAGCAACCACAAGAAGCAGTGTCAGATAGGTAAAAACAAGAAAGAGTTTTTTCATCTTGTTTCCCATTGTTGATCCGATGATCTCTCCAATGGACTGTCCCTTATGTCTCAGAGACGCGAAGAGAGCTCCGAAGTCGTGTACACCTCCGAAGAAAATACCTCCGATCAGGATCCAGAGCATAACCGGAACCCAACCGAAAACGGCAGCCTGTACAGGTCCGGTGATAGGTCCGGCACCCGCAATGGACGAGAAGTGATGTCCCATCAATACCGGTGTCTTTGCCGGCACGTAGTCCACATTATCACGGCACGCCTCCGCCGGTGTCTTACGGGTCGGATCGATGCCCCAGGTTTTTGCGAGCCAGCGGCCGTAAAAAAGATAACCGCAGGCCAGTACAACAATTCCGATTAGCAGTATCAATGCTGTGTTCATTTGTTATTTCCCCCTCAGGTTTTATTTTGAATAATTTCTTTAAAACACCTGCATTTTTATGTCCGCTGAAATTCGTGTATACCCTCTCCGGATCCAGTTCTGCCAGGGCGGTGTGGAAATCCATCCAGCCGTCCAGTGAAAACCGGAATTCCTTGTGCAGACGACATCGCCGAAGCGCCCTGCGGGCGTCGCTTTCACAGCTCTTGCAGACAGCGATCAGGGTGATCGCCGTACACTTATGGCCGTGCCCCGGCGTAATCCTCTTCATGCCGTCGTCATACGCGTATTTTTCGAATCTCCTGTAGTCATCCAGCGTTAAATGATCCAGGGAAAAAATATAACAGTACTCGTGGCTGTCTGTACTCCAAAGAACATTCTTCTTCGAGAGCACATAACGGGCATCGGTGACGTGGAAATCACACCTTGCAAAAAATTCCTCCGGCGCGCCCTCCACTTCCTGATTCACATCATAATATCTCCGGAACGCATCCAGGAGGCGCTCTGTGTAATACACCCTTTCCATTTTCATCTCTGCCCCGTCTGTTGAACCATCTGGCGGCCAACAAATCCTGTCATCTATATTTATGCATTAATATACATAATTACTGCAATTCATGCATCATGTGTACTATATCATCAAACTTGAAGTTTGTAAATTCTCAACACGCAGCAAGTCACCATTTTAACACGTTAAAACGGCAATTTGACAGCACATTTTATTGTCGTGCAGCATATTCACCGGATTATTTATAGTTTTCGCCAACCATATATAAGATCCGCAATAAAATTATAAAACTTGTTCTCGTGATTCTTGCTAATTTCGCCTGTGTATATTCGTGCACATTGCACGTTTTTTCGATGAATATTATTCACCTTGAGCATAGGACGCAGAGAGGAGGTCAGAGCATACACGCGAACACGTCGCTCTCGTCCTCAGCGCTCCGTCGCTTATTGCGGGTGCTTCGCCAAAACTCACGCACTTTGTTCAAATGCCCTTCGGGCGATGTACAAAGTGCGTTCAAACATGGACGTCTTCGCTCCGCTACGGTCCGCGCTAAACGAACGTCCCCCGGACGTTCAGCACCCTCCACTCCTATCGTTCGCGTTGCATGACTCTGCCTCCTCCTGCTCGACGCACTTTCTATACATATCAAAACTCTCCGGCATCCCCCACTCCGAACGCTTCAATCACGGCGAAGCGCTGAGGAACTGAGCGACGTGTGAGTGTGTATGCTTTGTTCCCTGCCGCGCTACAAATCATAAAAAAGAATGTCGCTAGCGACATTCTCGCGCCGAGCGCGGATGCAACGCATCTACATATCGCGCGAGTGCGCATCCTGCGGAGCGTTCTGGTATAGGGATTGCGGAGCAATTTCCTATACCAGAACAAAGTCCGCAAGCGGACTTCGGCTCCCCCAGCCCCTCACTCCTGAGGGGAGCGCAGCGGACGAAAGGCGCGCGAGCAGAATCGCGTAAGCGATCTTCTTATCTGCGAGCTGCGCATCCCGCGGAGCGTTTTGTCTCATGGGAAATTCGGAGGAATTTCCTATGAGACAAAAACAAAGGGAGGTTCCTTGCGGAACCTCCCGTAAACACAGCTGTTTAATCCATATTTATTCACAGACAGCATCATCCCTTGTATTCATCAATGGCATGACCGATGTCGTGTCTGAAGTATTTGTTGTCGAAATCAACCCACTCCACAGCCTTGTAGGCGTTTGCGCGGGCTTCTTTGAGGTCTTTGCCCAGGGCTGTGACATCCAGGACACGGCCGCCGTTTGTAACCACTTCGCCCTTCTCGTTGAACTTTGTGCCGGCATGGAAGACATAGTAACCTTCCTTGTCTTTGAAGTTCTCCAGGCCTCGGATGGGCAGTCCCTTCTCATATGCAAGGGGATATCCGTCGCTGGCGAGTACTACGGTCACGCAGGCTTCCTCTGTGAACTGAAGATCGATCCGGTCGAGAGTGCCGTCGATGCAGGCCTCTACCACTTCAATGATATCGTTCTTCATTCTCGGAAGAACGACCTGCGCCTCCGGGTCACCGAATCTGGCGTTGTACTCCAGAACCTTCGGCCCTTCCGGTGTGAGCATCAGTCCGAAGAAGATAATTCCCTTGAAGGGACGTCCCTCTGCCTTCATGGCGTCCACGGTGGGCTGGAATACATATTTATTGCAGAATTCCTCCACCTCTTTTGTGTAGAACGGTGTGGGGGAGAAGTTGCCCATTCCGCCTGTGTTCAGACCCTCGTCGCCGTCTTTTGCGCGCTTGTGATCCTGGGCGGAAGCCATGGTTTTTACAATGTTTCCATCCACAAAGGAGAGAACAGAAACTTCGCGTCCGGTCATAAAGTCCTCAACGACAATCTCGTCGCCTGCGGAGCCGAACTTTTTGTCAATCATCAGTTCCTTTACGCCGGCTTCCACTTCCTCCATATTCTCACAGATGAGAACTCCCTTGCCCAGTGCAAGACCGTCGGCCTTCAGAACAATGGGGAATTTGTTGTTGTTTTTGCAGTACTCAATGACTTTGTCCGGCTCGGAGAAGGTCTCATATCCTGCTGTCGGGATGTTGTACTTCTTCATGAGCATCTTGGAGAAGGCTTTGGATCCCTCGAGGATCGCCGCGTTCTTTCTCGGTCCGAATACGCGAAGGCCGGCCTCCTCGAAGGCATCTACAATTCCACCAACCAGCGGATCATCCATGCCTACGATGGTGAGATCTACTTCCTTCTCTTTCGCAAAAGTGACCAGCTTGTCAAACTCCATGGCGCCGATGTCCACACACTCTGCCAGTTCCGCAATTCCCGCATTTCCCGGTGCGCAGTAGATCTTGTCCACCTTCGGGCTCTGCGCAACTTTCCATACGATCGCATGCTCACGTCCGCCGCCGCCGACCACAAGTACCTTCATTCCCATTTCCTGTTCCTCACTTTCCTGTACATTATATATTGCCGTATTCGTAATCTCTGATCGTTACCTTGCGATCGCTGACACTGACTCTTCCGTTGGCAATCAGATTGATCGCCTCCGGCATGATCTTCCACTCCGCCTGCTCCATCACGCGTTTCTGCAGGATCTCCGGGGTATCCCCGTCCTGTACATAAACCGCTTTCTGAAGAATGATGGGGCCGGAGTCAGTTCCCTCGTCCACGAAATGAACCGTCGCGCCGGTCACCCGGGCGCCTCTCTCGAGAACCTTCTCATGAACATGAAGACCGTAATAGCCTGTTCCGCAGAATGACGGAATCAGCGCCGGATGAATATTGATCATACGGTTTGGAAAAGCCGCTACCATCTTCTCCGGGATTACGACCATACAGCCGGCCAGAACCACCAGATCCGGCCGGAAGGCCTGGGTCTGGGCGAGATAGGCATCCTCAAACTGCGCGCGGGTCTCAAACTGTTTCGGGCTCACGCAGACAGCCGCAATTCCTTTTTTTCTGGCTCTCTCTAATGCATAGGCATTCGGATTATTGGAAAGTACCCCCGTCACCTCTGCGTTGGTTATTACACCACTGTCAATGGCATCCAGAATTGCCTGGAGATTCGTTCCGCCTCCGGATACCAGCACCGCTATTCTCAACATCTCTGTATCCCCTCTTGTACCGAAACTTATACGAGCTCTACACCTTTTGTTCCGGAGACAATTTTACCGATGCGGTAAGGATACTCGCCGGCCTCACGCGCTGCCTTCATGGTTGTCTCCACATCCTCCGGTCTTACGGCGAGAACCATTCCGATACCCATGTTGTAGGTGTTGTACATCATATGCTCGTCGATATTTCCCTTCTTCTGCATCAGACGGAAGATCGGCGGTACCGGATAGGAGTCTTTCTCAATCTGAGCAACAACGCCGTCTTTGAGCATACGCGGCACGTTCTCGTAGAATCCGCCGCCTGTGATGTGGCTGCAGGCTCTTACTTTCACGCCTGCATCCTTGATGGCTTTCATAGCTTTTACATAGATTTTTGTCGGTGCAAGGAGAACGTCTCCCAGCTTTCCGTCCAGCTCCTCATAGTATGTGTCAAGGGACTCCGGAGTCATATCAAAGACTTTGCGAACCAGAGAGAAACCGTTGCTGTGTACACCGGAAGAAGCAAGTCCCACCAGAACATCGCCCTCCTGAAGATCCTCACCTGTGATCATATCTTTCTTATCAACAACACCTACAGCGAAACCTGCAAGGTCGTACTCGTCCACCGGATAGAAGCCCGGCATCTCTGCTGTCTCACCGCCGATGAGGGCTGCACCTGCCTGACGGCATCCCTCGGCAACACCCTTGACGATATCAGCGATCTTCTCCGGATAGTTCTTTCCACAGGCGATATAGTCAAGGAAAAACAGCGGCTCACCGCCTGCGCAGGCCACGTCGTTCACGCACATTGCCACACAGTCGATTCCCACGGTGTCATTTTTGTTCATAAGGAACGCGAGTTTCAGCTTTGTTCCAACGCCGTCCGTTCCGGAAAGAAGCATCGGATGCTCCATATTTTTGAAGGCCTCTGCAGAAAACGCGCCGGAAAATCCGCCGAGTCCGCCCATCATTTCCGGACGTACAGTGGTCTTTACGTACTGCTTCATAAGCTCTACCGATTTGTATCCAGCCTCAATGTCAACTCCAGATGTCTTGTAATCCATATGTTCCTCCTGTTTCATTAAAACAATTCCAAATATATATTACGTAAGTTCCCAATATGCGAATCGCATCTCCGTCCGCTCTTTCGGGCGGAAGGTTATATCTTCATCAGTAATTCCTGTATCCGACTTCCTGCAGTCTGGCGTCCTTGGCGATGACCGCCTCTTTTCCTTTTGCGCCGAACTCCTTGATCTTTGTCAGCATCTCCGGATCAGCCACGGCCAGAATACGCGCCGCGAGGATCGCAGCGTTCTTTGTTCCGTCGATCGCCACGGTCGCAACCGGGATTCCGGACGGCATCTGAACGGTGGAGTATAAGGCATCTGTTCCGTTGAGTTTACTTCCGCTGAGCGGTACACCGATGACCGGCAGTGAGAACAGTGCCGCGCACATACCCGGGAGGGCCGCTGCCATTCCTGCTCCTGCGATAATTACTTTGATTCCCCTGTCTTCGGCACTTCTTGCCCAGTCTACGAGCTCATCCGGCTGTCTGTGAGCGGAGATGATTCTCATCTCATACTCGATGCCGAACTCTTCAAGCTGTGCCGCAGCTTTTGACATGGCTCCCATATCGGAGTCACTGCCCATAACAATACCTACCTTTGCCATCGTTGTATCTCCTTTAACATGATGTTCCGCACGCCTCCGGGAAGTATTCCGAATCGTTGGACGATTCCCAAAAAGTCTTTGCGGAAATTTGATAACAAGTATTTCGCTACCGTAATTATTTATACCATGACTTATCCGTTCTGTGTGTACTTTTTTGCCAAGATCGGGAAATATGACATTTTCACGACAGACAGCCGCACGGGAGACGAAAATTCTTATGTTTTCACGTACTTCCTCTCCGTTTCCGAATCACACAGATGCACTGTTCTCTCCGTCGATCAGCCCGGCCAACGGCTCGTTGAGCTCCTCCGTTCCGGGAAGAACAAAGCGGCCGTTCTCGATCACCGGTATCCTGCGTCCGTCGGCGCAGAGCACGTGAATGTGGCCGAGTTCCTCGTAAGGAATTGTGATATCCGTGTGGCAGCCGAAATACGCCTTCGACGGATCTGTCTTCCTCAGGATCGAGCGCTCATTGTCCCTGGCTATGATCTCCTTGCCGTCCGGATTGAAAACGGCGTTGTCCTCCTGCCAGCTGTAGCAGGTGTCGCCGAAGGCGAAATGCGGTCCCATCTTCTCCGCGATCAGGATCGGAAGTTTATCTGCGATCCCGTAGGTATTGGCAACCCGGTAGGCCGTCGTATTCGTTCCGATCGCGCACTCACCCATCGGAATCGTCTTGTGATGAAAGAGGATATTCTCCTCGATGTATTTCCTGTTCTCCTCTTCGGAGTCGAAGTTCGAGCAGTTGTAATCCGCGATCATGCCGTCTTTGACCTCGATGCGAAGGTCTCTGTATTGAAACTCCTCCAGATAGACACGGCTCACGTGCAGGACTCCGTTCGTCCCCTCAAGTACCGGCGAGGTAAAAACTTCTCCGACCGGAATATTCACATCCGCCACGCAGTTCTCGAAATTCGTCTGCTTCGCCGAATCCTCCAGTCTGTGAAGCCGAACGGTCAGATCCGTGCAGTTCCCCTTCATGCCGGCGATGTGCAGAGCCGTTCCCTGGTCGAGGGTATCGATGATCGTCTGCTGGATTTTCTGATACTTCCGGTAATCCAGGTTGTTGATCTTCACCGTCTCCGCGAAGATCTCGCGGAACTTCTCACCGATCTGCGGCACCGGATAGGCAATGATCGTAAAACTTCTCTCCGAACCGATAATATAGCGGTTGGTAATCTGCCCCGCCTCGTTGCTGTAGCGCACCTGTTCCTTCTGCGCCTCCTCACTCATCTTCATGGCATCCGGATTGACCTTCGGAACAAAGGGCGTCTCGCCGAAGACGTCCAGGACCGCCGGTCCGCCGTGGGTGTTGGCCAGATATTTATTTTCCTCATAGGAGTTTCGAAGCGCCTGCAGTTTCCTCGTCACAAACTTCTCATCGAGAAAAAGTGCCGCGTCGTTCCGGTGGTCGTACTCAAACTGCGGGTTCGGCACCGCCCCGTAATATCCGACGCGAATGCTCTGCCTCTTGTTCACCGCATGCACCGCGCTCCGGTAGATCACGCTGGCAAGGCCCATCTGTTCAAACTGACGCACCGCATGGCGCACCACCCGCTCGAAGCCGAGCCGGTAACGGATGTTCACTGTTTTTTTCTTGTGGAGGGGCTTTCCGGCCACCTCGAAACCGATCCGGTAGCCTTCCGTCCAGGTCTTCGCGATGGACTCGACCTCCTCCTCGGAAAGGCTGTTCAAATACTCCGCCGTCTGCCGCTCGTTCTCTGTCACGTATTCGCCGAAGCGGTACAGATAGCGGAGATCATTCAGATCCTCGTTCATGATGATCTCGCGGGCAAAGGAAAGTTCCGGGTCGAGCATCTCCGCCGTCCGCTCCGCCACCATGTCCGCCGTGTAATCACTGCAGTACCAATAGAGGATCTCGCGGATGTTTTTCACCTGCGGAAGTCCCTCCGCCTCTTCGAACGCATCAGTGAACGCATGGTAGATCTCCAGAAACAGTTCGAAGGACACCAGCATGTCCCACTCCCGGTTCTCGTAGGCGAAGACAACTGCCCCGCGAAGCTCCGTGTAGAGGAAGGAGAGGAGCTCGCCCAGCTCTCGTCCCATCCGCTCTGCGGCGTACGTCGGATTGCCCGGACAGGTCTCGTAGTTCTCCGGGAGAATCCCGCCGTACAGTTTCCGGTTCAGGCTCTCCAGTTCATCGAGCGAAGCATCCCTGTATTTTCCCCCGCGAAGATCCGCCATGAGCGCGTTCATATCGAGAAGAAACTCCGCCTCCTGCGTGAAAAAATCCCGGAACGCTTCCGGAACCCGCGCCTCCTGCGGAATTTCCTCCAGCCGGGACAACGCCAGCTCCAGTCTCTCCGTCAGTTCTTCTCTTTCTATCTCAATATGCTGCATTCCTATTTCGTTGTCCTTTCGTTGATTCTTCAACTCCCTCATTCTTCCCGGACACGCCTTCAGTGACTGACGCCCAGAAGAAAGAGTACGATCCACGCAATCATCATCACGCCGGACAGGCCCGCCGCAAGCATCGCAAGGTTCTGTTTCTCCGGATTTCCGGACAGTTCCTTCATCCCGAGAATGAACCCGTAGACAGCAAAAAGGGCCGCCGCAAAACCGGCCGCCCCGAGCGCAACGTCCCCTTTCGCCTGTACGATAAAGGAGATCAGGATACACACGCCCATGGTCAGCGCAGAAACAACGGACAGGATCAGCGACACCTTCGTGTCGTTGAACCTCTCCTTCTCTATAAATGTATATCTTCTGCCTTTCTTTTCTGCCATATCAGATCAGTCCCGCGTATTCCTCGGCGCCGTACTGTGCGTAGTAGTCTTTGATTGCAGTTTTCAGTTCGTCTGTCAGAAGCATCTTTCCGTTCTGCGGATGCCCGCTGAGATACTCATAAACCTCAGCCATGGATACAATGGCGTTCGCAGGGAAACCGTACTTCTCCGTGATCTCGGAGAGAGCGCTCTTTGTCTCTTTTCCTCTCTCCATACGGTTCAGCGATACCATCAGGCCCTTGATCTCGATCTCGCCCTGTGCTTTCAGGATCGGGAAGGTCTCCTCGATGGATTTCCCGGAAGTTGTCACATCCTCGATGATAACCACTCTGTCACCGTCTTTCACCTCGCTTCCAAGAAGGATTCCCTTGTCTCCGCCGTGGTCCTTCTCCTCTTTGCGATTGGAACAGTAGCGGATGTCCACGCCGTACAGATCACTGATCGCCATGGTTGTGGCAACAGAGAGCGGAATTCCCTTGTACGCCGGTCCGAACAGCACGTCAAAATCCAGACCGTAGTTGTCGTGGATCGCCTTTGCGTAGAACTCACCGAGTTTTTTCAGCTGTGTACCGGTGACATACGCGCCCGCATTCATGAAAAACGGGGATTTTCTTCCGCTCTTCAGAGTGAAATCTCCGAATTTCAGAACATTCGACTCTACCATAAATTCAATAAACTGCTGTTTGTATGCTTCCATTTTTTTACCTCTTCTGTGTTGTGCAGGCCGCCCGTTTGCCGCGATCAGCCCGTCCTCTGTTTTATCCCTTTTCCCGGATATTCTCCCGTGCGCAACCGGTGCGGTCAGCACATTCTTTGCGAACACAACGGTTGCGGTATTGCCGCCTGCGGCATGTTTTACTGCACGGCACCGATCAGCTCGCGGATGTCTCCGATCTTCTGCTCATCCAGATAAGCCGAAAGTCCGTCCACGATCTTTTCTGTCGTCGTCGGATCTATGAAGTTCGCCGTTCCGACCGACACAGCCGTCGCGCCCGCGAGGATGAACTCCAGCGCGTCCTCTGCCGTCGCAATGCCGCCCATTCCGATGATCGGAACCTTGACTGCCTGTGCCACCTGATACACCATGCGCACGGCAATCGGCTTCACTGCCGGGCCGGACATACCGCCGGTCTTATTCGCGAGGACAAATTTCCGTCTGTTGACATCGATCTTCATACCTGTCAGCGTGTTGATCAGAGAGATCACATCCGCGCCCCCGGCCTCGACGGCTCTGGCCATCTCGGTGATATCCGTGACGTTCGGACTGAGCTTCATGATGACCGGCTGCTTCGCATGGGCTTTTACGGCCTTTGTGATCTGCTCGGCCACCTTCGGGTCTGTACCGAAGGCGATGCCTCCCTCTTTGACGTTCGGGCAGGAGATATTGATCTCGAGCATATCCACCGGCTCATCCGCGAGACGGTCCACCACCTCCAGATACTCCTCCTCGGAATGTCCGCAGACGTTGACGATGATCTTTGTGTCATATTTTTTCAGAAAGGGAATGTCTCTCTCGCAGAAAACATCGATGCCCGGATTCTGAAGGCCGATGGCGTTGAGCATTCCACCGTAAACTTCGGCGACACGCGGGGTCGGATTTCCCGGCCACGGCACGTTTGCGACGCCCTTTGTCACAACGGCGCCGAGTCTGTTCAAATCCACAAATTCACTGTACTCCGCGCCGGAGCCGAAGGTTCCGGACGCTGTCATTACAGGGTTCTTTAATTCTACGCCGGCAAGTGAAACCGCCAGTCTCTTATCTGTTTCCATTCGGCAATTTCCTCCGTCAAAGTTCGATATCCTGCGCGTTGAATACCGGTCCGTCTTTGCATACTCTCGTATTGTTCACATGCGAATGTCCGTCCTTCTCCTTTGTCCCGCAGACACAGGCAAGGCAGGCGCCGACACCGCAGGCCATTCTCTCCTCCATGGAGATATAGCAGGGGATGTTCTTTTCGGCCGCCCAGTTTTTCAGCGCGCGGAGCATCGGAGCCGGTCCGCAGGCAAAAATCACATCCGGCACGCGTCCGTCTACATTCATCGCGTCAATCACGGTTCCCTTCACGCCGCAGCTGCCGTCCTCAGTCGCGATGAGCGTCTCTCCGCAGCGGTCAAATTCTTCCTTCAGGAAACACTCGGACCGGTAGCCGAGTACGGATACAACATCCGTCTCGGAGGTTTTTACATTGACGCCGTCCGACTTCTCGGAGACCTTCTCCTCGTCGGCGATGATATCGCTCATCTCCTCCGTGAGCGCTGCCGAGTCGCAGAGTTCTGCGGCCGTCTGAAGAAGCGGCGGAACACCGATGCCGCCTCCCACAAGGTAAACGACCTTTCCGGCGGCCTCCTCAAGAGGGAAACCGTTGCCGAGAGGTCCGAGAACCTCACAGGCATCTCCTGCTTTCCAGAGCGCCATCTGTTTCGTTCCCTCTCCCCCTGCGCGGTACACGAGGCGGAGCGTCCCCTGCGCGGCGTCGATTCCGCACAGGCTGATGGGTCTCGGAAGAAGCTTTGACGCATCATTCAGATAAACGTTTACAAACTGTCCCGGCACCGCCTGCTCCGCAATCTCCGGGACTTTCAGTACAAGATCATAGATGCCGTCGCCGATCACATTCTGTCTGACAACGACTGCTTTCGCTTTTACTTTCATGTTCTTATCCTCATCCGAATCTGTATCTATACCTATCGACGGATTACGCTTTCTCCAGCGCTCCGTTGATGTCATCGATCATATCCAGCACAGCCTGTCTGGATGCGTCCGCGAAGTTCTCCTCACCGAAGGACGCGTAGGCCTCCTTCTGATATGCGCAGATGATACCTCTGGAGGAATTCACGATTGCTCCGAGTCCGTCCTCGTTGAAGAAATCCACGAGATCTTCGCCCTTTCCGCCCTGGGCGCCGTAACCCGGAACGAGGATGTATGTCTTCGGCATTACCTTGCGGAGAAGTCTTCCCTGCTCCGGATAGGTCGCGCCCACAACAGCGCCCACGCTGCTGTAGCCCTCTTCGCCGATCATGTCCGAACCCCACTCGTTCACTTTTTCCGCAACAAGCTCATACAGAGGCTTTCCGTCAATGAGACGGTCCTGGAACTCGCCGCTGGAAGGGTTGGATGTCTTCACAAGAAGGAAGATTCCCTTGTTCTCCTGTCTGCAGACATTTAAAAAAGGCTTCACTCCGTCACTGCCGAGGTACGGATTGACGGTGGAAAAATCCTCATGAAAGCCGGTATACTCGCGGCTTCCAACACGGACATGACCGAGATGACCAATGGCATATGATTCAGAAGTGGAGCCGATATCGCCACGTTTAATATCTCCGATGACAACAAGTCCCTTGCTCTGGCAATAGGAAACCGTTCTCTCATAGCACACAAGACCCGGAATACCATACTGCTCATACATAGCGATCTGCGGTTTTACTGCAGGTATCAGATCATATACAGCATCGACAATCTGTTTGTTGAACTCCCAGATCGCCTCCGATGCGCCCTCGAGCGTCTCGCCGAACTCAGCAAATGCCTTCTTACGGATCTGTGCCGGAACATAGTCGAGCACCGGATCAAGGCCGACAACTACCGGCGCGCCTGTGCGTTTGATATTTCTGATAAGCTGATCAATCATAGTCATTTTTCTTCCTTCCTTCAAATAAAAACGCAAAAAAGTCCAACTAAGATTATACTAAACAGTTCTGTATAATTCAAGGAACTCTACCGGGACCGATCCGGGCCTGTCCGATTCCGGTTAGACGAAAGTGTTCATATATGTGACAGAATTGTTCGTAAATTTGTTCAATTTTTCTTGACATTCCCGACTTCAAAAACTATAATCAAGACACCGAGCAATATCAATTCGGTAACATTTTATTTTTTTCAGTAAGTATGGAGGTACTTCAAATGAACAAAGGAACTGTTAAGTGGTTCAACGCAGACAAGGGTTATGGTTTCATCACAGGTGAGGACGGAAAAGACGTATTCGTTCACTTCTCAGCAATCCAGGGCGAAGGATTCAAGTCTCTTGACGAGGGACAGTCCGTTTCCTACGAGCTGGTAGAGGGTGCAAAGGGAATGCAGGCAGCAAACGTTGAGAAACAGTAATTCTCGGCAGTCCCGAATCATCATCTCGAAAGAATTGCAGTAAATGGTTTACAGCATTTTGAGCATTGTTCCTGTACTTTTAATGCTTTCTTATAAGTAATTAAAACAGACATGTAATCAAATGTTTGAGACAGTTATATACAGTTCAATCGAAAAAGAAGCCGTGCGCAGCACGGCTTCTTTTTATGTTGTGTGTCATGGATATTTCGGAGAAATTCCCAGTAACGCACCCCCCGGAGCCATACCGTGCTCCTGGGGGGTGCGTTATATCGCATTTTCATTTCTTCCGATTCTGCAAATCAGAACAAATTCCGCAAGCGAACTTCGGTTCCCCCAGCCCCTCACTCCTGAGGGGAGCGCCGCAGGACGAAAGGCGCGCGAGCAGAATCGCGAAGCGATCTTCCCATCTGCGAGCTGCGCATCCCGCGGAGCGTTCTGGTATAGGGATTGCGGAGCAATTTCCTATACCAGAACAAATTCCGCAAGCGAACCTCGACTCCCCCAGCCCCTCATTCCTGAGGGGAGCACCACAGGACGAAAGGCGCGCGAACAGAATCGCGTCAGTGATCTTCGTATCTGCGAGCGCGGATGCGAAGCATCTGCTTATTGCGCGCTGGAGGATGTCACTTCTTCTGTCTCAGACGCAGAAGATGCTGCAGTCTCGCCTGAATACTTCGCGTCTTCCTTCTCTGCCTCTTCATTCAGCAGCGTCTGGTAGTTCGTGATGGAAGAAAGGTCCAGCTCCGTCTGATTGCCGGAAGCAGCGCTTCCGTTTGCCTTCACATTGTTATATACTGCCCAGCTGAACCAGCCGATTCCCGCCAACAGAACTGCAGTTACACAGAAAACCGTCAGTCTTGTCTTGATTTTCTCTCTGCGCATGATCTTTTTGCGGTTCTTTTTCACAGCTTTATATGCATCTACCTTTTCCTGGCTCATATCGTCTACCTCTTTCATTCATTATCCATCAACTCCTCCTGTCAGAAGAATCAACAGAATTCATTATAATACAAATTGTACAAAAAAGGAAGACAAATCTTGCCTTTTTACCTCAATTCACCCTATACTGTAAGGAGTTATTTCGTTAAACGGGAGGTTATTCCATGCTCGCACTCCAAATCGAACAAGCGGGACTTTTTATGAACCATCTTCTGCGCCGGGACTCCTTTGACAGTTTTCTGGTCTCCTCGGCGACAATCACAACGTTCACAACTTTCACCATCGACGGTCAGTTCCGACCGGAATTCTACGACACCGACACCATCACGGAAGAAGAGGCCGCCGGCATTTCCGAGGAGAGCAACGTCACCTGGAAAAGCATCCGCCCGTTCTGCTTTCAGCTCATGAAGGGAAGGCGTCTGCCGCTCGCCTTCCAGATTGTCCTGCAGATGCCGCGCGAACAGCTCCCTTCTCTTCTTGAAAAAAATGAACTGATCGCGGATCCCGACAACATCTTCGGCCTGTTCCTGAATATTCAGTACAAGAACAATGCACTCACCGTCACCACCGGCTCCTCCCTGAAAGGTTTCACCATGGATCACTCCATCGATCAGATCTGGGACGCCGCCGTGCGCGAACTCCTTTCCGGCCTCGGTCTCGACTGAGCGGATCTCCTAAGACAGGTCGCCATATCACTGCCGACAGCAGTCTCTCTGCTCTTTATTCACTCGTCCCGATACCCGCCTGCACGAATCGTACTCATCAGCTGTACACATCCGTTCCTTCGCCGTCCGGCCGGGTTCGTTTACATTCTTCCAAGAATTTCTTCCGCGATCTCCGCAGCGCTCCGCCCGTCCACCGGGACAGAGAAATCAGAAGCCGCCTCGTAGGCCGGCCGTCTCTGTTCCATCAGCCCGGCAATTCCCTCTGTGTTCTTTCTTCCTTTCAGAAGGGGCCGGTTCACGTCGTTCTTCACCCTCTCGAGAATGGTCTCCGGTTTCGCCGTCAGGAGGACAATCTTTCCGCTCTCTTTCATCAATCTGACATTTTCCTCCCGCATCGGAACGCCGCCACCGCAGGAAATCACCGTGTTCTCTCCTCTTCCGATCTCCCGGAGAAGTTCGGTCTCCATGCTTCGGAACGCCGCTTCTCCCTTCGTCTCGAATATCTCCGGTATGCTCATTCCCGCTTCTTCGGCGATGCGGTCATCCATCTCCACCAGTTCCATTCCATGTTTCTTCTGCAGTTCTTTCGCGACGGTACTTTTACCGCTTCCCATAAACCCGATCAGGTACAGGTTTTCTCTCATTTCCACTCATCCTCCCATACATTTGCTCGAACATCCCATAAGCCGTTGGACTTCTGCTTTACTCAAAAACAGGGCATGGTCTGATCCAGTCCCATGCCCCGTCTGTCGTTAACTGTTGTTTCTAAAAATCATTCCTCTGTCTTTTCAGCAGTCTTTTCGGTCGCCTTTACTTCTTTTTTCGAGGAATCGGTCTTTGTCACCTGCGCCTTTCCTGCCGGTTTCGCGTTCTGCGCAAGCTTCATCATGATCTCGTTGCTTCGTTTCACGAAGGCTGTCATCTCATCCGGCGTGAGCTCACGGTTGCTGATGACCGCAAGGTCGTAGAGCTGCTCGCAGAAGAGGCTCACGTCCTCGGATGCCTTGTGCTCATAGACATATTTCACAAGCGGATGTTTCGCGTTGAGCACCAGCGTCTGCTGTCCCTCGAGCATATCCATTCCGCCGCCCATGGCACCCATTCCGTACATCTTCATCATATCGCTGTAGCGGCGCATCTCCTCGGAGATTGTCACCATGGCGGAGATGCCTGCGTCCTTGAGATTCTCGACTCTGACGGTGAGCTGATTCTTCTTCAGCACCTCGCGGAAGAGCTCCTGCAGTGCCCTGGATTCCTCCTCCAGGTCCTTGCCGTTGTCCTTGAGATCCTCGGTAAGATCGGCGTCGATTCTCTGGAAGTGTACCTGCTCTTTTGCCTGCTCCACGTGAGAGATGAAGGCGGCGTCGATGGAGTGAACCAGCTTGTACGCCTGTTTGTTCTGCGCGCGGAACATGTTGATGTACTGGCTCTGCTGTACTTCGTTGGTCACATAATATACGGTGACTTTCTTCTTGTCAGCGTCTCCCTCTGTCTCCTCTTTCCTGTCCTCGGCGTCGGCCTTGCTCTCCTCCGTCTCGGAATTCTTCTCCTCGCCGGATGTCTTGTCGTCAACTTTTCCCCCGGCCTCGGAATCTTTCTTCTCGCCCTCAGCCGCGTCGATGATATCCCCTATCGTCGTGAACTTTCCGTCGAGATCCTCGTAGAGGATGAAGTCCATCATCTTCTCGGAGAACTTGGAATCCTTGAGTGTTCCGAACTTGATGAACGGGCTGATATCTGTCCAGTATTTCTCGTAGTTCTCACGGTCTGTCTTGTACATACCGATCAGCTTCTCGGCCACTTTCTTGGAGATGTACGCGGAAATCTTCTGTACAAATCCGTCGTTCTGCAGAGCGGAACGGGATACGTTCAGCGGAAGATCCGGGCAGTCGATCACTCCCTTGAGGAGCATAAGATACTCCGGAATTACCTCCTTGATGTTGTCGGCGATAAATACCTGGTTGTTGTAGAGTTTGATTTTTCCTTCGATGGACTCATACTCTGTGTTGATTCTCGGGAAATACAGGATTCCCTTGAGGTTGAACGGATAATCCATGTTCAGATGAATCCAGAACAGCGGCTCCTTGTAGTCCAGGAATACGTGGCGGTAGAACTCCTTGTACTCGTCCTCGGTACAATCACTCGGATTCTTTGCCCAAAGCGGATGAATCTCGCTGATGGAGACCGGTCTCTTCTCGATCTTGACCTCGTTCTTCTCCGGCTGCGTGCAGACCTTCTCGGTCTCGCCGTTCTCGTTGGTCTTGTCCTCGTATTTTGCCTCTGTGTGAATGCGCTCAATGACCTTGTCGGTGTCTTTCAGGTCCGCCTCGTCGATGGTCTCTGTCTCCGGCTCCTTGTTCGGATTCTCAAGATAGATTTCCACCGGCATGAAGGAGCAGTATTTCTCAAGGGTCTCGCGAACCTTGTACTCATTCGCGAACTCCAGTCCATCGTCGGAGAGATGAAGAGTAATCTTTGTTCCGACTTCTGTGCGGCTTCCGGCCTCCATGTCATACTCGGTGCCGCCGTCGCAGCTCCAGTGCACAGCCTCGGCTCCCTCTGTGTGGCTGAGGGTGTCGATCTCTACCAGATCCGCTACCATGAACGCGGAGTAGAAACCGAGACCGAAATGTCCGATGATCTGATCCTGGTCCGTCTTGTCTTTATATTTGTTGAAGAACTCGGTGGCTCCGGAGAAGGCAATCTCTGTGATATCCTTTACCACTTCCTCCGCCGTCATGCCGACACCGTTGTCCTCGAACGTCAGTGTCTTCGCCTTATCGTTCACGGTGACGGTGATTTTTGCCTTGTATCCGGCCGGAAGAATCGCCTCGCCGATATCGTCGAGTTTTTTTCTCTTTGTTATGGCATCTGTTCCGTTCGAAACGAGCTCACGGATGAAGATGTCCTTGTCTGAGTACATCCACTTTTTGATAATAGGAAAAATGTTATCACTGTTGATTGAAAGGTTTCCATGTCTTGATTCCATGTAATACACGCTCCTTTTTAAGTAGATTGGTGATTATGCGAAAGATCCCAAAGGATCTGTCCTATCTTTTTTCATATACATGATTATCTTAGTCTCCCTCCAATCCAAAGTCAAGGAATTTTTAGCACTCATGAAGCTCGAGTGCTGATTGCGGTATTTCCCTCCTCCGTTCTCCTTCCAACACGTCCATCCGGCTAAAAAACAGTTATCGGTGAACAGACGCGATTATTTCCCCCTTTGAAAAACAAGCGCCGGGATTTGCAGCGGATCGTCCACAAGGGAATCCGCGCGGTACTCCTCCAGCTCTTCTCTCGGGCGGAATCCCCAGGTGACGCCGACGGTGAAAATGCCGGCGGCGTGTCCGGTCAGCATGTCCGTATTTGTATCTCCGAAATACATGCACTCCTCCGGCTCCACTTTGAACTTCTTCATGATCTCAAAGACGCCGGTCGGATCCGGCTTCATGGGAACGGTGTCGGACTGTCCCTGAATATGGTCAAAGACCTCTTTGCCAAAAATCGTCTCCACGACATCGATCGCGCCCTCGTGCACCTTGTTGGAAAAAACAGCGAGCTTCATCCCCGCGTCCCGCAGCTGACGGAGCATGGGCACGATATGTTCATAGGGTTCCACATGGTAGAGAGGCTCCTCCACGAAGAGTTTTCTGCACATCGGCCGCCCCTCTTCAAAAAACTTCAGCTCGGTATCTCCGGCGTCCTTCAGCGCCCGCCTGAGGGCATTGTCCAGTCCGTCGCCGGCGTAATAATTGAAATTCTCCACCGGCATCTCCGGCAGTCCGAAATGCGCCAGCGTCCGGTTGACCGGCCGCGCGATCGACTCCTGTGTGCGTGTGAGCGTCCCGTCGAGATCGAATATACATGCTCTGATCATTTTTTCACCACTTCTTTCCCTAACAAAAAATGCAGCACATCCTGTGTCGTCAGACCCTGATGTGCTGCAGAATAATCCATTATTCCCGTCCTGTTCTTACGCTTATGCTTTTGGCAGTTTGAACGAACTCTTAAGCGATACGACACGGCCGAACACCGGCTGTCCCGGTTTGCTGAGTTTACAGTCTGCGGTAAAGAATCCATTGCGCACAAACTGGAAGGTCTCGTATGCTTTTGCTTCGGCGAGTGCCGGCTCCACATAACCCTGTGTAACTTTGAGAGAATTCGGATTGATGTTCATGGAACCGTCTTCATTGTATACGCCCTTCTCCTCATCAATCAGGTTCTCGTACAGACGCATCTCTACCTGATGCGCATCCGAAGCGTTCACCCAGTGAATGGTTCCCTTTACTTTGCGTCCGTCCGGACTGTTTCCGCCGCGGCTCTCCGGATCATAGGTGACGTGAATCGTCGTCACTTTTCCGTTCTCATCTTTCTCGAAGCCGACACATTTCACGAAGTAAGCCTGCATCAGGCGCACCTCATTGCCGGGGAAGAGACGGAAATACTTCTTCGGCGGCTCCTCCATAAAGTCTTCTCTCTCGATCCAGAGTTCTCTGGAGAATGTCACCTTCCGGCTTCCGAGTTCCTCATTCTCCGGGTTGTTCGGAACCTCAAATTCCTCCACCTGTCCCTCCGGATAGTTGTCAATCACGAGTTTCACCGGATCCACAACCGCATACATGCGGGATACTTTTGTCTTCAGATCGTCACGGATACAGAACTCAAGCATCGCATAATCGGTGGAGCTGTTCGCCTTGGAGATACCTCCGAGTTCCACAAACTTCTGAATGGACTCCGGCGTATATCCTCTTCTGCGGAGAGCGGCGATCGACACGAGACGCGGATCGTCCCAGCCGTCCACAACGCCGTCCTCTACCAGCTTCTTGATATATCTCTTTCCCGTCACCACATTGGTGAGATAGAGCTTCGCGAACTCAATCTGTCTCGGCGGCATCTCGAAGCCCACATTCTCCACAACCCAGTTGTAAAGCGGACGATGATCCTCGAACTCCAGCGTGCAGAGAGAATGTGTGATACCCTCGAACGCATCCTCAAGCGGATGGGCAAAATCGTACATCGGATAGATGCACCATTTGTCGCCGGTGTTCTGGTGATGCAGGTGCGCGATTCGGTAGATGATCGGATCTCGCATATTGATGTTCGCAGACTTCATATCGATCTTCGCGCGAAGCACTTTGGAGCCGTCCTCAAATTCACCGTTCTTCATACGTTCGAACAGATCAAGATTCTCTTCCACGCTGCGATTCCTGTTCGGATCATCCTTTCCGGGCTCTGTCAGTGTACCTCTGTACGCGCGGATCTCCTCCGCGTTCAGATCAGAGACATAGGCCTTTCCGTCACGAATCAGCTTCACAGCAGACTCGTACATTCTGTCGAAATAGTTCGAAGCATAGAAGGGACCGTCGAACCTGGCTCCGAGCCACTCCACGTCGCGGCGGATCGCGTCGACGAACTCTCCTTTTTCCTTCGTCGGGTTTGTGTCATCAAAACGCATATTGAACCGGCCGCCGTATTCTTTGGCAATTCCATAGTTCAGCAGAATAGATTTTGCGTGTCCGATATGCAGGTATCCGTTCGGCTCCGGCGGAAAACGGGTCACAACTTCCTCGTATTTTCCCTCTTTCAGATCCTTGTCTATCTCCTGCTCAATAAAATTTCTCGAAACAACTTCTCTCTCGGTTTTCGAAGTTTCTTCGTTCGCCATGCCAGTTCCTCCTCAATGCATATGAATGCAAATTAACATTCCTATAATATAACATACATCCGGGTGTTTTCAAAGATTTTTCAAAGTATAAAATTATTTGACGAATTTCTCCCCGCCCGGCGAAACAGGGAGGGAAAATCATGTCATTTTCATGTACAGATCAAGCGCAGAAGGTCGCAGGTCACACATAGTTTCTGATACAATGACGTTTTGTGTGACTTTTCATTCATAAATATGACTAAGACGTTTTAGCAAACTTTTTTCAGAAACTATTACCACTTTGTTAGTTTTGCACATTCGCACAAGCCGATACCCAAATCTTTTTACACACTTTTAACTATTTTGCGCTTCCTTTTTATGAGATTCTGGTGTAAACTATAATTAACGAAACGTTGGCGAAATTTAAGTAGTATTTTTAACACTGTTTCGTAAGGAGATGATATTTATGATCAGGTCAGCAGCAACAAGCGATGCGCTGAGGTTAAACAAAATCCTTCTCCTCTCCGAAAAGGCCGCTTCCGGCGTCCGTCTGAAGAACCTTTACCGGAGACAGCGCAATGAACTCACTACTTTCCTTCACACAGATCATGCTTCCCGCACATTCATATATGTCTGTGAAGATGAAGGAATCGTCAAGGGCATGGTTGCATGGACGACATTCTCTGCCGCATGTAAACAGGCACTGACAGATCAGAACTGCTGGCTGAACAACTCCCTCACCGAATGTGTGGAAATCCGTGGTTTATATGTTGACCCGGAATGGCGATGCCAGGGTATCGGCCGCAGAATGATCACAAGTTTTCTCAAGAACATGGAACACCAGAACATCAGCACAGCATGCATCTGGATTCTCGCTGATGATGTAGCAACTGCAAGGTTCTGCGAAGAATTTGATTTTGTCAAAACCGCTTCATCAAGAATTTCTGCCAACGGAAACCGTGTAGTGCGGTGGATGCACAGCTTTTACTAAGCCGTCCGTCCCTGCAGATTCCCCCGAAGTACTACATCTGCAGATACACTACAAATCTATTTCATTTGACACCTTGACCGGTCGAAAGAAGCAACTCAGCAGCTTGCACCGGTCTTAGCGCGGAGGACGGAGACGTCCTCCGTTCGTCATTTCCAACAGAACAAAGTCCGCAAGCGGACTTCGACTCCCCCATCCCCTCACTCCTCCCGGTGAGCGCCGCGGACGAAAGGCGCACGAGCAGAATCGCGTAAGCGATCTTCTTATCTGCGAGCTACGCATCTAAGCGGAGCGTTTTGTGTTATAGA
>NZ_KK211309.1:0-129825 GCF_000621585.1 [Eubacterium] cellulosolvens LD2006 | reverse complement strand
CGCATCTAAGCGGAGCGTTTTGTGTTATAGAAATTCCGTAGGAATTTCCTATAACACAAAACGGGCTGTGATTACGCAGCGCCACCCGACGCAGAATCACAGCCCTTTCTTTACAAATCACTTTTCTGCCTGTCAGCAGATCCTCGGAAGCCCTTCGCCCTGAAGCACATCCATCCGGCGCTTTCCGCCGATCGCCGTTCGCATAATCAGATCGCCGGCCTCGTCCTCGCCCGGCTCGGCCACACAGCCGATCACACTGGCGTGTTCGCCGTATTTGGACGTCCGGATAATACCCAGCGCCTTTTCCTTGTCTTCCGGCGCGACAATCGCCACCAGCTTTCCTTCATTGCCCATATAAATCGGATCCAATCCGAGCAGTCCGCAGAAATCCCGGACTTTTGGCGTCACCGGAACCTTATTCTCCTCGATATAGAAGACTTTTCCACTCGCCTTCGCAAGCTCTTTCAGAACAGTTCCCAGGCCGCCTCTCGTAATATCACGAAGGACATGGAGATTCACACCGGCTTTGATCAGTCCGTTCACCATATCCCCGAGCGGCGCATTGTCGCTCTCGATGTTTGAATCAATGCTCATTCTCTCGCTGAGAACCGCGGCATGATGATCTCCCATCGTTCCGGAAACCAGAATAAAGTCTCCGGCCTTCGCCCTCTTTGCCGAGATGTTGACACCCTCCGGGACAAAACCGACACCGGACGTGTTGATATAAAGGCCTCCGTTTCCCTCGACAACCTTCGTATCTCCGGCCACGATCTGAACGCCGGCCTCCTTTGCTGTCTCCGCCATGGAGTGAACGACTCTCTGCAGCGTCTCCACGCGAAGTCCTTCTTCCAGAATAAAACCACAGGTCAGATATCTCGGCATCGATCCTCTCATCAGAAGATCATTCACGGTTCCGCAGACGCAAAGGCGTCCGATGTCACCGCCTCTGAACTCCAGCGGCGATACCACAAAGCTGTCCGTCGTCATGGCTATTCTGCCGCTGCCGGGAACAACCGCGCTGTCTTCCATCTCATGCAGGGTATCGTTATCAAACTCTCTGTCAAATATTTCATCGATCAGGTTTTCTGTCGCCTGTCCGCCACTTCCATGAACCATGGTAATAACTTTCTGTCTGTTCATGTGCATACTCCTTTGAAACCTTTGTTGTTTCACAGATTCAAAATTGTAAAACAAATCATTGACCACCTGGCGTTCTGCAACCATAATAATTCACGTTAATTATACAGAATAACGTAATTACTGTCAAACTTCTGCGGCATTTTCAGCTTCGTTTTCGATCAGAGGACAGCCAGGTGAAGCAGCTTCCCTCTGTCGAGACCATGCACGCGCCCTGCGGAGTCATCGGCGTACACAGCTTTCCAAAAAGCGGACAGTCTGTCGGTTTCTTTTTTCCCATGAGAACCTGATCACAGCGGCAGGCCTGATTGATCTTCCGGTCTTCCGTCAGATCTCTGCTTCCCGCGTCAAACGCGCTGTACTCCTCCCGCAGAATCCTCCCGGATCCCGGAACTTCTCCCATTCCTCTCCAGGCGGCGTCCGCCGGCTCAAAGAACCGCTCCACCAGCTGCTGCGCACCGGTATTTCCCTCCTCCGTCACTACCGACGGATAGAGGTTCCGCACCTCTCCCCTCCCGCGAAGTCTCACAATCGCATAGATCGCCGCCAGAATCTCCGGGCCCGTGAACCCGGCTACCCCGAAGGGGATATTGTATTTCCCGGCAATCGGTCTGTATACCGAGGCGCCGGTGATCACCGAGACATGTCCCGGTGCGAGAAAACCATGAACCGGAGCCCCCTCCCGGCAGAGATGTTCGATCACTTCCGGCATTGTCTTCAACGCCGTCAGCAGCTTTACATTCCGGATTTCCCGCTCGATCAGCTGCTGCATCAACAGTGCGTATACGGGAGTTGTCGTCTCAAATCCTACAGCCGCAAAGACAAAGACCGTTTCCGGTTCCTCTTCCGCCAGTTTCAGAATATCCATGGGCGAATACACCATGATAACTCTCGCCCCCTCCCCCTTTGCCACGGAGAGGCTCTTTGTGCTTCCGGAAACGCGGATCAGATCGCCGAACGTGACCACGCAGTGATCCGGCCGCATCGACAGCTCGATCAGCCGATCCACATAGGAGGAGGGCGTCACGCAAACCGGACAGCCGGGACCGGATACCAGGTGCAGCCGGCCGGAGAGCATATCCGGAATCCCGTTCTTCGAGATTGCCGCCGTGTGGCTGCCGCACACCTCCATAATGTTCATCTCCGGCCCGTCATATTCCGCCAGATATTTGACGATATCCTCAAGTTTCATGTATTTCTCTCACTTTCCTGTTTTATTGCGCATACAGGCGAAACATTCTGTGTTATGGAAATGCCGGAGGAATTTCCTGTAACATAACAAAAACGGACATCTCTGTCCGTTTTTGTTATACGTCTGCCTGTTCACTATTTCATCCGTATTTTCTTTTTTCGATAAAGCGGAACCGGTCACTCTGCGTCAAACGCCGCCAGATCTCTCATCAGCGCTTCCATCTCCTCCGCTTCCTGCACAGTGACTCTCTGAATAATACAGCCGGCGTGTACAAGTACGCGATCCCCCGGCTTCACTTCCGTAAGTCCCGCCTTCGCCATCACTCTGTTCCCGGAAAAATCAACCAGCGCGTCCGTTCCGTTTACTTCAATTACCTCTCCGGGTAATGCAACACACATTCCTGTTTACCTCTGATCTCTGTTGTTCTCGCGGTATGCCTTCTCATTTCGTGAGCGCGTATACCTGTCCCAGAGAAAGACCGCCGTCTCCGGAGGGCACCTTCTCATTGACATATACATCATAGCCCCGATTCGTGAGTTCTGCAACCGCTTGCGAGAGAATGATGCGGTTGAGGAAGGTTCCTCCCGCGAGGGCAACCGTGCGGATCACTTCTCCCTCTTCGCGGAGATCTCTGCAGATGTTCTCGCAGATTCTGACAATCATATCGACAACAGCAGTATGGAACTCGAGTGCAAGCTCGTCTGACGGAATGAGCCCGTCCTTTGCCATGCGGAGATCCGCGATCATTCTGGCCGCGTCGGCCGTCCAGACTCCGTTCTCCTTTTCAAGAACAAACCTGAGCTTTGCCCTGCTGTTGATCCGGTCCAGCAGATCCTTCGGATACTCCTCATGATCCAGCTTTTCCTCCGCCTCAAACGCGGCCTTTTCAAGCATGATCGGGCACTCTCCCTCGTAACTGTTGAAGTCGCAGATCCCGAGGATCACTGCGGCGGCATCAAAAAGCCTGCTCATGGAAGATGTCCGGAAGGTGTTAAAATCCGCCTTGAGCGCAATTTTAACCATTCGGTGTTTGTCGGGTTCAAAGATCTCTTCCTGATCCACATCCTCCGTGATCAGATGCCTCTCTTCGGCGTCATACATATAGCAGGCGGCCATCAGCTTCGCGTTTTTCGAAGCCTCGTCGGCGCCGAGCGCTTTCACCGTGCGCAGATGTCCCAGCCGGCGATACGCGGTCGGATGATCCGCATCGCAGAGCAGGAACTCGCTTCCCCAGACCGTTCCGTCGTCGCCGAAACCGGTTCCGTCGAACGCCAGTCCCAGCACCTTGCCGCGAAGTCCGTGTTCCGCAACGACCGACAGGACATGAGCGTGATGATGCTGTACTTTATCGACATTTTCCGTGCCGAAGCACTCTTCCGCGCCTCTGGTCGAGATATAATTCGGATGTCTGTCCGCAACCGCTCTCTCGGGAGAGAGGCGGAACAGAGATTCCATATGTGCGATTGCCTTTGTCCGCGCTTTCGACGCATCCAGATCCACCAGATCTCCGAAATGCGCGGAGAGATAGACCGCTTTTCCTCTGGCGAGAGCAAACACGTTCTTCAGATCTCCGCCTGCGGCGAAAAGTTCCTGCGGAACCAGTCTGTCCTGCAGAATGACGGGTTCCGGAACAAGCCCACGGGCTCTCCGGATCACCTGAACAATTTCCCGGACACTTCCGTCTTCCATCTGTGCCTTTGTCACCTGATAGATCGAATCATCCAGAGGCGTCAGAATCTCCCGGTCATGCGTAAGCATGAAATCCGGGCAGCCTCTGTTGATGTATTTCATCATGTCCGCATCGCGGATAATGATCGGTTCTCCGCCCCTGTTTCCGCTGGTCATGACCAGCGGGCCGACCTCATCCGCGAGAAGAATCTGCAGAGGGTTGCACGGAAGCATACAGCCGATGCGGTCGCTCCTTCCGCAGACCTCCGGAACAAAATCCATTCCCGGTTTCTTCTTCAGGAGGACGATCGGCCTTGGAGCCGACAGAAGAATCTCCTCTTCTTTTGCGGACACCTCACAGTACTCCCGGATGGAATCCACATTCGGAAACATAACGGCGAACGGCTTGTTATCTCTCTTTTTGAATTCACGCACACGCCTTCCCGGTTCACTGTCTGTCGGAAGAAAGGCGAGATGAAAACCGCCGATGTCTTTTACGGCAACCACTGCCCCTGCCTTCAGTTCCCGGATTCCGGTGGTGAGAGCCATATCTCCGATCAGCTGACCATGACGCCCGATCAGCTGCTTGATATTCTCTTTCCTGTATTTATACTGCTCCGGGTTTTTGCGGACGGTTCCACCCCAGTCTTCATGCGCCATCTCGTTGTGATCGGAGCCGACCAGTCGCAGCTGCGGTCCGCATTCCGCGCACGCGATCGTCTGCGCGTGCCTCCGGAAATCGCCTCTGGTCTCGTATTCGGTCCGGCAGGCATTACACATGGAAAACGCATCCATCGTGATCGTCTCCCTGTCGTACGGGATCGACTTCATAATGCTGTATCTCGGTCCGCACTTCACACAGCTGTTGAACGGATAATGATATCTCCGTCTGTTTGCCGGATCAAAGAGCTCCTTCTCACATTCCGGGCAGGTTGGAAGATCGGGCGGCAGAAGAACCATCTCCTCTGTGTGATCGCCGCTCTGCACAATCCGGAACGAATCCGCTGCGTACGTCTTCTCATTGAAGTCAGATTCCGATATCTCATCGACGCTGATCTGATCGATGCGCGCCCCTGCCGGCGCCTTCGTCCGCAATGCCTCGATCAGCTCGTCGATCTGCCGGTCTTCTCCTCTGGCAACAACCGTCACGATACCTCCGGCGTTTCTGACATTTCCGTGGATATTCAACTCTTCAGCTATCTCTGCAACGAACGGCCGGTAGCCAATGCCCTGCACCAGTCCGTATACTGTGATTTCACAGTTCTTCATACTATACGGTTTCCTCACTTGATCACGCGCGACCGGCGGAGGATACGACTCTCCCTGCCCGGATGACATCTCCGGCAACGGGCAGCGCCCGGATCCTGCGTCACGCGCGAATTCCCTGTCTACTGTACTGTAAAAAAACTTGAATCCCTTGTTGATGAACTGACTTTCTTTTTTCCTGATGGCAGATGAAAAACCATATTACACTTTTATAACAACTGCCATATTCATACTTATAATTATCGTTTTTTTTGACTATTTTTTCAATCAAAAAATTAAACAAATCTGTATTTCGTGAGCCTAAATCTAAAAAAGTATGTCGCTCGAGACAATCTCGCGCCGAGGGTGGATGCAGGCGGAGCGTTTTGTCTCACAGGGAATGCGGAGCAATTTCCTATGAGATGCAAAAGGGTCGGCACAAACTGTGCCAACCCCCGCATCTGTTTTGATTACTCTGCCTTCTGATCCCCGGCAGCTTCCGCTTTTGCTTTTGCTTCCGCCTCTTCCTTTGCCTTCTTCTCGGCAAGGGCTTTCTTTGCGGCAGCCGCTTTCAGTGCGGCCTGTTTCTTCTTCTCTGCCTCGGCAGCCATTGCCTCGGCGGAGCGGCGGAATTTATCCTCATATTTTTCTCTTCCGGGCTCCTGGTATCCGCTCACCATGGACAGACACTTCTTCGGACACTTCTCCACGCAGTACCCGCAGGCGATGCAGTCAAAGCGGTCGATATCCCAGGTTCCTTCTTTCTTATCCACCTTGATGGCTCCGAGCGGACAGCTGAGCTGGCAGATTCCGCAGGAGATACAGCCATCTACATCGATGGCTACATGTCCCCTGGATCTCTCCGGGTAAACTGCCGGCTCCGCCGGATAGGTGGTGGTCACCGGTTTTTTGAAGAGGTTCTTGAGAGCCTCAGGAGCAAATTTCATAATACCCATAACTCTGATTTCCCTCCTTATCTCTCTGTACAGCTGATGCACGGGTCGATGGTTACGATAAGGATCGGAACATCAGCCAGGTCACAGCCCTTCAGAGACTCTGTCAGTCCGGCGAGGTTTGCGAAGGTAGGGGTGCGCAGACGGAAACGATCCACGTATTTTTTGCCACTTGCCTTCGTGTAGTAGAACGCTTCTCCACGCGGCTGCTCAATGCGAACAAAGTGCTCTCCGTCCGGATTTCCTTTTACCGGAACGGACAGCTCGCCCTCCGGAATCTTCGCGATCGCCTGACGAAGGAGATCGATGGACTGGAATACCTCACGGATTCGCACGTCACAGCGATCGTAGGAGTCGCCGTTCACGCCGATCACCGGCTCCAGATCCAGCTGTCCGTATGCCTCGTAACCGGTCAGACGGTAGTCGTTGGCGATACCGGAAGCTCTTGCCACCGGTCCACAGCAGCCAAGATCATGCGCCTGCTGTTTTGTCAGAACACCGACGCCCTTCAGACGGGACTCTACCGTGTAGTCATACAGGAAGGTCTTCTGAAGGATCTTTGTCTCTGCCTCGACTTCATCCAGCGTCGTCAGGATGGCTTTCATCATCTCCGGCGTGATATCCTTGATGACGCCGCCGACCTTGTTTACGGAAAAAATAACACGTCCGCCGGCGGTCATCTCGTGAAGATCCAGGATCTTCTCTCTGACTCTCCAGCAGCTGTAGAACAGGTTCTCAAAACCGAAGGCGTCCGCCATGAGACCCATCCAGAGCAGATGGCTGTGGATACGGCCGAGCTCCGCCCAGATCACGCGCAGGAATTTCGCGCGGTCCGGAACTTCGATGTTCATGATTCCCTCGATGGTCTCGACGTATCCCATGCCGTGACCGAAGGAACAGATTCCGCAGGTTCTCTCGATGACGTACATCATCTGATTGAAATCTCTCTTGTCTACCAGAGACTCCAGTCCCCTGTGTACAAAGCCCACGTTCGGGATTGCCTCGATGACTTTCTCATCCTCAAGTACAAGATCCAGATGGACCGGCTCCGGGAGTACCGGATGCTGCGGGCCAAAGGGGACGATACTTCTCTTTGCCATTACTCATTGCCCTCCTTCTGCTCGTCTAATTTGATTCCGGCCATGGCCGCGGTCTTCTCTTTGGAAATCGGTACCGACTTGGCAGTCAGCAGGTCAAGGTCCAGGCCTCCCTGTCCCGGCTGCACACTGGCGCCGGGAACGACGCTCTTCTCTTTTTTCATCGCAACCTTTTCTTCGCGCGCGTCCTCCGGAAGCATGGACGCCCAGTTCTTCATACGATAGAGCTTTGTGTGGTAGTCCAGATTCATCATTCGCATGTGAACGCCGAACAGCGCCTCCATCTCATTCTCGTAGAACGCAGCGTAAGGGAAAAATTCTCCGATGCTCGGCACTTCCGCGTCGAGGTCGCAGATGATTCTGAGCGTCACCATCGCGTAGGTGCTGTCCTCGACAAAGGAATAGCTGAGTTCGTATTTATCGTTGATGTAGGCAGCGCACGCCTGAGCGAGTCGCAGACCGTTGTGTTTCATATACTGGGCATAATCCAGAAGATCCACAAGCTCGATCACCTGCACCTTATCTTGTGGCACATATACCTTAGGCATTCTGTGAACCCTCCTCGTTTTTGTGTGTTCTCTCATACTCGTCGTGCTCATCCGAACGCTTCTGGAAGAGCTCAACGGCCTTTACGATTCCGTCGATGATCGCCTGCGGTCTCGCGGCGCATCCCGGAACATAGATATCGACCGGAATACAGGTGTCCACGCCTCCGTGGATTCCGTACGCGTCCTTGAAAATACCGCCGGTGCAGGCACAGACGCCTACAGCGACTACTACTTTTGGACGCGGCATCTGATCATAGAGCTGTTTGACTACGTCGTAGCACTGATCGTTGATTCCGCCCGTTACCAGAAAAATATCCGCCTGCATCGGATCTCCGGTGTTCTCGACACCGAACCGCTCCGCGTCGTAGACCGGTGTCAGCGACGCGAGAACTTCTATATCACAACCGTTACAGCTTGCTCCGTCGTAGTGGAGAAGCCACGGTGATCTTTTTACTTTTGCCATATCTCTATCACCTCTTTATTTGATGAGTATCAGAACGAGCAGATTCACGCCGGCGGCAAGGATTGTGACAACCCAGGTCGTCATCAGCATGACCGGCCATTTCACGCGGGCGCTGCTGTTGTCGATGAGGATCTCCAGGAACCACACGAATAGAGCCACCGCAACAGCGGCAATCCAGCTCAGCGGATTTTTGTTGATCACGAACAGAGCCACAACGCTGAGCAGAAATACATTCTCATACCACTCACTGATCTCAAACAGAGCGAGATTCTTCGCACCCATCTCGGTGGTAATTCCTTTTACCAGCTCCTGATGCGGATGGTGAGAAGCAGACAAATCGAAGGGTGATTTTCTCATCTTGATCGTCAGTATGAACACAAATGCGAAGAAGATGCCCGGAAGATACAGAATCATGCTCGTCTTCTGGCTGATAATCCTGCTGACATTGAACGAATCGGCGGCAAGATAGAAACCGACGCAGGTCAGAAGAACTGCCGGCTCGTACGCCATCATCTGGATCAGCTCACGACTTCCTCCGAGGGTACTGTAGGGAGAACTCGTGACAACCGAAGCGAAATACAGGAAGGTGGACGCCGTACTCAGAACAAAGAAGGTCATGAGGATGTCCATTCCCGCGAATATCATCGCACCTGTAAAAATCATGAGAATAAAGTAGGAGATCAGAAACATCCCCTGTGCCTTGTCTACAGCGATCGTCTGTTTGTGGAACAGCTTCTGTACATCGTAAAACGGTTGCAGAAGCGGCGGCCCGATCCGTCGCTGCATCCTGGCGGAAATCTTTCTCTCCCAGCCGGCCAGAAGTCCGCCGATTACCGGCGCGAGCAGTACATAGGCGATGACTGCGATTACACTCTTAAGCATTATGCGACACCTCCTATAATCATTACCAGCATGACGATGATCACGGCTGTCGCGAACAGCTGCGAAGGAATCATCAGCTTTCTCTGTCCGATCTTATGAGCGAAATAATAGTTCGTCAGAGTGAGCTTCTTCTCACCGCCGAACGAATCTGTGAACTGTGTATTGTCTCCGGTGTTGATACCGTTCATGTAGGACAGTTTGATATTGGTAGGTGTGTTTCTCGTTGTGCGGAACGCGATAAACGGAACCGCGAATACAACCAGGATGACAGCAATCAGAATGTAGAGAACCGCCATCGGAAGAACGTCTTTATAGGAACCGAACTGCTCGGCGATCATCGGATCGACGAATACCTGGGAGAGTACCGGGAAAAGTACACACAGCCCGAGCATCAGAATCGCGTGGATCGTGAGCGAGATATTCTCGTTTGTCTTTGTGATGTCACGAACCTTCGGCTGTCTGGTGGCCGCGATCAGTTTTCCCATCCACTTTGTCCAGTAGAAGGAGGTCGTCGCGGAACCGAAGATGATGAACATCACCAGGATAATGTTTCTCTCATCGACCGATGCCTTCAGCGCGGACCACTTGGAGATCAGCATACCGAAGGGAGCGAGGAACATTCCGGCAATTCCGATGAACTGGAAGATCGCCAGTCTCGGAAGACGGTACAGAAGTCCGTGGAATTCCTCGATGTCACGCGTGTGCATGGCGTTCTCTGTCGCTCCGACATCCTGGAACAGCAGGGATTTGGATACCGCGTGGAAGATCATCAGGAAGGTAGCAGCCCAGATTGTCTCCGGACGTCCGACACCGGTACAGGCAACCATGAGTCCGAGGTTGGAAATCGTCGAAAACGCAAGAACCTTCTTCGCGTCTGTCTGGGCAATCGCCATGATCGACGCCAGGAAGAAGGTGAAACCTCCGATGATCGATACCATCATGCCGATCTGCTGGCCGCTCATCGCAGGCGCCAGACGGATGAGTACGTAAATTCCCGCCTTAACCATCGTCGCGGAGTGCAGAAGCGCGGAAGAAGGTGTCGGCGCCACCATCGCGCCCATCAGCCACGGGCTGAACGGAAGCTGCGCCGCCTTTGTCAGCGCGGCAAAGGCCATAAAGGCCACCGGAATCACCGCGTACTTCGCCTGATCCGCACCGAGGCTGATCAGCTTCTGCAGGGACACCGTGCCCGTCTGGTATCCAAAATATATAATTCCGATCGCGAGCAGTGTACCTCCGAGAAGGTTCATCCACAGCGCGCGGAAAGAATTTGTAATCGCAACTGGTTCTCTGGTGTATCCGATGAGCATGAAGGAACATACGGACGTTACCTCCCAGAAGAAATCGATCCAGAGCAGACTGTCGGATGTTACGAAACCGAACATCGCTCCGAGGAAAATGAACAGGAGCATGAAGAAGTAATATCTTCTGTCCTCAAATTCCACATGGTGGTGCGCATATCCATGCATGTACCCCACCGCGTAGATAACGATGAGTCCGCCGATCAGACCGATGATGATACACATCAGAATCGCCAGATAATCGATGCGGACTTTCGCCTCCGGAGCCATCTCCGGTCCGAAGAGCTCGAAGTACGCGATCATCAGCGTCGGTACAATCGAAAGCAGGGATATCCAGTACTTCCTGTACTTGAAACTTAAAAAAGTCACAACGAACATCAGAACGATCTCCGCAGCAAGAATCACATGATCACAAAGCTCAATGAGAGAACTCTCACCCGCAGCAAGGATCATGGGCTGCATCCCGCCCTTCAGCCATTGTGCTGTCAGAACTGCCACGCCGATCATGATGATCACGGCGCTGGCATACGCGATTGCATTCCGTACCCTGTTGACTCTGATGCAAAACATCAGAACAGCAACGATCATCGGAAAGCAAATCAGAAACGGAACAACCATCTCTTTTCTCCTTTCGCCTCTAGAAAGTTAAATATTTTTCTTGGGTAAATCCTGAGATGGTTTCTGCCGACTTCGCACGCAACACGGGAATATGTTGTTTTCATCGTTTATAAACAGAAAAGCAATCTACAAGTGCCCAATATACATCTATTCTATCACAACCGGCCTGGCAAAACCTCTGCAACTTGCACTAAATTCGTCAGTTCCTTAACAATTCTTTATGGCACTCCTCCAATTGTGACAGACAATTTTGTTTTATGTCACAGAAAATCGCTCCGCATTCCCTATGCATAAAAAAGAATGTCGCTAGCGACATTCTCGCGCCGAGCGCGGATGCAACGCATCTACATATCGCGCGAGTGCGCATCCTGCGGAGCGTTCTGGTATAGGGATTGCGGAGCAATTTCCTATACCAGAACAAAGTCCGCAAGCGGACCTCGACTCCCCCAGCCCCTCATCCTCCCGGTGAGCGCCGCAGGACTTTGGCGCGCGAGCAGAATCGCGAAGCGATCTTCCCATCTGCGAGCTGCGCATCCCGCGGAGCGTTGTGTTATGGGAATTCCGGAGGAATTTCCTATAACGCCAAAAACGGCGGTCCGAAGACCGCCGTTTGTTGTCTCTGTGATCCTTTGTACCCCTCGCGTGAAAATCAGTAATAAAACTGATAGGCGACCGAGAGAAAAACCATCACCAGATTGAGAAGAAGAAGCAGACTGAGCAGATAGCCGGCTCCGTTCTTTTCACATTTTCTTTTTTTCAACAGATTGTCCATACCTCTCGCTGTGATGTAGAAGAGCGGCACGCAGACCGGCATGTAGTATCTTCCCTGTTTCTGAAAATCCGACGACCAGGTATAGTACAGCGCCAGCGAAAAAGGAATGACCATCAGCAGAAACAGCATGGTTCCGAAAAAAATCTGATCCCGGATCACTATATCCGTTTTCTTCTTCTCTTTTCTGCGGATATACCGCACAGCCCGGCATACCCCCGGCAGAAACGCCGCCATAGAGCCGATAAAGATAATCAGCTGAATCAATGCGTACTGCGACAGCCTGAGGGTATTCTCCATGTAGCCAAAGCGTCCCACGAAGCTCATCCCGACGTCCCGGACATAATGCAGCTGCTTGATCAGAAGCATTCCGAAGATGTTGACGCCAAGTTTCTCCATCGTCTCATCGGCCTTTTCCAACGCCTCAGAGGACGCGTACAGATCCTGGGTTTTATGAAGTGTGGAACGCCCCAGAAAATCCCCGTTGTACAAAATCGCACTGCGGATAAACCACCAGCCCGCGATCAGACAGGCAATGAGAATGACCAGAGCTGTCGCCATTACCATGTACTTTTTCCCTCTTCCGTGCCGGATGAGTCCGTAATAAAACACCGGAATACTGAGAAGGATCGCCCCGTATGCGTTGTAGTACGACAGAGCACAGAGGCCGATTCCGACAGCAAGTCCGATGGATGTCCGAACAGAAAAGCCGTTTCCCAGTCCATGAATCCAGAAATACAGAATCATCATGATGGACATAATTGCCAGACTGTCGTTATTCAGATAAGAATTGAGGAACGCAAGCTGTGGAAGCGTAAATGTAAGAACCGGAAGCAGATAGGCCGCGTCCGTATCCGGCATCGCTTCTCTTCCAATCCGGTACGCCCAGTAAACGGTACCCGTACCACAGAAAACGCTCGCCATTCTGGCCGCTTTCAGCATGACGTATCCCTCTTCGCTAAAGAGAGCCACGAACCTGCAGATCCACGCGGCGATCACCTGTGTCGTAACCGGATAAAAGGAATAGCCGAAGCCCCAGTATGAATCCCGGATTTCCGGGTCATCCCCTCGCGGAATGCTCCCGTGAATTCTGACATATTCCACGATCTTCATGCGCATATGCTCATCCGGCGCCTTGCCCCAGTCAAGAATCATCGCCCAGTATGTAAAAACAGCAAAGGCCGTCGCCATCATCGTCCACAGGATCAGCTTGTCCCTCTTCTTCGCATCCATTTCCACCGCATAGACCAGAACCGTCAGCGTCAGAATCAGAACTTCCGCCGCAAGAAGGTAAAGGGAATTATCCACTCTCCGAAACATGAGATGTGCATATCCGAAAAAGAACACGATCAAACCGGACGCGATCAGAAAAAAGAGTCTGTTTCTCCCCCTTTTCCGCATTTCCAAAAAACAGATGACAAAAATCCCCGCTGCCAGTGACAGCCAGAAAAAGGGCTGCCAGCCGGAGGTTTCCGGATTCAGAACAATGCCGTTGATCACAAAGTTTTCTTTATCGAGCACGCCGATCTGTATCTTCAGCGCCCGCACCTTTGCCAGCGGGTGAAGCGCGAGCTGATGCTCTCCCGGGTTGATGGACGCCTCTACCTTCTGATACTTCTTAAAGCCATGCCCTGTGTCATAGAAGACCGTAAGTGTCAGCACATTGATCAGCTCATGCGTGGTGATTTCTCCGAAATCGAAGCGCATCGTGCCCACATAACGGTTCACGTTATCAAAAGTGAGCGTCGCCGGACCTCCTTTTTTCGTCACGTAGGCTCCATCGGCTATGGTATATTCGCCGTTTTCTCCCGCGATCAGATTTTTTTCGCGGGCGGATCGCAGATCCAGTTTTACCGTCTGCATCGATGCGCAGTGAATGTATAACCCCGTCAGCAACAAGACAACCACACAGATGACTGCAAAGACAGGCAGACTTCTCCCTGCCGTTTCTTTTCTGTTCATATCGTCCCCTCAAAGAAATAATTCCAGATACACTTAGCGGGGAACTTAAATAAGTTCCCCGCTAACCGAGCTGATAACCAGACTCGAACTGGTGACCTCATCCTTACCAAGGATGCGCACTACCGCCTGTGCTATATCAGCATAATATGATATTTCTACCAACGAACGTATGATAACAGAGCTGTGGGTGTCTGTCAAGGAAAAAATACGGATTCAATCAGCGCGGATTCGATCAGCATGTTCGCGGCGCTGATCCCGTTCCGTTTCTCCGCCCCATCGTCCAATTATACACGCTATACCGGTAATATCACAGGGGAGGATCGCATCATGTGCGATTCCCCCCTGCCCCGTACAGGTTACCCTGCCTTCAACGCGTACCAGGCAATTCTCTCGTCCACCCAGCCAACAGTGGTCAGATAATCGTGTTCTTTCTTTGCCGTCGTGTAGTTGTGTGAACCGGAGATGAGTTTCGGGTGAAATTCGCGGTAGACGGGTACTGTCTCCTTGTCATCGGAATACCAGCCAATGCCTTCATCTATCCAGCCGTATTGTTTCGTGAGCGTATCCAGCTCGTTTTGATCTTTTGTGTAATGATGGTCTTTCAGACTGGGATTGTACAACCGGTAAACCGGCGTCTCTGACTTCTTCGGTGCGAACCAGCCGATGCCCTCCGCCTTCCAGCCATAACCGACCAGCGCCTCCCACTCCGCGATGCTGCTCGTGTAGAAATGTTCTTTGTTCAGAGAACAGTACATACGAAACATCGGTTTTCCGCTGGCCGCTGCCTGCTCCCCGATCGTTCCGTAATAATAGTCCATGTCCACATTTCCCTTTATTCCATTGACTTTTCCTGATGCGCTGTACTGCCACATATCATAGTTGCCGCCGTAGGTACAGGAATTCCACCACTGGGCGATCCAGTTGGAGAAGCCGGACATGGTCGCATAATGTGTGAAATACGCTTCAAACCATGTCAGCGACGCATACAACCCGGTCTTGTAGCCGGACGCTGCCATCTTCACGCAGAATCTGGTCGCGAATTTATCCACGTCGATATGGGCTCTCTCCTGCGACGGATCCTCAAGATCAATATAGACCGGCAGCTGCGGATTTTTACCAGCCAGCAGTCGTTGCGCGTGAGCGACTTCGCTGTCCAGCTCACCGAGATCCATCGCGTAGGAGTAGATATACGCTCCCCACGGGATTCCCACTCTCTCACACTCCTTGACACTCCGCTCGAACTGCTTGTCATCCTGACTGGGCTCATTATTTCCATATCCCAGCCGGATAATTACAAACTTCACCCCGGCAGCCTTGAGCTCGTCGAAATCAGGCGTTCCATTCCATGCGCTGATATCTATTCCCATGCAGGTTCCCGCGGTTCCCACCAGCTCCTCGGAATCTGCAGCAGTCGCGGTAACCGGGCCATCTCCCGCATCCATAAATCCGGTCTGCTCACCCGGATCTGTGACGATCGTCGTATCCGCATATTCCGTGTCTGAAGCCTCCAGCGTTCCTTCTGCCAGAGCCTCGACCACCTGCTCCGGCTCTCCGGATTCTTCGGCAGCTACCGCAGCCGTCTCCTGAATGGCTTCTTTCAGCGCCGCATTGATTTTCTTTCCGTTGATAAATCGGAAGCTGCTTGGATGATCGGTCTGTTCAAGCTTCACAGTACCGGTCCGTCTGTACTGATCGCTGATGTCCAGCATCCGCTCGATGGCCGCTTCCGCGTCTTCCAGATACCCGATACTATCGCTTAAAATCTCCTGTTCTTTACTCTCGAGACTGCCGTAAGCTTCACGGATCTCTTCAATTTCTTTTTGGGCCCGGTTCAGTTCCCCGTCCGTGCACGTACCAAAGGATCTCGCTTCATCGAGAAGTTTCTGGATCCTCCTGCCGACATCCTCCGCAGATGTGATTCCGTTTTCTGATACTGCAGTTGCGTCGGCTTTTGTTGCACCGTTTATTTCTGATTCATCTTTTTCCTCAGAAATCACTGTGTCTGCCCGACCTTGTGAAGTCTCTGCTTCAACCGGCATGGAAGAGAACGCCATTCCGGCGGTCAGGACAAGAGCGATGATTTGCTGCATTCTTTTTTTCATCTGTATCCCCTACTCTTTTTTGATGTATATGTTACAGAAATATTATGTATCAGCCTAATAATAATTCAGGATAGTGTCCATGTCAAACAAATATCCGCAAATATTACCATTTTGTGACCATTTTTGTTACTTTCATCATTTCGAACGATTCAGACATATTATTGACGCTGTATCGGATTTTGCATAAAATAAAAAGGTTGAAATAATGTATGAAAAATCCATCCGGGAGGGATTGTCATGTTTTACGATCTGCCGCTGGATACACCGATCCAGAAGATCCGCTGGCCGGAAGCCGGCGACAATCACATATATATTAGAAGAGACGACCTGTTGCCCTATTCCTTCGGAGGAAATAAAGTGCGCATTGCGGCCGCCTTTATGCAGGATATGAAGAAAAAGGGCTGCGACGCCCTGATCATGTACGGGGACAGGCGATCCAACCTGTGCCGTGTCCTTGCCAACATGTGCAGCGACGAATCGGTTCCCTGCCTGATGATCGCCACCGAGGAGCACGCCGACGGAACCACACCGTTCAACGCAAAAATTCTTGAACAGTTTCCGGTTCGCGTCCTCCCCTGTCCGAAAAACGCGATCGCAGAAACCGTCGACCGCGCATTCTCCATTCTCCGCGCCGAGGGGATGACGCCCTACTATATCTACGGAGACAGAACCGGATCCGGAAACGAGGGCACTGCCGCACAGGCTTACGCGGACGCCTACCGGCTCATCGCCGACTGGGAGAGCGTCCATAAGATCCGTTTCGACCGGTTCGTCGTCCCCTACGGAACAGGAAGTACACAGGGAGGATTTCTTGCCGGTATGATCGAAGCCGGCGATTTCCGCCCTCTCACGGGTATTTCCATTTCTTCCAGAACAGAACAGCGCGCTCTGCGGATTCTCGAGGATACCGTTACCGACGGCCTTCGCATCCGCGGTTTTTTCCAGGCGAACGAAGAGAAAGGTACCGTGTCCGCAAGCGGACTTCCGCTCCCTCATCCCCTCAATCAGGAGGAACGCCGGGAACGAAAGGAGCACAGGCAGGATCCCGTCAGCGATCTGCCCATCTGCGAATCCGGGCGCATCCATCTGGAGACCGGATACAACTGCGGCGGATACGGACTATACAACGAGGAGATTGAACAGACCATCGAACAGATGCTGAAACTCAATTCTATCCCCATGGATCCGACCTACACCGGAAAGGCCTTTGCCGGCATGATCCGGTATCTCGCCGATCACAACATCCGGGGGGAAAACATCCTCTTCCTTCACACAGGAGGACTTCCCCTGTTTTTCGATCACCTTGCGGGAAAAACAAAGGAAAGCCCCGCGGAAGCATACATTCAGACGCAGACATTTTTTCCACAGGAAGACTTCTTCCCGTGATTTCCACCATCAACCATCAGATCACTCAGGAGACTTTTACATCATGCTGATTTCAATCGTAATACCCTGTTACAATTCCGAACGCTCCATCCGCGAAGTTGTGGAGATGACCATGCAGGAGATTTCCTATCTTCAGGGATACGACTGCGAGTTTATCCTCGTCAATGACTGCTCCAAAGACGGAACCTTTGCGGAAATTCAAAAACTCGGAAAAGATTATCCGAACGTCAGAGGAATCAACCTCATGCGGAACTTCGGCCAGCACGCCGCTCTGATGTGCGCCATGAACTACGCTTCCGGCGATTACATCCTCGGCATGGACGATGATCTGCAGACCCACCCGTCGCAGATTCCTGTTCTCGTCAGAAAAATCGAAGAGGGCTACGACCTTGTCTACGGAGTCTACCGGAGCAGCACCAACTCGAAGAAAAAGAATCTGACCAGCTGGTTCAACAAAGTTTCCTCCCGCATTCTTCTCGGAAGGCCGAAGGAAATCCGGTCCAGCAATTTCTGGCTGATTACCGCAAAGGTTAAAGAAGAGGTCATCAAATACACCAATAACAACCCTTACGTCGACGGCATCTTTTTTCGGACGACGCACAATATCGCAAACGTGGAAATCGAACATCACAAGAGAGAGTACGGCGCCTCCGGCTACACCTTCCGGAAGATGCTCAAGCTCTGGATGGCCTACTGGAATTTCTCCGTAGTTCCGCTCCGTCTCGCATCCTTTGTCGGAATCGTGACGGCCATCATCGGCTTTATCGCGACGGTCGTCACCATCGTCAGCAAACTCATCGATCCGTCCGCCCCGATCGGCTGGCCGTCGCTGATCTGCGTCATTCTTGTATTCTTCGGTTTCACACTTCTCGTGCTTGGTATCATCGGAGAATACATCGGTGAACTGATTCTCGCGATCAACCGCACCCCCCAGTTTATCGTCCGCGATACAGTAAATCTGGAGACAACGACCACGGAGGACTGAGTTTACGATGAAACGAAAAATCATGATTCTGGGCGCCGGCATCTATCAGGTGCCCCTGATCCTGAAGGCAAACGAAATGGGATTGCACACCATTGTCGTCAGCTACAGGGGAAACTATCCGGGTTTTGCTCTCGCCGATGAAGTCTGTTATCTCGACACAACGGATTCCGCCGCCGTCCTTAAGGAGGCCGAGCGGCTTCAGATCGACGGCATCGCGACAACCGGAACGGATGTGGCCATTCAGACGCTCGGCCTCGTCTGCGACTCACTGCAGCTTCGCGGCATCTCCGCCGGGGCCGCCTCGGTGCTGACGGATAAACTGGCAATGAAAGAAATGTTCCTGAAAGGCGGCGTGCCGTCCACCGTTTTCCGGGGCGTTCACTCGTACGAAGCGGCCCTTGACGCCGCCCGGAGAATAGGCTTTCCGGTGATGATGAAAGCCTGCGACGTATCCGGAAGCCGGGGAATCACCATGGTACACCGGGAAGAAGAACTTCGTCCGGCCTTTGAAGCTTCTGCCGCGGCTTCGCACACCACCCACTATATCGTCGAAAAAGTGGCGGCAGGCACGGAAATCGGTCTGGACGCCTTTGTGTATAAAGGAAAGGTACGCCTCTGTCTTCCGCATCGAAAAGAGGTCTGTCACGCCGGCAACATCACAATCCCTGCCGGCCATGCCTTCCCCTTCCGGTGTTCTCCGCTTCTACTCGAGCGGCTGGAGACAGCCCTTCAAAAGATCGTGGATACCTCCGGCGCCGACAACTGCGCCATCAACTGTGATATCATGATCGACGGCGATGAACTCCATATTCTTGAGGCGGGGGGCCGGTGCGGAGCCACAGGCATTCCGGAACTGATCCGGCTGCACACCGGCATCGACTACTATGAGACGATCCTCCGATGTGCCCTGGGAGATCCCTGCACCTTCACACCGACCGCCTCGGATCCGTGTATGTCGCGGCTTCTCTTCAGCCCGGTCAGCGGAAACATCGTCTCTGTGGATGAAGAGAAAATCCGAGAAATCGCCGCAGCCTCCGGGGCAGAGATTTCTCTCGATTACGGCGTCGGAGATCATCTTCCCCAGGTGCACGACGGCACGGACCGCGTCGGTCAGATCATTCTTCACACAGACGACCGGTCCACAGCCTCCCGTATTGCCGGCGAAGTACTCTCCTGCATCCGCCTGAACTGATTATTTCTTATAACACAAGTTCGCATCCCGGCAGAACGTTTTTTGTCTCCCGGGGATTGCGTAACAATTTCCGGCACACAAAAAGCACATCATATACCGTCTGCGAAACGGTATATGATGTGCTTTTTTTACAGAGCATACAGAAGAATTCCAGCCAGAATCACGCACAGCGCAAGGAACTTCTTCCATGTTATTTTTTCTTTGAGGATCGTCACGCCGAGAACGGTCACGAAGATGTAACCGGCCGTCTCCAGCACAGGCCCCCAGTTCATCGGAATTCCTTTGTAGGCAAGCATCGTCAGAAACGTGCATCCGAAAAAGATTCCGTAGGCGACGATCACACGGGGATTCAGATATTCCTGAAGGAAACTGCCGTGTTCCTTATTTGCCTCTTTCTTTAACAGAATCTGGGAGAGACTCGAAAAAAACACCCCCGCCAGATAGATCAGAATGTACGGGATCATCGATGTATTCATTTCTCCTCCGCCTCCCCGTCCGCAATTACATAGAGTACCGCGCCGATGACAATCATCACAGCCGCCAGAATCTGGCGCGCGCTCACGCTCTCGTGAAAGACAAAGTGTCCAAGGACAATTCCCCAGCCGATCGTCACCGCCTTGTTGGCGTAGGCCGTCGTCACCGGCATGTGTTTGATGACCTGCTGCCAGAGAACGGCATACACGCCCAGAACAAAAATCACTCCCGCGTAGAACAGAATGAACTTCACGCTCATGAATTCCTGCCGGGAAGCCAGCTTGCTGAAGATGCTGCAGCTCGCGTAAATCAGAAGTGCCAGATGCAGAAACAGAATCCAGCCGATTCTGTTTGTCGCGTTTTTCTTTTCTGTTTCCATCGTTCCGTCCTTCCCCTTCTACCATCCGCTCTCAGATTTTTCCATCGGCTTCGAAGTACGCCAGGACAGCACGGATCACAGCATCCCTGTCCTCCGCCTTCATTGCGTAATACAGAGGCAGGCGGACAAGTCTCTCACTCTCGGAGGTCGTGCAGCGATCGACACCGTGAAAACGTCCGAAACGTTCTCCGGCGGGCGCGGAGTGAAGCGGCACATAATGGAACGGCGTCTGGACGCCTCGTTCCTTCATAAAAGCAATGAACTCCGTTCTCTGCTCCAGGTTGCGGAATTTCAGATAATACATGTGCGCGTTGTGCACGTCGTAGTCCGGGATGACCGGAAGTCCCACCAGCCCCTCTGACTCCAGCGGGCGGAAGGCTCTGTCATAGCACTCCCAGGTATGCATTCTGTCGTCATAGATCTCATCCGCTTTTTCCAGCTGGGCCCAGAGATAAGCGGCGTTCAGTTCGCTCGGCAGATAGCTGTCTCCGAAATCCACCCAGGTATATTTGTCCACCTGTCCGCGGAAAAAGCGGGAACGGTCGGTTCCTTTTTCCCGGAGGATTTCCGCTCTCTCGTTATACGCCTCGTTGTTGATGACGATGGCTCCGCCCTCTCCCATTGAATAATTCTTTGTCTCATGGAAGGAATAACAGCCGAAGTCACCGATCGTGCCGAGCGCTCTTCCCTTATATGTACTCATGACGCCCTGCGCAGCATCCTCCACAACAAGAAGATGGTGTCTGTGCGCAATCTCCATAATCTCATCCATCTCCGCCGCAACACCGGCGTAGTGAACGGCAAAAATCGCTCTCGTGCGATCTGTGATCGCCGCCTCGATCTTCTTCTCATCGATGTTCATCGTGTCCGGCCGGATATCGACAAAAACCAGTTTTGCGCCGCAGAGCACCGGGGCCGTCGCCGTGCTCGAAAATGTGTAGCTCGGAAGAATCACCTCATCACCGGGCTTGATATCACAGAGCAGCGCCGCCATATCCAGCGCCGTCGTTCCGCTCGTCGTCAAATACACTCTTTTCGCGCGGAAACGCTCCTCCATCCATCTGCTGCACTTCTTCGTAAACTGCCCGTCTCCGCTGATCTTGTGCGACTCAACAGCCATGCGCATGTACTCATATTCTTTGCCGGTAAACGGCGGAACATTGAAATCGATCATATCTCGCACTCCCTCATTCTTATCGCGGGAAACACCGGATCACCTGTGTTTCCCCGTACTCCCTGAATCTTACCCCGTTCTGATAGATGATTATACCGTCCGCTCCCTGTTATTTCAAGGTTGAACGGACGCAGGTAACAAAAGGACAGCAGGTTACGCCCGAATCTTCGAACGCCCTGCTGTCCTTTATTCCATCATACATCAGTTGTAGATATAAATCTTTGTTCCGGATGGAACGTTGTTGTAGATATACTTCGCGTCTTTGATATCCATGCGGACACATCCGTGGGATACCGCCTGACCGAGCGTTCCGTCAACAATATTCACCGGGCTGCTCTGTCCGTCATAAATGACGGAGTGGAAAAGGTAGCCCCCCGAAATCTGTGATGCATACCAGCATCTGCAATCACCGGTCATGAAGTAGAGCATCTTTGCTCCAAGCGCGTACTCTCCGGTAATCGTCGGTGTCGCGGCAGCGCCGACATCACAGACGATTTTCCTGTTTTCCGTCCAGTTGTTTCTGGAACCGGTATACAGCTGTACAGTCCGCGATCCCCTGTTGACGAGGATCAGCCAGTTCGTGGCGCTGGAAAACGGCTGAGCCGTGTAATACATGGCATCGTGCGGCGGATAGAAGTGGTCTTTGATCTTCGTATAGACCTTTTTGTTATACGACGCCTTTGCCTGCTGCGATTTCTTCAGCCCGTTCTTTGCGAAATACTCGACGAGCGTGTAATCCGTAAAACCTACCCTCTTCACGACTGACGGATAGTGACTCACGTAGTAGTTATAGTCAAAGATCGGCGAAAAATCCACGCCCGCGTAACGGTAATCCGGATTCTGAAGAGAAGTGCAGCCACTCTGATGTCTGTTCTCCTTGTAGCCTGTTTTGCTGTAATGCGCATAGTATTTTCTGTAATCATCCTTGAATACTCTTCGGAGATCTCTGTATTCATAGATGTAGGATCTGGCTTCGAAAACACCGTTGCCGCTGCGAAGTTCCTTTGTTCCGCTGGTCACAAAGTGATTCAGAATCAGACCGTCGTTATTGCCGTAAACCGCCACGACGTCCGGATTATGCGTTTTGTAATACTCGTAGTCGTAAACCTTCGCATAATCCACACCGTCGGCAATCGTCATCGGATAGAGAATTTCCGGATCCGGATCGAGAATGCCGTACCATGCGATTCCCTCATCGATCCATCCTTTTTTTCCGAGTCCTTTGACCTCGCTTTTTTCCACTGTGAAGACATGCGACCCCTGCAGGCGCTTCGGATCAAACTGTCGATAGATGGCTGTCTCCTTATTGTCATCGGAATACCAGCCGATTCCCTCGTATCTCCAGCCTCTTGAAACCAAAACGTCTCTCTCATGCTCACTGATCGTATAATGATGATCGCGAAGAACCGGACTGTACAACCGGTAGACCGGTGTCTCTGAGATCTCCGGGGAAGTCCAGGCAATTCCCTCATACTTCCATCCGATCATTGCGAGCTGATTTCTTTCATTCACCCCTGTGGTATAGAAATGCTCGCCCGTGCCCGGATGATACATACGGTACAGAATCACGGTCACCGTTTTCTTCTGAACAGAGTCCATGTCAGCCTCCCCGCCTTTGCCGGGTTCCTCCATCTCTGTCTGACCATCTTCGCCAGCAGCAGCCGGCGCATCTTTTCCGTCCGTTACTTCCCCAGCGTCGCTGTCGCCGCCGACAGGCGTTTCGCTCTCCGCAACAATCTCAGACGGCAGCCCGTCCTCCGTCCGGACATTCCCGGAAGGCGCCGGTGTTAAAGATCCCTTTTCCTCCGGAAACTGTTCCGCATTGTCCGTCACAGCTTCTTCCGACGGGATGCCCTCTGGAACATCTTCCATCACAGCCGAATCCACGACACTCTCACCCGTGGGCGGATCCGCAAGCATCCCCGGATCGTCCGAAGCGAAAACATTGACGAGACCTAAGAACAGAACGACGCAGATCGTCACCAGCGTGATCAGCAACAGCCTCAGCTGCCGGCCGACAGTGAGAATCCTTACTCTCTCTACTCTCATCTTCCTCTCCCTTCCCGTTCAAATATAGAATAATTGAACGAATATTAATACATAAAACAAATATAACATACTTCGAAACGTTCCACAATGTACCCGCCAAAAAATTACCGCTGATTTCTCAATTCTCAGCCAATAGAAAAACGGGCATCTCCGAGGAAATGCCCGCCTTGGTAACACTTATAAGATATTTTTGTTACTATTTAATATGATATGCAGCGCAGGTTATCGATCTGACAGCCGACTGCCGCTGACGAAAAATATCATTTTCATGATATTCTCATAATATTCTCTTTGGTTCCATTCTTTCTGTTTCCAATCGAGTCGGCGCAAAAATGCATAAATATGCTCTTCTTTTGAATATTTATGCATATCGTGCAAACAATATCTTCATTTGCAGAAACGATGAAATCCCACGCCCTGCTCTCTGCCCGCTTAAGCCCTTCCTGTATCAGAAGGATCTTCTACGGCCGCCTCGTCTTCCCGGATAATTTCGTCGATGATGTCGAAATGTTCATCCGGACGGCGGAGTCTGCAGTCCCCGTACATCAGCGTGAGGTGCGGATTGTAATAGGGATCACCGGCCTCCAGCTCCTTCTCCCACTTTTTGCGGAATCTGCGGATTTCGGATTTGAATCGCTCGTGTTTTCCGGCATCTGCCTCGTAACCGCGGCTCTTGGACTCAAAGTGATAGAGTTCCACGCCCGGATTCATAACCACGAGCTGACCGAGATCACGCACTTTCATACAAAGGTCCACGTCGTTGAGTGCGACGCGGAAGCCTTCGTCCAGGCCTCCCACTGCGTCGAAGGTGGATCTCTTGATCATCAGACAGGCTGCGGTCACGGCGCTTACGTCGTGAACTGCCAGCAGACGTCCGAAGTAACCGGCATCACCACGCATGCTCTCCGTCAGGATGTGTCCGGCAAAACCGCCGACACCTACCACAACACCGCAGTGCTGAACCGTGTCATCTTCGAAGTAGAGCTTCGCTCCCACGATTCCGGTATTGTCCCTCTGGCAGTAGCCAAGCATATTCTCCATCCAGTCGCCGGAGATGAGCTTCGTGTCGTTGTTGAGCAGGATCAGGTACTCACCGTCTGCCTTGGAGGCACCGAAGTTGTTAACTGCGGAGTAATTGAAGGGTCCCTTCTCCGGATACATGACCACGTGCACATTGCTGTGCTCCTTCTGTACCTGTTCGTAGTAGTCAAAGGTTTTCTGTTCCTTCGAATTGTTCTCCACTATCACGATCTCATAGTTCGGATAGGTTGTCTTCTTCAGAATGGAATCGATACAGGTCTTCAGCAGATCCGCGTGATCATAGCTTGGGATAATGACCGACACCTTCGGGGTTCCCTTTACCTTGATCTGGGGCTGGAAAAGGATGAACACATTGGTGTAGCGTACATCCGCCTCATAGCCGCATCTCTCAAAGTGGGCGGCAACTGCATTTTTTCCTGCGTCGATGGCATATTTTTTGCTGTCCGGATTTCCTGCTGTGGAGGCTTCGTAGGCTCTCCAGTGATAGAGGACTTTCGGAATATGGACGATGTGATCTGTGAGCTCGCAGCAACGAAGAATCATATCCCAGTCCTGTGCTCCGTCAAATTCTTTACGGAAACCACCCACCTTTTTCATAATGGACGCTCTGGCCACAAAGATGTGACAGATGTAGTTGATACTGCAGAGCATATCCATGTTGAAATCGGGTTTCAGTCGCGGCGACTCGAAGCGGACGCCGGTATCATCGGTCAGATCCTCATCCGTGTAGAGAATATCTGTCTGCGGATTCTCGTTGATTGCTTTTACAATCTCGAAGAGAGCATCCTTCTCGAGATAGTCATCGTGATCCGAGAGCATGATAAAGTCTCCGGTTCCCATCTCCAGCGCATAATTGGTATTACCGGCGATGCCGTAATTCTCTTCCAGTCTGGTATAGAAGATCTTTCCTTCCTTACCCTCCCTGGCTTCTCTGAGATACTCCGCATAATTCGCGTGAATATATTCGTTGACACTCTCGTTCGTACTTCCGTCCGCCAGACAGAGTTCCCAGTTCGTGTAAGACTGTCCGATCACGGAATCAATCAGCGCAGCCAGGTAGCGGAGTTCCGTGTTGTAGAGCGGAACACAGATGGAGATGACCGGGCGAAAGCCGAAATGCTTCTGCTCCTCCGCCTGAAGTTCCAGTTCCTCCTCCGTAATCCGTTGTTCCAGGAACCATGTGTTGTACTCTCCCGGGCCGGCGTTCGCCGCCTCCGACATGTGATAGAGGGTCGCGCGAAGTCCGTTCTTGCGAAGGAATTTCCATCCCCTCTTCCAGTAGGTCGGGTTAAAAATCCTCTGTCTGATATAGCTGAACTTCGGCGACTTTGGCTTCTCGTCCGTCTGAACCGGAAGAACGACGTTTCCTCCCTCCGTCACAAAAACAAGCTTCAGAGCCGCGTCCTCTTCCAGATCTTCTTTTTTCACAGAGATCTCAAAACCGGGCGTGGATTTAGAAGCTATATGGTAAATCTTCTCCAGATCATATCTTCTTCTCCAGATGATCTCAAAAGGAAGAACCGTCTCTTTGCTGTTCCGAACCTCCACGTGATCGATTTCATCCATACTGATGATCCATCCGTGGATTCTGGTTCCGCTGTCTCCGGTTGTCCAGTCGTCGATCGTCGCGTGCGTCCTGTTCTGCTCGATCATCTCACGGATCTGCGCGCCGCTTCTCGCGTAGATCACCTTCTGATCACTGCCGTAAAAAGCTGTTACACGGACAGAAGATGCCTGCATCAAAGTATCAAGATCATAAATCAGAAGTTCAAAACCGCAGACCGGATCCGTTCCCTGCAGTGCTTTCGAAAAACCGACGACATCCTGTCTCTCGTTGCGGTTGATCTGACATTCCACTTCTTTTCCGTCTGCCAGAACCTTCAAATCCACCGGAAGATTTTTCGGAGAAGCGCACCAGCCGCCGATAAAATACAGCGGCTCTTTATCTCCGTACACCTCAACAGAATCAATATGATAGAATAAGTCCTTCATTCTCTATACTCCCTTTTCCTGATCACCTGAGGAAACGCCGATGCGACGTTTTTCCTTAATTGACTTTCTCAACGGTTGTCTCCGAGTTCATATCGTAAAATCCGACCGTATTCTTCTGTGACACGACGTTTACGCTGATCAGATCATAACAGCGGTGAAAAGCAGTGAGATCTCCCTTCTCAAATCCCGTACAGCTCATGGAGAGCAGATATTCCCCTCCCTGCAGATCCATGTTCTGTGTAAAGCTCGCCACGTAGATGTCTCCTTTTTTCGCCAGCGGGATCAGCTTGTCCTCATACATGGTGTTGGTTCCCGTCACATCCTGTCCGCGGACAGTCTTAAACGTAAAGGTAAAAATCGGCTCCTTCACATCATCATTAAAACGCACTTTTGACTTGATTGTAAAGCGGCTTCCCTTGATGATCGTGCTGGTCAGCGTGCCCTGGTCGTCGACGATTGCGAAGTCAATGATTTCCGCCCTCCGGCTTCCGTACTCGTTCAGATTCGGATTGATCTCAAAATGCGTCTTCCAGAGATCCGCGCCGTCCCCGGAAACATCCGCGACGGATCCGCCCCCGATCCTTGCGTTTTCATCCCCGATCATTCCGGCCTCGTCGAACTGTCCGTTCTCCTCGAGGATCTGTTTCTGGTCATCGGCCGAGCCGGTGAGAATCTTCTTGTAGGTGTCAATCACACCCTTCGGCTCGCCCTCACAGAGTTTCTTTCCGTGATTCAGAAGGAATACCCTGTCACAGTATTTGGCAATTGCCCCCAGATCATGGCTGACCAGAAGAATCGTCTTTCCCTCTTTCTTGAACTCCTCAAACTTCTTGTAGCACTTTGCCTGAAAGAACACGTCTCCGACGGAGAGCGCCTCGTCGACCACAAGAATCTCCGGATCAATGTTGATGGCCACAGCAAACGCCAGCCGGACAAACATACCGGAGGAGTATGTCTTCACGGGCTGATGTACAAACTCTCCGATATCGGCAAACTCGAGAATCTGATCCATCTTAGCGTCCACCTCTTCGCGGGTATATCCCATCATGGTTCCGTTCAGATAGATATTTTCGATTCCGGAGTACTCTCCGTTAAAGCCCGCTCCGAGCTCAAGAAGCGCCGATATCCTTCCGTTGATCTCCAGATTTCCTCCGGACGGGTTCAGCACTCCGGTAATAATCTTCAGGATGGTGGACTTTCCGGCTCCGTTTGTACCGATAATGCCGACGGTCTCTCCCTTTTTTATGTCGAACGAGACATCATTCAGAGCGAAATGCTCCTGATAACGCTTCTTCTTCGTCAGTCCAAGAGCCTCGACCAGACGGTCTTTGTTGCTCTTGTAGAGCTTGTAAACCTTGGATATATTCTGCACACGGACTGCATATTCTTCTGCCATATGAAATCTCCACTACTTATTCTTTTTGTCTGTTTCTGATACAACGAACCACATCCCTGCGTACGCGCGCGATGAGCAGATGCTTCGCATCCGCGCCCGGCGCGGGCATGTCGCGATAGACCTTCTCTTTTAATCACAGATCCGGAGTTTTTTGACGAGAGGGTTCAGCCTTTCCCGCAGCAGCGAGTGCCTGTGCAAAACCGCTCCGTCCGCCTCCGGCGTTCCCACCAGATCAATGCTCTCCGGATGATAGAGTCCGTCATAAAAATACTGCACCCGGATCCGGTGAACGTTCCGGCCCAGCACAATGTCGATCTGCGGATCGTCCGTTGTAAAGAACATCTGGTTTTTACCGACCGGAAAGCCGCTGCCCGACCATTCGATCGGCCGCCCTTTCTCGTCGGTGATGCTTACCATCGTAAACAGGCCGGCGAGCTGTGCCGGATCGAATCGCAGATTGACACAGGCCTCGGGCACAAAAATGTGCACGATACTGCCGTCCTCTCTGCAGATTCTGCTCAGAACCTCCGAGGAGGACTCCGAGTATCCCTCGTTTTCTTTCGCCCAGTAGATTTTTGCCTCGTAGGCCTGTTCCTCCCACCGCAGGAAGCCGCTGGTTCCTGTCAGCTCCCGGAGACGGAAACGCTTCCGGATTTCCATCAGCGAATCCTTATCCAGTATCCAGTTTCTCTGGAAGTAATCCTCCATGAGCGTGAACTGATCCTGCTCTTCGCGGGTGATCCCGGCCTCTTTCCGGAGCATGGTCTCCGCCCACGCGCCGTACACGGGATACTTGAGCGCAAAGTAAAACATTGTCCGGAAATAAATGAATTTCAGAGGAATCGGAAAATCAAAGGTCCACTCATAATCGATGAACGACCACCTGCGCCCCTCAATAATCACGTTGTCGAGCATCAGATCGATATCCGAAACGCCGAGCGAGTAGTCGCTGAAATGCTCCGGCTCAAGACCGAAATACCGGATAAATTCATCTGTCACCTTAAACGGATGAATCTTCAGAACCGGCCCTCGGATCTTCAGGAAGAGCTTTTCCACCAGTTTTCTGGCTTCTTCCTCGCGCCCGCTCTTCAGCCGGTCGAGAATCATGCTCTCCAATGTACAGCCGTCGAGATATTCAAACCCGACTCCCGGATTGTTTTCCATCGGGGAAAGAGCATTCACAAAAAAAGGGGAAGGCGCCCTCCTGTATTGTTTCTCGAGCAGTTCATACATCTGTCTCATGTGGATGATGTGCGGTTCCCCGGCCTTTGCGGCGGCCGTCTTATAAATCCGGATTTCGCCATCGTCCATCCACTCGGTCGTGATAATCCTGTATTTTTCTTTTCGCTGATTTGAAAAGCGCGCGAAAATCATATACTTCCGCTGCTCCGAAGCACAGATCTGGTAGAGAACCTTCTCTGTACCCTCCGGGCGCTTTCCACCGCCCCACACGCCGTCTCTCGTCGTCCAGATCTGTCTGCCTTCTTCGTCCGGGCTCTGTCCGTTCTTTTGGATCCGGTTGCTTCCTGCTTCGCCGGAGACGGAAATTCCATCCGCTTCATCCGGAAGGCTCTCCGCGTCCACCAGTTCGATCCAGTCGGTGAACAGTTCCGTCTTCTCGTACAATTCGATGTGATCCGCAAATATCCAGTCCGGATCACAGCGGTATTCCAGAATCTGACCGTAGCCGGCTCTCTCCGCAGATTCGCGGATCAGCTCCGCGCTTCCGGCTTCCGCCAGAAGCCAGAGCGCTCCGTCGCCGGAAAGCAGTTCCCTGCTGCCCTCAATGATATCAAAAATCTGATTTCTTCCGAGATCTTCCTTTACGGCCACGATCGCCCTGTACCGGAAATTCTTCCGGAATTTCTCCAGATGTTTCTGACCGCCCCGGCCGAACAGCCAGCCGACGGCATCCTGTACAACCTCCGCCCTCGCCCATTTGTCATACTGAAGAGACGAATCCCTTCCGTACTTCTGCGGACGGATGCCGTTTCTGGTTTTCTCGACCTCCAGCGCTTTTTTGCAGACCTCCGCCTGCGCCTCGTTTTCCGTAAAAACGGCCAGTTTGTCGAACCGGTGGGACAGCGCCGGGATGAGCGCACCGTCATCCCCGAAAAGATCCAGCGCAGCAGCCCCCGGCTGCCTGTTCATCCATGCGAAGAGATTGCCCCTGGCCGGAGCAATGGAGCGGAAAAGACTCAGATCGCTCCCGCATCTCACAGATGCCGGATACTCTTCAAGTTCTCTGTGTTCAATTGCCCCAAGAAGCACATCTTCCCGCATTTCACTTTACCTCCGTTTCTACCCGCTGTTTCCATACCTTTCCATTTCGCAGGTTTCTCGCAACCAGCCAGATTTCCGTCTCCGACCGATCCCAGTCTCCGGAGAGGGAACAGTCGGCCTCGAACCCGCTGTAGAGAAGATTCTGTTCTTTCGGAAAAGATCTGCAGATATCAAACCTCACCTGTCTGTTCACATTACAGTAGGAAAGCCCGGACGGATCTTTCACATAGACGCGAAGAGAAATCTCATTGTTGTAGAGTTTTCCGGGAGTAAACGCCCAGCCCCGCACCATCAGCGCCCCGGCCTCGATCCTGCAGCGATCCAGACTGTACCGGATCTCTGCCTCCGGAATCCTGTCCAGTGTATTCTTTTCCGCATCCATCCGTCGGAAATAATTGTAGGAATCCCAGGCTGCGTAGCTGTCTGTCCAGCAATGGATCTTCTTATCTCCCAGGATGCAGGCCATTCCGATTTTCGCTCTTTTCCGGATGAGAACACTGGCGTCGAAAAAGGCGATGAATCCGACATTTGTCGACATCGCACCGGGAATCCGCTCTCTCCGGAATTTATGAACCGGGACTGCCGTGACGTGTCCGCCGGCCAGTTCAAGAAGGAGATAAAACTTTCCTTTTTCATCCAGCTCAAAATCTCCGGCGGACGTCCAGCCGGAAATAATACAGGTCTGTCCCATGTCTACACGGTCGAGCACGATATTGAAAGTTTGCAGCTCTCCGGGAGAACAATCCAGCGTCTTCGCCTCCAGGTATGATTCCTTCGGGTCATGAGTCATATAGGAAAAATCCACCAGGTAATCCGAACAGTTCCTGTTATAAAACGGATCCTGTTCTGCCAGCGACGCATGTCTCTTATGGAGGAAACACCTCTCCTGATTCATACGAAAGAGCTTCGACATGTCGTTTACATCATATCCCCGGCTGACGGACTCATAGTGAATCAGCTTTACATCCGCGCGAACGACATTGTACCAGCCCTTTTCGTACAGAGAAAAACAGAGATCCGTGTCGTTGTACGCCACCGTCATCTCCTCCTGAAAGCCTCCGACTGCATGAAATCTGTCCGCAGCCACCATCAGACAGGCCGCTGTCACTGCCAGATAGTTGTAACACAGCTTATTTCTCCCGAAATAGTACGAATCGTCATCGCTGAAAAGTACCAGCGCGTGAGCCGGACCGTCTTTCATGTTGAGAACACCTGTGTGCTGAATCTGATTGGATCTTGGGTAGACAAGCTTAGCCCCGACCGCTCCTGTGTGTTTCTGCTGCGCCTGGCCGAGCATTCTCTCGATCCAGTCCTTCTGCAGAATACGGATATCGTCATTGAGGAAGAGAAGATAGTCTCCTCCCGCGTTTTTTGCGCCGATATTACACATCTTTGAGAAATTAAATGTCATCGGTTGATAGATATAGCGGACCGGCTTGTCCGCGATGTATCTGTCGATTTCTTCCTTCCCTTCGATCCGGCTGCCGTTGTCCACAAGGACGATCTCGAAGTTGCTGTATGTGGACTTTTGCATAATGGAATCGATGCAGGGTTTCAGATACGCGAAATTGTCTTTGGACGGAATAATGATGCTCACCAGAGGTTCAGCTTCGACCTCATAGATCACATTGTACTGTCCGGCTTCCTCGATGAACTCGGTCCGGATTTTCTTTCCGCCTGCCGAAAGCGCTTCTGCCTTCGCCTTTCTCTCTGCCTCTACCGCCGGATTCGCTGCTCCCGGTACCGGCGCAGGTGCATATCTGTCGGATATATGACTGAGAACAGAACGGATGTGTCCGATCCTGTCCGCGCGGATTTTTCCGGTAAACCGCAAAGCGAGTTCATAAATCTCTGCTCCGGCATGCGCGCTGCTGACGCCGCCGAGTTCTCTTGCGAGAGCTGTGTCAAATACCGTCATCTGTCCCAGATAGTTGAATGACAAAAAAGTATCCGGCGACCAGTCCGGCTTAAAGAAAGGGTTGTACCGGTTGCTTCCGTCCGCACTCAGACGATCCTCATCGGCGTATACAAGCGCCAGTCCGCTATCCTCAAAAAGAGCTCTGCGGATTTCCCGAACCGCGTGCGGTGCCGGGAGAACGCCTGCCCCAAGTACCGCAAAGCATTTTCCCCTCGCAGCCAAAAGGCCGCAATTGATGAGCTCTGCCGTGCTCCCGTCCGGACAGGGAACAAGCCGCATCCGGTCGAAGGTGCTCTTCTCCAGAGCTTCACGGATGCCCGGATCCTTTTCGCAATAAACCACCAGAAGCTCAAAGCTCCTGTCCGTCTGCTCTGCCGCCGCGCCAATGCCCGCCAGCGCACAGTCCGCGCCGTGATCCACCGGAAGAATCAGAGTGATCTCCGCGTCATCCGTGCTTTCCTCTCCGCTTACGCAGGGAGCGCAGATCTCCTTTTCAAACAGATCCATCCAGATCTGATAGTTCACATCATTACTGGTTCTCGTTTCTCTGTGCGCATCAGTCATTGGCGTTTTTTCGATCCCTCTTCTGGCGGCAGCACTCTGCCAGTTTCATCTGCACAGACTCGACCAGTTCAACGATGTCGATTTTGTCCGGATCCAGGATTTCATCCATCTCCAGCAACGCAGAATGTAACGTCTCCAGTTTTTTTCTTTCGTAGATTTTTTCAGGTATCAGCCTCATTCCCGCCGATTCCTCCCGATCATTAGTGGAAAAGAATTTCCAATTTCACGAAACGGGCTGTTACCAATCATGCAACAGCCATTTTTACAACACATCCGCAAAATGAATCTTCAGCCTGCGGAAAATCTGGGTGCCGAACACAAAGAGGAACAGCGTGATCACCCAGAAATAAATTGTCTCCATCGGTCTCTCCCAGAACCATACGTGGTTGATGAGCGAATCCCTGTAGCCCATGACTACATAGTACATCGGATTCATTTTCAGGAGCAGAAGCACCGGTCCCTGAATGTTCATCGCGTCAATGTTCCACATAATCGGTGTGAACCACACGCCGACCTGAATCACAATGTTGACGATCTGTGAGAGATCCCGGAAAAATACCACAAGCGCGCTTGTGAAGTAGATGAGTCCCGACGCCAGCACCACCATTCCAAAGGTGTAATACAGACACTGCAGCATATTCAGTGTCGGGAAATAACCGTGGAATGCATAAATCGCGATGGTAAACGCGATAAAGAACAGGTGAACGAAAAATGCGGAGAGCACCTTCACCACCGGAAGACAGCTGATATTGAAGACGACTTTCTTCACAAGGTAGCTGTACTCCATCATGACATTTGTTCCCGTACTCAAGGCATCCGAGAAGAAAAACCACGGCACAAGACCGCCCAGAAGCCAGAGCAGATACGGAACCGTAATTCCGGCCTTCGTGGACTGTGTTCCGACATGAAGCGCCTTTTCAAATACAAACCAGTATACAAGAACCGTGACAATCGGCTGCACGAAAGCCCAGATCGTACCGAACATGGAGCCGGCGAACTTGGTCTTGAAATCGTTCTTGCCAAGCGAGAGCACCAGCGACCGGTTTCTGAGAATGACCAGCGGAATTTCCACGATCTTCTCAAGTTTGAGAAGGAGCACAAGGAAAAGAAGGTCTGTCAGAATCAGCAGTGCGATATTCAGCCGCATCTGACGCGGATCCATCGTGCTCTTCAGCTGTTCATAGACTTTTCCGCTGTCGATGGCCGGGAGAAGCACGAAATTGTTCCTGTCCTCGGAATAAAAAGTCATGCCGTCCTTCGTCTGTTCTATTTCCAGTCCCTTCGGATCGCGGAATGTCTCCGGATCCAGCGGAAGATCCGCGATGACCTTTCCCTGACAGCGGATCTGAAAACTTCTCAGAGTGACCGTCACACCTTTTTTATCCGAAGGTTTCCAGCAGAGGACACTGGTATCCACCGGAAGTCCGTATCCCATGTCCAGTTTTCTGCCGTGTTTTTCATAGGAAGCCAGCGCAACCTGTTTTTTCAGGAAGGAATCCTTTGTGATTCCGTCCGCAGTCTTCGCCCCGTTTTTTTCCACATCTCCGGTTGTCAGATAATACAGACTGGAAATAAACGCATCGTCCGCCGTCACAGTCATCCATACTTCCAGGTGTTCTGTCGTGTAGTCCGGTCTGATCTTTACAATGCCGATGTTCAGCGCAACGGCCAGAAGGATCAGAAGAAGGCGTACGAAGATACTTTTCTTTTTCATATCTAGCTCTCCCTGTCTGTCACATCACTCGAAAACGACCGGCAGATGTCTCCGGTCGTTTTTGCTGCAACAGATCTTATCGATTCGTTCTCTTCTCAAGATACTCCGCATAGCTCCAGTTGACCTTATCCTTATCGGAGAGAATGAGATCCTCTGCCGTCATACCCTCCGGCATCGGCCACTCCACGCCAACCTGCGGATCATTCCACATAATTCCGCCCTCATCGTTCGGATGATAGAAATCCGTCACCTTGTAGCAGAACTCCGCATAATCGGAAAGCACAAGGAAACCGTGTGCGAAATTCTTCGGAATGAAAAACTGTTTCTTATTCTCGGCCGTGAGTTCAACGCCGAACCACTTGCCGAAGGTCTCGCTTCCCGGTCGGAGATCAACCGCCACATCGAAGACTGAACCGACGATCACGCGGACCAGCTTGTCCTGCGGATGATTGATCTGGAAGTGAAGGCCCCGGAGCACACCCTTCTTTGAAGCGCTCTGGTTATCCTGAACGAATTTGCAGTCGATCCCTGCGGCCGCAAAATCATTATAATTATATGTCTCCATGAAATATCCACGATTGTCGCCAAATACAGACGGCTCAATGACGTACAGTCCCTGAATACCGTTACAGTCTTTTGTGACATTGATTTTTCCCATTGCTTATCTCCTTTGTCTTTGACGTAATCCACTGAACATGCATTATAAAACAATCATACTTTTTATTCAAGTGTCTGATCCGGCACGTCCGCCCCGCCGGAAGATACCTGCTCCGGAATCTCAGCATCACCGCCGCTCTCCTGATCCGAAGGAGCAGCATCGTCCGTAAGAGAGATGTTGGACGTCCAGCCCCATTTCGGCGCGGACGTCGGGCCGTAGTATTCCAGCCAGGAACTTAAGTCCACTGTCCGGATCACGCCGACGTTATCCATCACGTGTTTGTTTCCGACATAGAATCCAATGTGTCCGTACTGGCGGCCGGCTTCTGAGTGCGGATGCGTGGCGACCGCGACGATCATTCCTACTTTCAGCGAGGCATAATCCCCCGCGTTGCACCAGTTGTTGTACATATCCACCGCGTCTCCATACGGATACTCATATCCGAGCGCCGCCCACACCTGGGAGACATACATCGCGCACATTCCGGGACCCGGAGACGGCGTCTCGATACAGGTCTGAACCAGAGCCTGCTGCCGGTCATTCATGGAGTCATCCAACGTCTGCCCTGCCAGGTGATTGGTCCAGATCCCCCTCTCGTCGAAGAGATACCAGACGCCGTCAACCTCATTCATCCCCGCAGGGCCAAGTCTCATCAGTCCCTCTGCAGGAAGCTTCGCCTGAGCGGCGGCAATCTGTTCGTCTGTCACGCCTTCTTTCCCGGCGTGCCCCTGCGGAAGTTCCACGGATATATAGTAGATCAGCGTCCGGAATTCGTCTCCGCTGTACGGGCCCGCTGCCGCATAGGTCCGGTTGACGTAGGAATAATTATACACGTCCGAAAAATCCACGCCCATGAGCGTCGTCCGCGTATCCATGTCCGTATTCGTATCGGAGACACCGCCGCCCGCGTCCTTCGCGTACCAGGCGATTCCTCCATCCGTCCAGCCCTGCGCAACCAGCACCTGCGCCTCCTCCTGACTCGTCGTGTAGTGAAACGACTCCCCAAGGCTGACAGCATAGACAGGCACCCGCATCTCCTCGTCGGAATACCAGGCCACGCCCTCGCTCTGCCACCCGCCGGTCGTCAACTCATTCACCAGATTCAGATCCGCCAGGTAACGGACACTGCCGTCTGCCGGGTTCGTCATCCTCTGTACAGGAACAGCAGATTCCGTGGGTGCCTCAAAGGCGATTCCCTCATATGACCATCCCTGTTCTTCCAGCTGTTCTTTTTCCCGCCGATCCGCGGTAAAAAAATGCGCGCCGTTCGCCGGAAAGCCCAACCGGAACACCTGTATACTCTCAGGCGCCGGAACAACCATCTCATCCCCGAAATCTTCCGAAGACCCGGAAAGCAGTTCCTCCGACACCGACGAGGTAAGCCCGTCTCTTCCGGCTTTTTTTGCGCCGTTCGCCTCACCGAAACCGGTGACAAAGCGCGTCATGCCCGCGCCGGCAAGCAGCCCCGCAAGCAACACCCCTGCAAAAAAGATAACCCTTCTCTTCATATATTACTCTTCCACAACTCCGTAAGTTTTGATGCCAGATTGTCGTAATCCAGCTCGTTGACATATCTGAGATACCACTGGCCGTTCCGGTACAGAAGTACGGTTGCGCTGACATTGTCCAGATTCGTCACCCCCGAGGACGGAAATTTCCACGACAGCCAGAACGCAGCCGACGAATGCGCGGCCACCAGCACCTGCGGACCGCGATTTGAAGCAATCCCCTGTATTCTCATTTTTTCGAGAGATTCTTCTGCCACCTCCGTCATCGCACGGTCAAATCTCCGGACAAAGTGAAGTTTGTCTTCCGCTCCCAGCGGCGATTCAAACCCGTCCCCCGGAACCGAATACGTATATTCGGCAATGGCGTTCTCTCCGAATTCTTTCAGAACTTCCTCCTGTCTGCGGCCTGCAGCTTTTCCGAGCAGCACATCGTTGAGGCCGTGCTTTGCCTGGGCGTGTACGGACTCGTCCTGATCGCCTTTCAGAATCAGTCCCGCCGTCCGCATCGCTCTGCCGAGACCGCTCGCGTAGCAGAAGTCGAATCGGAAATCATCCTCAGCCAGCGCTTTTCCCATTCGGAGAGCTTCCGCCTTTCCCTGATCCGTGAGCGGGGAGTCCATACTTCCGTCAGCCAGAATTTCCTCCGCGTTCGCCACCGTCTGTCCATGTCTCACAAGACAGATCAGAACAGTATCACGCAGTTCCTGTTTCGACCAGTGTTGCGGCGGATCCTGCCGGAAGCCCGCGTCACCAACTGTCTGCTCCTCTCTCACCGCCGATCCGCCCTCAACACTCTGACAGGCGGACAGTACTGCGGTTCCCATCAGCACCCCTGCCAGCAGAAGTGCCTTCCTTCTCCAACTTTTTTTTCTCATTTTCTATTCCTCAAAGAAAAACAGATATCAGCAAGAATCGCTTTCCATGATTTCAGTTGCCTGTATTCTTTTCGTCCGGCCTGGCGGATCAGGGAAAACGTTTTCCCCTCCTCAATATTTGTAATATTGGCTTTCAAAAAGCACTCCGCCTCCCGCAGCGCATCGGATGCCTCCGCTTTTTCCGGCGCGAGCCTTCTGTACTCGGCGATCACGTTCAGTGACTGCCTGGCCTCCAGCGTCCGGTATGCGCCCCGCATTTTCTGAGCCGTATCCGCCTTCACCTTCATTCCGAGACTGTTGTCCGCGTGCAGCCGGTACCGGAACAGCTCCCTGTTCAGAAACCAGACGCCGCCCTCCGACGCTCCGAGCAGATTCAGAAACCAGTCGTGGGGGATCTCCCCTGTAAACGTCTGGATAAACGCCTCCCGGATCTCACTGCGGAAACACTCGCTGCACCCCTGGCAGAAATTGTGCCAGATCAGTTCCTCCGCCTGCACCTGATGCAGGTCATTGTGCTCTACCTCTCTGTGGTAGAAATTGTGATTGCTCCAGCCCTTCCGGACCGGTAGTTCCAGCTTCTCCCCTTCCTCGTCGATCAGCGAAAAGGACGAGGCGAGAACGGAAATTTCCGGATGTTTCTGCAGGACATTCGTCATCGCCTCGATCTTATTGTTTTCCCAGATGTCATCCTGATCACAGAGAAACTGGATCTCTCCCGTACAATTCTTCAGCGCACTCAGGAAGTTCAGCCGGTATCCGAGATTCTCCCGGTTAACATATACCTTCAAAGGAAACTCCGGATAGCACTTTCCATAGTCTTCCAGAAGTTCCGTCGTCCCGTCCTTCGAGGCGTCATCCACCACGACAACTTCCGAGGGTTTCCGGGACTGGTGCCGGATCGAATCCAGCTGCTCTTTCAGATAGCGTTCACCGTTAAACACTGCCATCGCGACTGAGATCGATGTATTCGCCATGCCTCTCTCCTCCAGATGTGATCCCTCAAATATAAAGCATAAAGCCGAGATTTCTCACAAGATCGCTCTTCAGATATCCTCCGTCAACCAGCGCTTTCACCCTGGCCGGCTTCGGAAGTTCCCGGATTTTCAAAAATCCGTCCAGAACCAGACGACTGTGCTCATTCATCATCGACCGAAACCGCTCGTTCAGAAGTTCCGCCTGTGCAAAATACGTATCCTTGGAGTGACGGGTGTCCGGATCCATCATTTTTTCCAGCCGGTAGCGAAAACTCTTCACATTCTTCGCGCCGACGTCATTTCCACCGTGCTGCCTGTAATACATCAGCTTCTCCGGCATATGTACAATGTGTCCCATGGCGCTTACATAGAGCGCCACCCACCAATCATGCATCAGAACCCGATCGTCATACTCACCGGCAAGCAGACAGGCAGTCTTGTTGATCATACAGGTACAGCCGGTGATGTAATTCTGCACCAGCAGTCTGTTGAAGCTGTGATAATGCTTCGCGATCTGCAGACTGTCCTCCGGCACATGCATCGGCTTCAGTTCCGCGTCTGTGACATAATAATCCGAAAACAGCAGGATCGGCTCCGCGCCGTCCGCCGAACTCTTTTCTTCCGCCTGCATACGGACGAGCATTTTCTGAACCTTGTCCGGAAGCCAGACGTCATCCTGATCACAGAACATAATATAATCCGCCCGGGTATGCTTCATCAGTTCCATGAAATTCCTTGCCGGACTGCCGCATTTTTTCTCGTCTCTGATCAGAACAATCTTCTCACCGTTATGAATCCGATAATCTCTGAGAATCTTTTCCGTCCCGTCGGCTGATCCGTCGTCGCGAATCACGATCCGGAAATCCTGATATGTCTGTGCAAGCAGCGAATCCAGCTGCTCACGAAGAAATTTCTCTCCATTATATGTTGCCAGCAGTATATCAACCATCTGCTCTTGTCTCCTGCGATTTCTATTTCCTATTATAAAAAAGAATGTCGCTAGCGACATTCTCGCGCCGAGCGCGGATGCAACGCATCTACATATCGCGCGAGTGCGCATCCTGCGGAGCGTTATGGTATAGGGATTGCGGAGCAATTTCCTATACCATGAAAAGACGGCAGTGTTCCACCGCCGTCTTATGTATGCAATACGTATTGATCCTTTCCCGGATCCCGTGACCGGTTTCAGATCTCTCCGATTTCTTTCAGAAAGCGGCTGAGCGCATCCTTCCAGTCCGGTAGCGGCTTGAAGCCACTGGCAGCAAGCTTTGATTTGTCCAGACGGCTGTTGAACGGTCTGGCAGCTTTGGATAAGCCGTACTCCGCAGTCGTCACCGGGGTGACTTTCGTGTCCATGCCGGCCTGTCTGTATATCTCCACGGTAAAATCATACCAGGAAATGTATCCGCCCTCGTTTGTCGCATGGTAATATCCGTACTTCTCTGTCTCCAGCATATCCACAAGAAGACGGGCCAGATCCAGCGTGTAGGTAGGTGTTCCGATCTGATCGTTTACGACGCGAACCTCCGGATGGTTCTTCCCCACATTGAGCATGGTACGGATGAAATTCTTTCCGTTCAGGCCGAAAACCCAGGCAATGCGGACGATAAAGAACTTATCCAGTGTTTCGGATACCGCCTTCTCGCCGCCGAGCTTCGACTGTCCGTAGACATTCAGCGGAGCATAGTCTCTGCAATCCGGATCCCATGGCTCCGATCCCTGGCCGTCGAACACATAGTCCGTACTGATGTACACCATCTTCGCGTCGACAGCTTTCGCCGCGTCTGCAATATGCTGCGTGCCGGAGACATTGATGGCCTTTACTTTGTCCTGCTTGTCCTCATCTTCCGCAAGATCCACCGCCGTCCAGGCGGCACAGTGCACGATCGCGTCCGGCCTCACCTCGGAAATAACCTTCGCTACCGCTTCCGGATCCGTAATGTCCAGAGATACGTAGGGCATTTTTGTAACGGCGGAACCGTCCTGTATTCCGGAATACTCCGGCGCCAGATCTGTGCCGACCCCCTCGTATCCGCGGGCCGACAATTCATTCATCACATCGTGTCCAAGCTGTCCCGCTACACCTGTTACAAATACTTTCATTCTGTCTCCTCCCGCTCCGGATCAGTCGAGAACTTTTTTCTTTCCGTACATCTCTTTGTAATAGTTCTGATATTCACCGCTGATGATGTTCTCCCACCAGCTCTTATTGTCAAGATACCACTGAATCGTCATCTTGATTCCGTCTTTGAACATGGTCTCCGGCAGCCAGCCGAGCTCTCCGTGGATCTTTGTCGGATCGATCGCGTATCTTCTGTCATGGCCTTTCCGGTCTGTCACATGCTCGATCAGGCTGTACGGCTTGTCAAGGTAGTCACAGATCAGTTTGACGATATCGATGTTCTTCATCTCGTTGTGTCCGCCGATGTTATAAACCTCGCCGACAGTTCCCTGACGCATGATCAGGTCAATGGCCTTGCAGTGATCCTCTACGTACAGCCAGTCGCGGACATTCAGTCCCTCGCCGTAAACCGGAAGCGGCTTGTCTGCAAGCGCGTTCGCGATCATAAGCGGGATCAGTTTCTCCGGGAACTGGTAAGGTCCGTAGTTATTGGAACAGCGGCTGATCGAAACCGGAAGGCCGTAAGTTCTGTGGTACGCGTTCACCAGAAGATCCGCGGAAGCCTTGGATGTGCTGTACGGGCTGGATGTGTGGATCGGTGTATCCTCATGGAAGAACAGGTCCGGGCGGTCAAGCGGAAGATCTCCGTAAACCTCATCCGTAGATACCTGATGGTATCTCTTGATACCATACTTTCTGCAGGCATCCATCAAAACAGAAGTTCCGATAATATTTGTATTCAGGAAAACCGTCGGATTCTCGATGGAGCGGTCTACGTGAGACTCGGCCGCAAAGTTTGCCACGATGTCCGGCTTCTCCTCCTCGAACAGCTTGTATACACCTTCGCGGTCGCAGATATCAAGCTTTACAAATCTGAAATTCGGATGATTCATAACCGGATCCAGCGTGGAGAGGTTTCCTGCGTATGTGAGGCTGTCCACACAGATGATTCTGTCTTCCGGATGTGCCTTTAACTCATAGAAAACGAAATTGCTTCCGATAAATCCTGCTCCGCCTGTTACGATAATATTCATTTGCGATTCTCCTTTTTTTTCTGTTGAAATGCTGTCATGCGCTGTGCTTCCCGTCCCGCCGCGGACTTTCCCCGCTGCCCGGGACCAAAAGCAGATGATTCAGTTCGACCGTATGCCGCCCGCGGCATTTACACTCCGGTCAGCCGTGAAGCACATCCACGTATTTTCCCTGGATAACATCCATCAGATACTGACCGTACTGATTCTTCTTCACTTCTTCATAAAGCTTCATGATGTCCTCTTTTGAGATCCATCCGTTCAGATAGGCGATCTCCTCGAGGCATGCGATCTTGCGGTGCTGATGCTGCTCCTCGATCTTCACAAAGTTGGTCGCGTCCACCAGACTCTCGTGTGTTCCTGTGTCAAGCCAGGTGAATCCCTGTCCGAGAAGTTCTACATTCAGGCTGTTGTCCTCGAGATAAATCCGGTTCAGATCCGTGATCTCAAGCTCGCCTCTGGCCGACGGTTTCAGGTTCTTCGCGTAGTTTACGACGCGGTTGTCGTAGAAGTAAAGACCAGTCACGCAGTAATTGCTCTTCGGATGTTCCGGCTTCTCCTCGATGGAGACTGCTTTTCCATCCTTGTCAAATTCAACGATACCGAATCTCTCCGGATCATCCACGTAGTATCCGAATACCGTGGCACCCTTTCCCGTCTCCGCGTTCTCAACGGCAGCTTTCAGTCTCTTCTTCAGACCGTGTCCCGCAAAAATATTGTCTCCGAGAATCATTGCCACCGGATCGGAGCCGATGAATTCCTCACCGATAATGAAGGCCTGTGCCAGACCATCCGGAGACGGCTGCACCTTGTACTGAAGATGGATTCCAAACTGATGTCCGTCTCCAAGCAGTTCCTCAAATCTCGGCGTGTCGGCAGGTGTGGAGATAATCAGAATATCCCGTATTCCCGCGTTCATGAGAACGGAAAGCGGATAGTAAATCATCGGTTTGTCATAGATCGGCAGTAACTGCTTCGACGTAACTTTCGTAAGCGGATAAAGCCTTGTGCCGGATCCTCCGGCAAGAATTATGCCCTTCATTCCAAGTTTCCTCCTTGTATCTTAAGGCTGTGCATTTGGGATCATTGTATCATAAAGCATTCAGAATGCAAGTTAATTTCCGACGCGCCGGAATTCATGCGGCTCCGTCAGACCATGCGCCCTCACTGCCTTTTCCAGTGTCTGTTCGAATCTCTCGCGGGTGAAAAGATTCTGGTATGCGTTTCCTGCGCGGTTCCCCGCCTCCGGATCCTCCGCCTGGCGGACGACCATCTGCGCCCACGTCTCGAGTTTCTCACGCCTCTCTTCACGGACAGTTCCCTCTGCCGTCTGCTCTCCCTCATTCAAAAGAGGCGGCGCGTTCACCCCGATCCGCAGTTCTCTCACCATCCTCTCCGTATCCCCGCGGATATTATTGATCAGCGGGAGCGAGTGACTGAGATACTCAATCGACTTCATCGTGAGGCCGACACAGACATCCGGCTTCATGATATTCAGTCCGAAACTGCATTTCGAGAGAATCTCTTCTTTTCTCATTTCATCGTAGACCGCGCCGTAATATTTCATGGAAATACCGGCCTCTTCCACCGCGCGGATAAAATCCTCCGCGTGATTTCCCTCTCCGACGATATGAAGTTTCACCGGACGAATGCGGTCGATCGCAAGGAGCAGTTCTGTGATCCTCGGGATATCGATGATGTTATTGATCGCTCCCATGTAGGCCACATGCAATGTCTCTGTCCCCTGGATACTGCTGACGGCAGACGCCGGTTCACCGGTTAACGCGCGCTCTTTTCGATCCGAATCTGCGTCTTTTTGCGTTTTTTCCCCTTTATACGATTCTTTGAACCAATAGAGCGTCTCCATCTTCTCCGCAAGCTCCGGAGCCGGTTTCAGCAGTTCGCGGTAAAGTCCGCACTCTGTAAAAATCAGATCCGCGCAGTCAAAATCCCTGTCCCGGAGCCGTCTCCAGTACAGAACCGGCGGTGTTTTTTCCAGATGTTTCAGCGGAAGAGACTCCGGCCACAAATCGATCAGGTCAAAAATCACTTTTACGCTGTACTGCCGCTTCAGGTTTGCGGTTTCCCGGACAAAAGTATTGGCCGGTATCATGACATACAGAAGATCAAAGGGATCCTTCCCTTTCATCTGGGCGTCAATGTACCGACCGGTTTCCCGCGCAAAACTGTGAATAGAAAACAAACGCTTCGCCGAAAGATTTTTCGTGTAGGGAATCATATGCATATAGATATGATCTTTTTTTTCCTTCCGGCGCGTCTGTTTCGTGAGATGATTATAATCCGAATAAATCCAGGTAACACGGCAGCCCATTTTCCGGAAGCAGTTGCCAACTGCCTCCGCGCGGCTCTCATAGGTTGAAGAATGTGTCACAATAGCTATTCTCATTGATTATTCCTGTGCAGTCTCCCGGTTGATCTGCCCGCTGACCGTCTCGTCAAATCCCTCCGTACTCTCCTTCTGGAAAATGGTACGGATCGTGAGAAGCGCGATCTTGAAATCGAGCAGCGTCGTCTGGTTCTCAATATACATGAGATCAAGCAACAGCTTGTCCTCTGCCGTCGTATTGTATTTTCCGAACACCTGCGCATAACCGGTCAGGCCGCCCTTCATCGCCATCCGGTAGCGGAACTGCGGGATCTCCTGCATATACAGGTCGACATGCTCCACCCGCTCCGGTCTCGGACCGACAAAGCTCATATCTCCTTTCAGGATATTCAGAAACTGCGGAACCTCGTCGAAACGGGTCTTCCGGATAATTTCTCCGACTTTTGTAATTCTCGGATCCCCGTCGGTTGACGGCTGTACGCCGTTTTTCTCGGCGTCCACAATCATACTTCTGAATTTCAGGATATCAAAGATCTTTCCGTCTTTGGTGTACCTCTTCTGTCTGTAGAAGACCGGTCCGTGATCCTCCAGGCGGATCGCAACCGCCGTCACAAGCATGAACGGCGAGAGGATAATCAGAAAGAGCATGGAAAAAAAGATATCCAGCGCTCTCTTCAACACAAGATCTTTGCTGTTCTGATAGCTGTACTCGTATTTCATCAGCGGAGTATCCAGCAGATGTTTCGCCTCACAGCCCGTCTCAATAACATCCTCGAGATCCGGCGTGAAGTAGAAGTTTTTCCCCATTTCAAGACAGAGATTGGTGAACCGGAATCTCTGCTCCGGGGATATTTTGTAGAGGATGGCCGTATCCACGCCCTGGATGAACTGGATCAGCTGATCCTCGCTGATTGTCTCCTGTTCCGTATAAAGGATGTCGAAGAGATGGTCGTATTTGCGAAGAAGTATCTTCTCAAACCGGAGTGCGGAAAGCCGGTCCGTTTTCGTTCCGTAGATGACGAGAGTCTTCTGCCTTGCCACATGGCGCATGAAATACCGCTTTGCCTCCAGCGCGATCAGCATGGTTCCGGCAAGCTGGATTCCCACGATGCCGAGTCCCGGCAGCAGATTTCGCAGCTGGTTGTACACCAGAACACATTCGATATAGAGCAGAAGATCCGCAGCCGCAAAAGAGATGAACTGCGAAAAAACAATCTCCCCCACGTCGGTTGAGGCAAACCGAAACGCCTTGTATACATTGCACAACCAGCTGTAGACAATGTAAAAAGTCAGAATGCTGAAAAGCGCACCCAGCGTGCGGTAGGTGTTGAACATGAACACATTGTAATACCGGATCCAGACAAAAGCGAACCAGCCTGTGTTCCATATACGCAGCAGCGTCCTTGCCGTATGCGTGATTTGTTTATTTTCCATAAAAATCCTGTTGTTCTGACCGGTACCGTTCAGAGAGCGTCAGCCGCCCCAGTAGTAGTAGCCGGTGTTGTCGTCATAGCCGTCATTATCAAGATCGGTGATCCAGCTGTAATCCGGTTCGCTGTATCCGTCGCCGCTTCCGTCATCATAACTGTAATCGCCGCCGCTGTAGTCACCGTAACCGCCGTCGGAATATCCGTAATCGCCGCCGTAGGTGTCATCCTCCGTTCCAACACTGACATCCTCCGATGTACCGACATCCGTCCCCTGCGATTCTGCCTCGAGCGCCGGAGCGCTTGTCGGTCCCGCATCTTTTCCAAGTCTCCTGTCGATCACTGAGCCATAGATATAGCTCTGCAGCAACTGTGAGTTCATCGCGAGATCCGGAATCAGCACGTCCATACCGTCCACTGTCTCGGATGCATAATAGCCGTCAACCGGGATTCTCTCTCCGGAAATGTGTGTGATCCGGTTGACCGCAATGGTCTTTATATAGGAGAGAATGTCCGCGCTCGTCATATCCGTTGTAAAGTACGGCATAACCTCTCTCGCAAGCTTCAGCATCGTCGCCACGTTTCCGGTATTCATCATTTTGTCAAAAGCGGCCGTGACAATTTTTCTCTGGCGTTCTGTCCGATCCCAGTCAGAATTTCCGATATAACGGATACGCGTGTATGCCAGCGCCTGATCCGGCGTCAGCGCATTCACGCCCTCCTGCAGGTTCCATCCTGTGCTGTCCGACCCCTGATCGGACCAGTTGCCGCCGTTGAGGTACCAGGCCTCCTCGGCAGTCAGCGAAATATCAAGGTTTCCGACAACCGTCAGGGCGTTGATAAATCCGTCAAAGTCAACCTCCACATTGCCGTCGATCTTGATGCCGAAATTATTCTCAATCACTTTATCAAGAAGTTTCATCCCGCCGAACATATACACCGAATTCATCCGGTTGTTGGAATACCCCGGAATCTGTACGTACATGTCTCTCATAAACGAGGTGAGAACGATCTTTTTTGTCTTTGTATTGATGCTGCAGAGAATCATGGAATCCGAACGCTGGCGCTCCTCGCCTTCACGTCGGTCCTGACCGATCAGAAGAATATTTTTGACATCATCATCCTTCATCATCCTGATCTGATCACCGTTCAGATCAATATCATTCACATCAATGGTGTCTTCATGACTGCTGTTTCTGTCGAATGTTTCCGCGGAGGCGGCAATGACATTGCCGGGCGCCGTGGTTGTTCGATTCATCCGGTTCAGCGTTCCGCTGACCACCAGAAACCCGCTGACCGCTATAGCCACAAGTATGGTAACAACAAAAACCGCCAGGGCTACCGATCCCTTCTTTTTTCTGCGTTTCATCCTTTACACTCCCTTAATGCGCACTAGTCCACAATAATTTTGATATTATAGCACTCCTGTCCCGGAAAGTAAAGAAAAAGGGCTGGCGCACGAAGTTCATAATTCGTGCGCCAGCCCTTTTTTATGTTGTCCCGGGAAATCCCTGCAGAATTATGCGGTTCTGCGTCTGCGTCTGAGTGCCAGAACAAGTCCCAGCGCTGAGGTCACAAACAGAATCACATACAACGCGATCGGCGTATCGTCTCCCGTGTTGACCACAACCGTCTTTGACGGTGCCTTGGTCGGAGTTACGGTCGGTGCCTTTGTCGGCGCCTTGGTTACCGTCGGCGTCGGGATCACGATCTTCTCATCATACATTGTAACCGTGTATGCATGTTCTTCATCGTTTCCTTTGATTCTTCCGTTTTCGATCGTAAACGCCAGCGGTTCTGCAATTTCGTATCCGTCCGGCGCCTTGATCTCTTTGAGATAATAGTCACCGTCGGCAAGTCCGGCTATCACAACCCCGCTTCCGTCTTTGGAGTACGCATTTGCTTCTCCTGTCGTCCACGCGGTGATGTCCTCACCCTTCGCGTTTCTTACCGGATTTCCGTCTCTGTCTGTAATACAGAGTTCTGCGCCGGCGAGCAGTTCCTTCGTGTCAGCGGCTCTCTTCTCGAATTTCGTCAACGTAAGATCGGTCATTGTGATGCCATGCGTATGATCGGTGATCAGATTGCCGTCTGCATCATAGTAATTCGTCTGCTCATACTGCAGGCCGTCCGGAGTCTCCTGCATGGATGTCCTGACTGTAAACTTCACATCCTCTGCCTTTTCTTTTCCTTCCGGAGCCTCCACCTCATGCAGATAGTACACCGTTCCCTTGTCGTCAGTCGAATCGTCGTCACTCAGACGATATCTCTGTCCTTCATCCGCGCTGCTGATCCAGTCGCATTTCTCGTCCGTGAGATTTCCGTCCGCGTCGTATGCATACGCCTGCGTTCCATCCGCGTTCAGAATCTGCAGATGCGCTCCCGCCAGAGGATTGTCGTTCTGATCCAGCTTTGTAAAGCGGACATAGGTCACTCCGTGAACACTCTCGTTGGTAAAGGAAATCTCCTCCTGGTTTGTCGCCATCTCCGCGAACAGCGTACCATCCTTTTTGTCTGTCACATTCACTTTCACTTCTATACTGCGGAGGTCATATACAACGCCGTTGTAATAAGCCTTTGTATATTCTTTTCCGTTCAGTACATAGGTGAAGCTCTTTGCGTCTTCCGGTACATCCTCTGTGATCACGTAGGTGTGTTCACCGATCGCATCCACACTCTCATAACAGATATCTGTGAATTCGATTTCTCCGTCTTCACGGTTCTTACCTGCGGCCACAACTTTTCCGTCTTCCTTCACCGTGAATGTGAACTGTCCGTCTTCAAGTACGGCATCTGTGCCGGCCTCTCCGTCAAAGTACTTGTGGCCTTTCAGGCTGACCTTTCCGGATGCGTGATAGGTGTTTGTAAACGCAAGCTCCTCTCCGTCACTGTATACAGCGTTCACGCCGAGTGTTCCGTCTTTTCTGTCGGACACGATCACTCTTACCGTATGTTCACCGGCATCATTTCTTACGCCGCTGACTTTTCCGGACTCTGTCACTTTATAATAGAAGACTTTTGTCTGCTCGCCCTTCAGATCCGCAAGTGTATACCGGATCTTTCCGAAGCTGAAACTCTCGCGATGTTTCTGTGTCGGACGGATGGACACTTCCGTCATCTCCGGAAGCGGAGCATCCGCGTCGTCTGTTGTGATCGCAAATGTCCATGTATCACCGGTCTTGAATTCTCTGTTCTCGAGGTCTTTGTGTCCATCGATCATCACATCGCCGGCCGCATCATAGACGTTTACAAAGTCGAGCTTTTCACCGTCCTGATACACCGGTTCCGCCGTCAGCGTACCGTCATAGTTATCGACAACTCTGACTACCACTGTGTGCTCGGCAATATCACTGGCAACTCCGGACATATGAGCTGTCTCTTTTACCTTATAAACAAACATTTTCTCGCCGACATTATTTCCACCTTCATCCTTCAGATCATCCTGTGTGTAAATAACCCGTTTAAAATTAAACGCACAGGTTTTTCCGCTCTTCGGCTGAATGGTGACAACAGATGGATCCGGAAGTTTTCCGTCTCCGGTAATTGCAAACTCCAGTCTGTCTCCCTCCTGGAAGTCACGTCCTTCCAGCGTCTTTACGCCCTCAAGGATAACGCCGCCTTCTGCATGATAGGTATTGATAAACTCCAGTTTACCGCTCTTTCCGTAATCGGTGTCAATTCCGAGTGTGCCGTCGCCGTTGTCGGTCACGGTCACCGTAAAGCTGTGACTGGAATCGTTTGTTACTCCCTTTACATCTCCTTTCTCTGAAACAATGTACGTAAATGTCTTCTCTTTCTTTCCTTTCAGATCCCCAAGTGTATAGTGAATCTTTCCGAACGAAAACTCTGCGATTCTTCCCGCATTCGGCTGAATGCTTCTCTCCGCTGTCTGTGGAAGCGGTGCCTCCGGATCCATGGATGTGATAACAAAACTCCAGGAATCTCCCTCCCGGAAGTCTCTGTTCTCAATCTTCTTTGTTCCACTGATCTCTACAGCATTCTCTGCCCGGTATGCATTTACAAATTTCAGTTCACGGATTTCTCTGCCTTCCGCATCGATTCCGAAGCTTCGGCTCACCTCGAGTTTTCCGTTCTTTTTGTCGGTCACTGTCACAAGGACATGATGAACCGCACGGTCATTTGTGACACCGGCCACATGACCGTTCTCTGTCACCTCGTAGTCGAACACTCTGCTGTCCGCATAGGTTCCGTCTTCATTCTTCAGGTCATCCAGTGTGTAACGAACAACTCCGAAGTCAAAGGCTGCCTCCTCGTCCTCTTCCGGATGGATGGTTACTTCCGTCTTCTCCGGCATCGGCGCGCCGCCACTGCCCTTGATCGCAAATGTCCACGCGTCTCCTTTCACGAAGTCGCGTCCTGTGATCTCTTTCACACCCTCTATTCCGGTTTCACCGGAAGCATCATAGGTGTTCTCAAAATCAAGCGCCGCCCTGCTGTAGGAAGGCTCCGCGATCAGTCCGCCGTTTCCGTCATCGCTGATATGAACCTTGACACTGTGAACTCTCTCGTCATTCTCTACACCGTCAATCTCACCGGACTCGGTCACGGTATAGGTGTAGGTCCGGTCTCTGTCTTTCAGACCATAAGTAATTGTTCCGAAATCAACCGCTTCCACGCTGCCCTCTTCCGGTCTGATCGTTACCGATGTCTTCTCCGGCATCGGCGCGTCCTCGCGGTCTGCGCGAACCGTAAATGTCCACGCATCGCCCTTCCGGAAATGTCTTCCCGTGAGGGTCTTGGTTCCCTTCAGCGCGAAACGTCCGTCTGCGCCGTAGGTATTTACAAATTTCAGTTCTGTTCCGTCTTTGTATACCGGAACCGCCGTCAGTGTGCCGTCTCCGTTGTCGCTGACACGGATATCCACACCGTGAGCAGCGGAATCATTTGTCACGCCGCGCACGCGTCCGGACTCGGTCACGTTATAGTGGAAGGTCTTCTCCGTCCTGCCGTCCAGGTCGGACAGGCTGTAGCGGATCGGCGCAAACGCGAATTCTGCTGCGCCTCCCTCAGTCGGACGGATTGTGACACTTGCCGGCTCCGGAAGCGGAGCATTTTTATCCACGGCGTTCATCGTGAATGTCCATGCGTCGCCTTCTTTGAAGTTCCGGTTCTCGATGTTCTTGACACCGTTCACCGTTGCCTCTCCCTGTGCGTCATACCTGTTCAGGAAGACAAAGCCGGTTCCTGCATCTTTCTTTTCATCCGCATACGCCGCAGTAACGGAAAGTGTTCCGTCCTTTTTGTCGGTTACCGTCACAGTCACCCGGTGTGTATCCGCATCGGTCACGGTTCCGGCCATCTCGGCGCTCTCCGTCACCTCATATGTGAACACACGGTTGTCCGCATAGGTTCCGTCTTCATTCTTCAGGTCATCCAGCGTGTATGCGATCCGGTTGAAGACAAAAGCTTCCTCGCGGCCGTCAGTCGGATGAATCGTCACAGAAGCCGGGGCCGGAAGTTTTCCGTCTCCGGTGATCGTAAATGTCGCAGAATCTCCGGCATGGAAATCTCTGTTGTCGATCCTCTTCACGCCGTGAAGACGGATCTCTCCGGATGCGTGATAGGTGTTCGTGAAAACTGCCATGTCGTTGTCATTGTATGCAGGAACCACAGAGAGTGTACCGTCCATGTTGTCGGTGACGGTGACGTCTACGCTGTGCTCTGCCTGGTCGTTGGTTACTCCGTTCACTTTTCCGCTCTCGGAAAGTGTGTAGTGGAAGATTTTCTGATGTTCTCCGTCCAGATCAGAGAGATTGTATCGGATTTCTCCGAATCCAATCTCTGCCGCATTTCCCGATGCGGGGTTGATCGTAACTTCTCTGTTCTCCGGAAGCGGAGCCTTCTCATCGTCAGAGCTGATTCGGAAGATCCACGCGTCGCCCTTCCTGAACGCGCGATTCTCCAGGTTCTTCACTCCGCGAAGGACTGCCGATCCCTTCGCGTCATAGATGTTTGTAAAGCTCAGCGCTTTGCCGTCGCTGTACTCCGGCTGCGCAATAATTCCGCCTTCTCCGTCATCACTTACTCTGACTTTAACGGTATGTTTCTTCGCGTCGTTTGTTACGCCGCTGACAGAGCCGCTCTCTGTCACTGTATAGGTGTAGGTTTTTCCGGCATCGGCAAGCGTATACTTAATCTCGCCAAAGCTGAATGCTGCGGAAACTCCCTCCGTCGGGTTGATTGTCACCGTTGTCTTCTCCGGCATCGGCACGTCAGCTCCATCTGCCGTCACCTCAAAGCTCCACTCGTCGCCCTCCCGGAACTCGCGGTTTTCGATCATCTTTCTTCCGGCAAGGATAAAGGTTCCGGATGCCCCGTAGGTATTACGGAAGATCACAGCACCTCCATCCGAATAGGAAGGTGTAACATCCAGTTTTCCATTTCTGTTGTCCGTAACTTTTACGCTGACCGTATGAATCTCAGGGTCGTTCTGAACGCCGGCCACCTTTCCGGTCTCGGTCACCTGATAAACAAAGGTCTTTTCCTTTGCATACGTGCCGTTTTCATTCTTCAGATCCTCCAGTGTAACTTTCAGTGTTCCGAAGCGGAAGGCTTTGCTGTATCCGTCTCCCTTCTTGGGTGAAACAGTTACTTCTGTCTTCTCCGGCATCGGTGCCCCTGCCGTGACAGGAGTAATCTCGAATGTCCAGCTGTCTCCGGATTTGAACGGACGGCCGAGGATCTGTTTCTCCCCCTCCAGAACTGTCTGTCCGGCCGCATCATAGCGGTTGACAAATACAGCATTTTCTCCGTCTTCTCCGGAAACTTTTGTCTCGATTTTTCCGTTCTTCAGGTCCGTTGCGGTTACTGAAACCGTGTGCTCTGCCGCGTCATTTGTAACGCCGTCCACTTTGCCGCTCTCTGTGATTACATACTGGAATTCTTTCGAATCCTCTCCCTCCAGATCGGAGAGTGTGTATGCGATCTCATCAAAGGCAAAGGTTTCTGCCGAACTCTCGTCCGGGTGAATGGTCACTTCTGTCTTCTCCGGAAGCGGAGCATCCGGTGTCTCAGAAGCCGGACGAATCCGGAAGGTCCATGCATCTCCCTCCTGGAAGAGGCGGCCTGTGATCTTCTTTGTCACGGATACGGTTGCCCGTCCGGACGCGTCATATCTGTTTACAAAGACAGCCTCATCTTTTTCCGTTCCATCTGCATTCTTTCCGTAATCCGGAACAGCTGTGAGCGTACCATCTTTGTTATCCGTAACGGTAACCGCCACGGTCTGAGCGCTGTCGTTCGTGACACCTTCCACTTTTCCGCTCTCTTTCACCTTGTAGATGAACGTTCTGCTGTCTTTTCCGCCCAGATCCGAGAGACTGTAGTGGATCTCAGGGAATGAGAAATTCTTCTCGTTTCCATTCTCCGGTGCCACCGTGATCTCAGAAGGTACCGGAAGCGGAGCCCTCTCATCGTCCGATGAAAGAGCGAATGTCCAGCTGTCTCCCTTGCGGAAGCTGCGTCCTTCGATTTTTTTTGTGCCCTGTACTGTGGTGCTGCCCGTCGCGTCGTAGATATTCGTAAAGGAAAGCGCCTCTCCGTCACTGTACGTCTCGACAATATCCAGACCGCCTTCTCCGTTATCTTTGACAGATACGGTCACGGTGTGTACGGCCTTGTCATTGGTTACGCCTTCGATTTTTCCGCTCTCATACACCGTGTAAACATAGGTTTTTCCGACGTCGGCAAGCGTATACGGAATCGGTCCGAAATCCAGTACAGCCACATTTCCGCTGCACGGACGGATTGTCAGTTCCGTTCTCTGCGGCATCGGAGTTTTCGAATCTTCCGCCTTCACGGTAAATGTCCACGCATCTCCCTCACGGAATGATCTGCCCTCGATGGTCTTTGTTCCCGTAAGAGAAGCCTGTCCCTTCGCGGCGTAAGTATTCGTAAAGCTGAGAGCTCCGCCCGCGTATTCCGGAACAACCTCAAGTGTTCCGTCTCCGTTGTCGCTGACAGATACAAGAACTTTCTTTGCGGCTCTGTCATTGGAGACTCCCTTGATCGTTCCGGACTCGCTTACTGTATAGGTAAATTTCCTGCTTGTTTTTCCCTTCAGATCCGCAAGCGTGTATGTAATATCCGCAAACGTGAACTTCTCTGTATTTCCTTCCTTCGGATGGATTGTCACAGCAGCCGGTGACGGAAGCGGCGCATCCGCGTCTTCAGCTGTCATGATAAATGTCCACGCATCTTTTTTGCCAAAGCTTCTTCCGACAATTGTCTTTGTGCCGGCAATCGATACGCTTCCCTTTGCCTGATATCTGTTTTCAAAGCGCAGCTCTCCGTTTTGGCAGGTCTTCTGCACCTTCAGCGTACCGTCGTGCTGATCGGTTACGGTGACAACAACCTGAGCCGTATGCTCATCTCTCTCGGTTCCGGCCATTGTCGCCGACACTTCTCTGATGTCATAGATAAACTTCTTTGTTTCCGCATAAGTTGCTGTGCCGTCTTCTCCGGTCACCTTCAGATCATCCAGTGTAAACCGGATCTCTCCAAAAGCAAACTTCTCGCTTCTTCCCGCGTTCGGTCGAACGGAAACCGTAGTCTTTGCCGGAAGCGGCGCATCCGGATTCTTTTCATTGGCAGAGATTTCAAACTCCGCAAAATCACCGCTATGAAAATCCCTGGTATCGATAACCTTCTCGCCCTCGATCACCGTCTTTCCTTCAGCATCATACGTATTGGTAAATACAAGACCCTCTCCGTTCTCGCCGGAAGATGTTTTTACCTCAAGTTTTCCGTTCTTGAGATCCTTTACATCCACAGTGATCTTGTGTGCGGTTCCGTCATTCTGCACACCCTTGACTGTACCGCTCTCTTTGACCGTGTAGACAAAGCTTCTGCTGTCTTTTCCTCCGAGATCCGCAAGTTCGTACTTCACGTTCCCGAAAGCAAAGCCTGCCGTCTCTCCTTTTTCCGGCTCGATTGTTACAGATGTTTTTTCCGGAAGCGGCGCCCCATCCTCATCGGCTGAGATGGTGAAAGTCCATGTATCTCCTGCGCGGAAGGCACGTCTTTCCAGGTTTTTTACACCTCGAAGATCCGCGGAACCGGATGCATCGTAATTGTTCACAAAAACAAGGGCGTTACCGTCACTGTAAACGGCGTTGGAAGTGATATTTCCGTTTCCGTCATCTACCACAGTGACTGTTACCGTGTGTTTCTCTTTGGCATCATTTGTGACACCGCTCACACGGCCGCTCTCTGCCACCTCATACACAAAGGTTCTCGTTCTGGAACCATCTTTTGCAGCCTTAACGCTGCGGAAGATTTCGTCTCCGAAGCGAATTTTTCCAAAGCTGATCGGAGCAGTTGTCGTCTCCGCATCCGGCGTTACGATAACTTCTGTTTTCTCCGGGAGCGGTGCCTCCGGATCCACGGCTTTCACAGTAAACGTCCATCGGTCACCCGTGCGGAATTTCCTTCCGGTGATCTGTTTTGAACCGGACAGGACAAATGTCCCGTCTGCGCCGTAAACATTCGTGAAGGATGCTTTTCCGCCCTCATCGCTGTATACCGGAACAGCCGCCAGAGTACCGTCACCGTTATCTGTCACAGTAACCGTCACCGTGTGAGCCTCTGTGTCGTTCTGAACGCCAGCCACATTGCCGGACTCCGCGATCGTATAGACGAAGCTTCTGCTCGAGGCGCCAGCCAGATCCGAAAGTTTGTAACTGATCTCATCAAACGCAAATCCGGCTGTGTTTCCATTCTCCGGACGAATGCTTACGGACGTCTTCGCCGGAAGCGGAGCATCACTCTGTGTGCTTCCCAGCGTAAATGTCCAGCTGTCGCCCGAATGGAATTCACGATTTTCGATATTCTTTACGCCCGCCAGTTTTACACTGCCGGCCGCATCATAAGTATTTACAAATTCGAAACCGTCTTCTGTTGTGCTCTCTTTTTTTCCGTACACATTTCTGTAAACAGCAGTCACGCGCAGTGTTCCGTCGTGCTCTGCATCGCTTACCGTAACCTCTACCGTATGTATACCCTTGTCATTTGTCACGCCGCTGACAGACGCTTCTTCCTTCACTCCATAAGTAAAGGTCTTCTCCTCAGCAACTTTTCCGTTCTCCGTGAGATCTTTCAGGGAGTAGCTGATCGTTCCGAAATCAACGTCCGCCAGGTTACCGTCTGTCGGCATAATCGTTTTCTCACACACAGAAGGAAGAGGACCGTTGCCGGAAAGCTTGAACGTAAAGCTGTCTCCACTGTGGAAATCTCTTCCAGTGAGAACTTTTCTTCCGGCAAGTTTCACACTTCCGGAGGCCTCATAGATATTGACAAAGTATGCTCTGTCCGTCTTCTTTTCCGCATTCGAATTGTCAAAGGTCTTCTCCACTTTCAGAGTGCCGTCATGCTGATCGGTCACTTTAACAGCGAGCGTATGTGTGCCCTTGTCATTCTTTACGTGATCAACATCTGCCTCCTCCGCAATCACATAGCGGAAGGTTCTCTGTTCTTTACCATCCAGATCCGCAAGGGTATAGTGAACATTTCCAAAAGAAAATGCCGCACTCTGACCGTCGGTCGGACGGATCACCACGCGTGTCTTCTCCGGTAGCGGTGCATCCGCGTTGTTCTCATCCGCGCGAATGACAAACGCAAAGCTGTCGCCGGCCTTGTACTTTCGATTCTGCAGATACTTCTCTCCGTCTACGGAAGTCTGACCTTTTGCGTCATAGCGGTTAACAAATCTGATCGCTGATCCGCTTCCAAAACTGCTGTGAATCACCAGTTTTCCGCTTCCGTCGTCTGAAACCGAAACGGTCATCGTCTGCCCGGAATCATTTGTGACACCCGGAACATCGCCGTTCTCTGTAATCGTGTAGATATAAGTCTTTCCTGCGTCTTCGAGAGAATAATGAATCTCTCCGAAATCCAGTACGGCTGTATCTCCGGAATCCGGGGAGATTGTCACCTCTTTGTTGGACGGCATCGGAGCATTTACTTCGCTGCAGGACACTTTGAATCTCCACGTATCCCCTTTCCGGAAATCCCTTCCGGTCATCTGCTTGGTTCCGGTCATCGATATGACGCCGTCCGCATGATAGGTATTCACGAATGCCGCCTGATCCGTGACATCCGGAGCTGTCGAATTCGTGTACTTCTTTTCCACGCGGAGCGTACCGTCCAGATTATCCGTGACGCGGACCACCAGTGTGTGGGAACCGCTGTCATTGGTCACGCCGCTCATCGAAGCAGTCTCGGTAATCGTGTATCGGAAGTCCCTGGTTACAGCACCTTCCAGCATACCGTTTGTGAACTTCAGCTCGCCAAAACGGAAGGAAGCGCTCTGTCCGCCCGTCGGCTCGATCGTCACGGTACTCTTTGCCGGCATCGGCTGTTGTGCCGTGTCTTTAATCTCCGGTGTAAGCACAAACGTCATCGAATCGCCTTTTTTGAACTTGCGATTCTCCAGCGTTTTTACTCCTCCAATTTCTGTCGTTCCAACCGCTGCGTATGTGTTCACGAACGTGTCGTTTGTATCATCAAGACGCACGCGGGTCTCCAGTTTTCCTTTTCCGTTGTCTGTTACGGTAACGGCCACCGGTTTTACCGAAGCGTCTTTGGCCGCTCCGTCCATGGAGAATTCCTTCTCTGATACATAATAATAGAAGGTTTTCTCTTTTGCCCCTTCAAGGTTCGCAAGCGTATACCGAATCTCGGCAAAAGAAAAATCAACCGTATTTCCGGACGATGGATTCACCGTAACCGTTGACGGATTCGGAAGCGGAGCCAAAGGATTTCTGAGAAGATCCGGTTTCAGCTCAAATGTCGCGCTATCTCCCTTCTTGAAATCACGTCCGGACAGTTTCTTTGCGCCTGTGATCAGCGCGCTTCCTTCCGCGCGATACGTATTCGCAAAAGAAACCTCCGCTGCATTCTCCGTGTCCGTGCTGACCGTTCCGGTCACAGTTTTCGCCTGACCGTCCGCAAGGCGGAAACCGTCCGGAAGATTGACCTCTCTGACGGTGTATACATCGCCGTACTTCAGCCCGTCAATCGTGATTGTTTCTCCGGCTTTCAGCGTCACTTTCGCTTTTCCGCCGCTAAATGTCACTTTTGTATTTCTGTCTGTATCAAATTCGCCGGACAGGTTTGTAAACGCACCTGTGGCATTTCCATCGTCATCCAGAACAGGTCTCTGAATTGTCACCTCAAAAGTGAAACTCTGATCTGTGACATAATTGTCTGTCACGGTTTTTCCGAGTGTCAGAGATGCCGTCTTCGTTCTGTTCGCGAACGGAGTCGTTGCCGTGTCTTCAATTCTTCCGGAAAAACCATTTCCGTTCGCAGCGCCAAAATCGCCCTCCCGGAAACTGCTGTAATACTCCGGCGCTCCGGCAACAGCCACCTGATTTTTTCCCGATGTCGACTTGACAACAAAGTATTTCACTCTCGCGTAAATCATTCTTGTATCGAGGATATAACCGCCCTCTGTGGACTGTGCCTTATCGATCTCACGAATGCGATATGCATTGTACTGATCGTTCATATTGGCGGTCTCGAATTTTACAACAGATCCGCTGTTCTCCGTTCTGCCGATCTCCTGCCAGCTTTTTGTGAACGGATCGTATTTCTCAAGAACGAAAATGAATTTCTGATAGTTTCTGGCAAGTGCTCCGTCGACGGTCTTGGACGCCTGAAGCGAAGCCCTGTCTACCTGCGGATTCTCCGCATAGACGTAATGCCACTCCTGCCGTGTCTCCACCTCGTGTCCAGCTCCTCCGAGAAGCCATCCCGTACAGGACTGGTTGGCCATAACATCGCCGTTCGGGACAAGATAAATTCCTGCCGAGGAACCGTCAAGCGTGAGGTTTCCGTTCTGAATATTCCAGACAATTTTCTGGCAGATCGCCGTATTCAGCTCCGCGTTGTGCTCATCGCCTACCGCATGTGTCTCCGTCGAGCTCACACTGCGGATCAGATTTCCGTCGTCACCGTACTCCTCTACAACAAACTGCTGCAGAACGGGACTGCTGTTGCTGAAGTTAAACACGATCATCTGCCCCGGTTTCTTCCGGATCGTAAATCCTGCGCTGCCGAGAGAGGGAAGCTTGTCGGCATTTACATAAATTGTCGTGTTGTCATCAAAATATCTGGCGTCCACACATCTCGCATCCTCCGCCGGATCAATTGTCGCCTCATGGCTTCCAAGAGAAGCCGAAATCTGCGCGCTGTGATTCAGTGCGGGATTTACCATATTTGCTGAAATCTCAGCTCTGTTCATTCCGATCGTAACGGCCATCTGAGAACTGGACTCATCTTTTACAAGGGAAGTCTGTGTCTCATCGATGTAAACCACCAGAACTCCTGCGGAATCTCTCGCGATCCGCACTTCTCTTCCGTCTTCGGAATGAGCAATTGCGACCAGACCGCCGTCCGTTCCCGCGAGGTTCGGCTGAATCTCATTTCCACCGGAATAGTAGTGATTGGTCGCGAAGTTTGACTGTATCTCGTGCTGCTGTCTGTAAGTATCCGCGGTGATACCATAGAGGTATCCCGGTCCGACAACGCTCAGATAATCGTAATCGTTCGTCACCTTCACTTTGCGGAAGCTGACCGGAAGAACCATGTGTTTATCCGTTCTGCCGGAATAATCCGCTTCCTTCAGCGCACCGTAGTTCACCCTGTACGCACAGACAAGCCCGTTCTCATTGACCCGGGAAATATAGGACTGACCGCTCTGCGTATCGGCAATATTCGGTTCGTTCGTGTCTGTTTTTACAACCGTCGCCTTCACTTCGCCGCCGGCATAAGTGACATTCACAGCGTCGCTTCCGTTGGAAAGTTTCCAGTCTGTGTTGGCGATCAGAATCTTTGTCTCTTTCTCATGAACTTCTGAGAGTGACTTCATATAGTAAACGTTCTGTTTCTGTCCGTTTGCGTCAACAACTTCCGCCTCTACAAAAACAGACGCGTGATCTTCGCTCCTGAAAGAAGGAGCCTCGTCAAATGTAAGCTCCAGTGTCAGATCCGCATTCACCTTTTCGACAAAGTTGATCCGGTAATCGCTCGTCTTCGGATAATCCAGAAGCAACTGCGGATTCCATGCATCGGCTTTTTCCAGTCCCTCAATGGAAACTGTATACTCTCGTCCGTCGATCTTGACCGTGCTGCCGTTTGTAATTTCTGTTCTGATATTTGTGTCATCACGAAGCGTTTTCGCATTTGTTCCGTCAGCGACGAAACCGGCACCGTCATTGATCGCGTACAGGTGAAATTCATATTTTGCATCCGACAGCGCTTTCTTTCCCTGATACTCCCAGGGCCAGTTGCTGTTGTATTTCTCCGCCTCGTTCAGAGTGAGCGCCCCCGCCTGATTCAGGGCCACTGCCGCACACTCCGAACGGTTCGAATACACGACATAAAATTTGTTCTGCGGAATATTCACACCGTTGACAGGCACGCCGTCTGTGTAGCAGAAGTTCACAACAGATGTAATTCCTGCGCCGCCTACGAGGGTCGCATCCGCAGCCGCTGCCTTCTCATCCTCCCTATGGAAGGAAAAAGCGGAAGCATTTCCGGCAGAAAAGCTCACCTGCTCATTCTCGATATCGACCTGAAGTCCCTGAACATTTTCCGCAGAATCATACGTATTACCACGTGAACCATCCGCCGTTTTGGATGACAGGACCTGCTTCACTTCCAGATCTGCCCGGTTGCCTGCGGTTACATTCTCACCGGCGGCAACACTGTAAATCCCGTCTCCCCCCTCTGTCGACCGAAGCAGAGAACGAAGCTGATTCTTCTTGAACGCAACGGTATACCGGACACTTCCGGTCTTTGTATCTACCAGCTGTCCGTCGCAGAAAAAACCAATCCCATAGAAAAGAGTATCATCATCCGTGTAGTCTTCTCTTCCGTCTGACAGACGGTTCAAAATACGCATACAGGATGTCTGCTCCGCTTTTGGAAGCTTCGTAACCTTCAGCTCCGCCCGGTCACTGACAGCACCGGGATCGGAAAGAACCGCGGTAACTCTGACCTCCTCAGACTCAAACGTATACTCTGTTCTCGTTCCTTTCCCATCCGATCCATCAGCCTGCGGTGTTGCGGTCACTGTGCTCTCCGCATCAGCGTCAGACACCTCACCGTTTATACCTCTGTCTTCTGCTCCGTCCGCGACAGTTCCACTTTCTTCCATGTCTGTGGAATTTGCAGACGAGCCACAGGTCCCGCTACCGGCGTATCCTCCGGAAGCTTCGTCCGATAACGAAGATTCACTCTGCGCAGTCTGCGCCGCGCCGGAATCATTCGTTAATGCGTCGGCAAACACTGCTGTACCGTTTGATCCCAGGATCATCGATACAGAAAGCAGCATCGCCAGCGCACTTTTGAATCGCTTGCTCATATAACCCTCCTAAAAATAGTTGTGCTGCACCTCAGAACCCGGGTCTCACCCCATTTACGAAACCCTTTTGGATAATTGCATGTCACATCCATGTTCTGTGTATACACTTTGACATTTTGTCTTCGAACATCCTACTTCCCGAACGTAACAAATTAGTCACAGTTTTCGTAATTTCGTCTATTTTTTCAAAAATTTTTAGGGATTATTTCCTGATCAGTGACTCAAACCACATGTTTTTCGTTTTTATGCATTGTTTTCTTACAATAATAAACAAATTCTATTCGCGCAACTTTCGAAACTATTCGCAAAATTAGAGTTTCTATTTTCACCTTTTCGAAATCCAGACATGATGCTCGATCCGGTTTTGAGAGCAGAATCCCCTCTGTCCGTCAGGCAATCCCCTCCAGCTTTCCAAATCCCGTGTCACAAAACACCAATATGTTTTATTAAAGCAGCATTTCACAACTTTTCTGTCGGACACAGTACAGCCCGCGTGCCTTGGCCGGCGCAATGATTGACGTTTTGTTGATAATTTTTTCGTACAGATGTGCCCGTGCCGGCACGTATATGTCATTTTTATGCTCGTCATTATGCACAACTTCATCCATTCACATAAATCCTGAGGGGATCGCAGACGAAAGGCGCACAAGCAGATTCGCGTTTGCGGTCTTCTTACCTGCGTGCCCGGCACCTAAGCAGAGTGTTTTGTGTTATGGAAATTCCGGAGGAATTTCCATAACACAAAAAAGCAGAGATACCCAATCGATATCTCTGCTTCCATATTCTGTATTCTATTCCCGACCTCGCCTCGACAGCTCTGTGTCCGAAACGTTTTTCCTTCCTCAGGCCTGTCTTCCCATTGCCAGCCCGCGTCCCGCTTCCAACTCTCTATCTTTTTCAACGACCGAATCCATCAGTCGGATCAGTTCCATTGCACTTCTGAATGACACGGTCTCATTGCTCTCGATCCAGGTTACCGTTCCCTGCCAGCTGGAGTACTCATTCCTCTTGATGTCAACAATAAATGATGCCCCATTTTCTCTATCGATTTCCTTTTTGCGTCCTGCCATTGATCTCCCGCCTCTTTATAAGTATGAATGTATCTGTTGGATACCCGTTCATACCTTATATAATATGTTTTTTTATATTCTAATATGGCATTGTCTCAACACGGTAACATTTCCGTGCGGCAGCACGTCCGTTTTTTTATTTTTTCTGGTTTTATAAACTTTTGCGATAATTATAGCAATTTACCCTTCACCCCTGCAGAACCACTGCAGAATAGCGGTATTCGTCCTTGTCTCCATTCGATATTCTTCTCGCAAAAACGCCGACACCGATCCGCTGATTCGCAGCCTGAAGGAGGTTCCCGTTGTGCGAGGGCGAAGCTTTCCAGGCGGCCAGAATTTCTTCCGGACTCTCCCCATAATTCATAAAACTCTCAGAAAGTGCCTCACGGCTCACTGTGATGCAGTCCGTCCCGTCCGGTCTGATGTGGCTCTTTACCGCGCAAACTTCTACCGCTCTCACTTTCGCGCCCTCCGCAAGACTGTCTGATACGCGCTGCGTTTCCAGCCCGTATTTTTTCCTGTAAGAAATGATCTCCGAGGTCAGCTTTTCAGCAGCTGCATCATCGTAATGACCAATGATGCTCACAGAAGTTCCATCTACGAGAACGATCGTATATGTCTGATCTGCACAGCCTGCCGAATCTGCGGCAGATTCTCCATCGCCATTCGGACACGTATCTACACTTCTCTTCATTTCTTCGCTCTGTTCGCCCTTCTTCATGCCCGTGTCACCCGGTTTTATACCGTACCAGCCGACCCCCTCATCTTTCCATCCGACAGAGAGCAGATGTTGTGCCTCCCCGAAACTTGTCGTGTAGTGATGCGCCCCTGATGTCAGCCGCGGACAGTATCTGCGATAAAGAGGTACCGTCTTCGCATCATCCGAATACCAGCCGATTCCCTCGATCTGCCATCCGCAATTGGAAGACAGCACATCTCTCTCCTGCGCGCTCGTTGTGTAATGATGATCCCGTATCGCCGGATGATACAGGCGATACACCGGCGTTTCCGAGTATTCCGGAGCGTACCATCCCACGCCTTCATCTTTCCACCCTCTGCCGGTGAGCACATCCCTTTCATGTGCGGAAGCTGTGTAAAAATGCTCACGCGTAACCGGATGATAAAGCCGGAACATCGTGACGTATCCCTGCCCGGAACTTCTTGTTCCTGTTTCCACTGCCCGTTCCGCTGCCTCTGTCTCCTGTGGACGGGCAGCAAGCCTGCCTCCCGCTGTTGTACAGATCAACGCCATCAAAACTGCAACTTTCCACCTTCTCATAGTAAGATCCTCCGCTTCGAAACAGAACGGCCGTGTCCGAAAGCTTCACAAAAATGCGTATACAAGTGGTATTTCCCAACTTTTTTGTGCAAATCACCTCATAATTTGACTATACCTTACGCTTATATTTGTGTCAATCTCACAATTTTTATTTATTATATGTGATAATTTTGTACACATTGTAATTATTTTGGTTTTGCGTCATAGGAATTTCTTATAACACAAAAAAAACGCCGCAGAGGCCGCGCCATTTCTGACGCTGATACAAAAAAAAGCATCACAGATGCGATACTTTTCTTCGGATCCTCTGCAGCGTGTTATCGATGGATTTCGGAGACCGGTTCATTCGCTCGGCGATCGTCCTGTAGTCCATCCCGTCGAGATAGTAGCCCAGAACTCTTCGCTCCAGCGGGCTTAGAACCCCGTCAATTTTCTGCCGGAGCGCCTCCGCATTCTCACGGTTGACAACAATGGTTTCCGGGCTGTCCACGACGCCAAGCTTTCCCTCCTCCTGATTGTCCTGAAGTTCACTGATGGAAACGGAGGAATTCAGTGCTTTGTGTTTCTGCCTCTGCGCCCCCTGGATGGCCGAGTACATCTGCCGGGTCACAAGAAGGAGAGCAAACGTACGAAACGACGCTTCGCGCTCTTCATCGTATTCCCGCACCGCCCGGAACAGTCCGATCATGCCCTCCTGAAGGAGATCCTCATGATCTCCGCCGGCAAGGAACAGTTCACGCGCCTTTGATTTGACAAGCGGTTTGTATTTTTCCACCAGATAGTCGCCGATCTGCGCTTCCCCCGCCCGGAATTTCCGGATCAATTCCGTATCATCCATGGAATCATATGCGTTCATGTCTTCCACACTCTCCCCCGGTTTCATTTTACTGTCTCTGTCGTACAATCTCGTAGGCAAGAACTCCCGCTGCAACGGAAGCATTCAGAGAATCTATGTCCCCCTTCATCGGAATCGAAGCCGTAAAGTCACATTTTTCTCTCACAAGCCTGCTGACTCCCTCTCCCTCATTTCCGATCACAAGCCCGATCGGTCCTTTGAGATCCAGGTCATACATGGTCGTTCCATCCATCGCCGCGCAGACAAACCACATGCCCTGCTTCTTTAATTCCTCGATAGTTGTTCCGAGATTGGTCACCTTCGCCACCGGCGTGTAATTGATGGCGCCGGCGGAGGCCTTTGCAACCGTAGCCGTCAGACCGACCGCCCGATGTCTGGTGATGATCACACCGTGCGCGCCCGCCAGGTTCGCCGTACGGATGATGGCTCCGAGATTGTGCGGATCCTCGATCCCGTCGAGCAGGAAAATGAACGGCGCCTCCCCCTTGTCTCTTGCCTTTTGCAGAATATCCTCCACTTCTGCATAAGCAAAGGAGGCAACCACAGCGATGACTCCCTGATGGCTTCCGGTCTCGCTCATCTGATTCAGTCGTTCTTTCGGAACATAACTGATGATCGTTCCGGCCTTCCTCGCCTCTCTTGTGATCGTCTGGATCATTCCCTCCCGGAGATCCGCCTGCACATAAAGCTTATCGACACTTCGGCCGGAACGGAATGCCTCAAGAACCGCATTGCGGCCTTCCAGACGGTTCGGATTCCCGGCAAACTCCAGATCCTCTGCCGCATCCGCAGCAACGGATTTCTCCGCGCGTCTGAAATCTCCGCTTCTTACAGCGTTTTTTCTTTTCCCCGTCCCGTCAGTTCTCTCCCGGCGGCTGCGCATTCTTCCTTCTTCTCCTGCACTTCCCCGACGAAATGTTCTTCCGTCTTCTGCTCTCTTATTATTTCTCATTCCTGTTCCTTCCCGGAACCCGTGCGATTCCTAGCCTCAGGTATGTACGTGTTCTTTGAAATCTTCTCTGTCCGGCAATAAGCGCCAAGGCCGATCCCCGCCAGCTCCAACAGCCGTTCCATATCCCCCTTCAGGTAGAGATACCCGAAGACGGCCTCAAAGCCGGTCGCACGGCGGTACTCCTGTATACTCGCGTTCTTCGCGTGTGTATACGCCTTTGCATTCCGCCCCCGCTTGTATACGCGCTGTTCCTCTTCCGTAAGGATTCCCCGCTCTTCGAAAATACCGATCATCGCCGACTGCGCCTCTGCTTTCACAAGAGCGCTGGCTTTCCGGTGAAGCCGGTTCACCGCCTCGTTTGCCTCGCGGACAACCTTCGTCCGTACCACCAGCTCATAGATACAGTCTCCGATATACGCAAGCGTCAGAGGAGAATACTGTTTTATATCAAAATCCGGAAGGGCAGCCTGCCCTTCCAGATTTCTGATGATTTCTTCAGCTAAATCAAACTCTCTGTCCATTCGACTGTCAGATCCTCTCCCACTTTACGCCTTCGCGTGTATCTTTGAGAGCGATTCCTTTTTCGAGCAGCTCATCGCGAATCGCGTCAGCCATCGCAAAATCCTTTGCCTTGCGGGCCGCCTGTCTCTTTTCAATCAGCGCTTCGATCTCTGCGTCAAGATCTTCTTCCTCCACATCCACGATCAGTCCAAGGATATCACTGAGCTCGACAATTTCTTTTTTCACGGCCTCCGCAAAAGCTTTGGAGCTGTTCTCCTGTACCTCGATGTTCGCGAAGCGCACAAGGTTGAAGATCGCAGCCTCCGCGTCCGCCGTATTGAGGTCGTCATCCATGGCCTGCTCAAAGTCATAGCGGAACACACGCATATCGTCCGGTTTTACCTGCGCCCCTGTCACCGGATCCGAAGTCACCTCGAACGGAAGCACTGCTCCGTTCGCGTCAACGCCAAGTCTTGCTCGCTCCTGATTCGTCAGTTCCTGCGCAGATGCCGCTTTCGCGCGGTCACCAAGCGCCTTGACTGCGGTGCGGATTCTTCCAAGAGACGCTTTTGCGGACTCCATACTCTCGGCACTGAAATTCAGGACTCTCCGGTAATGCGCGGAGAGCATAAAGAAGCGAAGAATCTGAAGATCATAGTGTTCTCCGATCTCACGCACTGTGCGGAAGTTGCCCAGCGACTTGGACATCTTTACATTGTCAATATTCAGGAACGCGTTGTGCAGCCAGTAGTGCGCGAACTCATCTCCCGTCGAGCACTCCACCTGCGCGATCTCATTTTCGTGATGCGGGAAGATCAGGTCCTCTCCGCCGGCATGGATATCGATTGTCGTCGCATGGAGATATTTGCGGGACATGACGCAGCACTCGGTGTGCCAGCCCGGACGTCCGTCTCCCCACGGGCTCTCCCAGAAAGGCTCTCCCGGTTTTTTCGGCTTCCAGAGCACGAAATCCAGCGGATCTTCTTTCTGATCCTCGCCGGAAACCTTCAGATCACGGAAACCGGAGCGAAGATCATCGAGATTCTTATGGGAAAGTTTGCCATACCTTTCGTCTTTTCGCGTGCGGAAGTAGACCGTTCCGTTCACTTCATAGGCATAGCCCTTCTCCTGAAGATCGCGGATCAGCTCGATCATTCCACCGATCTCTTCCGTTGCCAGGGGATGTGTTGTGGCCGGACGGACATTCATATCCGCCATATCCTTCATCGTCTCTTTGATATAGCGCTGAGAGATTTCCTCACTTGTCACGCCCTCTTCGTTTGCCTTTTTGATGATCTTGTCATCCACATCCGTAAAGTTGGACACATAGTTCACGCGATATCCCTTGTACTCCATATATCTGCGCGCGGTGTCAAAAACGATCATCGGACGCGCATTGCCGATGTGAATCAGATTGTAGACCGTAGGTCCGCACACATACATGGAAACCTCACCCTCGCGGATCGGTTTGAATTCCTGTATGGATTTCGTCATCGTATTATAAAATCTTAATGCCATTTCCAGCTCTCCTTCTACACCCACCGTACTGCATTTTCCGCAGACTAGCTTGTTTCTTCCGATTTATTCAGCAGATCAATCTCTGCCTGATCCGGATGTTTCCCCCGCATCGGGCAGGCCGCACAGCCTCCTCCGGGGTTTTCCCGATGGCTCTCTTCCGGATCAATGGTTCGCACCGGTCCGTCCAGGGCATTCTCCAAAAGGCACACGGCCTGCGAAGAGATCCCCTCACCCGTTCCGGTGAACCCGAGTCCTTCCTCGGTTGTGGCCTTGATGTTTACCCGGTCTTCTTCGATGCCGAGCGCCTCCGCCACATTCGTGACCATCCGGTCAAGATAGGGCCGAAGCTTCGGTCTCTGACAGATGATCGTGCAATCTATATTTGAAATGACATACATCTTTTCATCGAGCATGTCCCCGACGTTTCGGAGCAGTTCTATGCTCGAGGCGCCCTTGTATGCCGGATCGGTATCCGGAAAATGATAACCGATATCCTTAAGGGCAGCCGCGCCGAGCAGCGCATCCATGATAGCATGCAGCGCGACATCCGCGTCGGAATGTCCGAGAAGCCCCAGTTCATACGGAATCTCAACGCCGCAGAGGATCAGTTTTCTACCCTCCACCAGCCGATGTACGTCGTATCCTGTTCCAATTCTCATCGGCTCTCCTCTCTGTCAGTCAAAGCCATAAATCTTCTCTGCGATGCGGTATCCTTTTTCCACGATCTTGCGGCCGCCTCTTCCAGGCAGATGCATCGAAATGCCCTGCAGACTTCCGCGGATCAGCCGGTAGCCCCTGGGATCCGCCTCCTTCAGCCGCTGCCAGAGGGCCTTCTTGTTCGCGTAGATCTCCGGATCATGTGACCGGATCATCATCGTCGTCGTGATGAGCATGATGATGGACATCGCGTGATAGAGGAACTGCCGCTGGTGTTTATGCAGCGCCATTCCCCTGATCTCTCCGAGATAGTCGATCATAATCTCGTTGACCGCCAGCTGCTGCGGAAAGCGCCTCATCATGACTTCCTGGTTGACACTCTGATCCGCGCGTCCGATGAAGTACCGATACAGATTCACATTGCAGTAATACATCTTCTCTACTTTTACAAAAGGCTTGAATGCAAAGATGTTATCTACATAAAACGTATGCTCCGGCAGCCTCAGATTTGTCTCCCGAAGGAGCTCCGTGCGGAAAATCACCGAGTGCATCAGTACATAATGCGCCGCGTCAATCCGCTTCATCTCGTTCCAGCCGAAGATTCTGTCCTCCGGCATAAAGCGGGAATACCGCATCACATATTTTTTTCTGCGCCTGCTGTTTTCTTTTTCATATACATAATTGGAAAAGACAACATCGACCGTCTCCGGACCGCGGACAATCTTATTGAGAACCTCGAGGATCTTCGAATAAGCCTCCGCATCCACCCAGTCGTCGCTGTCCACGACTTTAAAATAAAGACCGGTGGCATGATCTATACCTGTGTTGACAGCTCCTCCGTGTCCCTTATTCTCCTGATGAATTGCCCGGACGATCGTCGGATATTTCTCCTGATACTCCTGCGCAATCTCAAGCGTTCGATCCTTCGTGGAACCGTCGTCAACGATCAGGATCTCGACATCCTCCCCGCCCGGGAGTAATGATTCGATACAGTGTCTCATGTACGCCTCAGAGTTATAGCATGGTATCGTCACACTCAGTAGTTTCATGATTATGCTCCCTGTTTTGTAATGAAATCATTCCTTTAAAAAATAATACATCTAGCCTATAATGCCACAAATCAGCCAAAAAAGCAATGAATCAGACGTCCGCATCCGCATTCGCCCCGTGTTTCGCCAGCCAGTTGTAGTAGGCGGAAAAAGCAGTCGGAATCGCATATTCACGCCGGACCTGTTCTGTATCAATGAGCACGTAGGGCTGCTCCGCCTCCTCTCCAAAAGAGGCCACGCGGATCTCATATCCTGTCATGTGCCATTCGATATGAGAAAAAATATGTCTGGCCGGCGCGAGTTCACGGATCCGGACCGGTTCGAGGCCGAGACCGGCGGCGTAGGAAACCGCCTCATCCCTGTCGAGATGTCCCTCCGGATTCGGAAACTCCCAGAGACCGGCGAGCAACCCCTTTTTCTCCCTCTTCCGGATCAGAATTCTCTCTCCGTCCCGGATCAGAAGAACCGTCCTGTTTTCGATCCGCCTGGGCTTTGCCCCTTTCTTTTTCGGATAATCCGTCTCGACGCCATTCGCGTGCGCCTGACAGAAGGAGGACAGCGGACACTCCTCACAGAGAGGAGCCGCATTTGGCAGGCAGACGCCCGCACCGAGATCCATCATGCCCTGATTGAACGCCGACGGCGAGGATGCACCGGCTGCGCATTTCTTCCGAAGCGCCCTCGTGATTCTCCGGTCAAATTCCGTGCGCACCGACTGTTTCATGATGTCCCTTGCGTCCATCTCCAGCCTGGTGATCACGCGGAGAACATTTCCGTCGACCGCTGCCACCGGTTCTCCGAACGCAATGGAGGCAATCGCTCCTGCCGTGTAGGCTCCGATCCCCTTCAGCTTCAAAAGCTCTTCCTTATTATCAGGAAAAATCCCCCCCTGTTCCTCCATAATCTGCCTCGCCGCAGCCTGCATATTCCGCACACGGCTGTAGTAGCCAAGACCTTCCCAAAGCTTCATCAGGCGCTCTTCCCCGCAGACAGCAAGGTCGTTCACCGTTGGCAGTTCCCTCAGAAACCTCTCGTAAAAAGGCTTCACCGCCTCCACCCTGGTCTGCTGTAGCATAATTTCCGAGACCCAGATATGATAGGGCTCCCGATCCCGTCTCCATGGCAGATCCCGTTTGCGGACATCGTACCAGCTGCAAAGCGGATCCACGATCCGGGAGAGATCCACCGCCGGTTCCTCCTGAAATTTTCCGTATTTCTGTTCATTTCCGGACATGATACCCTCCCGTCTGTGTCCATTTTCCTTTGCGCCGCGTGCGCCCCGTTTTTCCCGGTTAAGACGGCGCTGTTTCCTGTGTTTTTTCTTTACGATTATCGCACAAAGCATTCCTTTTTGCCACTTGCATCCGCCGCGCAAAGAAGTATAATTCAATGAGAACATGTATTCATTCGATTGTTGCTACAACCTACAACAGATCTGGAGGCAGTATTGAACAACAGAATTATCAAAACCGACGGCATCATTTTCGATGTTGACGGAACAATGTGGGACTCGACAGCCATCGTTGCCGACGCCTGGAACGATGTGCTCCGCAAAGATTTCCCGGAAGGCGTACACATCCATCATCCGGGAGGCGGCAGCGACAGCCCCCTCCTCAGTGCCGATGACCTGAAAAAAGAGTTTGGAAAAACGTTGTCTGACATCATCGACGATCTTCTTCCGGCGCTCTCCGACGACAAAAAAGCAGCTCTGATGGAGAAATGGTATCTTGCCGAGGATACTGTATTGGCCCAAAACGCTCCGGACGCTTTTCCGGGGCTTAGAGATACACTGGAGACGCTCCGCAGCCAGCAATATCCCCTCTACATCGTCAGCAACTGTCAGTCGGGATATATCGAGACTTTTCTTGCGGCAACAGCTCTGGAAGAGTATTTTGAAGACCATCTGTGTCCGGGAGACACGAACCTTCTGAAAGGCGACAACATCCGTCTGATCGCCGAGAAACACCACCTGAAGAACGCCGTATACATCGGCGACATTCAGAATGACTGCAACGCGGCAAGAGAAGCAGGAAGGGCGCTGTCAGCCGCTGATCCGGAAGCGAAGATATCTTTTATCTGGGCAGCCTACGGCTTTGGCGAAGTCGACGCTCCGGATTCTGTTCTCATGGACATCCGCGAGCTCCCGGAACTGATCCGTCACACGAATCACTGAACCGCCGGCGGTACCTCTGACAAAACGTCTTTGTCAGCACAGCAGCATTCCACCGGCAACCATTATCAAAAGCAAGGAGATTTACCTATGAAACACATGCAGTACCGCACACGGGGAACCTGTTCCACACAGATCGAATTCGATCTCGATGACGACATCATCCGCAACGTAACGTTTACCGGCGGATGCAACGGAAACCTGAAGGGTATCAGCCGTCTGGTCGAGGGACGTCCGGCCGCGGAAGTCGCCGAACTCCTCAAGGGAACCACCTGCGGCTTCAAAAACACTTCCTGTCCGGATCAGCTCGCACGCGCACTCTCCGAAGCAATCACACAGAACTAATCCGGCCCCTTCCCCCTTCGCACACAAACGGAGGAACTTCCTGTAACAATTGAGGAAATGTACAGATGGTCCCTGTGGCGTTTTTCATTCAAATGTGAGATAATAAATCCAAAGTTTTTTGGGGGATCAGGTAACTTTGAACAGCAACCACACAGACAAATGCAAGAAAAAACGGCATAGATCCGGCGCAACGTCTTCCGGCAGTGCGCCGCTTCGGATCGCTATGTTTGGGCACAAGCGAATCCCTTCCCGCGAGGGCGGCATAGAAGTCGTTGTCGATGAATTATCCACGCGAATGGCAGGACTGGGACATCACGTCACGGTATACAACAGAGGGGGACGGCACGTATCCGGTGCCGAATTCGCCTCATCTGAAATGGAAGAAACCGAGAAAACCGGCATGTACCGGGGCGTGCGCGTACGAAAAGTACCGACCATCGACCGCAAGGGAATGGCCGCCGTATCCAGTTCTTTCACCGGCGCTTTGATCACAGCGATGAAACGCTTTGATGTCGTTCATATTCATGCCGAAGGACCGGCATTTATGTGTCTACTTCCGAAACTTCTGCGCAAGAGAGTCATCGTCACCATACACGGTCTTGACTGGCAGCGGGCAAAATGGGGCGGTTTCGCCTCCTGGTACATCCGCACCGGCGAGCGGCAGGCCGCCAAGCATGCGGATCAGATCATTGTACTCAGCCGGGGCGTTCAGCAGTATTTCATGGACACTTATGGCCGGGAGACAGTATTTATTCCTAACGGCGTCAACCGTCCGGAAAAGGTTGACGCAAAACTCATCACCGAAAACTACGGTCTCAAAAAAGATGATTATGTGCTCTATCTGGGACGGATCGTCCCGGAGAAGGGTCTCCGCTACCTGATTCATGCGTGGAATCAGATTCATACCGGCAAAAAACTCGTCATTGCGGGAGGCAGCTCCGACACAGACGAATTTATGCAGGAACTCAAAGAAGCAGCCGGCGAAAACGTCATTTTCACCGGTTTCATTCAGGGAAGGATTCTCGAAGAGCTATACAGCAACGCTTATATCTATACGCTTCCCTCTGATCTGGAAGGTATGCCCTTAAGTCTTCTGGAGGCGATGAGTTTCGGAAATTGCTGTCTCACCAGCGACATCACCGAATGTACGGATGTTGTCGAATCCCACGCGGAGTCCTTCCGGAAGAGCGATGTCGAGGATCTCCGGCTGCATCTCCAGCGTCTTCTGGACAACCCGGCTCTCGTCGGGAAATACAAGAAAGAGGCCGCCGATTTCATCTGCAAAAAGTACAACTGGGATGAAATTGTCAAAAAAACGCTGGATCTTTACCGCAGGCCGCCAAGGCACTGAGACCGTTTCATTCTAAATACCCCGGCCGAATCCACCTGCTCTGAGTACGATCCACTCGTCAAGACTCAACGGCTGATAATCCGAATAACCACAGAAGCAGTTGATGAGATTGCATTCCATGCTCTCCACATCTCCTGCCGCTGTGGTTATTTTTTCCATCCGGCTCATTTCCTCAAACCGGTAGAGAAGCGCGGCCTCCGCCGTGTCGTGCACATGACCGTGCACCATGAATGTCTTCAGCTTGCCATTACTGTCTCTCATGTGATTCTTCCCGAAGAACGGAATCGGATAGTGGCAGAGCACTACATTTCTGTTCTGATCCGTGATTTCCGCGTATGGACGGATCCACCGGAATCTGTCCAGGTTGATCCCCTCCCTGTGAAGCCAGCTCCCGTCGTGATTCCCGGTGACCAGATAGATCTTTCCTTTCAGCTGCGCGAGAATTCTGTTGATCGACGAGACATCCGCCTCCTTCCACGAAAACATATCCCCAAGCACAAACACTTCATCTCTTTTCTTCACCTTACTATTCCAACGCTCAATCAGACAGGAATGCATTTCTTCCAGGGACTCGAAGGGTCTGTGATCCATGTCCGACATCACCCTTCCGTCAAAAAAATGCAGATCCGCAATATAATATCTCATTTCTTTACTCCTTCCCGTTTTTATCCCCCGCTGCCTTGAGCACAGCTTCCTCGCCGCAATCCCCCTCATCAGCATCACTCCGCAAATGATATCATGTTTTTTTTATTTATAACAAATTCATGTGTAATTCCGGCATTATTTGTGTCATAATATAAAGTAAACCAAAACAGCGCATTCATATGCAAAGGAAAGGGATAATTATGAAAACTACCGACTATACTGTACTCAACCCCCTTGGAATCCATGCCCGACCGGCCGCTATGCTCGCGCAGGCATGTACCAATTACAGCAGTCAGGTGACGATCCGTCTCGACGACGCGACCGCCTCCGGCAAAAATGTTCTTCAAATCCTTAAACTGGACGCCATCAAAGGATCCGTTCTTCATATCGAAGTTGACGGTCCGGATGAAGAAGAGGCCATGGCAGGCATTCTCAGCGTGCTCTCTGATATGGCCCCGAAAAACAAGAAGGTGGACGTCCTGAAAATCGCCTTCTTCGGAACAAAGGATTACGACCGCATCTTCTTCAGCGAACTAAGCAAGGATCGCGGTGTCGGAGCCTACAACGTGGATATCCACTACTTTGAGAGCCGTCTCACAAAGGAGACCGCTCACCTCGCCGACGGTTTCGAAGCGGTCTGCATCTTTGTAAATGATGAAGCCCCCCGCTCCGTCATTGAAATCCTGCACAAATGCGGCGTGAATCTGATTCTTCTCCGCTGCGCAGGTTTCAACAACGTAGATCTCAAGGCGGCAAAGGAATACGGCATGACCGTTCTCCGCGTACCCGCCTACTCTCCGTACGCAGTTGCGGAACACGCCATGACCATCATCCAGGCCGCAAACCGCAGAATCCCGAAGGCTTACAACAAAGTGCGGGATAACAATTTCGCCCTCAGCGGACTTCTCGGCATTGACCTTCACAACAAAGTGGCCGGTATTATGGGTACCGGACGCATCGGCGTCTGCATGGCGAGAATCTGCAAAGGTTACGGCATGACGGTTCTCGGCTGGGATGCCTTCCCGAACAAATCCCTCGAAGAAGAAGGACTTCTCACCTACGTATCGAAGGATGAACTTCTCCGGAAATCCGACCTCATCTCCCTGCACGCACCGTTGATCATGGGTGAAGGCGGAACTCATCATCTGATTGACGCGGCAGCAATTGCCCAGATGAAAGACAATGTCATGCTTGTCAACACATCACGCGGCCCTCTCGTCGACGTGGAAGCTCTGATTCAGGGACTCAAAGACGGAAAATTCCATGCCGTCGCACTCGATGTGTATGAAGGCGAAAACGAAAATGTGTACACCGATCACTCGGACGACTATCTGAGCGACGATACCGTTGCCCGTCTGATGATGTTCCCGAATCTCATCCTCACCTCTCATCAGGCCTTCTTCACAAGAGAAGCGCTGCAGGCAATTGCCGCCGTCACGATGGAAAATGCGCGGAACTACAATGAGTCGCTCTCCTACGGACCTGCGGAAGTAAAGTGAAAAGAGCACGCATATCATACAAAAGCAGGCGGCACGTCCGGTTTGTCCCGGGCATACCGCCTGCTTTTGTATCTTTTCAATTTCGATGTATCAATGCTCTCTTGCGGCAGCCTCTCCGCCATGAGCCTGTATGACAGACATCCATCCCTTAATATATTCAGCAGGCTGTGCTGTCCGCGTTCCGGTCGCTCTTCGCATCCTCACGAAAAACAAACAGTTTGCTGAACACATAATTCAGAATAATCACAATCACATTGATCACGATCTTGGCCAGGAAGCCTTCTGTGTGAAAGAGCACCTGATTCATACCCAGAGAAACAAGAAGCGGCACGCCGACAATCTCAACAATACCTGTGACGATTCTCGCCCCGAAGAATTTGAACAACTCAGGAATTACAACGCCCGGCGCCCAGGAAGGACTCCGGAATACACGGAGTTTGTTCGTCACAAAGGCGAAGGATACTGCACAGAACCAGGAGAGTGCCGTCGCCCAGAAAATATGCATGGCGAACGCGGATCCCAACAGGCTGATTGTAGAATTTCTCATCCCCCGGAACATACGTATAAACAGCGCATAGGTGCTGAAGCTGACAAGCGTGCACATAACTCCCCAAAATAAATAGGCAATGACCTCATAATACTTCTTATATAGTTTCAAGATAAATCCCCTTCTGCTTTCTTTCGTGTAAAATCCCCGGAAATATTTCTCATTTTCCTCGAATTGTTTATGAAAATTATACAACTTTCTCATTCGTGGCGCAACATCTGTGACGAAAGTTCTTTCCCTTCCCCAAAAGCCACCGGCTGCTTACGAAACGTCCTCTCACGCCGGCATTCGTCTCTCTTTCATCTTCGACAGCTTCATCTTTCAGCTTTTACGCCATACCACCCGATCTTTTCATCGATCCAGCCCCGGGAGATCAGAACCGACGCCTCGTAACTGCTGGTCGTGTAGTTATGCGAACCTGAGGTCAGATACGGATTATACTGACGGTACAGAGGCACTTCCCGTTCCGGATCGGAATACCAGCCGACTCCTTCATAGTTCCAACCGACAGATACGAGATAATCCTTCTCCGTCCTGCTCATTGTATAATGGTGATCCCTCAGATATTTGTTATACAAACGATATACCGGATCTCCGGTCGCCGGAGCATACCAGCCGATCCCCTCATAATTCCAACCAAGCGAAACAAGCACTGACCTCTCATGCGCACTCGCTGTGTAGAAATGTTCTTTGTTTCCACGATTATACAGCCGGTACATCTTCACACTGTCCTTAACTGACGAAACATCCACATCCCCGGACTTTCCGGACGGGGTTTTGTCAGTCGTTTTCGCCGGATTGGAATTTGTTGTATTCGACTGGTTTGCCTCGGATTTGTTTGGATCCGGCGTCACAGCGGTATTCGATCCGCTCTGCTGTCCGCTTCCATTGGACGGATTGTTCGATGCAGCAACCTTGTCAGTGAACGCCTTGATCCGAAGGTTGCCTCCGTCGGAATAATTGTAGATGGATTTCCATCCGCCCTTCAAATCAACCCATTCGGAACTGTTTCTTACTTTTACAAAACTCTGCTGCTGTTTCATGGAAGCCGTGATCTTCAGCTCCCCTCTGTCATAAGACGACTCCGCCATAACTTTCGGTCTGCTGCCGGATACTTCGACGACAACGGAATAATACTCGCCCTTATTCAGCTGCACCGGATTCGCGAGTTTCACCGTATACACACCGGACTGGTCCGTGTCACCTGATGTCGTCGCACTCTCACAGAGCTGACCGCTTGTCGGATCGGACAGATTGCTCAGATTCCTGTAGATCCGAACCGTATAGTCGCTATGGGCGTTTTTCCTTTCCCCGGCCACTCCGACCGCTACTGCCCGAAGGATCTCACCACTGCTGCCGGCCTGTGCTTTAAAAATATTAGCCGCCTCTACTGCATCAATATTCACGGAATAACCGGCTCCGTCATACTGATAGTTATTTTCATAATTATTCGCTTCGGAAGCCCTGATACCGTAAACCGTATCTCCGATCGTTGCGTCTGCATAGGAAATCCAGAAATAACCATAAAAATGGTACTTATTCTTTCCGTAGCTGTTTCTCACAAGCCAGGCTCCATTCGTCGGAGCACCGTTCCGGTTGTGTGTATTGGCGAAGGCCTTTGCCGGAAACGCGTCATCCCAGCCGACAACATCGACTGCATGGTTCGCAGGAAATGCCGTGTTGCAATAATACGCGTTATGCGCCCCGTTGTAATAGGACTGGTAATCCGACGGCTTATACAACGTAAAACTTGCCGCTCCGTTTTCTCGGATCCATTTCTTGACAGCATTGGGATTCTCCTGAAGATTAAAGAGCCTCAGTTCCGTGATATGCGCCTGATCCTTTCGCTGCACGCTTTCGGAAAGCCCGGACTGCTGTACGCCGGAAGCAGTACTGTACGGAACATCTTTTTCACTCACCGCTCCGGCCCACGTAAAGAGTGTCGGAAGCGCGATCACCATGTTGCCTCCGCCGGTCAGAAAGTCCTTTCCGTTTGTCAGTCCGTTTCCGTCCCCGGCCAGACCTCCGAATGGATCGGACGGAATGTGGTAGGAACTGTATGCAAGCGCCAGCTCACTGTAATCCACACCGGTCCGGGCTTTCCCCTGACTGATCATGCTCATTTCCATCATGCCGATCGCCGTGAATGACCAGCAGGTATTGTAATACTCCTGATCCCGGATCTCTGGGAAGCGGTTCAGCAGGGAACAGCTTGTGTCCGACGCCGCCTGCGATGCTGTGAACGGCCACGCCGTGAGCGCAGAATCGCCGGAAATCTCTTCTTCCGTGACAAACGCCTGCGGTTCACCGCCCCCTTCAGATTCGTCCGTTCCATCCGATCCGTTTCCGTATAACGCCTCTTCTTCAACCATGACCGGCGACGTTTCCTCCGAATCCCCGGAAGGGAATGAAAGCATTCCGGACGCGACCTCCTGCACCACAGTATCTTCCGGCAGCTCCTCCTCTTCAAGATGTATCACATCCGCGTCCAAAAGATCTACGTCTTCCGCCGCAGCGGGTACGCCGTCATCCCAGCCGCCTTCCATCGCAATATAACCGCCATCCGTCTCCGGCGGATTATCCGCATAGGCCTTCCCTGTCGCTGCAGTCAGGGGCATCATCATTCCGGCAGATAAAATCACTGCCATCACTTTCGAGAACTTCTTTTTAAAATTTTTTTTATTTTTCATAAGACTCCTGCGTCCTTCTCAAAAAACACACATTTCCTTTGTCCGTAAAAGCCCCATTCCATTCCGTTTCCGGATCGTCTCACCCATAATTTCGAATACCATTACTATATTTTTATTATCGTACATTTCGTATAACAATATTAGAAAAACGTGATATATCACAGTTTCTTTTTGTTTAATTATACCTTATTCTTTGGTTTTTTGCAGTATTCCTTTTATGTCTTTCCGCTTCCACAGCAGCCACCGGCAGGTATATTCGCTCAAAGTCCGCAAGCGGACGTCGCCCCCCATCCCCTCGCTCCCCCCGATGAGCAACGCAGGACGAAAGTCGCGCGAGCAGAATCGCGTCAGCGATCTTCTTATCTGCGAGCTGCGCATCCCGGCAGAGCGTTTTTTGTTATGAAAATTCCGTCGGAATTTCCCATACCGAAAATGCTTGTTTGAACAAGTTGTATTATTCTCTCAAATATGTTAATATTTCCTGGTAATAAAACAATTTCTCCATTTTCGCAGAAAACAGGAAGAATCCATCCAAAAACAGCAAGGATTTTAGTATGCCAGCCGGAAAATTTCAAAATATTTACAAGGATATCAAACTGAAGATCGAAAACAAAACCTACCCGTTCGGAACATTTCTCCCGTCTGAAACACAGTTCACAGACGAATATCTGTGTTCACGCAACACAGTAAGACGTGCCCTTTCTATTCTGTCCGGCGAGGGTTATATTCAGACCATGCACGGCAAAGGCGTACAGGTCATTTACCGTCCTCTTCAAAATTCCACATTCACCATCGGCGGCATAGAGACATTCAGCGAGTCCGCCAGACGGAATCATCTGCACGCAGATACCCGGGTCATTCAGTTCACCGATCTCATCACGGATGACCGGCTCAGCAAGCGAACAGGTTTTCCCGTCGGCACACCGGTATTCTTTATCCAGCGCATTCGGTACCTCAACAACAGACCTGTGATCTTCGATATCAACATCTTCCGCGCCTCCGAAGTACCGGGACTGACACCTGCGATTGCCTCACAATCGATCTACAACTATCTGGAAAACGATCTCGGCATGCAGATTGTGACCTGCAAGCGAAGAATTACAGCCGAAAAAGCCACGCAAATCGACTGCAAATACATCGATCTCAAAAGCTATGACTTTGTCTCTGTGATCACAGGCCAAACCTATAACGCCAACGGCGTCATGTTCGAGTGGAATCAGTCCAGACATCACCCGGAGTATTTCAATTTCTACGACACGGTCACAAGAAAGCGACTGACTGTTACAGAATAGTTTTATGTCATTGAAATACCGAAGGGAGTTGTCATACAAAAAAAGAACGAAGGAACCACAGATCAGCCCGCGGTTCCTTCGTTCTTTTTCTTTGGAATCATCTCGATATTCAGATCCACATTTCCACTGATCCCGTCCACCGTACCGGTGTTGCTGTACTGCCAGATGGAAAAATCATACGTTGTCTGCGGAGTGTCGGCATATCCCGAAAACCAGACAGGAAGATCATAGAGTTCTCTCATATGGAGCTTAAACGTCTCCCACATCAGGTTTGTGTAAAGCATGACGTCGTATCCACCCTCGATGATCTTCATCGAGAACGCTTTAATATTCTCAGTGTGCTGCTCACTGCTCACCTCATCGGCTCTTGCCGTGTCATTTTCGATACTCTCCAGATCATAGGTCACAGGCATCTGAAGTTCCCTGCCCTCAAGCTTTTTGAGGACGTACTCCGCCTCTTCGGCGGCCTCCCCTGCATTTACCGCCTGGGAGAAAAAATAGACGCCGACATCAAGCCCGGCATCCCGTGCCCCCTTGTAGTTTGCCTCAAAATTCGGATCCTCTTTGAGTGCTCCTTCTTCCGAATACCCTCTGTATCCGAGACGTATAAACACAAACTCATATCCGTCGTCGCGAACCTTCTTCCAGTCAATCTCCGTTCCGTTGTGTTCCGATACATCGATCCCGAGACGATATTCATAATTCTCGTCATCGGTATACGTCATCTTTTCTCCATCGCGTACGTAATACCTGGGTTCATAGTAATTGTACAGATCACCCGTTTCATACGAGGATGTGAACAGTTGCTCCTTTTCGGAATACGAGTTTCCCTTGTTTACCTTTTTTCCGCATCCGGCAGCAATGACAGCCAGAACTCCTGCCCAAAACATCGCAACATGCAGCGCTGCTCTTTTTCGTCTTCTCAAATACGTTATCCCTCCCCAGACATTTCAGACATTATATCATATTCCTTCCGTGTAAAAAAGAATGTCGCTAGCGACATTCTCGCGCCGAGCGCGGATGCAACGCATCTACATATCGCGCGAGTGCGCATCTAAGCGGAGCGTTTCATGTTATAGAAATTCCGAAGGAATTTCCTATACCAGAACAAAGTCCGCAAGCGGACTTCGACTCCCCCATTCCCTCAATCCTCCCGGTGAGCGCCGCGGACGAAAGGCGCGCGAGCAGAATCGCGTTAGCGATCTTCTCCTCTGCGAGCTGCGCATCTAAGCGGAGCGTTTCATGTTATAGAAATTCCGAAGGAATTTCCTATAACATGAAAAACGCGGTTCCCGTTCGGGAACCGCGCCAGATAGATCAGAACCACCAAAGAGTTCCTTTATTTTTCGAAATAAGCTGTTGCCTTCTCGCTGTATCTGTAAACCATCTTCGCCATGTTTACAGTGGCAGTGTCGCTGCCGTTTCCTCCGAGAACCTGCTCAGCCCAGGAAAGGACACTGGTCTTCACTTCAAATTTTGAACTGCCTTTCTTCACGACAATACTGTAATTCTTTCCCAGATCTTTTGCCTTGATTCCCTCGATCTCCAGATAGCAGAAGCCGCTTCCGGCGTCAACCGGTTCGATCTTTTTTCCATCCAGTGTGAAACTGTAGTCAGCAAGATCGTATCCCCTGGAAACCTTGAAGTATACGCCCAACACCGTGTCCGCATTCAGCGTCAGACCGTTGCCCTGATATGTAAGTCCCGTTACCTTTCCGGACGTTACCGTCTTGTAATCCGCAACATCCGCTTTGGTTACATCACCGAGGGTATCGGTTACCTGCGCCGACGAAGTGTTATACTTCAGCATCTTCTGCGCGTAGCTTCCGTAGTTCACGATTGCCTCGGCAAGCTCCTGTGTCTCCTTATCAAAAACTTTGTTCTGATACTGCTTCGCGATGTCGGCCACACTGAAGGTCAGTTCCTCCTCTCCGGTTATAAGCGGTATCGGGGTTCCCGACCCATAGAATCTCATCGTGATTTCATCATGAAGTTCCTTCGGTTTCACAAAGACTGTGACGATCAGTCCGTTATACGTCTGCTCAATCTCACTCTCGATCTCGTCACCGTTGATGGTTGTCACAGCATAAGCCCGATTACATAGAGCATATGTCTCTGCATAAATGGAAACACCGATCTTTCCCTGAAGTTCCAGGTTTTTACCGATCACCTTCACGCGCTGTGCACTCGGTGCAAGCGGATTCGGCCACTTTGTCGGAGTTTTTATAGGCTTTGGAGTCGCCGTCGGTTTTGTCGTAGGTTTTACCGTTGCTGTCGGTTTCGGTGTCGCCGTCGGCTTTGTCGTAGGTTTTACCGTTGCCGTCGGTTTCGGTGTCGCTGTCGGCTTTGTCGTAGGTTTTACGGTCGCCGTCGGTTTCGGTGTTGCTGTCGGCTTCTTCGCAGGCGTCGGTGTTGCCGGTGCCTCCGTGTCACGGAAAATCGCGTAGTAGGAGCAGGGCTCGGTTGCCGCCGGAATCTTGTCACTTGCGTAGTATCGTCCGTTCAATGTGCTTCTCCAGCCGATGAACTCATATCTCTCCGCTTCGCCACTCCAGCCGTTTTTGTCATGATAGGTATTGGATACGATCCATGCCGCAGGCTCTACGGCCTCGCCCTCCACGCAGGCGTGCTCATCCAGATATTTGCCGGCGTCGTCTTTGAAGAAGATCTGAATTTTTCCGTCCTGCGTCATACCCGGAATCTTTGTGCCTTCAAGTTCACCGTAATCGCCTTCCGGTACCGGCTCTTCACCGCCGGCGCTCTCCGTCGGACGGGGTGTCGGTGTCGGCGTAGCCGCTCCGCTGCCGCTGTACTCCTGACCATGAACCAGAACGCCTCTGTTATAGAACGCAATGTTCACCGGATCTGCCTGATGATTATAATCGGTCTTCAGAAGATCCTTCAGGGACGGGCTGTTTGTGTATTTCCACTTGCAGGGTGCTGTGATCTTATAAGTGAACTCCTTGCTGTTCAGACTCTCTCCCGCCGGAAGAATATAGGTACCGGTGAGGTCGAGGTCGCAATAGTAAATACCGTTTTTGCCGGTAGGCTTCAGCCCTGAAATAACAGCAGAGCCCTGGGCAAAGTTTGTACTCGTCTTGATGTCGGAGGGCTCGTATCCCTTCTCAAGGACATCGCTGATGTCCAGATAGGTTCTCACAACCAGAGAGTCCGTCGGAACTGCCGGCCATGCCGTGCGGTTCTCAAAGTGGATCATCAGTTCCACAGAGCTTCCGGAATCGGAGGAATTCTGGGACTGGATCAGACCGGTGACAAGGTACTCTTCGCCGTCCGGCGTCTCAATGGCGCTTGCATCCTCCACCTTCTTGCCTCCGCTGTACTTATCGTACATAATCGCAAGATCTCCGGTAAATGCGGCGTTGTAGTCGCAGGCTACCTCGTTGGTCTGATAGTTGCTTCTTGTATCCTCATAATCGTCATCGTCGGCAGAGGCCGGTCCTCCGACAAGCGCTCCCACGAGAAGATGACGGTTTGTCTTCGGAAGTTTTGTCAGCTCGCCGAGCCAGGAACCGTGAGCGGTTCTGTGATGCGGGTTGACCGGATAGTCTTTACCGAAGCCGACCTGATAGCTGTGTCCTCCGTCACCGAGTACATAATTGATCTGCTGCTCCGCGAATTTCGTCGCGTCTTTCTTGTAGGACGCATCCGCTCCCGGAAGCTCCGAGTACATGAAGCAGAGGAAGGCCTCGTTACAAGCGTAGCGGGCAGATCCCCAGGTATCGCAGACCGCAAGTCCCTTCGGTGAGTAGGTGATGGTGTGGCTTCCGGAAATTCTTCCGAGCCAGAAATCGATGTTTTTCTCAAGAATCTCATAGTATTCTTTCTTGCCGGTGAACTCGGCAAGTTTCAGATTGGCAGCCAGATGTACATCATCCCAGCAAAGCGGCCAGGAATACGCCTGATCCTTTGTTCCCGGATCCTCTGTGCCGAATTTCGGCACGCATTCCTCCGCCACATCCAGGTATGTCTTTTCGCCTGTCGCCTCATAGAGCCAGCAGGCAGCCATGCCGAGCTCATCCCAGAATCCGTTGAAGGAGCTGTAATATCCGTTGGCCATGGTGTAACCCTTTTCACTTCTCGCCTTGTTCGCGATGGTAAAGAGTGTTCTGGCGTGCTCCAGATACAATTCACTTCTCTCCGGATCCGAATCTTTGAGAACCATGGACGCTACAGCCAGAGAACTTGCCGCCTCCGCAGTAACTCCGGTTCCGCCGTTTGCGGTCTCGTCTCCTACTTTGTAGGAAGGTCTGGATGCATAGGCTGTCGTGTTCAGCGCTGCTTCCACACACTCGGCCGCGGACCAGAACGCGTGATCATGTCCGCCGTTTCCGACCTGATAATAGTAGGTATGAGCATCCGGATTGCACTTGACAAAATAATCGTTCGCCCACTTCAGGTCATGAAACATCCACTTCTCCTGTCCGGAATTTTTGTACGCCTCCGGATTGTTCAGATACGACCAGCCGAGAAGCATAGATGAATATGCCATTGGCAGGTTAAACTTCGCGTTGTCTCCGGCGTCATACCAGCCGCCGGAAAGATCCAGGCCCACGTCCTGTCCATCGTGTTCACAGGAATCGCCCTTCCAGTTACAGCGCGACAGTGTCTCCTCACTCATTGTTCCCGCCTCCTGCAGCTGATAGAAAAGCAGAGACTTGGAGAGCGCGTCACCATAGTCGTATTTTTCCGCTGCCATTGCAGTCGCAGGAGCGACGCCGGCACCGCCGAATGCCATCGCAAGTGAGAGCACACAGGCCGCTGCTCTCTTTGCTGTTTTTTTCTTCCTTCGCATGAAAAATCCCCCTTGATCTTTTTTGATTTACCTGCTGCTGTGTTTCGTTTATATTTTGTATTTCATTTTTATTTTAGAAAACGCGATTCCCTCACGGGAACCGCGTCTGCAGACTAAAAAAATCATTCCTTTGCAGCAAAATATGCTGTTGCTTTCTCGCTGTATCTGTATACCATCTTCGCCATGTTTACAGTTGCAGTGTCATTTCCTTTTCCTCCGAGAACCTGCTCAGCCCAGGAAAGCACACTTGTCTTCACTTCAAATTTCGAACTTCCCTTCTTCACCACAATCGTGTAGTTCTTTCCGAGATCTTTTGCCTTGATTCCTTCGATCTCCAGATAGCAGTAGCCGCTGCCGGCATCGACCGGCTCAACCTTTCTGCCGTCCAGCGTGAAGCTGTAGTCAGCAAGATCGTATCCCTTGGAAACCTTGAAGTATACGCCGAGAACTGTATCCGCGTTCAGCGTCAAACCGTTACCCTGATAGCTTATTCCCGTCACCTTTCCGCTCGTCTCGGTCTTGTAGTCCTCAACATCCGCACGGGAGATATCACTGAGAGTATCGGTCACCTTCGCAGATGATGTGTTGTACTTCAGCATTTTCTGCGCGTAGCTGCCGTAGTTGACGATTGCCTCGGCAAGTTCCTGTGTCTCTGTATCGTAGTTCTTGTTCTGATACAGTTTTGCGATGGCTGCAACACTGTAGGATACAGAAGAACTTCCGTCCTTCAGTAACACGATACTGTCATCTGAAACTCTTCTGAATTCGAGTGTAATTTCATCATGAAGTTCTTTCGGTTTTACAAAGGTGGTGACCGTCAGTCCGCCATCGTAGGTCTCTGCTTCGCTCGAAATCTCTTCTCCGTTGATCGTCGTCACTGCATATACATCTTCCGAAGCAAGATCACCGATCACATCTGCGTAAACGGCAACTCCGATCTTACCCTGAAGCTCCAGGTTCTTTCCGGAAATCTTAATCCGTGCTGTTCCCGGAGTCGGAGTCTTCGTCGGCGCTTTTGTAGGAGTCTTTGTCGGTGCTTTGGTCGGTGCCTTTGTCGGTGTAGCCGTAGGCTTCTGGGTAGCCGTAGGCTTCGGTGTGGCTGTCGGTTTCTTTGTGGGTGTCGGCGTCGCGTTGACATCCTCAAAGGTTGCGTAATAGGATACCGGCTCCGTTACGGTCGGAATCTTGTCCGACGCATAGATATTTCCGGTTGTAGAGCTTCTCCAGCCGATAAAGCGGTAGGTCTCCACCTGGCTTCCCCAGCCGTTTTTCTCATGGTAGGAATTGGTTGTAATCCACTCTGCCGGTTTTACTGTATCGCCGATTCTGCACTGATGCGCATCGATATTGGTGCCCTTCTCGTTCTTGAAGAAGACCTCTACCATATCGCCCTGAAGGGCCTTCGGCACCTGGCTTCCGGAAACCTCACCCGGCTCGCCGGCTCTTGCGTTCGGATCCGGTGTCGGTGTAGGTTTGGAAGGATCCGGTGTCGGTGTAGGAGCCTTTGTCGGCGCTTTTGTCGGTGCCTTTGTCGGGAGCGGTGTGGGAAGCGGGTTGTTCTCTCCGATCTCCTGACCGTAAACGATCTCACCGTCACTGTAGAGTACACAGCCCTGCGCTGTACCCATATGGCTGTTATCGGTTCCCTCAAGTCCCATCAGACACGGACTGTTGGAGTAATCCCATTTTCCAGGCGCGGAAACACGGAACTGTACTTCCTGTTTGCTCTCGCTCTGTCCGCCCGGATAAACAACATCGCCGGTCATATCCATATCTGTGTAGTAAATACCATCAAGACCACTGTACTCAAACGGCTTCATGGTAACCGGACGCTGCTGGTATTTCGCCTCAACCGTCATATCCTTCGGATCAATGCCCTGGGCGATGATATCGGAGAGATCGAAGTACTCTCTCAATACAAGCTTGTCTGTTACAACAGCCGGCCATGCCGTGCGGTTGTTTACTACTACTTTCAGCTCAACAAAGTTGATCTTGTTTGTGTTGTCAAAGCCGTTGATGGCCTCATCAACAACCCACTCCTGACCGTCCGGTTCCTCAATGGCATCCGGATCTTTGACTTTCTTTCCCTGACCGTATTTCTCATACATCATGGCTGCGACAGCAGTAAAACCTGCATTGTAGTCGTCTGCCACCTCGTTGGTCTGGTAGTTGTCACGTGTATCAATGTAAGTGCTCTCATCCGAAGAGCTGGGTCCTCCGACGACAGCTCCCACCAGCACGTGTCTGTTGTGCTCCGGGATATCCGAGAATTTGTTTCTCCAGCATCCGTGTGCCGTTCTGTGGTGAACGTCGCGCGGAGAAGTCTCATCGTAACCTACCTGATAGCTTCTTCCTCCGCTTCCGAGGGCAAAGTTGATCTGAGACTCTGCAAATTTCTCACCCTTGGCAGCTCTTGTGGCATCTGCCTTCGGCAGCTGTCCGTAGAGCATCATCGTGAACGCCTCGTTGCAGGCATAGCGGATGGATCCCCAGGTGTCGCAGACTACAAGACCATTCGGTGTTGTCTGCAGTGTCTTGTTTGCAGTCTTCTCGCCGAGCCAGTAATCCATGTTGTTCTCGAGAACCTCATAGTACTGCTTCTCACCGGTGAATTTCGCAAGCCAGTACTCCGCGCCCAGATGTACATCATCCCAGCCGAGCGGCCAGTTGTATGCGATCGGGCCGCTGTTTCCCTGGAACTCATAACCGAAATGTGTCGCTGCCTCTTTTGCCTTGTCGAGGTACTCCTCCTCACCGGTCGCGTTGTAGAGCCAGCAGGCGGAGAGGGCCAGTTCATCCCAGAATCCGCTCCAGGAATTGTAGAAACCGTTTGCGGCAGTATAACCCTTGTCGCTCTTTGCCTTCCATGCCATGTCGAACAGTGTTCTCGCGTGCTCCAGGTACGTAGCCGCGAGCTTCGGATCTGATTTCTTAAACGCCATCGACGCCGCCGCTAGAGATGCGGATGTCTCCGCCTCGACAGCGGAACCGCCTCCTGCGGATGTGTCGTCTACCTTGTAGCACTCGCGATCAGGCATTCTTGTCTCAATCGTCTCGACAGCAGCCCAGTAGTTGTGATCCAGTCCACCGTCTCCGCACTGATACCAGTATGTCTTGGAATCCGGATTACACTTTACGAAGTAGTCGTTGACCCACTTCAGGTCATGAAGCATCCACTTCTCCTGTCCGGATGTCTGATAAGCCTTCGGGTTGTTCAGATAGGACCACGCGAGCATCATACCCGTGTAGGCAGCCGGAAGATTGAACTTCACGTTATCTCCCGCATCGTTCCATCCACCGGACAGATCGATGCCATAAGGCTGTCCGTCGGTTACACAGGCGTCATCACGCCAGTTGCATCGCGATTTTGTCTCCTCACTGAGCTTTCCGGACTCCTGCAGCTGATAGAAAAGCAGTGACTTTGCCAGTGCATCTCCGTAATCGTAGCTGCTGTTCTTTGCCGCCTCCGCAGAAGCCGGCATCATGCTCACCCCTGAAAAAGCCATCGCAAGAGACAGTCCGCACATCAGGATTTTTCTGGCCAGGCCATTTTTCTTGATATGTAACATATCTACCTCCAATTTCTGTCCCCGCTTTGGGGACCCCCCGTGAATAGTTGCGTCCGCAGTTTTATGTCCGTCTTTCTTGCACAAACGGCACTGCAGGACAATAAAAATATGGTAACATCCGGATGCATCGTTTTATATTACGATCTTCTGATTACGTATAAAAATTTTCTCCGATCTGTCCCAAATTATTTACTTTGAATTTGTGCAATATTTGCAAAGCCGGCCTGCCGCGCGTGTAGGTTTACGCCGTTGTTCTGCCGGGTCTTTTATTTTTCGCAGGCGGGAATCCTTCCCCGTCCCTCAAAAAACAACGCCTTCGATTTCGGATTCTTCCTTCTGTCTGTAATCCGGGTGATCCGAAGCCCAGAGCTTCTCGGCCACCGGTGCCCAGTCCTTTGCGTACTGTTCCACTTTTCTCGCCAGATGATCGACCTCCTCCGGATCCTGCATATCGGTGGACTTTGCTCCGGTATCGTGAACCATCTTGTAGAGCTTCGCCGGATTTTCCAGCATCGGGCAGGGACGAAGCAGATTATCGCTGAACGGCTGTCCGTCGTGATATGCCCGGAACAGCGGCTGCTGCAGGCATTCCAGAAGACTCTTGTCGTGGATATTTGCCCCGGAGTAATGTATGAACACACAGGGCTCCACATCTCCTGCCGGATTGATATGGCAGTATGCCTTTCCGCCGGCGATACAGCCGGATACCCACTCTCCGTCGTTCTGGAAATCCATCAGGAAGATTTCCTTTCCGCCCTCAAAGCCTCTGATCTCACGGACACGGTGATACATATACTCCCTCTGTTCCGGCGTCGGCACAAGATCCATCGTCGTGTTGTTGCCGGTCGGCATGAAGTGGAAGTACCAGCTGAAGAGAACGCCCTTTTCAATCAGGAAGTCATAGAATTCGTCCGAAGTGACTGCCTGATAATTCTGACTGGTGTAGCAGATCGAGGTTCCGTAAGGCAGACGGTTCTCGCGAAGCAGATCCATCGTCGCCATAACCTTGTCAAATACACCCTCTCCTCTTCTGCTGTCCGTGGCCGTCTCCAGCCCCTCGATCGACAGCGAGAGCAAAATGTTTTTGCAGGCCTTTATTTCGTCGCAGAACGACTGATCCACCAGTGTTCCGTTCGTAAAAATCATAAAGCCGCAATCTTTGTGTTTTTTCGCCAACCGGAAAATATCATCTCTGCGGATGGTCGGCTCGCCGCCCGTCATCACATAGCCGTGCGTGCCAAGCGCTTTTCCCTCGGTTACAATCCTGTCCATATCTTCAAAAGAAAGATTCAGCTGATGACTGTACTCCGCGGCCCAGCATCCCTTGCAGCGGAGATTGCAGGCCGACGTCGGATCGAAAAGGATTACCCACGGCACGTTCACTCCGTATTTCTCAGCATTCTTTCTGGTCTCGTGGTATCCCACATAGCCCATCTCAAAGCCAAAGGAGAGAAACATTCCCTTCAATACATCCGGATCAATATTCTGAAGGACACGGTCAAAGAAATTTGCCCATTTCTGTCCTTTACCAAAATTTGTCCTCAGTTTTTCAAACGCCTCGGGCGCCCAGGTATCGCCGAGAAATTTCTGCGCCATATCAATAACTTTGAGATATCCCCCATCTTTACCCGCCGTCTTGATCACCTGGCTGAGCACAAGTTCAAAGGCTTTTCGCTCTGCAGCATGCACAATTGCGTTTGCCATTTTAATAAAACCCTCCAATAGTTTTCATTTATTACACAATATTATTATAATATTCTGCCAATTCAATGTCCAGTTCTTGACGAATACGGTTTCGAAAAAAAATATCGGAAGTTTTCTGTAATTTAAAAGGGACATGCCTGCGGGGCATATCCCTTTTCTTCGTTCCGATCCTATTCTATTTTCAGAAATTCTTTGCTGATGTTTTTCTCGAGAATACTGCGGATATACTTCAGGGTGAACATTTCTGTCGATCCGTTCTCTTTAAGAAGCGCGTTCATGCCGTTGGATGCCGCCTGTTCTTCGGTGTACTCCGAAAAAAGGCAGACTTTCACGTCGGTCCCGCCCTCGCCGTAATGGGTCACGATCGGGACAAGTTTCGGCTCCTTTATTTCAACAGAAGTCTTCTCCCCCTCTCCCGTAAAACTCAGGGTGCAGTCCAGAGCGACTCCGATGATCTCATCCGGCTGTTCCTGTGTCGAGACAAAATTCCCCAGCGAGTACACGCAGAATACTCTCCGTCCGTCTGACGCGCTGATCCAGGCTCCGTCCTGCACAACATGCGGATGATCGCCGATGATGAGATCGGCCCCCCACTCAGCGAGATTCGCCGCCAGACTCTTCTGCGTGTCATTGACCTCATGACTGTCTTCCTCACCCCAGTGGCAGGATACAACAACCGCATCCGCCAGCTCTTTTGCCTTTTGAATCTGCGCACGGATAAGATCCGTCTCGTATGTGTAGATAATCCGCGAGGACGCGCCCTCCGGCGTTCCGTAAATATCTCCGGTCTCATCCAGATTCGACATTTCGGCATAAGAGAGAAAAGCCACCTTCCGGCCATTCTCACAGGTATACACCGGAATCTCATACGCATAGACATCCGGCTGGGCGTGGAGTCCTTTTTGCTCATAAGAAGACGTCAACCCCGAGAGTTGTCCGCTTCCGTTCTTTGTTTTCCAAAGTCCCGTCGTGAGGATATTTTTATCGGACGACGTAAACTTCGTCCAGAAATCGCCGGCCGCCTCGATTCCCTCAAGTCCGAGATCATTCGTGTGATTGTTGCTGAGGCTGAAGATATTCAGTCCCGCCGCCCTTAAATCCCGGCCGTCCTGCGACGGCGTGGAGAACGTCGGATACCCCGCCGGCTCGATTTTTTCATTGATGACTGTCTCCACATCCACCCAGTTCAGCTCATGCGCGCCGAAGAACTCCGCCATATCCGCGTACACATATGCGAAATCATACGTGCCATTTCCTCTCTCCAACGCCTGATCCAGGATTCTCTGTGAAATCAGATTGTCCCCGACCGCGGACAGTTTCACCTGATCTGCTTCTGTCTTCTCGCCCTTTCCGATGACCTCTCTCAAAGATGCACTTCCGGTCTTTCCGGATACTCCATCGTCACTGACACCTGTCACAGAACCGTTTCCGGCAAGGGTTTCCTCTGCCCTGCCGCTGTGTTTACTCCCGGTTCTTATATATACAGCAAGAAGAACGATCAGGATAACCGCCACCGTCACCAGAAACGCAGTGCATATGATACGTCTCAAAAAATTCTCCTGTTTTTCTTCCCGGAGACGACGCTGCTCCCGCTTTTCTCTTCTGGCCTTGGCTTCCCTCCGGATCAGTTCTTCCTCCTGCTCCATCTCCCGGAGCTCTTCCTGAAGATCAACTTCCTCCATCGCAGAAAGCTTTCTTGGACGATTCAGCCTGTCCGCCCTGACGTCCTGTGTTTTATTATTATCCGTCATACTTCCGTCTCCTGTCATTTACTGTTTGTACAGCCTGTTTTCGGGAAGCGGTTGCTTCACATCACATCATTATACCCTAAAAAGCACAAAACTGATATCAGGTTTTTCCAAATAACGCCAAGACCGGGATAAACATCCGAAAATCACTACTTTGCTTTATCTCCACGGATTCTGAGGCGGGTACAGAAGTTTTGTCTGTTTTCTGAAATCGTGGCGCATCATGAACGCAGGAATAAGATCCACGCAGTACCAGGAACTGAAAATCAGATAGGCAACCATCCTTCCGGCGGAGATCCTGTTGACCGTCTTAAGCGCAACCGCGCAGAACTCCGCGGGTATCAGTGTAGTTGCAAAAATAGCGGCGTCCACTGCCAGAAGAACCGGAAGGAAGAAAATACCAATTCCCATCAGAGCCATCAGCAGGGCGAAGAGCATCGACGCCATCAAAAAATAAATGATGTAAAACGGAATCTGTATGAGTTTGACCCTCAGATTCACCTCTGCCAGCTTTTTTGCGTCCACAGAGAGCACCGTGACAATCAGCGTCACCAGAATCTGCACAAGGATACCGATGCCGCAGACTCCATAAACCCTCATGCCGATCTCCTTCCAGAGTTCCGTATTCTTACTGAGCAGATAAATCACCAGCATGTACGTATAGGGGAGAACAGCGTTCATATACAAAATGTTTTCCATAACCCGACCACTTTATTACCTTTCTGTTGTTACAAGCAATTGCCAATACATACAGTACCTATGATAGACCTCAGGGTGAGTGCGTTCAAGATATATAGATGACCGGTTTTGGAAAGTAGTTTGCGGCCTTGCGACATGTCGGGCGAACACGTCGTCTCGTTGGAAACGCTCCGCCGCTTATTTGGAGCCGTTTCCGGAAACTCGCGAACTTTCTTTCATTATATAATTTACGCATTGTTCGCTCAGACAGTCCTCCACCGGCTCCGCTATGCTCGCGCTTCTCTCCTCGACTTCCTACCGTTCGCCCGGCATATCACAAGTCCGCAAACGGGCGATGTAATGTTTTGGCTCACGAATGGATATCTAGAATTTCCCTTGGCAGCAAAAAGCGGCCGGAAGATCCGGCTCTCTACCGAATCTCTGCCGACCGCTATGCGATCCATCTATGTTCACATATTATAAGCGCGTTGCCGGTATCGTGTTCTCATTGTGCCGTTAACTGCAGACTCTTTAGCTACTCTTCAATCCGTACCAGGCAACACCCTCGTCTCTCCATCCTACAGTAACCAGATGCTTCGCTTCTCCAAGATCCTTCGTATAATGATGTGCGCCGGTTTTAAGACCGGGACAGTATCTGCGGTACAGCGGAATACCCTTCGAGTCATCCGAATACCAGCCGATACCCTCATACTTCCATCCGTATTTCGATGACAAAACATCTTTCTCATGAGCGTCGGTTGTATAGTGATGATCCTTGACGATAGGATTGTAAAGTCGATAAACGGGAGTTCCGGAATTCGACGGCGCATACCAACCGATTCCCTCATATTTCCATCCGTTTTTCACAAGAACATCTTTCTCATGCGTATCCGAAGTATAGAAGTGTTCCTTGGTATACGAATTATATAACCGTCGCATCGCAACCGTCTTCACTTCCGATGGTGCCACTGTAGGCTTTGGTGTTCCTGTCGCAGCTGGTTTTGTCGTCGGTTTCACAGACGGCGATGCCGAAGGATTCTCCGAACCGAGGAAATGTATGGTAACTCCCTCCTCTGTATAATCAGTTACATATTCTGCCTCATCATAAGGATCTGGGGTGCCCTGAGGCCCAATTCCGTATCTGGCCACCGGTTGAACAAACGCCTTTTTAGCTTTTCTCCACTCCTCTTTTGTTCCATTGTAATAAATATCTGTTAATGAATTTGCTTCCTTGAATCCTTTAACATTGTCTCCATAATCAGTAGGACCATTTACAATATAAATCAGCTCCAAAGAGTGTGGCAATCGAAGAGTTCTTAAATTTGTACAGTGCGAACATACGCTCTCACAAATTTTTTTCACTCCTTCAGGAAAACTCAACTCTTTCAGGCTACTGCACCCTTCAAATGCTCTACGCCCCACATAATTTACACCTGTCGGAATATCAATCTCTTTCAACTTCTCACATAAACGAAATGCATATTGATCGATAGACGTAAGTCCTTTGGGCAGGCTCACACATTCGAGAGAACTACATCCTTCAAAAACGGCTTTTCCAAGTTCCGATACTCCCGTAGGAATAACAATCTTTTCAAGGCTGGTGCAGTCAGCAAATGCATACCTATCGATTGAAGTTAATCCTTTCGGAAGAGTGATATCCTTGAGACTACTACAACCGGAAAATGCACTAGAACCGATTGATGTTATTCCTTCCGGAAGAGTGATCTCCTTGAGACTACTACAACCGCCAAATGCGTCATCACTGATTGATGTTATTCCTTCCGGAAGGGCGATCTCCTTGAGACTGCTGCAGAAATTAAACGCACCGCGACCGATTGAAGTCAAGCTTTCCGGAAGATTGATCTCCTCGAGACTACTACAAGCATCAAATGCATCATCTCCGATCGAAGTTAATCCTTCCGGAAGATTGATCTCCTCGAGACTGATACAACCGTTAAATGCACCATCACTGATTGATGTTATTCCTTCAGGAAGGGTGATCTCCTTGAGACTACTACAATCCCTAAATGCTGCATTCCCGATTGTAGTCAAGCTTTCCGGAAGGGTGATCTCCTTGAGACTACTACAACCGGCAAATGCTCCATTCCCGATTGATGTTATTCCTTCCGGAAGAATGATCTCCTTGAGACTGCTACAACGCTCAAATGTATCTTCACTGATTGATGTTATTCCTTCCGGAAGGGTGATCTCCTTGAGACTGCTACAATCGATAAATGCTCTATTCCCGATTGAAGTCAAGCTTGCCGGAAGTATTATCTCTTTCAAATTGCTACGTTGACAAAATGCAAGATCTTCAATTTTCGTTATATTCGCTAATATGGTCACTTTTTCAAAATTGTCTCCAATAAAAGAACTTCCCATACCCTCCCAATATGTTTCAGTAACCAACTCTTTAATACAACACCCATGAAATGGCCAATCATCTAGCTCATACGTTTTCGCTCCGCTTGGAATACTCACTTTTTCCAAACCACTACAACCGTAAAATGCATCACGACCGATTGAAGTTAATCCTTTTGGAAGAGCGATCTCCTTGAGACTACTGCAATCGTAAAATGCGCCATCACTGATTGATGTTATTCCTTCAGGAAGAGTGATCTCCTTGAGACTACTACAACCGTAAAATGCGAGATTCGCGATTGATGTTATTACTTCTGGAAGAGTGATCTCCTTGAGACTACTACAACCGGAAAATGCGTTATCACTGATTGATGTTATTCCTTCCGGAAGGGTGATCTCCTTGAGACTGCTACAACCGCAAAATGCGTCATCACTGATTGATGTTATTCCTTCCGGAAGGGCGATCTCCTTGAGACTGCTACAACCGCAAAATGCGTCATCACTGATTGATGTTATTCCTTCCGGAAGGGCGATCTCCTTGAGACTGCTACAACCGTAAAATGCGTAAGCATCGATTGAAGTCAAGCTTGACGGAAGAGTGATCTCCTTAAGACTACGACAACCGCTAAATGCGTGTGAAGCGATTGAAGTTAATCCTTCCGGAAGTTCTATCTCTTCAAGGGCGCCACAGTCTCTAAATGTACCAACTTCAATTTTCGTCACACTTTTGGGAATACTTACTTTTACAAGCGGACAACCATGAAATGTGTAACTGGGAATCGATGTTAATCCCTCAGGAAGATCCACCTCTTCAATTCCGCACCCATCGAATACGGAATCACCGATTGATGTTAATCCCTCTTGAAATGTTAATTTTTTTAGGTTCCCCATATCCTTAAACGCCTCATCTCCGACCGATGTCAATCCTTTAGGAAGCCGTATCTCCTTAACGTTATCGGCGAAGCACACATACCCTCCTCTTCCGTCGGAGTACCCACCCCGAAAAACGCCACTACCAACGTTTTTCACGCCCTGACAAATTTCAATTTCCTCAACCTCAAGCGCTTGTCGATCAAGTTGATTTTTATCTTGTTGATTAAATTGAACTTGAGCAAGCTCTAGCAAGGAACGATAATAAGTCACGCAATTATCCTTCTTCGTAATAGCATCGTACATTCTTCCCGATCCGTAAACGATCAATTTCATCTTCCCGTTTTGTTTTCCTACAACTTTCCACTTCACATGATCTTCTGATGTTGCAGAACAATCCCCGGAACAAATGACGTCAGACGCTCCATTTATCATCTCTGTGCCGTTCTGTGTCTCAACGGATACGTCCTGTTTTTCAGCTTCGCCCGCTGTCACGATATAAGGACACGCCATCGCAAGCAGACAAGTAGCAATTACAGCTAAAATCTTCTTTTTTCCCATAGCTTCTCCTTTCCCTGATGAAAATACTGTCTTAAGTTGACATATATTTCATTATTGTATAGAAAAAAAGGATGGTGTCAACATTTTTTCGCAAATTCAATTTTGACCGTCGGTTAGTAGATCATCCAACTTCTGTTTGAGCAGCTGACTGTTCATCAAAGCGTTTCTGAAATTCAAGTTCATACAGATGGTGCATGTTGAGATAACGCTTTGAACCCCACTCTGAAGCTGCGACATGGCGTAATCTTGCACAAACAAGCATTAGAGCGCTTTGTCCATCTGGAAAAGCTCCGATAGCCCGGGTTCTCCGCTTGATCTGACGATTTACTCGTTCTGTTGTGTTATTCGTTCTGATCCGAAGCCAATGCTCTGCTGGAAAGTCCATATAGGTCAGTGTTTCTTCTATGCTTTCTTCAACCTTTTTTGCAGCTGCAGAAAGCTTCATGGCGCGAAGCTCTTCAACTACCTTTATGGCTTTTTCACGAGCAGCTGACTTACTTTCCTGAGCATGAATGGCTTTCAGCATTCTGGCTACATTTTTCATTTTTGTCCGTGGAGTTACCGTAAATACATTTCTGTAAAAATGAACCGTGCAACGCTGATACTTCGCAGAAGGAAACACTTCCGGGATGCTTTCGAGCATTCCTAGACATTTGTCTCCAATGATGAGGCGAACCCCTTGTAAACCACGTTCTTTGAGGCTTACAAAAAAGTTTTTCCAACTTTCATGATCCTCTTTCATGCCTTCAGCGGCCCCGATGATCTCGCGGTAGCCTTCGTTATTAACGCCGATGGCAACAAGAACGGAAACGTTTTGAACTTCACCGCCCCAACTACGCTTGAGGTAAACGCCGTCCACATAAACATACGGGTACTCCTCTGAAAGTTGACGGTTGCGCCATTCCTCAATGTGCACGTATGCTTTTTTGTTAAGGTTACTAATTGTTCCGGGAGACACTTTGGATCCCCAAAGTGCTTCGGTAATGTCCTCAACGCGACGCACAGAAACACCGGCGAGGTACATCTCAATGAGCGCTTCTTCCACAGAACATTCACGGCGTTTGTAGCGTTCGATAATAGCAGTCTCAAACTGGATGCCTTTGAGCTTTGGCATTTTGAGAGTAACATCACCGGCAGTTGTAGAAAAGTTACGCTCGTAATGACCTGAACGATATCCTTTTCTATCGCTTGAACGCTCATATTTCTCAGCGTTTATGAGTTCATCAGCCTCATGATCTAGAAGAGCATTCAGTGTTTCCTCGACACTGTTTCGAACCAAGTCCTTAAGATTGTTCTTTATGAGATCCTCATTGAGCTGTATAATGTTATCAGACATAGCTATTGCCTCCTCGGTGGGTTTTGTGTGGTAACTTAATTTTACCGACGGCAATAGACTATGTCTATTTTTATTATGAAATGGAATTTGCGAAACTTATTGTACGTCATCAAAAAAGCCAGGACATATACAAAAAAAAACGAAACGTGTCATATAGTATTGTTCAGAATGTTTTCCTACCGTTCGACCGGCATATAACAAGTCCGCAAACGAGTATCGGAATGTTTTGGCTAATGAACATGATCACCGTGTAGTTGGATCAGCCGCCGCAAACGGGCGATGTAATGTTTGGGTTCACGAATGGTTATCTAGCATTTCTCTTGGCAGCAAAAAGCGGCCGGCAGATTCGGCTCTTTACCGATTCTCTGCCGACCGCTGCGCGATCCCTTCTCTTAATACTCTGCAAACTGTTTCTCGTACATTTCACGATCTTTCCCTGTAATATCGAACATATCAAGAGCTTCCGCCAAAGAAATTTTCCCGCTCTTCATAATCGCTTCTAGATACTTATTTGTCATTTGCCTGGTTACCTGCTTCGTTACCTGTTCAGCTCTTTCATCCGCAACTTTCTCTGCCAGTCTCTCAAATGCCTCACACATATTCCCACGTCCTTTCTCTGTTCCCTTGATATGTCTGACACCATCCGCTAACGGTTTGTAGTAGATCAGCTCCGGATTTTTGCAGTTGAAGTCATGCGCCAGCTTTCCAAAATCGTCGTCGCCCCTGTACCCTCCATTTACATAGATGACATGAGCGCCGTCATCGAAATTCTTCCCGGTTTCTCTGATCGTCTTATCGACATGATAGACCGGCTTGTTCTGCTTAAACTTGTCATGCTGACATATGAAAATCACATACGTGTCTTTCAGTTCCTGGAAATCCTGATTCCGCTTCAGCAATCTCGCATCAATCATACTCTGATGATATCTCGCCCTGCGGATATGTGATCCTTTTGTATTCCGCTGAACTTCAACGTTAAACTCTGTCCCGTCTTCTCCCGTTGCAAGAATGTCCAGCCGGATCGTTCTGCCTTTGGCATAGGGACTTCGAAATTCAACCTGCCCCTTTACCCGTATTATACGAAAGTCTTTGCGTTCCAGAATTATCTGAAGCAGAAGTTCCGTAGCTTCCGTGTTCCCATCAAAGACTTTCCCCATAAGGTCATCATCAAATAAAGTCAGATCGTCCAGCGTCTTTTCCAGCTCAGCGCTGATTTCCCGGCTAAGTTCAATCTTACAGCCTTTCTTACCTGTAACCTTCTTTGCCATCCTCTTCCCTCGATTTCATATTAACATCATGTTTCCTGCAACACAATTACTATGAGTATCGATTTCCTTGTTTTCATTATAGCAAAGAACAAACAAGATGTATAGTATTAGTTTATTTTAATCCTATTATTATGTTTTTAGTATTTTGTAATTTATGTGATGTTTGCGTCCTCGCGACATGTCGGGCGAACACGTCGTCTCGTTGGAATCGCTGCGCCGCTTATTTGGAGCCGGTTCCGGAAACTCGCGAACTTTCTTTCATTATATAATTTACGCATTGTTCGCTCAGACAGGCCTCCACCGGCTCCGCTATGCTCGCGCTTCTCTGTTGATCCGTTCCACGTTGTGGAGTGGGCAACCGAAGCGCTTGACAAGGTACGTGTCGCCGCCTGGCGAAGAGCACAGGAGGCCGCAAAGGCCGTTGCTGTATACAGAGGCAAAGGCCGTCCCAGGAAGAACGATACAGAAGCCCAGATCGCAGCGGCTGCCAAGAAGAAAGCTGACCAGATCAAAAAGTCCATGTACTCCCTGGGCAAGGCACCAGAACACCTGACATCGAATCAGGCAGTCCGCCTCGAAATAATCGCCAAGTCTGATAATCAGCTGTATCGAGCATACCTTCTAAAAGAAAAGCTGCGGTTGATCTTCCGGATCGAAGACGTCGATGAGGCGGAGCAGGAACTCATTGCTTGGGTTAAATGGGCCCGGCATTGCCGCATACCTGAGTTCGTAGAACTGCAGAGAAAGATCATGCGGCAAAAGGATCATATCCTGAACACGATACGGCTTGATGTCAGCAACGCACGTATCGAAGCAACCAACAACAAGATAAAACTGCTTATCCGACAGGCTTACGGATTTCGTGATATCGACAATATGATTCACATGGTCACGCTGTATTGTTCTGACCTGAAAATCCCGTTGCCAAATCGAGGTACTCGGAGAGGCGTTTTTTCTCATGCGGCGTAGGGAAAAGTGGGGGTTACGCTTCCACACCTATGCCAGAAGAGCCTTTAATATTATCTAATCCATTTAATTATGCACCAACTATTATTTTATAATTATCACGTATTTGCTTATTCGGAAAATTTAGCAAAAAACTATTGAAAAAATGAATAATTACCATTGTTATAATACCACAAAAAAGCATTCTAATTGTGCTTTCCCCCACTTGAAAGATCTTTCTCACCGCTATAACAATGATTTGGTTTATGCAGATATATATCATAGAATTTTTGCCTACACTTGCAAGCCAATCAACAATTATTGATTTGAAAATTCTACTCTTTCTTCCTAGTTTGCTTAATCCACAAGACACAAGCCCAAAAAACACACATCCCAATAAAGCGTTCACAAAGAAGACCATCGGATTCTTTCCATATTCGCATATTCTAACATTAACATATCTATTAAAATAACTAATTATAAAATACGTCAACGCAACAACTATCCCATATTTTAGGAAAAACAGCATATATCCATTTTCACTTTTCTTCATGAATTTCATAATCATGTTTTTCCAGAAGAATCCTACACTAAAAAAGCCAAATGCAACCAATCCTGAATCCATTGACCACGGTAAAAAAGGTCTCACATACAATCCAATATAAACAACAATAATAATAATAGTTACCCGAAGATATACACTCCCTACAACGCTATATAAAAGAAAGCAACCAATACTTACAAAAAAGACACTACTTACAAACCACAACGCCCCAGCAATAGGAAAATGAATATTATTATCCCAAAATACACCTTTAATATATTCAGTTGAATTCGTATCATGTCTAATACTATTTACAACTATCATAATTAGTAGATGAAAGAACGCCCAAAAAAAATAAGGAATAATCAATCTTTTAATTTGTTTATTTACATAGGTTTTAAAATTATATTTATCAAAGTTTGCCAGCAGACCCGAAAGCAGAAAAAAACACGGCATATAAAAAGCAGAAAACATCCACATAACACCTATACTTTTGAAAAAACCAGCATGTCCTAGAACAACAAACAACATACACAAACCCTTTAATATATCTATTTCTACTATCCTAGATTTTCCACTCATCAATCTTTCCTTCCCCAACCAAAATTAATCCTGAATTATATATATTTTCTCTTATCCTGAATTATTCACCGAAGTTCGGTGAATGCGGGTGAAACCCGCATGGATACTACTGTTACAGATTTTTCTACTTTCATCTTTCAAGTGTATAGAAAAAGGACCAGATCCTTTTCTTTACAAAAATACAGTCAGTAAGTTGACACATATTTAAATATTATGAAAGAAAACAGCCAGGACATATACAAAATAAAAACAAAACATGTCATATAGTATTGTTGCAGATATTTTCTAGCGTTAACTTGAGGTTTGCGGCTGTGTGCAGGCAACGCAAACGATAGGAAGTCGAGGACGGAAGCGCGAGCATAACGCCGCCGGTGGAGGACTGTCCGAGCGCACATCACCGTCTGACACTCGAATAAACGAACAAGTGCGCAAGTTTCCGGAACCGGCGGCAAATAGGTGGCGCAGCACTTCCGACGAGACGACGTGTTTGCGTGCATGTGCGCAGTCGCAAACCGAAACGTTTCTACAAGCGATACCATTCGCAAGCCACTTCGCACCCTGCTCATGTCGCGCTCATCGCGCGAGTGCACATCCCGACGGAGCGTTTTAGTGTTTTGTGGCATAGAAATCCCGGAGAAAGCTATAACACGAAAAAAAAGAAACCTCACACAAGGTTTCTCTTTGTAATTATCATGCTTTCTTGTAGTCTCCATGCGCTTTAACTCGAGGAACCACAAAACCGAATGCAATGAACATGATGTGTTTCTACTTCGCAAAATATATTGCGTACATTGCGCGATCTTTACCAGTGATTTCAAGCATATCAAAAGCCTCTTCCAGAGAGATTTTCCCGCTCTTCATAATAGCTTCTAAATACTTATTTGTCACTTGCTTGGTTACTCGATTGGTCACCTGCTTCGTTACCTGCTCCGCTCTTTCGTCTGCAACTTTCTCTGCCAATTTCTCAAATGCTTCACACATATTTCCACGTCCCTCCTCTGTTTCCTTGAAATGTCTGATTCCATCCGCAAGCGGTTTAAAATAAATCAGCTCCGGATTCATGCAATTGAAATCATGCGCCAGTTTTCCAATTAACATCATGTCTTCAGCAACACAATTACTATGAGTATCGATTTCCTTGTTTTCATTATAGCAAAGAATAAACACAATGTATAGTACCTGTTTATTTTATTGTTTTTATTATGTTTTTAGTATTTTATAATTTATGTGATGTTTACTAAAAAAACCCGCGGCATCAGCCGCGGTCAAAAACTACTCGATGCCGGCAGAAAGGAGAACCACCCTTTCCGCCAGTTCTTCAATTTTCTTATTTTGACGGATCCATGGTCTCGCCCTCTCGTACTCTCTGTACTTTCACAAGATGTACGCCAAACATGCTGTTCTCATCTGCCTGAAAAGTCATCGCAAAATCGCCTCTGTCCACTTCACCGTACACTACATAATCTTGAATCAACTGAGCTGTGACGGTCACATTCTCTCCGTCGCTTTCCTGACTTATATAACGCAAAGCCCATCCTGGGGCGCCCGAAGCTTGTACTGCCTGATAATACCCGTTATTCTGCTGCATTCTTCCATAGAGAGGATCTTCGCTATTCCATCCAATCATAGACGCCATGTAGTTCTGAACAGTTGTTACAGAAAAATTATGATTTTCATCATATAACAAGGAATCATGCAGACCTATAATCATGGATTGCATCCAATTCATGATCACGTCTTCCGGCAAACTGTTCCGGTCGAAATAAACCTCATCTGCATCCGTGAGAAAGCCAGCGCCGGAAGCATATGGTGGTTCTCTGTTTACGTAGACATTATAAAGCAGATAGCTAAGTCCTTTGCTCATCTGATCAAACGTGTCCTGTGTGAAGTTGACTGTTTCTACGACTTCTTCCGTAGGTTCCGGCGTTGGTGTCGGTGACGGCGTCGGTGTTGCCGTGTTTTCCGGTTCTTCTGTCACCTCCGGAGTAGGGGATGAAGTAGGAGATAATGTATCTTTGACAGATATGGTGTTCGGCACCTCCGCCGTCGACGCTTCCTTAGCCGATGTTGTTCCGCAAGATGTTAACGATAAGGTCATCGAAACAAGAAGAATTCCAGGTAATACTTTTGGTTTAATCACATCATTTTCCCTTTCTTATATCAACACGAGTTTTCTTGCGACAGATCAAGTGCCCTTTAAAACAGAGTAAAGTTCATCTGTTGATGCGAATATTTTGCTTTGATTGCTTCTCCCTCACTCTCAGATATCTCGGTTGAAAGATCTTGATTTGATCCATCCCCCTCAGAATAATACCAGTGATGGGCTGAAAAATCATTTTCTTCACATTTGGTAAAGACGGTTTCGATAGGATTCAATGCTCCGTTTTGAAATTCAGAATACGTCCATGCACTATATAATTGCCCTCCGCTGGCAGAAGTCTCAATCTTTCCGTTTGTACAAAGCTGAAGCCCCCCTCTCCACGCAGTTAGATATACGTTCACTAATTCATCGTTCTGTATTGTGTACACTTCCCAAACATAACTATCGGAGAATCCTATCAGCAGTTCATCTATGCCATCCCCATCAAGATCTTGCATAAAATAACCATAGTTTGTATTGTCATGATTCTCATGAACGCCAATGGCAAATTGTTGAAATGAATTTGTCATGCGTGTCATCTCTTCCTGATCATATTCTTCACCATTTAATACTTTGGCAACGGAATCGGAAATTTTAGCGATCAGTTCCTGATACGGAGTGTAATCAACCGTACTTTTGTTTTCCAATTTCTTTTCATCCACTTGCGTTGAATTCGAGAGCGTGTTCATATCCCCATTTTGCGATGTGCCGTCGGTAGAGTCAACGGAAACATCTGCTGTCTTTTTCACAGATGAATTGCTCACGCTGCTAGAAGTCACAGACTGATCCGCAGATGAAGAATCTGCACTGCCGGAACTCGTCTGTTTTCCACAGGCACATATGCATACTGTCATTACTCCGAGAATAACTGGAATCATTCGTCTTTTCATAAAACTTTTTGTCTCCCTGGTGTTAAGTAATAATCAGATGGTTGTTTTGAAAAATCTTTAGTCTTTCTTCTCCTGTCCGTACCAGGCGATCCCCTCGTCTCTCCATCCTACCTTAACCAGATGCTTCGCTTCTCCGCTGTCCTTCGTATAGTGATGAGCGCCGGTTTTAAGCCCCGGGCAGTATCTTCGGTACAACGGAACGCCCTTCGAGTCATCCGAATACCAGCCGATGCCCTCATACTTCCAGCCGTATTTCGAGGACAACACATCTTTCTCGTGCGCATCCGTTGTATAGTGATGATCCCTGACAAACGGATTGTACAAACGGTAAACCGGTGTTCCTGACTTTACGGGCGCATACCAGCCCACACCTTCATACTTCCATCCTCCGTTGTAGAGCACATCCCGCTCATACGTGGAGGTAGTATAGAAATGTTCTTTGGTAAATGAATTGTACAACCTCTGCATGGCCACTTGTTTCTTCTTCAATCCAAGCCAATGAAAATCCGTCCGAGGATGCCCCGAAAGCTGCCCATCTATATGATAATTCCCCCAGGACGAACGCGATTGACTAATCTTCCGGTACTCGTCGTAAGTTCCTTCGTAGTATACGTCAACTAAGCTCTCACCATACCATTGCAACGCAAACGATCCCAGGCGGGTAACGCTTCTTGGAATATAAATCCATTCCATCGACGTAGAAAAAGCTCTATTTCCAATTTCCGAGAGACCATCCGGCAAAATAACCCAGGTGATTTTGTTAGCTCTATACTCCTGATTACCACAGCCTTTACCATCCGAAAAAGCACCATTTCCCACATTGAGAACACCTTCACATATCTCTACTTCCTCAATGTATGAATTTTTATATGCATTTATCTTTTTTAGTTTTTCATAAGCCCGATCCAGCAAAGTATACCCATTAACATAGTAGTCATAGACCCCCGTATATCTTAACTCAGACTTTAAAGGTGTATCGAACATTCTTCCAGTCCCGGAGACGATCAGTTTCAATTCTCCATCTTCAGTTTTGACCACTCGCCATTTCACATTGTCTCTGGAAGATGCAGAACAATCTCCGGAACAAATGACGCTCTCCGGCGATCCATATACCTCATCTGCACCATCCTGTTCCTCGACCGTTATATCCTGCTCCTCGCCTGACGCGGACTGCATCTCAACGGATACGTCCTCTTCTCCAACCTCGCCCGCTGTCACAACATAAGGACATGCCATCACAAGCAGACACGTAGCAATTACTGCAAGAATCTTCTTTTTTCCCATAGCTTCTCCCTTTCTTTACAAAAATACAGTCAGTAAGTTGACACATATTTAAATATTATGAAAGAAAACAGCCAGGACATATACAAAATAAAAACGAAACATGTCATATAGTATTGTTGCGGATATTTTCTAGCGTTAACTTGAGGTTTGCGGCTGTGTGCAGGCAACGCAAACGATAGGAAGTCGAGGACGGAAGCGCGAGCATAACGCCGCCGGTGGAGGACTGTCCGAGCGCACATCACCGCCTGACACTCGAATAAACGAACAAGTGCGCAAGTTTCCGGAACCGGCGGCTAATAGGTGGCGCAGCGCTTCCAACGAGACGACGTGTTTGCGTGCATGTGCGCAGTCGCAAACCGAAACGTTTCTACAAGCGATGCCATTCGCAGACGCTTCGCGTCTTGCTCATGTCGCGCTGTCGCGCTATAAATACAAAAAAGAGGACATCCCCGCAAGTAAACTTGCAGGATTGTCCTCTTTCATCCGCCATGCCGACAAACTCAGAATGCTTCGCATTCCTCGTTGTCGCGGCGTTCGCCGTATGCTTGCAAAAAAAGACACCCGGGATCGGATGCAAGCATCCGTCCTGAGTGTCTTTTTTACAAGCGCATGGCTCATTGCTACGCGCATTATCGTTTGCTGAACTGCGGAGCGCGACGAGCTTTCTTGAGACCGTATTTCTTACGCTCTTTCATACGAGGATCACGTGTAAGGTATCCCTCAGCCTTAAGAGTCGGTCTGTTCTCAGCATCTGCCTGAAGAAGGGCACGAGCGATTCCGTGACGGATCGCACCGGCCTGTCCTGCAAGACCACCGCCGTGAACGTTAACAAGAACGTCGAACTTCTCTGTATTCTCAGTTGCTGTGAGCGGCTGACGAATGATTGTCTTCAGAGTCTCAAGACCGAAGTAATCATCGATGTCTCTCTTGTTTACAGTGATCTTACCTGTACCAGCTACAAGATATACTCTAGCAACAGATTTTTTTCTTCTTCCTGTTCCATAAAATTTATTAGCCATTGTATTCTACCCCTCCTTAGAATGTAAGTACTTCCGGCTTCTGAGCGGCATGAGGATGCTCAGCACCAGCGTACACGTGAAGCTTTGTCAGCATTTTTCTTCCAAGAGGTCCGCTCGGGAGCATTCCCTTAACAGCGAACTCAATAGCTCTCTCCGGATGTTTCTCAAGAAGCTCTTTGAGAGTTGTCTCCTTAAGGCTTCCTACGTAATCAGAATGTCTGTAGTAGATCTTCTGATCAAGTTTCTTACCGGTAACTTTGATCTTCTCAGCGTTGATTACAACTACGTAATCACCTGTATCAACGTTCGGTGTGAACTCCGGTTTATTTTTTCCTCTAAGAACTTTAGCGATCTCAGATGCCACGCGTCCAAGTACAAGACCGGAAGCGTCAACGATATACCATTTCTTCTCTAACTTATCCGGATTAGGCATATATGTCTTCATGGTAATAACCTCCTGATGAATGTCATACAGATAAAACATCTGTACAATTCTTAATGTGATTAGAACTACTTGATACAGCGCCACTGTCCGGATGGCCTCTGCATCGAACATCCAGCCTGGGGCTTCAGGCGTTACAGGATGCCCTGTTGTTTTCGCGGCTTCGCAACTCTCTTCGGTTTGGGAGACCGTCAAGACCCACTGAGTCCGCGTCACACCTAACTATTGTATTATATGGGTTTTATGGTGTCAAGTATAAAAAACGCTTGATTTCCGCCGTTTTTCAAACCTCAGCTTCGTGTTTTTCACAAAAATCCGGCTCCCACTCAGGATATCGGATCTCCACCAGCGTCAGCCCCTGGGGCGGTGCCGTCGGACCTGCAGCCTCCCGGGAGCGGGCCTCGATAATCTTCTCCATCTGTTCCGGGTCGATCTTGCCTCTGCCGATCTCGATCAGTGTGCCGGCAAGGATCCGCACCATGTTGTAGAGAAAGCCGTTTCCCGTGATCCGAAACGTAATCAGATCCTCGTTTCCGTCCTCCGCGCTCCCCCTGGTCACCGACGCGCGGTAAATGGTCCGCACCGTCTCCTTGTCCGGGTTTGTCTCCCCGGATGCCTGAAAGCTGCGGAAATCATGCGTTCCCTCCAGATACTTCGCAGCCGTATTCATCCGGTCCGCGTCGAGAGAAAAATAATTGAACAGCGTGTTCAGCCTTCGCGTCGGATCCGGCATTCTCCGGTTCAGAATCCTGTATTCATAGGTCTTGATCGTATCCGTGTAGCGGGGATGAAAATCCGGCGGCACTTCCCTTGAGAGCTGTACCTTGATGTCATCCGGAAGCCTCGGATTGAGCGCATAGGAGTACTTGTCTCCCGGCATACGCGCCTCTGTGTCAAAGACCACCACATTTCCTCTCGCGTGAACGCCCGCATCGGTGCGGCTGGCGCCGATGGTGTGTATCACCTCTCCTGTCAGATCCGACACTGCGCGGTTCACAAGTTCCTGCACCGTCACGCCGTTCGGCTGAACCTGAAATCCACAATAGTTCGTTCCGTCGTATGCAATTATCAACATAATCCGCTTCATGATGTTCACCAGTGCATGACGATTCGAAGTACGATGGCTGCCGTCAGATAAACCAGAAGCACAAGATACGTCAGATAATCTCTCTTCTCATACCGAAGGGGTTTCATCTGTGTGCGGCCGTCACCGCCATGATAGCAGCGGGCTTCCATGGCCATCGCCAGATCATTCGCTCTCCGGAACGCGGACACAAAGAGCGGAACCAGCAGTGGAATCATCGCCCGGACTCTTCGGAACACTCCGCCGGTCTCAAAATCCGCGCCTCTCGCCTGCTGTGCCTTCATGATTTTGTCCGTCTCCTCCAGAAGAATCGGTATGAACCGGAGGGCGATGGACATCATCATCGAAATCTCATGCACCGGCATATGAATCACTTTCAACGGAGCAAACAGGGACTCCATGGCATCCGTCAGCTTGTTCGGCGTCGTCGTGAGCGTCATAATCGAACAGCCGATGATCAGATAAACCAGGCGTACCGCCATCTTTACGGCGATGCGGATTCCCTCCTCACTGACATGCAGAAACTTCCACTGCCACACATAGGTGCCCGGTGTAAACAGCAGGTTCAGCGCCATCGTAAAGATCAGCAGCATCCAGATCGCTTTCAGTCCCTTCACCATAAAGGAAAACGGTACCTTCGACAACAGAATGGACGAAACCAGAAATACCGTCCCCAGAATATATCCCCAGGTGTGAAAAATAAACAGCGACGCGATGTAAAAAACCGTGCCCACAAACTTGACCCTGGGATCCAGCCGGTGAATAAGGGAATCCGCCGGATAGTACTGGCCAATCGTAATATCTCGTATCATTTCTCTACCTCTGTTTCTTCCCCGATCGCATTTTCTTCTTCAGCAGATCCGGGAAGTCTGTCCCCCTGCTTTACAGGCACATACTTTCCTTCCAGTGCCTTCAGAATTGTCCGCTCGGCTTCTTCCATCGTCGTCGCCTGCGCATCCACGGCAAGTCCGTGTTCTTCCAGCGCGTGCATGATATAAGTCATCTGCGGAGCGGCAAGTCCGATTTTCTCCAACTCTTTGTAATGAGAAAAAACCTCTCGCGGCGCGGCGTCATATTCCTTGCGTCCGTGATTCATCACAATCAGACGCTCCACGTAGGTGGCCACGTCCTCCATACTGTGGGAGACAAGGATTACCGTGATCCCCCTCTTCTTCTGAAGTTCCCGCACCTGTCCGAGGATCTCGTCTCTTCCCGCAGGGTCAAGCCCCGCCGTCGGCTCATCGAGCACGAGCACATCCGGGTTCATCGCAAGAACTCCGGCGATCGCCACTCTCCTCTTCTGTCCGCCCGAGAGATCAAAGGGGGACTTCCGGAAAAACTTTTCCGGAACGCCAACCTGCTCCAGGGCTTCTCTTGCCCGCTGCTCCTGCTCCGCTGCCGAAAGCCCCTGGTTTTTCGGGCCGAACATTACATCCGTGAGCACATCTGTCTCAAACAACTGGTATTCCGGGTACTGAAATACCAGTCCGACATGGAAACGCAGCTGCCGCCGGTCATATTTTTCCGCCCAGATGTCCTCTCCGTTGAAGTACACCGTGCCCTTCGTCGGCTGCATCAGAGCATTGAAATGCTGGATCAGCGTCGACTTTCCCGATCCGGTGTGTCCGATGACACCGACGAACTGCCCCTGGGGGATCTCCAGCGAGACATCGTCCAGCGCGTGCATCTCGTAGGCCGTTCCGGGGCTGTATGTATATGTGACATGTTCTAACTTAATTGACATGTTGCTCTGTCACGCCTCCCTTAATCCTCATCGTCGATCTGCGGTGTGCGGACCGTCTTTCCTTCATTCACCCGGACGAGCGCGTCCACGAGTTCCTCGATGGTCAGAATTCCCTCGGGAATCGGCACGCCGTCCTGACGCAGTTTATGTCCGAGCCGGGTGACATGGGGTACATCCAGACGAAGATCATGCAGTTCCTCCACGCGTGAAAAAATCTCCCGCGGAATTCCCTCCATAACCAGTCGTCCCTTGTCCATGACAAAAACCTTGTCCGCGCGGATGACCTCCTCCATATAGTGTGTGATCAGAATTACCGTCACACCTTCCTTGCGATTGAGTTCACTGACCGCGTCAATCACTTCCCTGCGCCCGTTCGGATCCAGCATGGCCGTCGGCTCATCAAGAATGATGCACTTGGGTTTCATCGCCATCACGCCCGCGATCGCGATCCGCTGCTTCTGTCCGCCGGAGAGCTTGTTGGGAGAGTGTTTGCGGTAGGCAATCATGCCGGTCTTTTCCAGACACTCATCCACACGCCTCCAGATCTCGTCCGTGGGAACACCGAGATTCTCCGGTCCGAAGCCCACATCTTCCTCCACGACAGAGGCGACGATCTGGTTGTCCGGATTCTGAAAAACCATGCCGGCCTTCTGACGGATATTCCAGATATCGGTATCCTCGCGGGTATCCATCTGATCCACCCACATCGTTCCGTCCGTGGGAACCAGAAGGGCGTTCATGTGCTTGGCGAGCGTGGACTTTCCGCTTCCGTTGTGTCCGAGAATCGCGATAAACTGACCGGTGTGAATCTTCAGACTCACATCCTGAATCGCATGGGTAATCTCCGGTTGCTCACCGTCTTCGCTGTACTCCAGATAATCGTAATCAAGTTTATCTGCCTTGATAATGCTCATCAGCCGTTCAGACACTCCTTTTCAATAAAATCCCAGATCTCTTCTCTTCCGTCCTTTGTGATCGAGCTGTAAGGGAAGAGCTTCGCGCCCTTCTCCATGCCCAGCGTATCCCGGAGGAGTTTCAGCTGCTTCTGCACCTGGCTTCTCTTGATCTTGTCGAGTTTGGTCGCGATAACGATCGGCGTGTAGCCATTGCTGAGCACCCAGTCATACATCTGCTTGTCGTTCGCGTTCGGAGCATGGCGGATATCCAGAAGCAGGAAAACCGCCTTCAGATTTGTGGCTGTCTTCAGGTATCTCTCAATCATTCTTCCCCAGGACTGACGCACATTGACAGATGCCGTCGTATATCCGTATCCGGGAAGATCCACAAGGTAGAACGCCTCGTTAATATGATAAAAATTGATGGTCTGCGTTTTTCCCGGCTGGGAGCTGGTTCTGGCCAGTGACTTTCTGTTCATCAGACCGTTGATCAGGGAAGATTTTCCGACGTTTGATTTTCCCGCAAAAGCAATCTCCGCCTGCCCGGTGTCCGGGAGTTTACTGGTGACGCCGCACACAATGTCAAGCGCGGCACTTTTGATCTGCATACTGTTCTCCTTTGGCTAAAAAAAACGATATTTCTTATCTCTTTTCCGAAAACAAAGCGGTGTCATTTCTTCCGCAGTGCTTCCGACAGAACATCTGCCATGGTTTTCATATATTTCACGGTCAGTCCGCCCGTGATCTCCTCATCCATCTCCTCCACGTCCGGTGCGTTTTCTTCCGGGACAAGTACTTCCAGAATTCCGGCCTTCTTCGCCGCGAGGAGTTTTTCCTTGAGACCTCCGATCGGAAGAACCCTTCCGCGAAGGGTGATCTCTCCGGTCATCGCCACATCGGAGCGGACCGGAATTCCCGTGATCGCGGAGATCATCGCGGTGGCCATCGTGATTCCGGCGGACGGTCCGTCCTTCGGAACAGCTCCCTCCGGAATATGAATGTGGATGTCGTGTTTGCTGAAGAAATCATCCTCGATCTTGTAATCGTCAGCGACAGAGCGGATAAAGCTGATACCGGTCTGCGCGGATTCCTTCATGACGTCGCCGAGTTGGCCGGTGAGCAGAAACTCGCCTTTTCCCGGCATGACATTGACCTCGATCTCGAGGGTGTCGCCGCCGACACTCGTCCATGCCAGTCCACGGACAATTCCGATCTCCGGCTCGTCATTTGCCTTGTTTACCTTGTATTTGCCTCTGCCGAGGAAATCCTTCAGCGTATCCTTCGTGACATCGATCTTTTTCTCATTCTTCTCAAGAATGCGAAGCGATGTCTTTCTGCAGATATGTCCGATCTGTCTCTCCAGCGAACGCACGCCGGCTTCGCGTGTGTAGCTGCCGATGATCTCGTGAAGAGCCTCGTCGTCAATCGACAGCTGCGTCTTCTTCAGTCCGTTGGCGCGAAGCTGCTTTGGCATCAGATATTCTCTGGCGATGTGGATTTTCTCATTCTCCGTGTAGCTGTTGATCTCAATCAGCTCCATGCGATCGAGAAGCGGCTTCGGAATCGTCTGAATATCGTTGGCCGTCGCGATAAAGAGCACGTCCGAGAGATCAAGCGGAACCTCCACATAATGATCCCTGAAATGGCTGTTCTCCTCCGGATCCAGAACCTCGAGCAGGGCGGACGAAATGTCACCCTTGTAATCACTGCTGGTCTTGTCAATCTCATCCAGAAGCATCAGCGGATTTCTGACCCCCGCCTGATGCAGTCCCTGGGCAATCCTTCCCGGCATCGCGCCGATATAGGTTCTTCTGTGTCCGCGGATCTCCGCCTCGTCACGCACGCCGCCGAGACTGATCCGGACGAAGGTCTTGTTGAGCGCCTTCGCGATCGATTTGGAAATCGATGTCTTTCCGGTTCCGGGCGGTCCCACCAGACAGACGATCGGAGCCTCTCCCTTCTTTGTCGCAAGTCTGACAGCGAGATACTCGAGGATTCTCTCCTTCACCTTTTCCAGACCGTAGTGATCCTCCTCAAGCGTTGCCCTGGCTTTCTTGAGATCCTTGTTGTCCTTGGACATCTTATTCCACGGAAGGCCGAGCAGGGTCTCGATGTAACCGCGGATCACGCCGCTCTCCGACGGATTGCTGATAATGTTGCGGAAGCGCCGGATCTCCTCATAAAGTGTATCCTTGACTTCCTTCGGCGCCTTCAGAGCCTCCGTCTGATCCCGGAATTTCTGGATCTCGGATTCGATGCTGTCCTCCCCGAGTTCCTCACGAATCTCACGGAGCTGTTCTCTCAGGATGTAGTCCTTCTGATTTTTATCAATCCGCTCTTTGACTTTTGCCTGCAGTTCCGCGCGGATCTTCTGAATTTCCGCCTCGTTCGCGAGCATGCCGCAGAGCACATCAAAGCGGTCGCTGAGATCCACCGCCGTGAGCAGTCTCTGCTGACGCGTATAATCCAGTGGAAGGTTGATACAGATCTGATCCACAAGTTTTTCGAGATTGTTGATCTCCAGGATCTGAACGACGAGTTCGTTGCTGACCTTGGAGCCGGTCATGGCATAGGCCGAAAAAATCTCCTTCAGCTCACGGAGCATCGCCTCCTGATGAATGTCGTCCGGGACATCCTGCGGCATGGCAAACGTTCCCACTTCCGAACGGATGTATTCTCCGGAATTGTCAAAGTCCAGCAGTTCCGCTCTCTCCAGTCCCTCTGCCAGAACACGGATGCGCCCCTGCCTGAGGCGGACAACCTGTTTGATTCTGGCGATCGTTCCGATCTTGTAGAGATCATCCATCGTCGGTTCAAGAACCTTGACATCGCGCTGTGTCACAAGAAAGACAATCTCATCGTGAAGCATCGCCGTTTCCACGGCACGCATGGATTTTTCTCTGCTTATATCGAAATGACGAACCATATCCGGAAGCACGGCAACTCCGCGGAGCGGAATTGTCGGCAATACTCGTACAACCGGCTCCATACTCTCTCTCATCTTATCATCCTCATTTTTATCGAATCAGTCTGCAGTGTTTTTGTATCATAGATGTTTTCGGAAAAATCACCTTTTCCAAATACAAAGATACCTTCGCGGCACTGGCGGTAACCGCGGGGCGCGAAGGTATCCATTTCTGTCAGGCAGTCTCCGTGTTTCTCTTTCTGCCCTTTTTCGTTTTCATATTTCGTCTCGGCACAGGCTTCGGTTCCCCGTGAATAATCGTAGGTTTTCCCTTTCCCTCTACCGCGTCTTTCGTGATCTCACATTCTACGATGGTGTCATCCGACGGCGTCTCGTACATAACATCCATCATGGTGTTCTCCATAATCGCGCGAAGTCCTCTGGCTCCTGTTTTGCGGCGCACAGCCTCCGCTGCCATCGCGCGGAGAGCCTCGTCCTCAAATTGCAGATCAACACCGTCAAGCTCAAAGAGCTTCTGATACTGCTTCACAAGAGAGTTCTTCGGCTCCTTGAGAATGCTGACAAGGGCGTCTTCATCCAGTCCCTCGAGCGTCACAACAACCGGCACACGTCCGACAAACTCCGGGATGAGTCCGAACTTCACCAGATCCTCCGGCATTACATCCTTAAGAACCTCTCCGATATCTGTATTTCTGTGAATGCCGAGATCAGCCTCAAAGCCGAGGCTCTTGGTATCTTTTCTCGCCTCGATGATCCTCTCCAGTCCCTCGAAAGCTCCTCCGCAGATGAAGAGGATATTGGAGGTATCCACCTGAATAAATTCCTGGTGCGGATGCTTTCTTCCGCCCTGCGGAGGAACGTTGGAGACTGTTCCCTCAACAATCTTCAGAAGTGCCTGCTGCACGCCTTCTCCGGATACATCACGGGTAATCGACGGATTCTCCGACTTTCTGGTGATCTTGTCGATCTCATCGATGTAGATAATTCCGTGCTCCGCGCGCTCCACATCGTAGTCGGCGGCCTGAATCAGCTTCAGGAGAATATTCTCAACATCCTCTCCGACATAACCGGCCTCCGTGAGCGTTGTCGCGTCGGCGATGGCGAACGGTACGTTGAGCAGTTTTGCAAGCGTCTGCGCAAGCAGTGTTTTTCCGGAACCGGTCGGTCCGAGCATCAGGATATTGCTCTTCTGAAGTTCAACATCCGAGGATGCGGCCGACAGTATTCTTTTGTAATGGTTATAAACCGCAACGGAGAGTACTCTCTTCGCAGCATTCTGTCCAATGACATACTCGTCGAGAAACTCCTTGATCTCCGCAGGTTTGAGCAGATTGATCTCTGTACCAGTCGCACTCTGCGCGGTCTGCAGTTCCTCGTCGATGATCTCGGAGCAGATGGCAATACAATCATCGCAGATATACGCCCCACCGGGGCCGGCGATCATCTTGCGGACCTGATCCTCTGTTTTTCCGCAGAATGAACATCTGGCTATTTCTTTGTTTCCTTTACCAGCCAATCGGATTCCTCACTTTCTCTTATCGGATGCTGTCTTTAATAATATGCATAAAAAGGGCATTCCAGAAAAGCGCCTTTTCAGGTCACTTCTCTGAATACCCTCTCAGATTTCATTACCGGTTTGTGATTACACTATCAATGATTCCGTATGCTTTTGCTTCCTCGGCAGTCAGGTAATTGTCAAGTTCTGTATCAGCCTTCACTTTTTCATAGGTCTGACCCGTGTTCTCGGCAAGAATCGTGTTCATGCGCTTCTTGATTTTGAGAATCTGCTCGGCAACGATCTCGATATCGGACGCCTTGCCCTGTGCTCCGCCGGAAGGCTGATGAATCATGATCTCAGCATTCGGAAGTGCCAGTCTCTTACCCTTGGTTCCGCCGGCAAGCAGGAAAGCTCCCATACTTGCTGCCAGTCCGAGACAGATTGTGGACACATCACACTTGATATACTGCATGGTATCGTAAATTGCCATACCTGCAGTTACAGAACCGCCCGGGCTGTTGATATACAGATGGATATCCTTACCCGGATCCTCGGACTCGAGGAACAGGAGCTGTGCCACTACGAGGTTTGCAGATACATCATTCACTTCTTCTCCAAGAAAAATGATACGGTCCTTCAGCAGACGGGAATAAATATCATATGATCTTTCTCCGCGTCCTGTCTGCTCGATGACATATGGAATTAACGGCATGGATTATTCCTCTTCTTTCTTCTCCTCAGCCTTAGCCTCAACCTCAACTGCGTTGTCGGCGATCAGGTCTGCTGCTTTCTGAAGTGCAAGATCTTTCTTGATGATCTCTTTCTGCTCATCGCCGATCATCTTCTCAATGTCCTCAAGCTTCATGTTGTAAGCTTTTGCCATTTTCTCCATCTCGCCCTTCACATCGTCGTCAGTTACAGTGATATTCTCAACTTCTGCGATCTTCTCAAGTACAAGCTCGTTTCTGATCTGAATCTCTGCCTGCGGTTTAACCTGCGCGCGCATTGCGTTCATATCAGATCCTGTGTACTGCATGTACTGCTCCAGGGACATTCCCTGAGACTGAAGTCTTCTTGCGAAGTTCTCCACCATATCGTCACAGCGTGTATCCATCATAGCCTGCGGGATCTCGATGGTTGCGTTTGCTGCAGCCTTTGTCAGACCGTTGTCTTTCTTTGCCTGCTTTGCAGCGCGATCCTTCTCCTCCTGGAGCTGTTTCTTCAGGTCTGCCTTGAACTCATCCAGTGTATCGAACTCGGATACATCGCCTGCGAACTCATCGTCAAGCTCCGGAAGCTCTGTAGCTGTGATCTTGTGTACGGTACATGTGAATACAGCCTCTTTGCCCTTGAGCTCCTCTGCGTGGTAGTCCTCCGGGAAAGTTACTGTGATATCTTTTGTCTCGCCTGTCTTAACGCCTACGAGCTGAGCCTCGAAGCCCGGAATAAAGCTGTTGGAGCCAAGCTTCAGAGTCTGATTGGAAGCAGTGCCTCCGTCGAATGCCACACCGTCGATCTTGCCCTCGAAGTCAAGTGTCAGTGTATCGCCATCCTGTGCAGCGTCATCAGCCTCACGAGTGATCTCACGGCTGTTCTTTCTCTGCTCCTGCTCAAGACGTTTCTGAACATCCTCATCTGTTACAATTGTATCTGTCTTCGGCACCTCTACGCCCTTGTAATCACCAAGTGTAACTTCCGGCTTTGTGGCAACCTCTGCAGTAAAGATGAATGCTTTGCCCTTCTCGATCTGAACAACATCGATCTCCGGACGGGAAACGATATCAAGACCGCTCTCCTTCTCCGCATCCATGTATGCCTTCGGAATCAGAGCATTTGCAGCGTCATCATAGAAAACAGCCGGGCCGTACATCTTCTCAACCATTGCTCTCGGAACTTTTCCTTTACGGAAGCCCGGGATGCTGATATTTTTCTTCTGTTTCTGGTATGCATTCTGAAGTTCTTTCTCAAACTCCTCTGCAGATACTTCGATGGTGAGCTTAGCCATGCTATTCTCAAGATTTTCAACTTTGACGCTCATCTGTGTCAATTCCTCCTTGATATGTAAAAACTTCTTTTAATATATCTGATTATTCTCAGTTTCAGGGCGTTTACAGCCATTAAGAGAGTATATCATAAACAATTCTAAAACGCAACATCACTTCAGCTCAAGCTCTTCCACCGTATTTTCCGCGACGACGATGTACTTCATATCTCCCATTGAAAAAATATTCTGCACGCTTCCCTGATATGCACCATCGTATTTATCGATTCCGGAGGTTGTCATCATATAGAACGATGCTCCGTTGTAAAAGCTGATTTCATCCCCGACAATTTCGGCCTCCCGGAAGTCAAAGTCGAATTCCCTCTCGAGTTTTTTTCTTCCCGTCGTGTCGTAGAGCGAAATGTGATAGCCCGGCCCCGCGTTGTTCCCGGTGATGATGCCGAAATGGCGGTCGTCGCTGATCACGGATCGAACCTCGGCCTCAATCTTCTCTGTGGCCAGCTCTTTCATGGAACTGGTTCCCGTATAGAGCATCCAGCAGTTGTCGCCGTAAGCCACGCAGGTCGTGTCACTGATATAGTCAAGCTGCGGTATAATCGTCCCCGGATACTCAAAGGACGAGACATTATTGTCTCGCTTGTCCTGACCCGCGCTGCCGAAATTATAAAAATCAACGACGCTCTGCTGCCCGCTGCTTCCGTAGGCAAGATAGGACACCGCAATCATCTGACCGTTCGGCGAAATTGCGAAATCCATGGGATATCCCGGATTTTCCATCGACGACTTGATCGTTGCGATGATCGTGCCGTCCGTCTTGTAATACTCGATGTATGTATTCTCCGAATTCTCCATCAGCGCAGCCACAGATCCTTTCGCGGTGAGCTTCGCGCGGATGACCGGATAGCTCGTGTCGAAGGCGTCCTCTTTTCCCTTCTCCCCGCAGACAACAATCGATGTGCCGTTCTTGTCATAGATCAGGATTTTCTGCCCGAAAACATCCACCTCCGGAGTTTTCATCGTGTAATCGGCATCCCAGATTACGTCTCCGGTCACCCTCGTCAGAGTCGCTCCGTCCATGCCGTACCGGAGAATATTCTCCCCGACTCTGCAATAGCTCGCCGACAGCGTATCTTCCTGTCTCCTGGTGTAAAGCACATGATAGTGTTCATATTCTCTGTGCACGATCGCGTAGACAGCGACAAGAACCCCGGCCAGAAGGACGACGGCGAACAGTCCGGTGATCAGACGTTTCTTCTGCTTTCCGCTCAACCGGGGAAGGGATATATTCGAAAAGTGAAGCAGCGGTTCGCGGTTCTCATCTTCCCAGCCTTCGTCATCCCAGTCCTCGTCATCCCAGGACACACTCCCCCTCGTCGCCCTCTCTTCCTCTGCCTCTTCCCCGGATCCATCCGGCAGATCTTCATCCCATCCCGGCGCCTCCCCGTCCATGCTCCGGTCTTCCCGTTTTTTTAAGGAGCCGAGCAGTCCGGAAAACCATCCGTTCTTTCGCCGCATCTCTTTTCGCTCCGCCTCGGCGGCTTCTTTTTCTGCGTCCGCAAACAGCCGGGAAACCTGTGCCGCTGCCGAAGAAGATAATTCCGCATTGTCCGGCCCGCCCTCTTCTTCGTTCTCTGCTCCGCCGGCGTCAGGTTCGGATGACGGGGTCGGGGCTGACATCCGATTTTTCTCTTCTTCCGGAAGGGTATCCGCCCTGTCGTCGTCGCGTTTTACCGCGCTGAGAGCAGCTTCCGCCGCCGCGGAGACCTCATCCTCAAACATATGATCCGAGAAACCCTGATAACCGGAAAACGTCTCTTCGAATTCCAGCTCCATCCGGCTGTTCTCGGCCGCTTCCTCCGCGGTGCGGCTCACGGGAGATGTTCCGGCTTCCGTATTTTTTTCATCCTTCGACATGTCCTTTTCCCTCACCATCCCCTCTTTTTCTATTCCTGTGCAGATGCGAAGCATCACACTTCGCGCAAGCGCATCCCGCATGCTCTTTCGTATTATAGAAATTCCCGGGGAATTTCCTGTAACACACGAAAGAAGCCGCCGCAGGAAAACCTTTCATAAATAGTCCGATCTATTTACGCAGGCTTCTCGTGCGACAGCTCCTCAAACGTCTTTTATAACCAGTTCTTCACTTTCGCGTAAACGCCGTCTCCGTCAAGTCCGAACTCATGAAGAAGCTCGTTTGCCGGACCGGAGAAACCGAATACATCATTCACACCGATCTTCAGAGTCTTTGTCGGCGCCTTTTCGCTGAGCGCGTCACAGACAGCGCTTCCGAGTCCGCCGATCACGGAATGCTCCTCGATCGTCACGACTTTTCCGGTCTTCTGTGCAGAGCTTACGATCAGATCTTCATCCAGCGGCTTGATCGTGTGAATGTTGATCACCTCTGCGCTGATGCCATCCTCTGCAAGCTTGTCCGCAGCCTCAAGCGCGGCAGCCACCATCAGTCCGGTAGCCACAAGCGTGACATCGGATCCCTCTCGAAGAAGGATTCCCTTGCCGACCTCAAATTTGTAATCCGGTCTGTCGTTGATCACCGGAACCGCCAGTCTTCCTGTACGGATGTACACAGGTCCGTCAATCTCATAGGCAGCCTCAACGGCAGCCTTTGTCTCGATATCATCGGCCGGGCAGATGACCGTCATACCCGGAATGACACGCATGAGCGCCAGATCCTCGCAGCACTGATGTGTCGCTCCGTCCTCACCGACAGAGATTCCCGCGTGAGAAGCTCCGATCTTGACATTCAGGTGCGGATAGCCGATGGAGTTGCGGATCTGCTCAAAAGCACGTCCGGCAGCAAACATCGCGAAGGATGACGCAAACGCCACCTTGCCGGCTGCGGCAAAACCGGCAGCCAGACTCATCATGTTTCCCTCAGCGATTCCGCAGTCGATGTGGCGCTCCGGAAATACCTTCGCAAACGTTGCGGTCTTTGTGGACTCCGCAAGATCTGCGTCAAGTACTACAACGTTGTCATGTTTTTTTCCAAGTTCAACCAGCGCATTTCCGTAACTCTCACGGGTTGCGATCTTCTTTACTTCTGACATAATTCTTCACCCGCTTTCTCAAGTTCTTCCATGGCCTTCTTGTACTCTTCGTCGCTCGGAGCCTTGCCGTGCCAGCCTACCTGATTCTCCATGAAGGAAACACCTTTTCCCTTTACGGTCTTGCAGATGATGACTGTGGGCATTCCTTTGACAGTCGCCGCCTCATCGAAGGCCGCACGGAGCTGTGCAAAGTCGTTGCCGTCTGCCACATGAATTACGTGCCAGTTGAATGCGGCAAATTTTTTATCAAGTGGATATGGAGAGTTTACTTCTGTAATCGGTCCGTCGATCTGCAGGTTGTTGTTGTCAACGATCGCAACAAGGTTGTCCAGTCCGTGGTTGCCCGCAAACATTGCAGCCTCCCATACCTGACCTTCCTCTGTCTCGCCGTCACCGAGCAGTGTAAATGTGCGGTAGCTGTCTCCGTAAATCTTTGCAGACATAGCCATTCCGACAGCTGCGGAAATTCCCTGACCAAGAGATCCTGTGGACATATCTACGCCCGGAACATCCAGCATATTCGGATGTCCCTGCAGCATGGATCCCACATGACGAAGTGTCTTCAGATCCTCCACCGGGAAAAATCCCTTCTCGGCGAGTACGGAATAGAGTGCCGGCGCGCAATGTCCCTTCGAGAGGACGAAGCGGTCGCGGTCGCTTCTCTTCGGATCCCTCGGATCGATGTTCTTCATCTCTTCATAGTAGAGATAGATCATAATGTCTGCTGAGGACAGTGATCCGCCCGGATGGCCGGATTTCGCAGCATGCACTGCTGTCACAATGTCCTTGCGAACGGTGTTCGCAATTTTCTGTAACTCCAGATTCTCCATGATTTCTCCTTATCTTGGATAACATATTTCAAAACAGCCGCCCTGTATAGTGTCTGTAGATACAGATCCGGCTGAGATGATCACAAGTGGTTAATGATCACATTTTTACGCGTAAAGCCAGACGTACTCCGCGCGCAAAACCGAACTGAAAAGTCAGTCCAATGCCGATTATACACATCGAAACGTGTAAATTCAATCTTACTAATCACCAAAAACTTTACGGTAATCCTCGCGGAATTTGACAATTCCCTCATCCGTAAGCGGATGATGTAACATCGATTTCAATATTTTATACGGAATTGTCGCAATATCGGCCCCGGCGAGCGCGCATTGTGTGACGTGAATCGGGTTCCTGACCGACGCCGCGATGATCTCTGTATCGATGTCCGCGGCCACGCCGAAAATCTCGCTGATATCCTGTATGATCTCAATCCCCGGCGTGCTGATATCGTCCAGTCTGCCGAGGAACGGAGACACATAAGACGCGCCGGCTCTCGCGGCCAGCAGCGCCTGATTCGGCGAAAAGATCAGCGTACAGTTCGTCCGGATCCCCTCGGCTTCCAAAACGTGGATCGCCTTGAGACCTTCCTGTGTCATCGGAATCTTGACCACGATGTTCGGATGGAGCGACGCAAGTTCTCTTCCCTCGCGGATCATCCCCTCCGCATCCTCCGTCGTCGCCCGCACTTCTCCCGAGACCGGTCCGTCGACAAGTTCCGCGATCTCTTTCAGAACGGCCGCATAATCTCTCCCCTCTTTCGCGATCAGTGAGGGGTTGGTTGTTACTCCGCTTATGACACCCATTTCCGCAGCTTCGCGAATTTCTTCGACATTTGCTGTATCAAGAAAAAATCTCATACTATCCCCTTTCTCACACATTCTCATCCGCGTATCTTCCACCGTCAGGAACGGCCCGATCCGCTACACGTACACCGTCCGCGAAACAACCGGCCAATTTCCTATGAGATAAAAAACGCAGGCGCAGCCCGCGTTCAGCGAAGCTCTGTCCGTCCCTCGAGGGCACGCAGCAGCGTCACTTCGTCGATATATTCCAGATCGCCTCCGACCGGTACGCCGCTGGCAATCCTTGTCACTTTTATGCCTGTCGGACGAATCAGTTTGCTGATATACATCGCCGTCGTCTCACCCTCCAGGCTGGAGTTTGTCGCGATGATTACCTCATCCACATCCTCCTGGAGCCTCTGCATCAGTTCCTTCAGACGGATATCATCCGGTCCGATTCCGAGCATCGGAGAGATCGCGCCGTTGAGTACGTGATACACGCCGTCGTACTTCTGTGTCTTTTCGTAGGCGGCGAGGTCGCGGGAATTTTCCACGACCATGATCTCTTTGTGATTTCTGGCCGGATTCGCGCAGATCGGACAGACCTCCTGATCGGTCAGCGTACCGCAGATCTTACAGTAGCGTACATTCGCCTTCGCCTCGGTAATCGAGGAGGCAAGTTCTCTCACATGTTCCTCGGACATTCCGATAATGTGAAACGCCAACCGCTGGGCGGTCTTCGGACCGATTCCCGGAAGCCTGCCCATCTGTTCGATCAGCCGTCCGATGTGGTCACTGTAGTATTCCATCAGAGACCGAAACCTCCGAGGCTTCCGAGTCCGCCTGTCATTTTGTTCATGTTTGCAGCCTGTGCCTCCTCAACCTGTTTGAGCGCCTCATTGGTAGCTGCCACGATCAGATCCTGCAGCATCTCTACATCATCCGGGTCGACAGCTTCCGGATCGATTTTTACTTTCGTAACCTCGCGTTTACCGCTGACTGTCACCTCGATGACACCGCCGCCGGCGGAAGCAGTGAACTCCTTCTCCTCGAGCTCCTTCTGCTGCTCCTCCATCTGACGCTGCATACGCTGTGCCTGTTTCATCAGATTGTTCATATTTCCGGGCATTCCCTGAAAGCCACCTCTTCTTGCCATTTCAAAAATCCTCCTGTACGTAAAACTGTGTTCTTCTGCAGGAAAACAAAAGCTTCTGTCTTCCTTAAAATTCTTCCTCTGCGCCGTCGAAATCCTCAATCGGAATTCCCTGGATCTCGCTAACCAGCAGTTCCTCCAGCGGGATCTCCGCCAGAGTCCCGGGTCCTCCGGATGACGCCGTCACCACTTCGATCATCGCTTCCTTACCGGTGAGGCGAATGATCACATTCCGAAGTTCTTCCATGTGCTGCTCCAGCTTCACCTGTTCCGCCGCGATCGCGTTGCCGACTTCAATATAGAGCTTCTGTCCTCCGTCAGCTCCGTCATACTTGGGAACCGCGGAATCCAGGCAGCCCCGAAGCGGCTGTCCGCACATGCCGACAATCTTCCGCCACATGGAACGGATCTTCACCAGATCCTCCGGCGCGGCTTTCTGCACCTTAACCGGCGCATCGGTCGTCTGCGCCGGCACGCCCGCTCCCGCGGATACGGAAACACCCGGGTTCTGGGGAGAGGCCTGCTGCACAAAGGTTCCCTTCTCGAGTTTCTCCTCCAGCTGCCGGATTCTGTCGAGCACACCGGAAAGATCGGTGTCCATCTGCGGCCGGCAGAGCCGGATCAGCGCGCTCTCCACCAGAATCTGCTTCTGCGTCGCAAACCGCAGCTGTCCGGAGAGATCGGAGAGAATTCGAATATACCGCATAAGAACTTCGCTGTCTATCATTTTGCTCTCTTCCCGGAGCTGTTCGAGGTTCTCCGTCGATACATCCAGCACATCCTCGAGATCTTCCGAGTTTTGCACGAGCATAAGGTTGCGAAGGTACCAGATGAAGTCCGTGACGAACTGCCCCATCTCTTTTCCCTCCCGCACCATATCCCCGAGGATACGGACAGAGGAGGACGCGTCGCCTGCGATGACGCAGCGAAGAAGACGGCTGAACACGTCCGTGTCCACGGTTCCGAGTACTTCCAGCACCTTCTCATAGGTCAGTTTCTCGCCCAGATAAAAGGCGATACACTGATCCAAAAGGCTGAGGGCGTCTCGCATGGAGCCATCCGCGGTCTTTGCCACGTAGCGAACCGCCCGCTCCTCCGCCTCCACCTTCTCCCTTGTCAGAAGCTCACTGAGCCTTCCGGCGATCGTGTCAATCGTGATCCTGTGGAAATTGTATCTCTGACATCTGGACAGGATCGTCACCGGGATTTTGTTGATTTCCGTTGTGGCTAGAATAAAAATCACATACTCCGGCGGTTCCTCCAGCGTCTTCAAGAGCGCGTTGAAGGCTCCCGTGGAAAGCATATGAACCTCATCGATGATGTAGACCTTATACTTTCCCTGGGTCGGACGGTATCCGACTTCCTCCCGGATCTCGCGGATATTGTCCACACCGTTGTTGGACGCCGCATCGATTTCGATCACATTGTTGGAAGTGCCCTTTAGAATGCCCCTGCAAGTCTCACATTCATTGCAGGGGCTTCCGTCCTCGAGAGGATGTTCGCAGTTCACAGCTCTGGCAAAAACCTTTGCGATGGTCGTCTTACCTGTTCCGCGGGTACCGCAGAACAGGTAGGCGTGACCGATCCGGTTTGCGCGCAGCTGATTCTTCAGCGTTTTTACTATATGATCCTGACCCTTAACTTCGTCAAACGTCGTGGGCCGGAATTTTCGATACAGAGCCTGATAGCTCATTTACAATGCTCCTTACCTGTGACGGGATCTGATCCCGTACCCGTGCATCCGTCGGGAGTGCACGGGTAACCGGAAAAAATCCGCTCCTTCAATTACTCTCTCATCAGTCGCCGAACGAGATACCCATTCTCTTGGCATCCGCGATTTCCTGACATTCCGGATCGACGCCCTTCAGTTTACCGGCCACATCCTCGAGCGGCACCTTCTTGATCTTGCCGTTCACAAGAGCAACCATGTAGCCGAAATCCTTCTCAAGAATCAGCTTGGCAGCCTCTGATCCGAGGCGTGTGGAGAGGATACGGTCATACGGACACGGGCTTCCGCCTCGCTGGGTATGTCCCGGAACAGTTACACGGATCTCAAGACCGGTCTCCTTCTGGATATCCTCTGCAATTTTATAAGAAATGGAAGGATACTTCTCAAGAATCTTTGCCATCTCTTTTTTCATCTCTTTTTTCGGAAGGGAAGCGATCTTCTTCGGAATCGCTCCCTCGGCCACTGCCAGAATTGTGAATCCGCTTCCGCGCTCTTTTCTCTTGTTGATCGCGGAGATGATCTTGTCGATATCATAGGGAATCTCCGGAATCAGAATAACGTCCGCACCGGAGGCAATTCCTGCGTAGAGTGTCAGCCAGCCGACTTTATGTCCCATAACTTCAACAATAAACACGCGGTTGTGCGAAGACGCCGTCGTATGAATACAGTCGATGGCTTCCGCAGCGATATTTACAGCACTGTAGAATCCGAACGTCATATCTGTTCCGCTGATGTCATTGTCAATGGTCTTCGGCAGATGAATGACATTCAGCCCTTCTTCCCGGAGCAAATTGGCCGTCTTCTGTGTGCCGTTTCCGCCGAGAATAACCAGACAGTCCAGACGCAGTTTATAATAGTTCTGCTTCATCGCGTCAACCTTGTCGAGACCGTTCTCATCCGGAGTGCGCATGAGTTTAAACGGCTGACGGGATGTTCCGAGAATCGTACCTCCACGGGTCAAAATACCGGAAAAATCCTGTGAAGTCAGCATTCTGTAATCTCCGTAAATGAGACCCTTGTAACCGTTCATGAAGCCGTATACTTCAAGCTGGTTGACATTGTTCGCGAGTCCCTTGACAACACCGCGCATTGTCGCATTCAGTGCCTGACAATCTCCGCCGCTGGTCAGTAAACCGATTCTTACCATAAATCCGCCATCCTTTCTGTTCTGCGTTATTTTATGTTTTTTCGTGTTTTGTGTTTTTTCTGTAAAAAGACAAAAACCACGACAATACTATTTAATTATAAGGCATAGCAGGATCAGGTACAAGATGAGTTGACTTTTTTAGACAGAAACGCTATACTTCATATTACCGTGCATCCGGGGCATTAGCGGCGCCCTATACCTGAAATCCGCTATAGCAGGGGACATGCCGATCCGAGGGCTTTGCGGGACAATGCAGCCTTCTGTAAGTGATGTTGACGTATGGGTCTTACGCAACGGAAATCCTTGAACCGTGTCAGGGCAGGAATGCAGCAGCACTAAGGGGAGACTTTCGTGTGCCGTAAGGAAGCCTGGACTGAGTTAACTGCAGAAGAAGCGGTTGCTCCAATTCGCACAGAGTGAGGCGCACGGTTTTTACATGTCTTAATATCTGAGTTTTCTATTCTGATCTTTCCGGTCACTTCTTTTCGCACAGTCACTCCACCTCACCCCCATTTTGTTTACATTCTTCAATTGTGACTTTTACTTTTACAGAACGTTCACAATTTGTTTTCAAATCCACAAAACCTTGCACATAATTCCTCGATATACTACATGCATAGACATATTACACAAGACAACAACAAACATTTTGTTTCTTTTTCATATACCGATCAATGATAATTATCGGTACTCCTTCCTTTAATACGAAACGGCCGGGGCATTGCTGAAGTCCCGGCTGTTTCTATTTTTATGCCATGGGAATTCCGGAGGAATTTCCTATAACACAAAAAAGGGAGCCGCACCATGCGGTTCCCTTTTTCAATCAGACAACGGAGTGATGCTGGAAGACTGTTTGCTCCTTCAGCTTTTTGGCTGCCTGTTCTCCGTTCATCAATTTAACCAGCTCCAGGGAAAAATCAAACGCTGCTCCTGCTCCGCGTCCGGTCGTCACTTTTCCGTCGGTCACCACCGGCTGATCCAGTGCATCCGCTCCTGTAAGCGTTCCCTCCATACCGGGATATACTGTAGCCTTTTTTCCGTTCACAAATCCGAGTGTTCCAAAGATGGACGGCGCAGCGCAGATCGCAGCGACCCTTTTTCCCTCGCCGTATACCTTCTTCAGAAGTTCCGTCAGCGGCGCATATTTCGCAAGATTCTGTGTGCCTTCACCGCCGCCCGGCAGAATGAAGAGATCACCGTCCTCGAAGCCGAGATCTTCGAAACAGGTATCTGCCTCAACGAGAATCCCGTGTGATCCGTGGATCTGTTTTCTTCCCATGATGGATACCGTAACCACATCGTTTCCGGTTCTTCTTAAGAGATCCACCGGTGTCAGCGCCTCCACCTCTTCAAATCCGTCCGCGAAAAAACTGTATACTTTTGCCATTTCACTCTCTCCTTTCGTTCGTACTGTTATTCCTGTCATTTCGATTCGCTTTACAGAATCGGTCATTCGAAAGTGCTCCGCACTTTCTTCATGAAGTTTTCAAAGCAAACTTTCGTCTCCGTTCAGGCGCAGCCTCCGAAACGCTTCGCATCTATCGCCTGTGCCTAATGGATCCGACCGATTCTTTGTGTTTCGAGTCAGATTCCTCTGGCCTTCTCGATACAGGCCTTCACGGCCTCCATCACCGCGCTTCGCATGCCCTCTTTCTCCAGAACACGCACAGCCTCGATGGTCGTTCCTCCCGGTGAGCAGACCATATCCTTCAGCTCTCCCGGATGTTTTCCTGTCTCCAGCACCATCTTTGCGCTTCCGAGAACGGTCTGCGCCGCAAACTTGTACGCCTGTTTTCTCGGCATGCCATCATGAACGGCAGCGTCCGCCAGGGCTTCAATAAACATGAATACATAGGCCGGTGAACTGCCGCTTACACCGGTCACCACATCGATCATATTTTCTGTCACAATCTCCGCCTCTCCGAAACTGGAGAAGATCTCTGTCACAGTCTTCAGATCCGCCTCCCCGACATTCTCAGAAGGGCAGAGCGCTGTCATTCCCGCTCCTACAGCAGCCGGCGTATTCGGCATAGTGCGAACCAGTTTCACATCTTTACCGAAAGTCTCCTTCAACCACGCAAGTGTTTTTCCAGGTGCCAGTGTCACAACAACTTTTGTTTCATTCACCACATCCCGGATCTCACGGATGACTTCCTCCATATAGACTGGCTTCACCGCAAGAATCAGAATATCCGCAAAGGATGCCACTTCACGGTTGTCCACTGTCGTCCGGATCCCGAACTGCTCCGCAGCCTGGCGAATCGTCTGCTCCGACTTCGCGCTCGCCATCAGCGCATCCTTGTCTGTGAGTTTCTCGGCGATAATCCCGCCAAGCATCGCCTTTGCCATATTTCCACAGCCGATAAAACCAATCGTTCCCTTCATTTTTGCTACCTCCGTAACCTCATTCTTCTGCGAAACCCCACCGGAAAGAACAAAGTCCGCAAGCGGACTTCGACTCCCCCAGCCCCTCACTCCTGAGGGGAGCGCAGCAGGACTTTGGCGCGCGAGCAGAATCGCGTAAGCGATCTTCTTATCTGCGAGCTGCGCATCCCGCGGAGCGTTTTGTGTTATAGAAATTCCGGAGGAATTTCCTATAACATAAAAAACGCCCTCGTGAGTTTCTCTTTGTTCTTTATATTACATGTTGCTTTGTTCCTTTATTCTTTCGTTACGCCTTCTCCGTCAAAGACAGGTATGAAACTTTCTTTCGCTGTGGCTCCTTCCTGGATAAAAGCGTTTTCCACACCAAGGGAAATGGCATAATCAAGAACTTCGTTGTATTCTCTGCGCGTCACCTTTCGTCCGATCTCAGGATACATCTCTTTGACCCGTTCGAAGGGAGTGTACTGATTCATAAGGCTGAGCCATACCCGGTCCCCGTAAGTACCGTAGACATAGCGGATAACCTCCTTCGCGTTCCGTACCATCCCCGGAAGCACCAGATGCCTCACAATCACGCCCTTCTTCATCAGGCCGTCCGTGGAAAAAACAGCCTCCGGCTGCTGGCGCACCATCTCCGAAAGCGCTTCCTTCGCCCGATCCGGATAGTCGGTTGCCCGGGAATACTTCCCGGCAGCTTCCGCATCCATGTACTTGAAATCCGTCAGGTAGATGTCCACAAGTCCACCCAGAAGTTTCAGCATCTCGGGATCCTCATATCCTCCGCAGTTGCACACGAAGGGGATTGAAAACCCTTTGGACCTGGCGATTTCTATGGCCGCGGCGATTTGCGGGATATACTGCGTGGGCGTCACAAGATTGATATTGTGCGCTCCCTTCTCCTGCAATTCGAAAAAAATCTCTGCCAGCCTTCCGACTGTAATTTTCCTTCCGACAGCTGCATGAGCCACTTCATAGTTCTGACAGTACACACATTTCAGAACGCAACCCGAAAAGAATACCGTGCCGGATCCTTTCCGGTTTCCGGCTTCTTCCGAACCGGAAATACAAGGTTCCTCCCAGTAATGAAGGGCTGCACGGGCAACATAGATGTCTGCGGGAACTCCACAGACTCCGGTTTTTCCGCTCTCCCTGTCCACTTCGCATTTCCTGGGACAGGTCATACATTTTTTCATATAATCGCTATTCTTCCACATGGGGACATTATACCGCGAAATCTACGGAAACGCACGAATCAATCCCGCAGAAACAGCAAAACCTTCCTGCATTCTTTCTTCTTTGATGTATGGAGCTTTCCATTTTTGTGACTGCGTGCTATGCTTACATCGCGAATGAAACGGTTTTAGATCAATGACTACGCGTAAGACAGTTTTAGGAGGTCAATTATGAAGAAGATGCAAGGCAGCTGCGATACCTGCGCTTACCTTGTCTATGATGAGGAATATGAGCAGTATGTCTGTGACATAAATATGGATGAGGATGATTACGCAAGACTTCTGCAGGACAACCACGCTTCCTGCCCGTATTACAGAAACGGGGATGAGTATCAGATTGCCCGCAAGCAGGGTTTTTAATGGGAAAAAGATTGTCTCCGAAAGATAGGGATTGCAGAGTAATCCCTATACAAAAAGCACAGGAACAAAGTCCGCAAGCGGACTTCGACTCCCCCAGCCCCTCATTCCTGAGGGGAGCGCAGCGGACGAAAGGCGCGCGAGCAGAATCGCGAAGCGATCTTCCCATCTGCGAGCTGCGCATCCCGCGGAGCGTTTTGTCTCATAGGGAATGCGAAGCAATTTCCTATGAGACAAAAAGAGCACGATCTTGCGATCGTGCTCTCGAGGCTCCCCGACCAGGACTCGAACCAGGGACATCATGATTAACAGTCATGCGCTCTACCGACTGAGCTATCGAGGAATATTACAAAGATATGATAACACATACCTTCAAAACTGAAAACACAAATTTTCCAAATTTCTGCATTTATTTTACAGAATCAGTCATTCAAAAGTGCTTCGCACTTTTTTCATGATTTGATTTTCGAATCGGTCACTCAAAGCACTTCGTGCTTTTTCGTGAAGTTTGCAAAGCAAACATAACCGAATTCTCTTACGGATCGGTCATTCGAAAACGCTTCGCGTTTTCTTCATGAAGTTTGCAAAGCAAACTCCCGAATCCGCCCGTCTACAGTCTCGCAGATACTTCGTACCTGCAGCCTGCACCCGTCCGGATTCAGCCGATCCTCTTGCTATAGGTCAAACCCTCGACCGATTAGTAACAGTCAGCTCCACACCTTACGGTGCTTCCACCTCTGCCCTATCAACCTTGTCGTCTTCAAGGGGTCTTACTTCTTTCGAATGGGAGTTCTCATCTTAAGGGGGGCTTCACGCTTAGATGCCTTCAGCGTTTATCCCTTCCGGACTTGGCTACTCGGCCGTAGACTTGGCAGTCTAACCGATACACCAGCGGTCCGTCCATCCCGGTCCTCTCGTACTAAGGACAGCTCCTTTCAAAACTCCTGCGCCCACGCCGGATAGGGACCGAACTGTCTCACGACGTTCTGAACCCAGCTCGCGTAC